>DASPFY010000001.1:0-123233 GCA_035620895.1 Nitrososphaeraceae archaeon
AAAGTTGAAGTTGAGCAAAATAAATGAGGGTGTCATCTCACTTGAACAGGGATTGATAGCAGGAAGAGGAATCATATTACCACAGTAGTAGTCATGTTCATTGAAACACACATGTAATTGTGATAGGAATAGCATGATTAGCTCTCCCTCGCGAATACAATTTAATATGATACCCAACTGCGTCACTGGGTCAGAGTAGGAATTGCGATTCAGTTGCAAGTGAATGTATAATTTTTGGATTATGCATACGTAATCCTGAAATATGGGGATTGATTTCCATGTTCTTTGTGGTAATGAGAGCGAATAAATTCCAAGATGGGGGTAATCCGAGTCATGCATGACGATAAGACTAATAGTGTTATATCTATAATGACCCCTGCTCCACTCGAAACTGCTAACCGTTCTGATAATGTTGATACTATTGTAAGGACTATGACAGTGAAAAATAAGAGTTCGGTAGTTATTTTGAATGAACTTAAACATCCAGAAGGAATTATTACTGAGAGAGATATTGTAAGAAGGTTACTTTTTGAGTCTAAGGATGCGAAACTTACCAATGCCTCGGAGATAATGTCTTCTCCTTTGATTTCGCTTAACGACGATGCCCATATTTATGATGCAGCATTGATCATGGCTAAGTACTCAATTCGGCGACTTCCTATAATAAAAAATAATGTATTACTAGGAATAGTAACTGCATCGGATTTAGCACGTAGATTGTACGAAGAAAACAGTAAAGATCCACGTTTGCACGCGATTTCCCGAGCTAGCTCAGTTAGGGACAAGAAGTTTCTCGTATGGAATTTCATGAAGGAACTATTCGATAAGTATGATCAAGCACGCAGAAAAGGCTCTCCCACAGAATTTAAGATACGAGATTTCAAGTCAACCAAACTGCCAATCTTCCTGCTCGGCGAAAGGGATGTATACGAAACGCTAAGAGAGTACGAAAAAGCCAGGGGATATATAAGTATACGGGATGATACTGTTGTGCCAACATCAAAAGGCTTGCTTAAGGCTAGAGAAACCCGGAAGGATTGGGATTGAATGTCCTCATATGATTTACGTTATTTATTTTAATTTACCATTGTTTGGAAAGAATTTGGAAATAACTGCTTCAAACTTATATTCAATTTCCATCTTTGTGATGGGTCATTTTATCAGAGTCACTGCATAGCAAAATGTAAAATGTGCTTTTCTTGAATACCTATCTATTTAGTAAAACGATTTGAATAATAAAATGAAATCATATATCACATTCGACCAAGCAGATATGAATCGGACTCCAAATTTACCCCTCCAAATCGAATCTACTCTAAAAAATTTTAATTGATTAGGTAATCATACTATCTTATTATCATAACAGGACATGATGAATGATGCAGGACTCTGCTTGATACGCTACCTAGGACTAATTCTTTGAACTTCCCCATTCCTCGGCTACCCATGATTATGATATCATATTTCTCCTTTTCACAAAAATCTAGAATTGTTGAGCCGGGATTTCCCTGAAGTAGTTTAGTTTGTATGACTAATCCTTTTTTTGTGGCAATTTCTGAACATTTCGAAAGTATAAGGTGATTTTCTCTTTTGTAGGCATCCACTATCTCTCTTAGTAGTTTTTCTGATACAACATATGAAACAGGTATATCTTCCATAACGTGAATTACAGTTACCTCTGCACCTAGTTTTTCAGAAAGGAGCAGTGATGCGTCAAATGCTCTGTAAGAATTATCGGAACCATCAACAGGTACCAGTATTCTTGAAAACATTGAATTTCAGTAATCCATTAGTACTTATTATATCATAACATTCTGATACTCTCAGTATATTAAAAAGAAGTCACTACGGTCATCATGAGGCCTAAAAACCATTGATTAAGATTAATGATCTTCAATTAAAATACTAAATACATGTAGGCATACAGTAAATCGCTCAGCAATTGGGTCGGAAAAAGAAGAATAACTCATCCAAACTCAAACTTATCTCCATTCAATAAATTACGTTTAAGATCCATATCACAACTTCTAAAGGCGTTGGGGCCCGGCGTAATAACTGGAGCAGCAGATGATGATCCATCAGGTATTGCGACCTACTCTCAAGCAGGTGCAAAATTTGGTCTCGGGATGTTATGGATGACTCTGTTCCTATTACCTACCATGATTGTTATACAAGAAATGTGTGCAAGGATCGGTCTTCTCAGCGGAAATGGTTTGGCAGCGCTAATTAAAAAAATACTCTACTAAAATTGTATATCCAATATCAAGCCTTCTATTAATTGCTAACACAATTAATATCGGAGCTGACTTGGGAGCAATGTCTGCTTCAGTCAGAATCATATTCCCAGATGTTCCGTTAGTGGTAACGTCAGTGCTATTTTCAGCTTTTATTATTATTGCAGAAATTTTTATTCCTTATCACAAGTATGTCAGAGTACTTAAGTACTTGGTACTCTCGCTTTTCGCATATGTCATAACTGCAGTAATTGTGGGAGGGAACATAAACCAGATATTATTTACGATAATTCCTTCCATAAGTTTTAGTCCTGACTATGCCATTATGTTTGTAGCGGTTATCGGTACAACAATATCACCTTACCTTCTTTTCTGGCAAACATCTGAAGAAGCTGAACAGGATGTAGCAAAACATAAGATAAAAGAGATCGGTAAAGGCAAACCCAAGGTATCCCCAAGAGAAATAATGCAATATCTACATTAATACTTATAGCTTCATTTAGTCCTTTTTTCACGGCGATCCCTTTTGCAGGAAACAGTCTATCATCCTGCTGAACAACCCTCGCCCCCAACTTTCTTGGCTTTTTCGACTGTTGCATCTGACGAATAAGCATCGACAACTATTACTTCTGGATTGTATCGGCTCTTCTTAGCAGTTGTTATGACATGTTCGATAGTATCTTCTACATTTTTCGCCGGAAATATTACAAAAATTTTTTGGGAAGAAATTTGATTATTCATATCACTACGCACGTCATATCCCTTAAATTTCTTCTGCTGATATTGTTATCTTATTTAAAATGATAAATTTAATGAAGTGTTGTTCTTTTTCGAGACGATATCTGTCAATTTTTGATACCAATGCGTTAAGGTGATTTTCAAATTAAGTTACGATGCGAATATATATTTTAACCATAAAGAAATTAAAGTCCTTTGCACCATCAATTCAAGGAATATACATGTACAAAGATCTCAAAATAAATTGTATACTGGTCGCTGTTGACGGTTCAGAAAATTCAAAGAGAGCCGGAGATTATGCAATTAAATTGGGTCATGAACTTCATGCGGACGTCATGGCACTGCACGTTATACCCTCTAGTAAACATTTTCCCGAAGAAAATCTTGCTAAGGGAACAAAACATGATTACGCCTATCTTGATAAGATTGCGGAACAATCCGTTTCGGCCGGAGTTGACCTTGAAATAGAGGTTATACGGGCGCAATCTTCCGTCGTAAATGAAATAACAGAATATGCGGATAAAAAAAATATAGATCTTATTATCATTGGTATAAGGAGTGTTTCAGAATTCCGATTTATGCTCGGTAGTACTGCCTCTGGAGTTGTAGTGAATGCTCCTTGTCCAGTATTAGTTGTTAAATAAAGGAATACTATAATTAACCGATCATACACGTGCATATATTACCATTTAAGGAGATCGCTAAGTTAAATCAGAAGTTTTTGATAGCTGACAGTGAAACCTTTTATTTATACTTTTATTATGAATAAATGATGATAGGGGTAGGAAAGTGCAGTGGCTGCGGACAACAAAAACGATTATTGTACGAAATCACCGTTGGAGAAAAAACAAAGAATAAATATTGTAAGAAATGCTATCAGAACCTTTATTCAAAAATCAAATGCAGATTTTGTGTCGAAGAGATGATAAAAGATTATTACTATAAGCATTTATCGGAAATACATCCACAGTAAGAATATCATATTCACTATTTGAGCTAGCTAGACATTTTCTATCAACCGGTTGTTCAATATGCGATTTTAATGAAGTATATTGCTATTACTACTTATAATACTGAACGTTCAATAATATTCGTGGTAGTAAGGATAGCAATCAACGGTTTCGGTAGAATTGGAAGATGTTTCTTAAGAGCGGCTTTGGCCGATAAGGACTTTGGTAATATTGCGAATATAGTTGCTATAAACGATCTAACAGATGCAAAGACACTCGCTCATTTATTCAAATATGACTCGACATTCGGAAAGTATGACGGTAGAGTTGAAGCTAAGGATGATGAAATACTCGTGGACGAACACAGCTTAAAAGTGCTTGCAGAAAAAGATCCTTTGAAGCTACCGTGGAAAGATTTGAAAATCGATGTTGTTATTGAATCTACAGGCAAATTCAATGATGCCAATGAGGCAAAAAAACACATAACCGCGGGAGCCAAGAAGGTAATAATCTCAGCTCCGGCAAAAAGTCCCGACGCAACGGTTTTAATTGGAATCAATGACGATCTATACGATAACACAAAGCATAACATTATTTCCATGGCTTCATGTACAACCAACTGTCTTGCCCCACTTCTTAAGACCATTAATGATAAGTTTGGGATAGAAAGGGGATATATGACAACTTGTCATGCATATACCAACGATCAGAGAATTCTCGATCTACCACACAAGGATCTGAGAAGAGCACGCGCGGCAATGATGTCTATCATTCCAACAAGTACCGGAGCTGCAAAAGCTATAGGAACAGTAATACCTGAATTAAATGGCAAAATGGACGGAATGGCCCTACGTGTTCCGGTTAGTAACGGATCTATAGTAGATGTAGTATTGACATTGCAAAAGGAAGTTACAAAAGAAGAAGTAAATCAGGCTCTAAAAGATTCATCAGAGAGTGAATTGAAGGGGATTATGGCATATACTGAGGAGCCGCTAGTGTCCTCAGATATTATAGGAGAATCGCAGTCCTCAATAGTTGATGGCCTGAGCACAATGGTTCTGGGTACAAAAAACAACCTTGTTAAGATTATGTCTTGGTATGATAATGAGTGGAGTTTTGCTTGCAGACTAATCGATCTGGTAAAATTTATCTCTAATAAAATGTGAAGACTTAAAGGATATTAATCCATAGAAAGAATGGTAACGAACAAACTTTAAACACAGAATCAACACCGAGTCGAGTTTTCTTGTATATGCTTTCAATTTGAAAAAGCCAAAGGAACTAAATATTACTTACTGGCGAGACTTCTCAAATATACAATACTTTTAATAAATATGTGCTCTCTAACATGTTAGTTTGAAATTAGCTGAAGATATAGATCTAACGGCTCCTGTTACTCAGGTATTAGAACAAAATCTCGCCATTCTTGACGATTCTGCTTGTATCAATGAGGCCGCAAAGGAGATGCAACGCAAAGGAGTGTCAAGCGTCCTTGTCAGAAATTCAAAGTCCGGTGAGTTGGTTGGAATTGTTACGGAAAGGGATATTATCTATCGAGCTGTTGCCAGGAATCTTGGGATGTTCAAGGTCAATATAGGAAAAATTATGAGCACTCCACTCATTACAGTTGATAAAGACACCCCATGTATTGAGGCTATCAAAATAATGCGAGAAAAACAATTGCGACGACTCCCCATATTGGATCACGGAAGTATATTAGGCGTCGCAACATTAATGTCGATTGTTGGAAATATGCCAACAAGGAATGTAGAACTTATCGAATTAGAAAAGCCACAGACTTCACAAAGTCCAGTTTTAAATTGTCCATATTGCGAATCAAAATTTGTTGATAAAATGGAATTGTCGAAACATATAGACAGAATACATTTGGGAAGCGGCTTATTAGAAGGAGACCTAAGAAAATGGAAGTGACAACCAGCGCCTTTACATCTCCAGAACGATAATTGAATTTATTGAAATGTAGCAAGAATCTCTCCCGTCTTAACAGTTTGACCTTCTTTCACCCTTAACTCTGATATTTTCGCTGTGGTAGGTGAATAAATATGATTCTGCATTTTCATAGCTTCAAGAACCACGATCTGTTGGCCTTTCTTTATGTCGTCTCCGGCTTTAACCAAAACTTCGACTATCCTACCGCTTATAGGTGCTCTAAGTTCTTTCATGGATACTGTAAGGTCTGAATTCTTTGAAACGATATATGCCATGCCATTTACGATCATCAGAGAAGGATCACTATCGTCTATGTAGTCTAAATAAAATTTCTTTCCTTCTATTGTAATTTGGTCTTCATCGAATTTGGCAGTTATTTGCTTTCCATTAACTATAACATTCTGTCCGATTATCTTTATGTCATAGTCATTGCCATTAACCTTAACTCTCATGTAACCACCTTGAATTTGAAATGTATTGATCAAAATTTGAGTCACTATATCTACTTTTAATCCAGATATCCGCATTTGAATTTCCTTTTTTCTCCAAAAACTTGACTTTTCTGGGCAACTGACATAGAATGGCAGATGCCACTTCTCCATCCTTCAATGAAAATGGAGTTAATTCATCAACAAAAGACGTGTCATACATTCCTTCCATAAATCTTGTATCATTTAGCGCGGAGATATGAAAAGGTATTGTGGTCGGAATTCCTGAAATCCTAAACATAGAGAGAGAACGCTTCATCGTTTCAATTGTTCCGATTCTGCTATCTTCAAAACATATGAGTTTTGCTATTAACGAATCGTAAAATGGTGGTACTATGCTACCTGAGGACAATGCAGTGTCAATTCTTACATTTTTTGTATCATGTGGAGGAACAAAAGATTTTATTCTACCTCCAAAAGGTATAAACGTTAAGGGATGTTCTGCGTTAATTCGACACTCTATGGCATGCCCTCTTGGCCTCACATCTTCTTGTTTTATTGTCAGACCAGTTCGCGAGGCAATATTTAGCTGTTGCTCAATTAGATCTATACCTGTAACCTGCTCTGTAATGGGATGCTCTACCTGAATCCTAGAGTTAATCTCCATAAAATAAAACTGCTCATCTTTAAACAGAAATTCGACCGTTCCTGCATTATCATATTTCATTTCTTTCATTATGTCAGTTGCGGTGTCAGTGATTCTATGTCTCATCTCTTTTGTCAGGGCCGGCGACGGCGTTTCCTCTATCAGCTTTTGATGGCGCCGTTGAATAGAGCATTCCCTCTCTCCAAGATTGATTATATTTTGACCATCTCCAAGAATCTGGACTTCTATGTGTCTAGGACGTTCCAAATATTTTTCAATAAACAGGCGGTCTGATGCAAAGCTAATCATCGATTCTTTTCTAGATGATTCAAAGCCCTTACTTATGTCCTCTTGCGAGGAAGCAATTCTAAGCCCTCTCCCACCTCCGCCCCTTGCGGCCTTTAATATAACGGGATATCCAATTTCCTTGGCTACCTTCAACGCCTCTTCTTGCGTGGAAACTTCTTTTGCCTCTAAGACAGGTGCTATTCTGGAAACAACTTGTTTAGCTCTCAGTTTATCACCAGAAATTTTCAAAACTTGTGGAGAGGGGCCGACAAAAATGATGCCCTTTCTTTTGCAAACTTCAGAGAACTCTGGATTTTCAGCAAGAAATCCATAGCCTGGATGAATCATATCACATCCCAATTGCAAGGCGGCGCCTACTATCTTGTCCATTCTCAGATAGCTATCACTTGCAGCCAATCCTCCTATGTGCTGGGCTTCGTAAAGGAATTTCACATAAATAGAATTTTTGTCTGCCTCAGAATATACCCCGCAAGGAATTATGTCAAGTTTCCTACAGCTCTTGACTATTCTTGATACGATTTCTCCCCTGTTTGCGATAAGTAGCTTCATGTTTTAATATTTTCAGTCAAAGCCCTTAAAAAATAGTTTCTTAATTACATCATTTGCAGATTTCATAAGTAATTTAGAAGTAGCAGCAGTAATGGAATTCCAGATTTAAATTATGTTGTACGGGTTTGGCTACTCTTCAAAGGAACAAAATAAATAGACCTAAACAGGAATATTACCATGTTTTCTGAGGGGCCTGCCGATCCTTTTTTTATAAATTGACTTGAGAGATGATATCAATCTAGGACGTGTTTGTTCCGGTTCTATTACATCATCAATGTATCCACGGGATGCAGCTACGTATGGATTTGAGAATTTAATCCTATAGTCTTCAGCAAACTCCTTTCTTCTTTGATCCGGTGTTGGCGATTCGGATATTTCTTTCTTGAAGATTATGTTACAAGCCCCTTCTGGACCCATAACCGCAATTTCGGCGCTAGGCCATGCAAAGTTATAATCTGCTCCTATGTGCTTGCTGTTTAATACACAATAAGCTCCACCGTAAGCTTTGCGCGTTATGATACTAAATTTCGGAACGGTAGCTTCCGAAAAAGCGTACAGAAGCTTTGCTCCGTGCCTTATTATTCCTCCCCACTCCTGAGAGGTTCCAGGTAGAAAACCAGGGACATCAACAAATGCGATTAGAGGAATATTAAAACAGTCACAGAATCTAACAAACCTCGCAGCTTTATCGCAAGAGTCAATATCAAGTACCCCAGCAAGAACCTGAGGATTGTTCGCCACTATGCCAACAGTATTGCCATCAAGTCTTGCTAATCCTATTGTGATGTTCTTTGCCCAGTGTCTCTGGACCTCGAGAAAATCGTAATTATCAACGATTTTCCTAATAATTTCGTGCATATCATATGGCTCGTGCGAGCTCGAAGGAAGGACTGAATTTAATTCTTCATTCTGTCGCTTAGGATCGTCTTGAGGTTCTATCCGTGGTGGATTTTCAAGATTATTTGAAGGAAAAAAAGAAAGTATTCTTCGAAGAAGTGTAAAGCAATCCAGCTCATCCTCCGCAACAAAATGTGCAACACCACTTTTTTCGTTATGGACTGCAGCACCTCCCAGATCATTAAAGTTTACATTTTCTTTTGTCACCTCCTTTACTACCTCCGGTCCTGTGACAAACATGTATGCCGACTTGGTCATGATTATAAAATCTGTTATCGCAGGAGAGTACACTGCTCCTCCTGCACAAGGGCCTACTATAACTGAAATTTGAGGTACTACTCCCGATGCTTGAACATTCCTGTGGAAAATTTCAGCGTAACCTGCAAGACTTCTTACTCCTTCCTGAATACGGGCCCCTCCAGAATCATTGATCCCTATAATGGGTGCACCCTGTTTCATTGCAAGATCCATTATCTTGCAGACCTTTGAAGAAAATGCGAGACCCAAAGATCCTCCTAGTACAGTAAAGTCATGTAGGAATGAGTAGACCAAACGGCCATCAATCAAACCGTAGCCAGTTAGTACTCCATCTCCTAGAATTTTTTTATCTTCCAGTCCAAATTCATCGCAATCGTGAAGTACGAACGGATCAAGCTCAACGAAAGTTCCCGGATCGAAAATCGCATCGGCCCTTTCAAAAGCATTGAACTTTCCCTTTTTCCGTTGCTGATCCTGCTTTTCTTTGCCTCCTCCTAAATGATGCACCTTTCTTTTACTGTCAAGTTCAGAATTCATTGCTCCAGAATTAATCATGAGCACTAAAAGGTTTTTTGATGACTTTCAAGCCAAGGCAAGCGCCGAATGCCCATTCTAAGTGATAAAATATTAATCTATTGCGTTAGATAGTATAATCAATTTGAATAAATTAAATTAGAAAAATCAGACCTCGCAAAGTCATCCGAAACAAGAATCAAATTCTAAAACTAAAAAATCTCCTCTCTCAGACCCAATTTACCAGCACCGAAAAGTCTCTCGTCGATTTGCTTTAATGGAGTAGCTATGATAGGCCTAAATTCCATTTTAGACAGTATATCTCTGTCAATATCGACACCTGGTGAAACCTCTTCGAGAGTCAGCCCTTTTTCGGTCAACCTAAAAACAGCTCTTTCTGTTACGTATAGACTTTCTTTTCCGTATTTCATAGCCTGGTCTCCGCTAAAAATAATCTTATAGACATTATCAACGAATTTCGGAGAACCGTCATGGACAATAGATAATCTGTTATTTACAATTTCAATTACTTTTGGTCCTGCTGTAAATGTCCCTGCAAAATAGTTTTTTGGAGCTCCACCGGCGATGACCGGAAATCCTCCTGGACCGAAGATTCTATCGGATAATATTGAAGGATTAACGTTTCCATATTTATCAACTTGAAGAAAACCCAGGGAGGCGACGTCAATTATCCCTCCTTCAAAATTAGAGAACATATCGGGGATGGTCGAAAGAGCAAAAGGGCTTATGGCCTGACCAAAATTGGTTCCTGACAATGCGATACCTCCCCAAGGACCAGATTCAATTACTGTTACAATGAAATCCGCTAAATTCTCCTCTGCAGCAACTGATGATACTAAGGCCGGGATGCCAATTCCCAAGTTTACTAGCACAGGAGAACCTTTAACTTTGAATAACTTTATTAATTCGATGAGAATTCTCCTGGCTATTATCCTTTCATACTGAGCAATTGGTTTTGTAATGGTTTCTGCGACTAGTTTTTCTGTTATAGGTGGTATCGTTCTGTAAGAGATACGAGGATCGTATTCTATGGTTCCAGATTGCCAGTGATACTTTTGTGGTGAAATAATAATATAGTCCACGAGAGGACTCGGAATATCCACATCTCGAGGGTTAATAGTGGACATCTTAGTTAACCATCTTGTTTGAGCGAAAACAGTACCCTGATTTGGTCTGGCCTTTGTTGCTTGAGCTATAGCAAGTACTGTTCCTCTGATACCTTCATCCTCCATTGACAAGTTACCACTTTCATCGGCTGTCGTTGCCCTAATTAAGGCATAATCAGGTTTAGGGGCTCGATAGAGTAGGTAATCCTCGTTATCAATGTCTATTATGTTAATTTTGCAGGACATCTTTCTGCTTGCCAATTCATTTAAGGCTCCGCCCTCTTTTGTTGGATCCAAGAATGTACCGATGCCTATTTTTGTTATTAATCCTGGTCGCCCTGACGCCACTTCTCTAAACCAGTACGCAGTTATGCCAATCGGCCATCCATAGAACTCAATTCTGTTATCAATCACAAGCCTTTGAAGCCATGGTGAAAATCCCAGAAAAGGCATCAACATACCCCGTAGAAATTCTTGATTTTCATCTTTGTATATGGTTTCAGCGATTGAGTCAAGGGCCCTGTTTGGTGTTGCAGGAAGAGCATCTGACACAATAAACATATTCTTTGGATGTCCAAATTCATTGTAGTGTCTATATAGTTCAAGAATAAGATATTCTGGGGTGGTGGCTAGGTTAAAGCCAGAAATGGCAATCACGCAATTGTCCTTGATTTGTGAAAAGACAGAGACGGACTCAGTAACCTTATTCATCATTGACATATTCGTAATGGTGACCAATATTTTAAGAATCTGCCATAAAAAGGCCAATCCTAATACATAGTATGATTGCCTATTCGCAACAATAGAAACTAGATAAATCCTATCTGTTTCGTATTATTCAATTAATATGGGTGACCCTAAATCAACCAGCGAAAGAGTTCAAGGGAAAGAAAAACTTGAAGCCAATCCTCTAAAAAAATTGGTTTATTATATTCCCATGAGCGTGGAGGATAAAGTCGTTTTGGAGGACATGATAAACAAATTATCTCAAGAAGCTGATACTATGTTGTATATCATAAATGATATTCCTAAACGACACCAAAAGCAAGTATTGCTTGGATATAAAACAATGTTACAAAGTGTTGTCCCAGCCGTAAATCACAGACTTAAAAGTTTATAAGCCATTCTATTATATGCCTTTTTTTCAAACATATTGGCATTTGCTTATGAACCATTTTCATTTTCTGTTACTAGTAATAATATAGGATTTCGACAAGAATTAAATATTCAGATTATAGTTTTGAATTTTGTTTTCTAGAGCGCACTCTTTTAAGATACACATTCCCCCTCGCTGTTGTTACCAACAAGTTTAGGGGAACATGTTGCCTCAATAAATCTTTACCAACAAGCTCAGCTGTAAGCCTCCTAACTATAGGATAATCTTTTATTAGGAACAATCTATATACATCACCTATGTCAGAATAAGAACATGCGAAATATACACCAGACTGTTTAGAATAGAAATAACAATTTGTGGATATTCAGTCCCAATCATGTTGAGTTAGATTTATTCGAAGCAAACCTTTTGTTGTTGCTACGACGTTATCGTGATTGATTTTTATTAAGCCTTTTGCTCGTTCATATTCTTTAAGTATCTCAAAAATGAAGTTCTTATTTTGTGAGAAAATCGGAAGGTTGATTGATTTGAAATCTTGTAGCTTAAACACAGTTGGAAGATCCTTACTGCGTGCTTCTTCATATTTATCGCATAATTCTTCCATGAAATTCCATAACAGGAATTTTTTATTTCTAACAGATGTTCCTATGTATAATTCAGTCATGAGTATTACTTGCATTCAAATGTATAAGGATACTAGGTTTGCAATGAATTGCAATGCACAGAATTCTTTAGTTGGATCTAGTGCGGATTTCTAAAGCATTAATGGCAGGCTGCGATTTTTGTATGTGACTGTCAGAAATGAAAGATAACTTTGAGATACATTCCAATTGACACCGGTTATCATATCGCGTCCCCCATTGGAGAATTCTAAACTTGTGTCAATCGGACAAATTGGAAATTGATATTATTTGAAATCGTTCTTCCTTTCTATAGCGCATTTGAATGTGTTCTTATATCCTCGAGTTATTCAATACGAAAATTTATTTTGGATGATTGTTAGTTTAAGTTTCTGGTGCTCACTTTACGATCATTACTGGACACTCGGCTAGTTCTGAAACATTTCTCGCAACACTACCTAAAATTCTCAGTTTAGTTGATTCTCTGTCTGCGCTAGACAAACCTCTGCTGCCTATAATAATGAAATCTACTTTCTCACCCTTTGCAACATTGACTATTCCTTCAGGTGTGGATCCAATTCCTAATGTAAATCGAATATTCACACCTTCTTTGTTGGCTGCTTCAATTCTGCTTTTCAACATAGATTCGCTACCTGCCTTCAAATATTTCAAAATTTGTGTCTTAGCCTTATCTAGTGCAGCTTTTTCATTTATGTATTTCAGAATCGAATCAGATTGTAACAGCCTAAGGTCTATTATGTGAAGTAACAAAATTTCGTAATTCAATTTCTTTGCAAACAAGATTGCTTTTCTTAATGCCTTATCAGATACTGATGATCCATCATGAGGAACTAGAATTTTCAATAGCTTTCAACAACGCCGGGACCAAATAATCTTATCTAAAGCCTAGAGGAATTCTTAACAAACTCGTGCTCTGTGTTACACTGAATCCATCAGAAATAAATACAGTAACTCCTATCAATTCTTAAATGAGTTCAGAAACTGTATTGGTTTCAGACCTAATGAATCCAAAAGTGCAAACTGATTTCGAGGATCAAAATATTATGAGTGCATGCAATATTATGTCTGCGAACGATATAGGGTGTGTAATAGTTGTTAGTCGCGCCAGAGACCGAGCGCCTGTGGGGATTATTACCGAACGGGATATTGTCCGAATTTTAGGTAAACTAAATCCCGATTTATTCCAGACTCCACTTAAAATGCTCATGAGCAATCCTATAATTACGATCGAACAATCTGCTTCCATTAATGAAGCGGCTAAGATCATGAACAACAAGAAAATCAGGAGATTGGTAGTAGTAGACCAAGATAATAAAATGACTGGGATATTAACGCAGAAAGACATATTCAATGCTATTGACAAGAACCCTAGTTTATTTTCAGAATTATATGGCAATGGTTATTCTGTAGGATTTAAGGAAATATACGAAAAATACAATCGGTATAGATTAGAGAACTTGATGCCAGAATTCAGTCAGTATTGATAAAATAGATCATATATGACAAGAATTAGATCTCCTCATAATTTTCATGAAGTCTCCGTTCATGATCAAGAAAGCATATGTCCAAACTGTAAGACTGAAACAAGCAAAATTTGTTCGTGGTGTGGAAAATGTTACTCTTGTCATAGTGAACCTACAGAGAAGGATTATTGATTAAAATAATCTGATAATATTCTTGTCGAATTGAGATCGAAAGAAAGGGATCCACTTAATCACTTTCGATAACTGTAGATGAACATTTTATACGTAAGTATTATTGTTAAATCGAATATAGATAAAATTGGACAGTTTCTTGCTCCCAGAAAAAGATATTGCATTTTATGCCGACTTTTATGAGCTAAGCATGGCAGCAGCTTATTTCAAAGCCAATCAGAAGGGGACGATTGGAATATTTGAAATGTTTATCAGAAAACTTCCGAGGAATAGAAGCTACCTTGTTGCTGCCGGATTAGAACAGGTTATCGATTTTCTTCTGAATTTTCGGTTTAGAGATAATCATATTAAATATCTTAGAAACCATAGGATGTTCAATAACATAAGCGACGATTTCTTTGAATTTCTGTTAGAACTGAAATTCACTGGAAATCTCTGGGCCATGCCAGAAGGAAGTGTAGTCTTTCCGAATGAACCCCTGTTAAGAATAGAAGCGCCGATTATTGAAGCACAATTGGCAGAAACTTACATACTATCAATTGTAAATTTCCAAACTCTCATTGCTTCCAAAGCATCCCGGATTGTTGAAGCTGCGCATGGACATCCTGTTATAGAATACGGTTCAAGACGTGCTCATGGACCGAATGCTGGAATTCTCGCAGCTAGGGCAAGTATCATAGGAGGATGCCAAGGAACATCAAATACATTTGCAGCATATAAAATGGGATTGCCTGCGAGTGGCACAATGGCACACTCGTTTGTAATGAATTTTGCAAGTGAAGAAGAGGCTTTCCAAGCGTTTTCCGATGTATTCCCGCAATCAATATTACTTGTTGATACCTATGATCCGATTAACGCTGTAAAAATTGCGATACAAAAAAGAATTAATTTTCAAGGAGTGAGGATAGATAGTGGAGATATACTCAGCATAAGTAAAGAAATAAGAAGAATGCTTGATCATGCGGGACGAAGTTCTGCCAGGATTATGGCTTCAGGTGATCTTAATGAACATATAATCAGGGATATGGTATCGAAAGATGCACCAATAGACTATTTTGGTGTAGGCACTGAACTTTGTACTTCTAGAGATGATCCGGCACTAAATGGGGTTTACAAGCTTGTCGCAATCAAGATTAGATCAAATACCTTCAAAGGAAACAAGTATCAAACAATTTACAAGAGAAAGAAAAGTCCAGGAAAGCAATATTATCCGGGTCCGAAACAAGTACACAGGATAAGTCGTAATAATAAATTGATAACAGATATCCTAACGCTGGATGATGAGCAAATCAGTGCCACCAGTCCTATGTTAAAACAGTACATAAAGGGAGGAGCGCTGACGGAAAGATTACCTTCGATACTTGAAATACGTAACTGGTGTAGGATTCAAGTAAACATTCTTCCTGAGCGGTACAGAATATTGGATATTGTTCCTGACTCATTTCCTGTAGTTGTTAGTGATAAACTTATGACTCTAAGTAGCGACAGGTTCTGTCAAAATGAATAAATTTATGAATCACGATAGAATAACCTTTGCAGAATTCCATTAATAAAGACAATCGTAATACACCAAGATATTCAATACTTGTAATAGATATGTTAAATGACTTTATTTACGGCAGATTAGAATCCCCGAGATCAAGAAAGATAATACCAAAAATTAAGTTTCTGCTTGAGTTTGCAAGGAGAAAAAAAATTCCTATATTTTACTGTAATGATGAGCATCTGTCGTCAGATCCTGAAATTAAATTATGGGGACTTCATGCTATGAAAGGAACCAAGGGTGCAAATGTTATCAATGAGATTAAACCTACGAAGAAAGATTATCGGATACCAAAAAGAGGATATAGTGCTTTTGATCAAATGAAGTTAGAAAATGCACTTCATTCTACATACAACGGGAGAGGAACTACTGCGATAATCATAACAGGTATTCATACCCATTTGTGTGTTAAACACTCCACATACGATGCGTTTAGGAGGGGATATGACACAATAATAGCACTAGATGGTGTGAGTGCTTTCACAAAAAAGGACCATGTTTTTGGGCTTAAATATATGAAAGAAAATTACGGCGCAAGAATTAAGAAGATTTCGCAAATTGTTAGAGACATAAACAAACAGACTAAATTGTGATATTTTACTTGTCCGTAATAGACATATAGTAACAATGTACATCTTACTAATTGTTAATCTTCATATGCGGTCATACAAGACATAGTTAAATGATAGACGCAGTTGACTATTTGCAAGCTCTCGAGCGAGCTGCTGATATCTGCAATATCGCACATGCCGTGATTAATTCTGTCTAACTTGTTCTCGACACCAGAGTTTTATAAAAATCTCGAATCTATTGGATGCAAATTATATAATTTCTTTTAATAGTTGTTTTAATGCAATTCTGAATTGTCAACGAGACAGCTTAATATGAGTTACTGGATTGCCTTTTCAATATGTCCGTTTTACTGATTACCCCTACAAGATATCCCTTTTTGTTTATGACTGGAAGGCCGCTTATTCCGTTTCTTATCATTATTCTCGCAGCCGCTGCAATGTCTGTATTCACGCTAATCATGACAGGTAAAGAAGTCATGATATCCTGAGCTAAAACAACTCCTGTCAGTCCAGAGGGGATGAACCTTTGGTGCCTTTTTGCTTGAATCATATCTGTGCGTGTGGTCCAATATCTTCCTAACGAACCTGTGCCATGAATGAGACTAATAGGTAGAAAATCTCTGGCAGTAACAATACCTATTGGTTTCTTATTTTTTTCCACAACTATCCTGGATATCTTGTGTATGGTCATAAGCATTGCAATCATATGTATTGTCTCATCAGGTGCCACGGATTGTACCTTCTTTGACATACACTCATGCACCAAAACACGCGTAGATTGATGATATGCATAATATTCAATCAGATCAGTTTTTGTGATTATCCCTTTGTCTTTTCCCTCTTTATCGACTACAAACAATGAACTTATGCCGTGCTTTAACATAAGCATTGAGCAGATATCAATAGTTGAATTCTCATTGACCGTTATTAGATTCTTACGAATGAATTCTTTAAGTGATATCTCGCTTAAACGCTTCGTAGGAGGATTATCGTACAAGTATCTTGCAATATCCTTTTCAGTAACTATTCCAACTGTCTTTCCATTACGGGATATAGCTATTCTACTTATATTATATCTTAACATATGGTTTCTTGCATCTAGTAGCGTTCTGCCAGAATCTAACGTTATTGTCTCCCTAGCAATATCTATTGGTTTTAGCAATATGGGAGGTATCTTGGGGGCATTTTTCTTGAGGTATATATTTCCTTTTGCAGATGTGATGAGCAAACCTAAGCTCTGATGATATCTCAACAAATCCTTGCTCAGTAGTTCTGCTGTGAGCCTTCTAATCTGCGGTCTGGATAAGGAGAAATCGTCCATAATCTGTTTTTTAGTAACACCCTTAGTTGCTATCTCTAATATATCATTTATTAGTGTATCATATCCTCTTAATTTAACCAACGATTGTTTGTTCAATAAACTATCCTAAATCATAGAAATTCCGTTCTCTATATTTGTTCTGTTAATTATCAATATTTTCCCTAGCCGAATATTCATACTGATATCCGTTCATCGCAGCTCAACTTGATAGTAATAAGTGAAAAATAAAAGAAGACTTCGATTTATGATAACATAGAAATATTGTAAGTAATAATCAAGCTACATAGACCCAATCATCCTTTTTCCGTTTAACCTAGATCATCAAGCTTTCAGTTGTTAGCCTAACTTTATCCAAATGAACTTTTATGAATCCCTTTAACTGCTTGCAACAATTAGAGTCTCCTATACAAAAGCCTCATACATATTGTGGAAAGGATCTGCGAACATTTGAATAGGATTCCACATTAAAAACTATCCTGATAAGAGACCAAGGCGCTCCCATAAGCTGTTATCTTCTACCGGCCAATTAAGGGGCAGGTCGAACTCTATACCTTAATCCCTTCTGTCTCTGACTAACTCTATGGGCGATTCTTTTCTTCAACGAACCACTCATCTGATCGAACATTTTTGGCAAATCCCAACCGACGTTGACATAACTAGCTACATCATGTGTAGATATAATGTTAGCTTCAACCTCGTATCTTTTTCTCGCTCCTTGAATTTCTCTAATCTTCACACGGCATCGTGCTTGTTCTATATCTGGGTATACCTTCTTTAGCAGTTTCACCAAATTTGTGAATTTGGATTTTGCAAGCTCCGCATCGAGTGGGTCGTCCGGTAGGCCAATAAGAAAAATGGGAATTTCTTCTTCAACCTTTTCCCCAAGTAAATTGATTATATCTCTGTGAGTGATTATTCCTTGCACTTCATCTATTCCCATTATGACGCAGTACGTAGAATTTTGTGATACCATTAGATCAGTTACCGATTGAAGTGTGTCGTTAATATTTGAAGTGAGAACGTTCTTATCTAATATCCCACTTATGGCAATATCGAGCCTAAGTTGAGTATCATCAATTCCAAGTGATTTCCTACCGATCCTTTCAGATCTTAGCATGACATCTATAATATCCTTGGAAGTTACCATTCCGACCAGGCCATTGTCTTGAACTACGGGTATGTGATCTATTCTCCTTCTTTTCATTATTGTCCTGGCAGAAGCAATCGTATCAGTCTTGCTTATGACAATGGGGCTTGGCGTCATAATATCTGATGCACTAGTTTTTCGAATGGCAGTGACATGCATGATATCTCTAATTGCTTGAACAATTTTTTTGCCCGAAATCTGACCTTTGATCTCATTTTTCTCGAGTAGTGGAAGTGCTCTGAGTCGATACAAACTCATCAATCTAGCAGCTTCTGAGGTTGTACTTTCAGAATTTAGAGTTGGAATTATTTTTCCCAAAGTTGAGGGATTTTCCGATGTGATATTTTTCACTCCTAAAAAATCCCTCATGCTTAGAGCTGCAACTTTCCCTAACAGAGGCACGAATATATCATAACAGTCTCTATCCATCAGGATTCCAATTATCTCTGAAATTGAATCACTAGCTTCTGCGATAACTCTAGGCTCAATGAAATCTAGAGCTGGGGTATGACGTAATTCATTAAAGCTTTCATACAAATCTGATACTGACATCTCATAATATCTCGATTAGCACCTACTTTTATTTGATGTGCGTATATAGGTGCAAGAATTTACGCCTTAAACTTAGAATGCTATTTCAAATAGTAATAATTCAGCATCTTGAGCGTGTAGCAGGAATTCACGTGTTAACACTTGAGCATGGTGCTACGCTAAAATCAGTACACAGAGGAATGTTAGTAATTTACCAACACTCTAGCAGCCAGTATCGTCTGAATTTTAGAGAAGAAAATAAACATCACAGATAGTATTTTTGCATTCCATTATTTAGTGCGTATATTCGTAAAACGTTTTCAGATTTTATAGCAGAAATGTGGGAAGGAATTCCAAATTATAAGGGGAAATTTTATTACCCACTAAAGGAAAATGAAATTTCAATTGTGGTTATTCCTGCCAAAATAACAAGGCAATTACTATGATCACTCGAGAGAGGAACATAGATGAATTGAAAGTTACGAATCATTCGGTATTATATTCGCCCTATACTTACGCATAATTTTCACAACTTCATCATCGGTGACCTGAGAAAAGTTCTTATAGAATGCGCCGACAGCTCGGAAAATCGACGGTGAACGTAAAACGATCAACTCATCTACAATATCTTTGAGTTTCTCGATTGTATCTCGTGGTCCTACAGGAGTTGCCACCATCAATTTTTTTAGTCCTTGAGTTTTCAACCATTTGATAGCTGCAAACATTGTTGTACCTGTTGCTACACCGTCGTCGACTAGTAGCGCAACCTTACCTACAAGGTGATATGTCTTATTTCCCCTAAATTTTATCAGACGTCTATCTATCTCTTTCTTTAACACAGAAACACTTTCTTCAATGTATTGTTTTGGTACGTGAAAGGAGCTGATAACATCTTCGTTTGGAATAAAGCTTCCGTCATGCATGACTGCACCTATTGCAAATTCTGAATTTAATGGATCTCCTACCTTCTTTGCGACAACTACGTCAAGGCTAGCCCCAAGTGCATTAGCTATGACTTCGCCTGTCACTACACCTCCTCTTGGTATCGCTAATACTACCAACGAGTCAGCCCATCTTTCTTTCAACCATTGCAGTTTTCCAGCAAGCATTACTGCAGCTTGTGTTCTATCTTTGAAAAGCAATACGATCAAAATTTAAAGTTGATGGTAACATATGAAAAATGCGTATACAGTGCAATGCAGTCAGTACAACAAGCAAAATGACACTCTTGCAATTACCAAGGCTTCTTATCACATTATTTTGCTCAAAAGAGAAATATTTTTGTCATAAATACTTGCCGAATCAATAATTTTAATATCAATGGTAACAAGTGAAGACAAAATGAGATCGACAAGTCTCAATACTCATTTATAGGACTTTTATCCACTCTGGTGAAAATCTATAATACGATCGTGCAAACGTAATAACTTGGAAATGGAAGCAGTCGAGATAAGCCTTGATGTGTCAATCTGACAAAAGAAAATCAGCTGAATGACAGATTTTATTGGTAATGGCTTTTTACATAACTAACACGACATATGGAACCTGTTTGTATTCCAATGTTCCTTAAAAAATGCAATAGCAATAGACAGTTTAATGCAACACTTTATTCAAATAAATTTTATTACAATGCACTGTACCCACACAAGATATATGCGCTACAACTCCATGTATCGTGGTGACCCTGCATAGCTAAAAAAATAGACTCGGGCGAAAATAATACATGCGCGGCAAGAATTCATAAATATGGCATTCCTCTTGAAGTTGAGGATATTAAAAAACCGATTGTTTCATCCCCGGAAGAAGTGGTAGTGAAAGTTGGAGCCGCAGGGCTGTGTCACTCTGATATACATCTAATAAATGGAGATTGGCAGAAAAGTCTGCCCCTACATTTGCCCAAGACTCCTGGTCATGAGGTAGCAGGCTGGGTCGAGGAAACAGGCACTTTAGTTCCCAAAAGTATCAAGAAAGGAGACTTGGTAGCCGTATTTGGTGGTTGGGGTTGTGGATTTTGTTTTTACTGTAAAAGAGGAGATGAGCAAATGTGCCAGGCAGCAAAGTGGCCAGGGCTCTCCGAATACGACGGAGGCTTTTCAGAATATGTCTTGGTTCCTTCTTATAGATTCCTAATTAGGGTTGATCAACAGACTACGTTGTTAAAACCTGAAGAGCTAGCGCCACTTACGGATGCAGGGCTCACACCATATAGAGCTATGAAAAAAGTTCGGCATATTCTTGGACCAAATAGGAACGTTGCTATAATAGGAATAGGAGGATTGGGATTTTATGCTACTCAATATGCAAGAATTTTAGGTTCGGGTGCGACAGTTATGGCTCTGGATCGCAATGACGACAAGCTAGAGATGGCTAAACAAGTTGGAGGTGCAGATTTTTCACTGAATCTAACCGAATCAGAAGTCAGGAGTAAGATTCGCAAGATAACAAATGGTGAAGGAATCGACGTAGTACTTGATACCGTGGGTTTAGAAAGCACTATCAATCTGGCCGTGGACATTTTGAATAAAAATGGAGCAATAGTTGTAGTAGGATTGTTTGGGAAAGAAATCAAAACACCCTTGTTTCAGACAGTCATTCAGGAATACCAGATTTACGGCTCATTGTGGGGAAATTATAATGAGCTTCGTGAAGTTATTGAACTGGCCAAAAAAGGAAAAATCAAACATAAAATCCAAAAGTTCCCTCTCTCCAGAGTGAATGAGGCCATTGACCTATTGATTGCTGGGAACATAGAAGGTCGTGCAGTGATTATTCCATAGCACTTTTTTATTATCTTCAAGTCAATATCGGTCAAAATGCCACTCCTAATAATTGTTTGATCGGTGACTATAATTTACTATTTCATCAGAGCCAATTATTGATTACGTGTATTAAATAATCGCAGGGAAGAGATATTAGGTACAAAAAGATTCCATAACTTCAAGAAATTTGAATTCGTCTGATCCAGAAAAGGTTACAACCCCTAAAAAAACAAAGAGTATAACTTTCAGGTTAGATACAATGGTAATAGACGAATTACAAAGAGAGGCAAATGGAGCAGAGATTTCTTTGAATGTGATGGTAAACCAAGTTCTGAGAAGATACATTGAATGGGATAGATTTGAAAACAAAGTGGGTATGATACCAATTCCAAAATCAATATTGTGTTCCCTAATAAATCAAACAATGGAGGTTGCAGCCGAAGCTAAAATAGCAGACTTGGAGGCTTATAGAGATAAGATTGTAAAGCACGCGGCAGAAAGTGCATTGAAAGTGATGAAGGATACAGTTCTGTTCATGAGGAATGATTACAGTTTTTGGACCGTACTGGATGTCCTAAGAAGGTACATGAAAGTTGCTGGAATTACGTCGGACCACAGGGTAGAGCAGGAAAGAAAGCATGTCTTCATCATACAGCACGACCTGGGCGAAACTTGGTCTCTGTTTGCGAAGGAACTTTTGCTCATGATATTTGCAGAATTGGCAAATGTTAAGGCTGAGATTAATGCAACAGATAAAACCGTGAAAGCAGAAGTCAATTTGTAACTTAAACCGTGATGGTGAATGTGTAATGCATTGCATACGCCGTACTTATATATACATTTCAAAATCCAGTACTTAAGGTGAATACGTTGAAGCAATCAATGAAAGCCAACGAAAAATGCGAATTTGTAGTGCGTGAATACTTTAAAAGAATTAAGTCAGGAGACGTGCAAGGTACTTTGAGTCTTTTTTCAGATAATGCTGTGGTTCATGAACCTTTTAGCAAATCAAATTACCTTTTAGGCAAATCAGAAATTGAATCCTTTCTTAATTCCGTAGTTATGGCCAATGAAGGACTCGACTACGATCTCAAAATTGAAAAAGACAATCAGGGAGACAACGCCGCTATGATTGCGGATGTTATATTTCGCAAGGAAGGCTCGATAAGATGCAGGATTACATTTCAATTGGAGAACACAAGGGCAGACAAGTCAGTTAGAACAATAAAGCTAATGCACATAGAATTCATCGACTAAATTGACTTCTATCAATTAATTGTAAATTTCAAGAAGTGAACCCAAATTATTTAAGTCGCCTATAAACAGCTATACGCAATGAAGGCCCTATTTTCAAAGATATTGGTTCCAATTGATGGTTCTGATTATTCGTTCAAAGCTGCAGAGTACGCGATTGACGTTTCAAGAAGATATCAATCTGAAATTACTTTGATATCGATAGTCGCATCAAAAGTGAGGTATGGAGACTCGTCTGGTATATTTGGCGCAATTCCACCGAGTTACCTCAAGAAATATGAAAATGAGGCTAGAAAATGGTTTAATCGGGTCTCAGAAAAGGCAAAAAAGGATGGCCTGGAAATTAAAAAAATAAAGACTGATGTAATTACCACACCTGTGTCCACAGTTTCCACCATATTGCGATACGCTGAAAAAGATGGTGCTGATTTAATAGTCATAGGAACAAGGGGAATTACTGGATTTAAGAGAATGCTAGTTGGTAGTGTAGCATCGGGCGTTGTTACCTATGCTCATTGTCCTGTCCTGATAATACGTTAATTTAAGAAAATGCTCTGCATGGCAATGAAGCCGTCATAAATATATATTGATTAGTCAAATCAAAAACGTAAGATGAACCTTGCAACGATATCAGTTTCCGACTTGATGAATCCCAAGGTTAAAACTGTAAACGAGGACAAAAATATTATGAGTGCATGTAGAGTAATGCAAGAGAACAGCATTGGATGCGTAATAGTTGTTACTATTGCCGGAGACGGCACTCCGGTGGGCATAATCACTGAACGTGATGTAGTGAGAATTCTTAGCAAGTTTAACCCGGCATTAGTTCACTTTGCATTGTGGAAAGTAATGAGCAAGCCTTTATTCACCATAGAGCCATCTGCATCAATTAATGACGCAATTAAGCTAATGAATGACAAGAAAATTCGCAGACTTGTTGTAGTAGACAAAAATAACGAAATGATTGGGATAATGACACAGAAAGACATATTCAACGTGATCGAAAAAAATCCGAGCCTACTTGAAGAATTGTATGGTGATAATTTTTCGCCAAGTTTCAAGGAAGTTTATGAACGGTTCAGTCAGTACAGATTTGAGAACCTAGCACCCGACTTGTGAAAGATTCCTTTGGCGCATAGCGCTGGCTTTAATTCATTTTGGCGACTGAACTAACAATTTTACAGAAAAAACAATGAATTTGATATCGCGATCAAATTCGTCAGTATGCTTTGTAATGCAGTGTGTGCATAGCTTTAAAATAGATTAACCAATAATGTCATACATGACATCAGATAAGTCAGAAATTACAAGAAGAAAAGCATTATTTCCTACGGCGTTTGACGATATATTCGAAGGCTTTAGGAAGGATATAGAGGACAGGTTATTTTTCCCAACATTGAGCTTCCTTGGCAGACGAAATGACCTTTTATCAGACTTAGAAACTCGTCTCCCCCTATGCGATATGGAAGATCTGGGCGACAAGTACGAAGTTACCGTGGAAGCTCCAGGAATTCCAAAAGACAAAATTAACGTGAAGGCAGGTACCGATTATATTGACATTTCAGGAGAGCAAGAAAAGAAGACAGAAGAAAAAAGAAAAAATTACTTATACAATGAAAGATCGTATAGCTCACTAAGAAGACGTATTTCAACTCCAGAAGAAATTGATCCGTCGAAAATAGATGCAAAAATGGAAAATGGCGTTTTACGTATTCAAGTTCCCAAGAAAACGCCAACACAAAGTAAAGAAACTAAAGTGGAAGTAAAGTAGGTATTAACTTACATAGGCATTTTTTGACAAGCGCTTTTTTTATAAATATATTTAAATTATTTAATTTACTGGAATACTAAAGTATTCTCAATTACAACGAATTATTCCTCGAGATTTTGTTGCCATTCATGTATTGTAATTATCAATAAGCGACAGAGAAAAGAAAGTTTCGGAAATGTTACTGCTAAATTAAAACAAAATGATTCGTGTGTATTAGTAGAAGAGCAAACCCATTTTAAGATTTAAGAGATTTTTATTTTTGATTTTGGTCAATTTTTCTTTTTGTTAAAATCAAGCATAGAATCATGATTGAAATTAAAGGTATCACTGCAGATAATACCACGTGATAATTAAACTGAAGCATTATAACAATCGTCATAATCAACCCTAGTACAGGAAATATTGGTATCTGCATAACCTTAAATGGAGACATAAATGGTCTCTGTAAAGTAGGCTGTTTGAATCGAAGACTTATTACAGAAGAGTTGACGAATACAAATACAATTAATATAGTGAATACTGAAATACTGGCAACATCTGTAAGTTTACCAGAATACAGTATAATAGTGGCCAAAGTAAAGGCCATAATAAAAATTATTGCTAACCATGGTGTCTTTCTGGCGGAATGTACTTCAGCAAGTACAGTAGGGATTGCCTCGTCATATTTTGCTATTCCAAAAATTATTCTTGATCCCGAAATTAGCATCATCAGAACCGTATTGGTGGTAGCAAACAGCGCTAGAATAGTTAGTACGATTATGCCGTTGTTGCCCAATGCTTTGGACGCTGCAAGTGCAAGAGGAGCATTTGATCTGGATAATTCTTCCCATCCCACCAAAGCCACAGTAGAAACGGCAACTAAAACGTAGATTATTGTAGTAACTAGAATTGAAAATACTAAAGCTCTGGGAATTGTTCTCGTTGGATTTTTAGTTTCTTCAGAAATATTGGAAATATTTTCAAATCCATAATATGCAAAAAATACAAGCACAGTCGATGCTAGAATTGTTGAGATAATGGCAGCATGTGAAGAATATGCAATACCCGGCATTTCAAAATAATTAGTATCTTCAACTGATCCGATGGACAATCCTACTCCTATTATTATTAAAAGTCCCGAAACTTCTACCAATGTAAATATGCTGTTTACCCAGACTGATTCCCTAATTCCATAGTAATTCAAAAATGATAGAGTTAGCACTAGCCCTATGGCATACAGAATGGGTGGATATCCTGGCAGAAGGACTGCCAAATAACCTGAAAAACCAATTGCTACTGTGGCTGCAGATGTTATCGCTACAAAAATTGTCAAACAACCAATAAACAAAGCCAAAAAATCATTGTCAAACCCCGCTTTCACATAGACATATTCAGCAGCACTCTTTGGGAAAACGGATGATAGTTCGGCATAGCTTAGTCCGGTTAATGTTGCCATTGCTGCTGCCAACAAAAATGAAATCCACATGGCGTTACCGGCAATTGCTGCTACATCTCCAATTAGCACGTAAATTCCCGCACCTAAAATCAATCCGATTCCATACATCGCGGCTTGAACTAGAGTAACACTTCGTCTGAGTCCAGGACCGATGTCTATTGCGGGCACAATACGGTTTTACATTTGTTATTATCTAAACTATTAGATCAGGCAATATGGAATGAGTCAGTATGGTTTTACTCATTTCTATACATCAAGTGTTTAAAGCAAGTCAAGTAATCTAGTATTATGAAATTCTCTGTCGAAAACTTTGTGTATGGTGCGATAGACGGTGCTGTGACAACTTTTGCAGTTGTGACTGGAGTCATAGGAGCATCACTTTCGCCTTCGATCATCATAATATTAGGATTTGCAAATTTACTTGCTGACGGCTTTTCAATGGCTATCGGAAATTACTTGGCAGTAAAAACACAGAATGAATTTATTCAACGAGAGAAGAAAAGAGAAGAGTGGGAAATTGATAATCGCGTAGACGAAGAAAAACAGGAGATCAGAGAAATATATAGCAAAAAGGGATTCAAAGAGGAACTTTTGGATGAAATTGTAAGAGTAATCACTTCAAGGCGTAAAGTGTGGATCGACACAATGATGAGAGAAGAACTTGGATTAATTGAAGGCAAGTACAGTCCCATCGTCAGCGCTATAAATACCTTTCTTGGATTTAATGCAATAGGCATAATCCCATTAATCCCTTTCATTTTTGTTTATCTGTCTGGCTCAAATACATCGATTAGTAACGCTTTATTGTACTCAATAGTAGCGACGGCAAGTTCATTTTTCTTGATCGGAAATATCAGAGGTAAAGTAGTACACAAACCAATTATTGCTTCGGGATTTAACACCGTTTTAATAGGTGGTGCAGCTGCTGCAGTTTCTTATTGCATTGGATATGTCTTAAGTACTGTTGTTCATTAATCCGATATCTAAAAATCCCTTATATTAAAGCATAAATTATACCCTCCTCGGATTAGAATCTGATTATTCCAAAAAAATAATTATAATGGTTTGTAAATATCATGATCCATATTGAAACGTAAAAGAATATCTTCCATACTTGTAGCCGTTGATGGGTCTGAATATTCAGACAAAGCCTTTGAATATGCATGCGAACTTTCCATAATGAAAAACATTCCCTTAAAAATTATCAATGTTGTAGAGGAATATTCCACTGTAGGATACTCTATTTTGAGAGAACTAAAGAAGTCAAGCAGACAAATGCTTCACCAATATAAGAGAAGAGCTGAATCATTATACATCCAAAACGCAAGCACAATACATTGTGTGGGTAATGCAGCTGAGGAAATTTTGAAAATTGCCAATGGGAAAGATGTAGATACATTGGTCATAGGAAGTAAAGGAAAGTACGGGACATCAAAAGACATGCTAGGTGGTACATCGTACAAGCTTGTTCACTATTCGAAATGTACAGTAACGGTCGTAAAATAAAGATATCTTACTGATATTGTTACCAAGTGTACTTTCTCTTAAAAGATATTCGACTCTAGGTCTATATTAAAAATTTTTAAATGTAAGTAACGAAAGTACCAAGTTGCTAAGATATGATTGATGCTAGAAACGGATAAAGTTCTTAGATTTTACTAAACAAATCAACTAGTTGAAAATTCACTCATATTATCCAATTCCTTTGGTCACTTTCGTTTCTTTAAAATAATAACAAGGGCTGTTACTGCAGCAGCAGGAAGTAATATTGCCAGAATTTTGCTAGTGATTATACCGGCGCTATCATCCCCAGTTCCCGGAGAAGATGGAAACGGATCCAAGATACTTGGAGGTGATTGATGAGGAACAAAGACATTGAATGATGCCGGAATTAAGTCAGTACTTGTATCCAGTCTTAACAGTACTTGGTGAGTGCCGTCGTCAGGAAATATATACTTGACGGAAAAATGTCCCTTTGGAACAGTAATATTTTCAAATTTGAATAATCTCTCGCCATTGGTAACAACAACCCTTGCTGTAAAATCTCGAATATGCTCACCAGACCGTAGGTCCTGCACGCTAAAATTCAATGAAGTGAATGTATCAATTATTGGCATCTCAGGTGAGTAGGAAAATTGAATTTTAACATTGTCTTTAGGATTTGTCCAGACTTGGATTTTCTCTGAATTGGTTATATGAGCGTAGGACGAATGAAACCAAATTATTGTGGTAGTAACAGCGAAAAAAATTACCATGATAATTACTCTAAAAGTTCCCATGACAACTTACTATTCAGAAAGAACTAATTTGTGCGTTTCATTATCAGTATTCTCCACACTGGTTACAGCCTCACTTAAAGTAACTTTGACTTGTGAAAGGATTGCATTTGAAATAGTCGACATCAGATTGATGGATGCTGTAACATTTTCTCCCTTAAACAAAGGCATCATACCTAGTCTCATCATTTCGCTCATATTCCCGTCCGTTATATTTGGACCGGCCATCATTTGAGCTGATGTAGATTGCAACTCTCACGTACGAACCTCCTGCCGACCCCATTACAGGTACGGCAGTGGATAGAAATAAAACAATTCTAATTCTTTCCATATCCATAACAGATCTTGATGCTATTTAGGTTAATCCAATAGTACATTTGTCTAGTCGCTTAAGTTAATCTCCTACAGCGGTGGGTGGTTGAATAGTTTCAGATTCTTTATTCTTATTTTGGCAAGTAAATGGTAATCGCTTGCATTGATACTCCTGTACTCGAATTATTACAATAAAATAATCATTTGACTACGAATACGGGACAATGTGCATATGTAACTACCTCACTAGCCACGCTACCTAGTAGCATTCTTTTAAATCCAGAGATACCCCTACTGCCAATAATAATTATGTTTATTTTCTTCTTCTCCGCATATTCTACAATCTCGTTAGCTACTGATGTCTTTCCAACAATAATAGATGTATTAACTCTAACGTTCTTTTCTGTTGCATTACGCTTCACTATTTCTAGGTTTTGTCTTCCTTTCTCCATTGCTAATATTATTACTTCTTTGAGTTTTCCAGGTCTTGGCGATAGAGCTGCCTCCAAATGGCTATATCTTGGGTCAATAACGTGTATTGCAATCAATTCTGCCTCAAATTTTTTAGCCAAGTCGATAGCCTGAATGCTAGCATCCATAGAAGGCTTGGAACCATCTATCGCGACGAGTATCTTCCTAATTAACAATAAAGGTCATTATAAAATATGAGAGTATATAGAAAGACTTTGCTGTTCCATCCACTCTTCGAAAGTTCGGATTTGTTACATTGCTAGAAATTACATCATGACAATATTTGGATGCGAATCCTTTGGCTCCTATAATTTTAGTTTCAATTATAACTAGTATCTCTCCTTGAATTTATTTCTACTTCTTACCAGTCCGGACAGGTTTCCTCCATTATTGCTCTATATCTTTTGTCCAACTTGTCAGCAAATTCACAAACATATTCAAAAGTATAATGTTCCCTAGGAAAATACCACCCTATCATCATAACATGTCTTCTCCCACTAGCATCATAAATACGTCCCTTTTCCACAGTAACGCCAACATTGTCGTCAACAGACTTTTCGATTACTGAAAGTCCTCTTTTTGTCCTGCCCTCGACTATAAAGTATTCATAATCTCCATCATAAATAAAGTAGAATTGTCGTTTTTTTTTAGTTGTTCCATTTCCTTTGTCATGTTTGTCTTTAACTATTTGTATAGAAGTAACTTTTCTTTCATCTTCTGGAAAATATTAACATTTACAAGACACAAGTTACTAACTTGGGGAATAATACCGTTATAATTGTCACAACTTAGTTCTTGTCGGATAAAAGAATTAGCAACCATATGAAATTTCAGTTCAGTTTATTGACCTATGCCCATTGTCCAGTACTAGCTGTCAGATAATCATTAGATTCAATATGCAATTATCTGCAAAAGTAACCATCTTACGCTAAGCAAAAATCAGCACAATTGATTGAAAGCTATAACTATTGACTCATGATTCTAATTAAATGGAGATCCTTTCAATCGTCTTCATGACGATATCCCACGGAGTAACAATAGATTTATTCAATAGTACACAGGGAGTATTAATATCTGTCAATAATTCAGCCGCTTTACTTACTGTTGTAGTATCACTCACCCTCATTGCAGATAATTTGTCAACGAGATCAATTTCAACAGCCTGTATTCCCAAACTATTCATATCCATAAATTTCCTACCATTTTGACTAAAAAGAAATTCTAGAATTTTTCTATCATTTATAATGCCGTAGCCGTTGTTAGATTCGACAATGATATTTCTTATCTTCTTTTGGAACATTAGATTTAAGGCGACTTTGAGATTAGTCCTTTTAGATATTAGGACTAATGGAGAAGCAATATCCTTCAATGTTGCTTGAAAAGTGGTTGTCATTATTACAGGCAAAACATCCCTTACAGAGAGAGATGTTACAACCAAGCCAGATTTAGTTATCGGTATAAAAGCAAAAGAAGTCTGATTGAAAATGTCTATGGCTCTGCTCAATGGGTAATCCATCTCAAGAGAGATTTCAGAAGTATCCATTATCTGTAAAGCAGTTTTTTTCAACCAATCTGGATATTTAGAATTCATAATAGCAAGCAAGATTTGTTTGCTACCAATCTTACCAATTGGTATTTCTCCTTCTAATACGATTAATCCGTCTACATATATCTGTGGTCCTATTGCCATAAAAGGTGCAATCTGCATCAATGTATCATCAGGAAGCACTGACAGGTACGGTCGCTTGAATATTTGTGGGACCGAGTCTCTTATAGTGACATCAATTACTCTTGACAATGAATCTAGTTTTAACATTCTTTCTTAATGAACTTATTCATCATAAATTTGTAAAATTGAAACAATCAATATGACCAGTAGGATATGATTAAAACAATTATCAATCGAAGTCATTTGTAATGTATCGTTCGGGACATCTCTCTTGTTATGAAATAATGTTTCGAAATTGAGATTCCAATATGCAAATGGATGCATTCTTTAATTTGTACAGTGGTTGAATCAAATTATTAATTTATCGGGGGCCTGAAAATAGCCTTATTTGATGAACAAAAGCCTCATAGTCATGTGTCATCGCATTATTATTAGTCTCCGTATCTACAGTCATATTTTCACCGATGTTATTTTCTTGATTGTTATTTTTATCGCTATTGTTACCTGACATTAGTATTAATTTACACCTTCTTTAGGTATTGATGTATGAGTTGAACAGTAATGGAGCCTTCACCTACACTTGCGGCCACTCTCTTCATAGATCTTCGGCGTACATCTCCTACAGCAAAAATTCCCTTATCAACAACATTTTAAAATTGGTAGTGACAAAGTCATTGTTAAGTAACTATGAGCAAGCTCAATACAGCAATAGTAACAGGAGGTGGCCGGGGTATAGGCAAGGAGACAGCTATCTTGTTGTCCAAGAACGGTTTGAATGTGGTTATTTGTTCTAGGACTCAAAAAGAGATAGATTCTACTGTAAAGGAAATTAAATCGTTTGGGAATGGTCGGATCATTGGAAGAAAATGTGATGTAAGTGTCTCATCACAAGTAAATACCCTTGTAAAAGATATATTGGAGATTTACGGACGGCTTGATATATTGATAAACAATGCTTGAATTACGTATGTCAAAAAAAATAATTGATACTACCGAAGAGCAATGGGATTGCTCTCTAGACATTAACTTAAAAGGAGCTTTCCTATTCTGCAAGGCAATCGTTCCACATCTGATTAAAAACAACTGTGGAGTTATTATTAATGTAAGTTCAGGCGCAGGCAAAGTTGGATTTGAGGATATATCCACATATTGTGCGAGTAAATTTGGAATGATTGGCTTAGCAGAAAGTTTAGCTCGGGAAGTTGCCAATTACAATATCAGGGTAATGACAATATGTCCTGTAGAAGTGGCAACAAAAATGCAAGAAGATGTAGACGTGCGATATTATGAACTGAACAAACACAAAATGTTGCATCCCCACACGGTTGCAGAAAGAATTGTAAATATGATCTTTAGACATAATGAATACCGAAATGGGATTGCGGCGGATCTTCCTAATTGAAGAACAATATGTAAACTTGAATGATAAGTCTTGCAACTTCTAAGTTTTGCATATGATAACCTTAATCTTCACCAGTAAACTCTAAGCTCAAACCACTTTTTTGGCTTATCACTCGTTTATAATCCTCATAATCTTCAACAGGGATAATTTCTAGCTTCTTACCATTGTACACAGGACACCGCTCAAATACTTGGGAACCTTTTAACACGGATACAGCCCACAGACAATTTTTACAAATTCAAGTCCCTGTTTTCAGCATCTTTTTTTTTCGTACAAGTGAAATAAGGATTAAGTATAAGATAATAAAAATATTTTCTTATTGAAAGCGATTTAGCTAATTTACTGGGTATGGACGGTGCTGCTTATTACTACAGTAAGATCACATTTGATGAAGCAAATGAATACTTTGACTTATTACTACAAAATATCGCCTGGAAGAACGATCAAGCAATAGTATTTGGAAAACATATAGTTACCAAAAGGAAAACTCCCCTCTAAATAGTAGACTAGTCTATCTGGATCGAAATTGTTAAAAATGTGATTCGACTAACTGGAATTTGCTGAAAGTAAGGAGAAAACTTTAATGATACGTCATCGCTAATATGTAGCAGGATCCAGTAACATGATTAATTTTATTGCACATACCAATGGGTGCATAAAATGATGTTATCTCCTAAAGTATGGATTCAAATGATCTGCTCGTTGTAATTTTCTTGTTCCCGACTTCCATCTGATTACATCATATATTCTCAAAAGTAACCATTTTGTTTATGATGTCTGTGAATGTTAGGACATTCTTTTATAATATTAGCGGAAAGGAAGTTTATGTTTTAGAATTAGACTCGTTTTAAGGAACTTTAGCTTCTAGAATGATCTTCTTCGGTCTTTGCAATTGCATTTATGATATCTTTTTCTGTTATTGTACCTTCATGATCGCCGTCTCTATCAATAACAGGTAATCTGCGAATATTCACCTGAAACGTTCACACCGATATTAGTCATATCCGTCTGGCATTGGTGGATCCCCTTCGTTAACAATTGGATTCGCGACGGTTCGTGCTATGCCATGGATTTAGGTGACGTCGGAGAATGGCAAGGAACGACCATTGCGCCAGAAGAGGAAACTAATAAGTACCTTTCTAGCATATTAATAATGAAGTGGATTTTCAAGACTTGCCAGCAGACGATGAATCGCCTGAGACTAAGATAATCCCGACTGAAGATTTCAGCACAGTTCAGCACAAAATTAGTGGAGAAAAATTTCCGGAGATTATACTAGAGTTATGTGATTTTTGCCACTGGTCTGTTATATGTTTCAACAGACGTGGTGTGGTAGAAAAATGCCCTGATTGTAGCTCAGTTGTTTCCAAAATTCCTATGAACATAGATGAGATATGTTCTATAACGTACGATGATAAACGCGGAGTTAATATCCGTTTTGACAGGAAAAAACCTATGAGATGATTTCGCCTAAATATCTCTAGCTGAGTAGTAAAGTGAAGTGGATCAGGTCATTAGGTATAAATCAGACAGTGAATGCTCAATCAGCAACTTCAATTATGGATGTAATGACTCAAACAATGGAAGTACAAAAAAACTTCGAACTTCATAAACAAAAATACAACCGTCGACAACAATAATGATCCGAATGCCGATTTGGGGGAGTCTGTTCCTAACTGGAGAAGATAGATTAACAAGTTATAATAGAATTAATGAATCCTACACTGAGATATCAAACGTAGGTAATAGAACACTAGTGCCTACACAGGGTGTTATTACTACACTCATAAAAGCAAGAGATAGGAACTAAAGCTAAACCCAATCGAATGGTATAACTCTTATTGAAGGGCAAGGCATTCTTGTCCCTAAAGGCGGAGTTGGAGATAATATTTAATGGCACTGAACGACAAGAAAGTGCAACAGCAATGCTTGTTTACCTATCTTGATACATCCTATCCTAATGTCTATAATATTTGAACAATGCAAACAATTAACAAAATTGGAAAATCATTCAATAAATCAGGGACTGGCGGGTTGGTGGATTAGAAGATGAATAAGATACATCAGTATTATAAGTCCCACCAGTCGAGGCATGATGCATTACTATAGTAGTTAAGACGCATGTGTACAATGCAATGCCATGCCATCAAAATCAGAATATTGAATCATGAATTAATTTTGCTGGGTTTTTGTAGTTGTAATTGTGATTGATGTAAACAGAACCTGAAGAATCTAAAGATGATAATGGTCCTTTAGTTTTTTGCTTTACCTTCAATTTGCTCAGTGTTTGATAAATGTCCGTATCTATATCCATGAACCATTATAACCTTTATAATCTATACTATCATAGGGAACAAATGTTCCTTGGGCCCTCACTCTTTCCGCGCCAGTCGTTCTAATTCATCAAAACTAGAATTGATAAACTGGTCATAGGAAAATAAATTGTTTCTATGTGCACGACCGCGTGGTGAATCAGGTGTCCATAAAATACTATACGGACTGGGTCTGCTCTATACTGCGTGTTTAACTGCTAGTCATCATTATCTTGGTAGATATTTAGCACTCGAAAACTTCAGTTGTGTGCCCAACAAATGTATGGCACTTACACCTTTCGCAATAGGTATAGCCATCCTTGTCAGTAAGATGAAATTCTCTAGCGTGATAACACCTAACACATATAATGGATTTGTTCAGGTTTTCTTGGGTCATTTTCCCTTGTAAATAAGTAGGATTCTTAGAAGTATAAGGACTCGGTCTGCACTGAAATACACTGCAAGTATGACTATTCTATTTGAAACCCAATGAAGTCCTCCTCCACCAAATCTATGGATAATACAGAAATAAAATAACTAACTAGTCTTGAGTTCAAATAAGACTTTCATTGGATTCTCTAGTGGTTTGTTGTTTATGGAGACTACCTCAACGTTTATTGGGTATGAAGAGCCTTTATTGAAACCTGATTGGATATGATATGCTCCACTACTGCTAAAATCTGGTCCATATGAAGTTGTTTGATTATCTTGTGAGGAAATTAACTCAAGTGGAAGAGAGTCACCGGCAGTAGTAAAGTAACGAGAGAATAATGTGTTATTATTTTGACCCTCGCTAATAGTTACATTGTAAGTAATGGGAGTAGTTTTATCTAGTGGTATCGTCTGTGGCTCAATATCCAGCAAGACTCTAGGATGAGTTGTTATGTTCCATGTCGCCCCCGAACCTATACCAATTTTAAAACCATTACCTGTGAAATATGCATCGCTTGCTGATACAGATGCTATCCTCCATGGATGAATGTTACAGTGATATAGAAACTCGCCAGGTTTAGTAAATTTAAATTGGAAGAATGAGTTCGCAGTGGCTGGCATTATGCCCGAATGAAATACTGAGCCCTCATCGGCTGCTTCTGGTTCCCCACTGGTTACTGTGTGGGGCTGCCCAAAGTCGTTATTAAACCAGGCTACCATAGTATCTGTAGGTACCGCAATCACTGGAGGATAATAATGATACGTGTTGTCTTTTTGAGCCGCACCAGGAACTATGCTAACTGCATAAGTAGCATCAATATTTTGTAAAGTAGACATTGTTCCAAATTGAGCAAAAATTTCCGTTGTTGTCATTGGTACCATAGCAAATAAAGAAACAGATATTGCCAGTGCAATAATAAAATGTCTCATATCTCAAACGAATTGGTTTTTAATATTTAAGCTTTTATCAAGTGCTAATTATTCTATTTGATGGCCTTTCAAACTAAGCCTTGACATGACAAAGCTATTTACGATTTTCCGTTAAATGATGAAAAATTAATAAAATAATGATTGTGATGATTGATTATTGTCTATCAGAAGGAATTGATCGCATTAAATGTTATTTACCCAATGTATAGTCAGTATGAGACTGCATTTTCACCAAGACCAGCAAGACTTGAAGAAGTTACAAGGAAAGAAATGGAAATAGGACAGCAGCATGTTCACAGGGTGAAACAGCAGGCAGCAGGAAAGAAGTTGAAAGTTAAAACCGAGGTTATTTCTTGCATTACATCGGTCGTAAAGGAGATTGCGGAGTATGCAGAGAACAACAAAGTGGATATGATTGTTATTGGCAATAGAGGTATGACTGGATTTAAGAAAATGTTGCTAGGTAGCGTTGCTAGTGATTTGGTAACATATGCACATTGTCCGGTTTTGGTTGTAAAATGACTGTCCTTGTGTTATCTGACTGTTAAAACATTCCTTTGTAGTTCTCTTTAATCTATTTTAATTTATTATTATTGCTGTTACCAACTCTCTTAATTTAATTTAGTATTTCTATTCATTATTTATTGTTCGTTATGAAGGTGAAGGCATCATAATCTATCTTGCCTAAATATTAGAAATTTTAAACAGCTAGAATCCATTTTCTGAACCGATATCATCACGGATACCTCCGGGCCCGATTTAATATTGTCCCTTTATTTTTAATATACAAGTAAAAATGTGCGTCCTCGAACAGAAACATGAAGATTATGATCCAATGGTTGCTTGCAATCGTTTAAGGAATGCTTCAAATTTTTTATTAAGACTTGAACAAGATTTTTTCTTTCAGATTTGTCTTGCAGTGCAACACATTAAATACCTAGGGATTAAATAACATAATAACGAAAGTCATGTAATGAGTAAAGCACATGATCGTAGTGACAACTTAGCTGAGAGCAATAGTCTAGCTTGGTTGCTTATCTCTCTGGTTTCAGTGGTTATTCTAACTTTGGTCTTACCATTTCCAATATCATTCCTCGTCTCACTAATTCTTATCTTTTCCCTTAGTATCATTAGAGCTAATATCGTGTTGAAAAAGGCGGGTATGGGAGGAATAAATGGCTGGCATAAGTCATTCTCTTCATCGTACTCCGGTCGTGGATGGGGCGGTGGTGGTGATAGCTTCTCATACAATCCTCTAACATTCTATTGCATGCGCTGCGGTAATCCACATAACAAGATTGCATGCCCTAAATGTGGCTCAAAAGCAGTAAGAGTAAAGTAATATCTATTCTGTGAGTTAAAAAGCCTCATTCCTCTATCTCCTATTTCACACATATTCTATCAAAGTGCGCTAAATAGACAATGTTCCTTTACTGCCAATTTGGGGGAACAATCATTTTACAACCAAAACCGGACACTGTGAATATGTTACTACTCCGCTGGCGACACTCCCAAGGAGCATCTTTTTAATCCCAGTCATACCTCTAGTACCTATTATAATTAAATCTATTTTGTTGCTTTCAGCGTACTCTAGAATTTCTTTTGCTACTGATGTATATTTAATAAGAACATCTGTCTTAACGGTAACGTCCTTTTCCATTGCCTTTTTTTTGACCTTCTCTACTTCACTTTGCGCATGTTTCTTTTCTGTAGACTCAATTTTCCTCAATCTCCCAACGTTCGCATATCCTAAATCTATATAGGTGGCAGGAGAGAAGACATAAAGGACAGTCAAACTTGCATCCATCTTTTTAGCCATATCAATAGCATGCTTGCTAGCCTTAATCGAATTTCCGGAACCGTCAACTGCAACAAGTATTCTTTTAATCGTCAATCAGTGTCGATTATAACCAATATTACATGGGCTTAAATAAATAACTATTATTGATGTTGTAAGTTGGTTCGTATTGAAAGTTAGCAGCCATAATTGCGCACTAACCTATCGCGTCATCTGGGCCATAGAGCCTGGATTCATCATAGGTCCCATCATAGGTCCCATCATAGGTCCCATCATATGATTAAGCATGAATTTTTGCATTGGAAGCACTGTTGTTAACAAAACCTTTCCATTACCTGGGTCAATTATTACTTTATGTAAATTCATGTCTTGATCAATTGCACAAACGGTATAAGTCAAATAGCCATTTTGGTGCCCGAGATTTGCGGCCACGACACGTGAATTATTTGTTAATTGAGTTTCCGCGCTTTTTACAGCATCGCTTAGACTGACATTTATCATGGGCGATATCGCGTTAAACAAAGTAGGTGCTAGCTTGATTGAACTCGTTATATTCTGAGTTTGATTAAAAATGGGATTAATCGAGCTCGCATTCAACATCATGTTGGGATTCATCACTGAGTTAGGATCCATTATCTGACCCGAAGCTTGTTCATTAACCAAAAAGGAAAATAGCCCACCTCCTAGCACTATCATCACAATTGTACTCAACTTCACGTATGTTGTTATCATATTAAAGTTGATGAAATCAAGCTATTTATGGATGCCTACATTTCTTTTAGTCAATTTAATGACGGCAACTAATCGGAACCTGCAATGCAATTCAGTGCAATCCTCGACTTTATAGTCTTGCTAGCCAACTTAATTAATGCAACTGGTGGCGCATGAACATTACTTACCTGTTCATTGAATCTGATATCTCAATGGAACCACCATCATAACACCCCGCCAGTTGCTAACTTGAGATATGTATAACGGTCCCTAAACTTGATCTATTCCATAATACGGCGCATCTTGTTGATAGATTGGACATCAAATATTGAAGGGACTAATGTGATTAAGATCAAGAACGAAATGAACAAAACTAACAATCTTGGATTTAGGTTCTTATTAAGTTCGAACCAGCTGGGAAAAATGTTAAAATTAATTAACGAATTCGACAATCCAAATTCAACAATGTTCAGGTTATAATCTATAGGTGCTTTTAAATCGTAGAAGGATGACGCGGATCAGAATCAGAAGAGTATAGTTGATTGGGAACAGATGACTGGTGTGGTAGCTGATTGCCCTTTATAGAGTCCAAGATAAATAGCCCAAGCTCTGTCAGTTTTACTTTGCTGTTTAAGAATTCATAATAGTAGTCTCCACTAAGTGGAATTCCTAGCGCAGACATTTCTCCTTCAAATTCATTTCTTGGTTTATCATAGGATATTACATCATTTGCCATCGAGTAATTAATTTCGTTGAGGGTTAAACCGTATTCGCGGAGCTCCAGAATCGAGAGGCTTGTGATATCCAAGATGGACACAATTCTAATTATCATTGGTGTATTCATGAGCTCAGTCAACGTAGTCTTATCTATTGGTATCTTATCGCTCATTACCGGGTTATAATCATCACAATGATTAATAAGTTCCTCATATTTTTTCGTATCAGACAGTAGTTATTCAAATACCTAAAGTACGCTAAAGCTGTTCTTGACTTTTCTAAAATAATGGTATTCCGTGATTGCTTGTACAATTGTTCTGAAAAAACTCAGTCCAAGGATCTCGCAAAAAGATGCAACATAAGAGCAATTAAAATGATGAATTGCTTATCAATGGTACATTAACGCTTAAGTGTATCTATATCATAATTAAGTTAATGTTAAGTATATCATGTCGTGATGCGGGTCGAGATTGTGACTGCATTATTGAAGGTGAAACGGAAGATGAGATTTTGAAAAACGCAGCAGAGCATGCAGTGAAAGAGCATGGCTACAAAGAGCAGGATATTATGACTCCTGAAATGAAGAACAAAATAATATCATTAATTCGTAAGTCCTAGCGGACTTTTTAAGAAGATGAATAATATATACTAATCTTAAGTTCTTGCGTTCGAAGACACAGCAACAAGAGTCGCCTGTTTATGCATTGCTAATTTTTAATCAGAAAATTTGCTTGGAAGGAAATGGCAAAGAAAGTACAACACAAAAGAGTTCCTGTAGAAAGTCCGAGACCAGGTCTATTTAGAATTTCTACCTTTCACTACTCTATAAGTTGAATTGGCTTGTAAAATTATAAAGAGCAGAGTTAAGATCTGTTATTATAAAAAAATCGGCTATTAGTATGACTAATAATGAGGTCAATTTCGTCTTTGGTAACATGAATTCCCGCGGTCGCGGTGAACGTCTTACGTTAGTATCAATGTTAGCCGCTTTGAATACGCCGGTAAAGTCTTTTGATCTTACAACCCTTTACAAATCCAAAATAGCTTGGGTTGATGAATCCTTTGGCACAAAACTCTCTTCTGTTATGAGAAAACTCAGGAGAATATACATAATCAGTATATTGGACTATCTTGAGAAATCTAATTCAGTATCAAATCCCAATATCAAAAATTGCTCTCTAGCTCGTGAATTCACAACGATATTATAATGTAATTCTCAAAAATATGATCATTGAGATTCGCAGCATTATCAAAAATAGCGATAACTATGTCCCTCGCCACATTGATTATCTTTTCGTATTCATTGGTCCCAATTCAGGCCCATATTTTTACGAGCAATGAGAACGTATCATTTATTTCCCTAGTTGATCAGTTAAAGTCGCCGTTAGTTGCAATTAGTAGGAACAATTCATCTAATATAGACGCAATTAAAGAACAGACGGAATACGCTAAAGCACTTCTAAATGATAGCATGGTGAAGGAAATTCGCGAGAAAAATCAAAGACTTGCAACAGAGTTACCACTAGCGTTGGATTCACTTCAAAATATGTCCGAAGAAGAATTGAATAGTAACATTACCAATCTATTGGATCTTCTATCGGAGACGATAGATGCTGGAGTAGAGAAAGACCAGTTGGAAAATACGACCATTCAGGCGTTAGCCCTCGCGCGGAATGTAGACAAGATCTTCAGCGAATACAGTTCAGCATATGATAAGCGTGTTATAGGAATGGATATGAACATGAGCATGAATATGAATATGACACCAGATAATGAAAGTAGTACGAAAGTTCCTAAGGATATACAGGCCTACGACCGCGCGTTGGCATTTGGAGATATCACAATAGATAGGTTTAACACCGAATTAAAGGGTAAATCAGAAAATATTTCTTCAGCTCAAGGAGCCCTAAGTGGACTTGAGCAGCTAAGAAACGCTATGCATAACAAGGAACCTCCAAACAACCTGTTAGGAATTATCCATGGTCAAATTCACCCTAACCTACAGATCGCCTATGGATTGGAACTTGCTAAGACGATGTTAGTACAAAGTAACACTAACCGTTCAGAGTAACATTGCCGAAGAAAATCGATCCTCCAGAAATGACTTCTACATTCAGTCCTTCTTAACCGAATTCAGGACTATATTAAATACACCATGATAAGAATCACCTTGCTTTGCCAGTTCGATCGTTAGCCTTTCCCCACTGTTCCTTTGAACAAGTCCATCGGCTGAGGCTCCTGAATAAATCATATCTTCTTCATTTGATGTCTCAGGAGTGCCATGGTTTTTGTAGGGGGATTGCGCATGAATTTCTTCATTAATTGAATTGTTGAGGTATATTTGTTATGTCTACTCCACGGTTTTCCGTTCCCCATTAAAGATACGAACTTTCATGGATGTGAATTGCCCTTCCCTCATACCATCCTGGATAAATTGTAGTGAACTTAGCGGTTCCATTTTCATCCGTCATTTGATGTCCGCCCAGAAAATTATCTTCATCAGTTCCCATATCCTTTACACCAGAATATACTCCCTGAGAATTGGCATGCCAAACATCGACTTTCGCGCCTTTGACTGGTCTCTTATATGTTCAATAGACGCGGTATGGTTGAAAAATGCCCCGATTGTAGCACGGTCGTTTCCAAAATTCCTATGAATATAGATGAGGTATGTTCTATAAAATACGATGACAAACGCGGAGTTACTATCCGTTTTGACAGGAAAAAACCTATGAGATGATGATTTCGCCTGGATCTCCTAACCTAAGTAATAAGCGAGCGCGCCTGATAATTATAACAAACCGTCACATGATGATTGAGGAATTAGTTTCGCCGTTGATATTTTCAAACATTACCGGTAAACTCTATGCTTAGACCTTTTTTTCGACTTATAGATAATTTATAATTCTCATAATCTTCTACAGGGATAACTTCTATGTTCTCGCCATTACACATAGCACATTGATCGAACACTTTGGATCCTTTTATCAGCGATACCGCCCATATACAATTGTTACAAATAACTAGATCTCTGTTTTCAGCACCTTTTTTTACTTTCATGCAATAGAGAATAATTGCAAGACAATAAAAAGTAGCTTCTCCATTTAAATTCTGACAAAGCGCTAATTAGGATCATGAGCCATTCTATTCTAACTTTTCTCAAATGTTACTAGTGGAATGGTGCGTTACTCATACGATTTGAACTCATTTATGATTACCTCTCGATGTATGTCATTTGAAAATTCTGCCGTCCTGATATGGATACTGTCACTAATTTAGAGAATAAGATTTATTTCTGAACACAGTAATTTTATTTTACAAATATTCCTGATATTGGCTTACCTTCAAAATGACTGATTACATTCTTCTGATCTAAAGCTATATCATCAAGTGATTCAAATGAAATACTGATTGTCTCATTGTGATAATTCTTGATTATTATCGGAATAGTAAAAACTGGACCTAACTTCATACTTACGGCAACATAACCTTCATACTCTACTGAATTATCTCCTGTTGATATGTTGGTAAGCATAAAATGTGATATTTTGTGTTTGTGAGACAATGACCCATTTGCCATTACCATGTTAATTTTAGCAGAAAACTTTGCGGGATTTGTGTGATTAAATTTAGTATTAGTGAACAGGTTGCTTTTCCAGCTACCTGAGAGTAACCACATCTTGTTTTCCTCCTCATTTTTCAGAGTGCTATTTATTTTTCCTGTAGTAATGTTGTATTCAAGTTGTTCATTCGATGCACTTGAGACGCCGGCAGAAATGCTAATTGACACCAGATACATAGTTCCCACAACTAGTACTGTTACTAAAAATTGAGTTTGAGCGTCTTTTGGATAGATACTGATATCCATATTGTGTAATACCAACCGATATAAGGGATTTATGCGGTAGGTTTGCACTGCATTGCATTTTAATGCATAATTAAAACCCAGAATATCCATAAACGTCAAACTGAGACAATACAAGTTAGTATGTAAAACGTGTTATTCAAAACAGTAATTTAGAACCTGGGGTACATCTAAAATTACTTAAGTTCAAAGCTTAGCCAGATTTAATACAAATTAGCGAGTCTACTTATAAAACTACTAGCGTTACTATAACAACCAGCCCCATGTTAATCTTTACATTATTACTTTATTTTGAATCCACTACAGGTACACTTTAAGCAATAGCTTTGTCCGTGCTTGTCAGAAATATGAAAATTTCTGGAATGATGGCATAGGAGACACTCATTTGAACGGTAGGCGTTTCGCTTATCTTTAGCCAAATTTGCTCCTATGATTTATTTGAAATGCCATACTTTTCAGTATAGACGAGGGAATCAAGGGGTACGCGGTCTTTTCTCTTGCCTGTTAATTTTTTTGCAGGATAGCCAAATCCAATTATTGCCGAGATATTCAATTCCTGTGGAACATCATAATCCTTTCTGAAATTTTCCTCATCGATTCCTGTAAATATTCCTGAGCCGACTCCAAGGTTCCACGCTGCCAGTTGCATGTTTTGTATTACCCTTCCTGCGTCAATCAAATGAAAGTGATACTCTGGATTTGTCAGAATCACTATTGCAAAATTACTCCTAGCAACCCAATTTCCACTAGTGCTGTCATTGGCAAGCTTCTCAAGGTTCTCTTTATTTTCGATTAATATAAATCGCCAGTGTTGCGTGTTAAGACCGGTTCCTGTTAATCTTGCTGCTTCAAGCACCTTTAGCTTTATTTCACGGGGAACCTCCTTTGGACTGAATTCTCTTATATCAAGTTTAGTCTCGATGCATTCAAACGCATCCATATATACTCAAGTACTTTATGATATTAAAGATTTTAAAGCGCTTGTGTCAAATCCATTTTTAAGGTCACAATGGCTTTAGTAAATGAAATTTTAATTGGCAACCAAACAAAACTCAGGCTGGTTTGGGGTGATATTACCGAAAGAAACGTGGATGCAATAGTAAACGCTGCAAATTCTTATCTAAGCCCTGATGGAGGTGTAGCCGCAGCTATTGTGAAAGAAGGCGGACGAATAATCCAGGAGGAAAGTGACAAGATAGGATACCTGCCAGTTGGTAACGCTGTGATGACAACTGCGGGCAAGTTAACTTGTAAAACAGTCATTCATGTCGTAGGACCAAGAAAAGGCGAAGCAAAAGAGAACGAGAAATTTCGTCTAGTATTAAATAACGCTCTAATACTCGCCCAACAAAATGGATTCAAAAGTATATCTATTCCCGCTATAAGCACGGGAATATTTGGATTTCCTAAAGATAAATGCGCAAAGATATTGGTAGGAGAATCGATAAAGTTTGTCAAGGATAATAAGCTAATGTCGGGGAGGGCCCTGGAATTAATAGAATTTTGTATTTATGATGAAGAAACGCTTGAACAGTTCAAGTTGGTTCTCAACGCTATTGAGAGATGAGGAGAAATAATGATGAGTGGTATAAAACTAAATCTAGATAAATATAATGAGTATGTTACTCCAAATATAAACCAAATTGTCGAATAATTAGGATCGAAGCGATATATACGATGTTGAAGATAGACTAGAATGGAAGAGGACGACGGGGTCGAAAGAATCAGGAGATTTTTAAAAGCGAATGGATATCATATCGCAAAAAGCGACATTACTCAGATATTAAATCAATTGGCTCAGCAATTGGAGAGGAAGATTGAGAAAAGTAATGGTTTAGCAGAAAGATCACTTCTATGTGAGGTAATAAGGTTCTCTAAAGAGATAAAGATAATCGCTGAACTTCCAGGCGCTTTTGAAGAGAGTATCAATATTAATTCATATGATAACGAAATAGAGATAGAAGCTCAAAGTGAAAGAACAGGTTATTATGAAATCATAAATCTTCCTCCTGAAGTAGATACCAAAATTTTGAAATCTGTTTTTTTGAACGGATTTCTTGAGCTAACTTTGAAGAAAAAGAGTATTAGAAATAAAGCCCATAAAGGTTGACTGGACTGCCTCTTTAAAATGTGACAAATTTAAGGATGCCTGTCATCTAGGAACTCTAAGCTTTATTAGCGGTTTGAGCGCATATATCTCTCGTAAGTGAGATACTATATCAAGTGCAAGTTAAATCCAAAATCAAGAGAAAAGTTAGCCAATTCTATAAACTCGGGCAACTTAGCAAAGCGAAAAATATTTTATGAGGGAATGCAAGCCGCTTTGAGAACTGCGACTATAGATGAAACGGATACAGTTCACCTTATTGAGGCTTGTTATTGTTTGGAAGGAGGCCTCTATCCTATGGCAATGGAGATACCTACTCTCGAGGAATATTTTGAATCCGTCGAGGAAGTGAGGGATGCCCGATTCAGGGATAAATGCACAATGGAATGCGAAGCCTGCGATTGTACTCGTGCAATTAAACTTCCAGGAATGCCCTTAGTAAAAAAATTGAATCTTGAGGACGATGATATAGGCAAGAAGGAAATCAGTAGAACGGAATTCATAGACTATGGAAGGGTTGAATTAAAGAGACAAAAACAAAGACAGGGAATTGATGCTCTCAAGAAAGTTATTGATGAATGTCTATCATCAAAAATTCAACCGGTAATAGCCGGTGCTGCAATCTCAGGTCTTTTTGCAATATTTTATGACGATGACGGTGAATATTTCAGGATAAAGAATATTCCTGACACTAATGAAGCGCATCATATTCTTGACAAGCTAGGACTGAGTTTATACGAGTCTGTCAAGAGCGTTAAGGAAAATGCCAGATGCTCTCTGGCGGGAAGCGATAGATACTCCAACATAGTTTAAAGCATAGGTCAAAGAACTCATCATCCATAAATTACATTAATCTTATCTATACTGTCATTACCGCAGTATGGACAATAACTTGGATTATCAGTGGTCAAGAGTACTATTAATTGAAATTTAATTTTACACCGTTTACAGGAGAATGTACCAACTTTCATAATCAGATTTAACAATCTCGCATTATTTGTTTGTCTTTGTCCTAGTCATCATTGTCCTAACAGCTTATTCCTAAATACTCCAAGAGTACATGAAATGCTGCCTTTAATACCAGCATGCCGAAAACTTACTCTAGGAACGGATATAAAGAGCCCTATAGCAGTTGTTGTTCCCAATGATGGTCGATATAAATTCTGAATATGCAAGAGCAATGATACGGGATTTCATAAAAATACAAAAGGATATTTTGGGATTACCAAACTTAACAACAAAGCAAAAAGACGACATAAACAGCTTGGGTCATGAGTTAGGTGCTTTAAGCTCACAAGCAGATGATGACAAAATAAAAACCGGCCTAATAGACATGATGAGTAGACTTGATTAAGAATTTTCTCTGGGATGATTAAATACACCTGAATTTCAGTTTGAGTAGCTTGGTCAATTAATGCTAGATGGTCTTAAGAATCCCCGACACCTGGAGAGTATGATAAATTCTGTTGTCCAGTTTTAACAGCCATATTTGTAGGGTCTGATAGAAACTAAAACCCTTATATAAAATTGCATAAACTGAAACCTATGAATTGAGGATTAATCATGAATGCTGTGACAATATCAATATCGATGTTAATATTGACTACAACAACAAACAACCTGAGTGCTCAAAACTCTCCAATAAATGCCTCAAATACTGCTGGCAATATGACTGCTTTAGTCAACCAGACGGATGTCAAAGTAGGACATAACGTTTCTGCTGTACTGAATGAGAGAGGCAAAGAGGTACGTTCTACACTAAAGGAACTTGGACACAATTTGAGCGATGTCGGCTCGGAAGTTGACTCGGAAATATTAAACGAGACAGAGGAGACCGCTAAAAAAGTTGGCATAGGAGCAGCAGATTTGCTAAGCAACATAAACGGCGAAATAAAAGAAGGAATAAGTGGTTAGTAAGAAAATTAGACCTGAAGAATTAACAGTTATTTTAGTTGTAGCTCATAAGATTGATACTAGGGTTCTTATCAACCTAGCTGGGTTAATTAGAAGGGTCTAATAATTGTGTCAATTCTGATTCACAAATGACGAGCCTCGTAGCTCTAATAGTTATCTTATCAGACTGATGTGAAATTCTAATGGTTCCCACCGGAGCGGAGTTATGAATTACCCTATACCCAACCTGCCGAATATTTCTTGTTACTCTAAAATTAATCGTTCAAAAATAGTTTTACAGTTTGGTTAATTATCGAAAGCGATTATTTAATTCAAAGTAATTTTAAAGATACTTCAAATTCTAGAACGAATTTGACATTATCTTTATTCGGATCGGCGGAATATTGGATACCTAGTAGAGAACTAATCAAAACATCGATGGGAAAAGAGGGATCTCAACCCATCAATGTTAACTGAATTACCACAACCTGGTATAAAACGTTATAATTAAAACAGGTGAAAGTTCTAGTGTCTACAAATGATCTCACCGCCAACGTATGATGCTGTTCTTACATTAGAAGAAGCATTAAAATGGGAATCGTCAAGCGTAATACTACCTACCATCGACAAGCACAAAGCAATATAGAGTAACGTTTCAATTAGATCATGAAAATTGAATTACAGAAAGAGGGAATAGCCGACCTAGAAGGGGAAATAAAAAGCGTATGTGGACCTTGCGTATATGGACAACATGAAGAGTGTGATAAAACGATATCCTGCATCTGTGCATCGACTAACCATGACTTATAGTCTCTTAAGACGATGATAGAGATTATGATTTAGATTAAATGATACTTTTGTAAATAGAAGAATTTGATTTATTCTTGTTCTATAGCTATACTTCTTAGTTCCTTGTAATGCTGAAATTAATAGACATAAGGATTGGATATAATAAGAAAGACATGCAAGCCATCACACTGTAGGCTTTATACAATCCTGAATAAGACAACATCCGTCAAACCCTTTCTTTCGCTTTTATGTAAATCTTGTCTAAATGTATTACATCTCCTTTTTCTATTTCTGCTGCAATTCAGAATGAAGGCATAGTTCGGCCATAAACTACACTGGAATCCAGTCAATCTTAAATCCAAGTCACTCACAAAGGAGGGGTCGTGGAATAAGCCAATGCAATCACAAAGGACTGCTTCCGGTACTATTAGTTTATAATGTATATTCTCTATACATAATTAGAGAAGATTGTGATTGTTAGAAAAGACATTGAAAAGTATTGAACCCTTTACATCAAACTTAGAAAAGAATTCAAGATTCTGTATAGGATGCGGAGAACCTGCGACAAAGTTAGTCAAATATAGTACTGAAGGGGCAATAATAATAGAGAAGTATTGTGAAAAATGTGCCAAAGCAATTGAAGATAGTTCAGTCAATCGGTAGTATTCTACCTGTGGCCTTGTATGATAGTCCGTTTGTAGTTTGAAGTTACTGAATAACTAGTAGCACAAGCACTTGATGTATGTGCATGGGGATTAATTGAAAAATAAGTAATAATTATTTGCTGATTTAATCATATTCTCTACAATTGGAATTGAGAAGGAAAATTAATATTTGCCATCGGTTACTGTGAAACCCGAATCCAAATTTTGCTCAGTCAATCGAAGATGAATAAGTATGTTATCCTTATCTTTCTTATTATTATTATCTGTAATTTTTCCATTTATTTTAATCATACGTACGGTCAATCAAAGTTAAAAGAACGAGTACTTAACAAGGGTTCGGACCATCCCGAAGTGTTTGATCCCCGACTCAAAGTAGAGGAGGTGGTAGAAGGATTACACGTACCTACAACTATGGCTTTTCTGGATCCTGACGACTTCCTGATTTTGGAAAAAGACAGAGGAACCGTAATGAGGGTTAACAGAGGAGCAGTTGTAGATATGCCACTTCTTGATGTGAATGTAGCAAACTCTATCGAAAGAGGAATGTGTGGTATCGCAGTTTCCAAAAACGCTGTCAACACATATGTTTTCCTCTACTTTACTGAAATTGATGGTAAAGATGGAAGTGATAGGGAAGGTAAAGCACCAGTAGGAAATCGCCTCTACAAGTATGAATTAGTTGATAATAAACTTGTAAATCCCACACTTCTTGTGGATTTACCAGCAGACCCCGGACCAAGACACAACGGGGGAGCAATAGAAATTGGCCCTGACAACAACATATACGTTCCAGTAGGAGATATAGATGGTTCATTTAAAGTTGATTTTGAGGCAACACAAACCCAAAATTTTGAAGATGGAATAGTTGCAGATGGACGCAGTGGTATTCTAAGAATAACACAAGATGGTAAACCTGTAGGAAAAGGAATATTAGGAGATTCCATGCCTTTGCGATTGTATTATGCTTATGGTATTAGAAACAGTTTTGGGCTGGATTTTGATCCCATAACAGGTTTCCTCTGGGACACAGAGAATGGACCTGCCGATGGTGATGAGATAAACCTAGTAAATCCTGGGTTCAACAGCGGATGGCATGAAGTATATGGTTTTTCATCAAGCCCAAAAAACTTTGACGTTGATGAAATGGTAACGTTCGATGGTAACGGAAAATACGAAGAACCTAAATTAGTTTGGGAAAGAAGCGCAGGACTGACTTCAATAGTATTTTTAGATTCTGACAAATTGGGAACTCAATATAAAAATGATATCTTTGTTGGAGATGTCCACAATGGTCGCATTTACCACTTTAAATTGAACGATGAAAGGAATGATCTCATACTTCCCGAAGTTCTAGCAGATAGATACATTCAGAACCCAGTCAATTTTGGAGCTGGAGATATTGTATTCGGAGAGGGATTTGGAGGTATAACCGATCTCACAGTAGGTCCAGATGGTTACTTGTACATAGTATCTATTGGGCAAGGCAAGGTTTTTAGAATACTCCCTCAATAGAATTTAATACATTGTCCATTTTATTAGGGATCAATTGGACTAAAGTCTCAAGATATCCAAATCTCGTTTCCAATTGCGTTAAATGTAAATAATCTATCTGATACCATAATTAAAGCTGAACACAGTAAAGGCATCTTTAAAGTTATAGGAATGTATTGTATTGTATAAGTTGTAAACCTATTGTAGAGAAGCAACTTAAAGATCAAAAAGGAGTTAAAAGTATCAAGTTTGATTACATGACGAACAGCGTAATTATAGAGTTTGACCCATCTGTTTTAACTAGAGAAGAGATAAAGAATTGGGTTGGACAAATCTGGATACTAGTTTGTCCGTTTAGCGGAGAGAGGTTTTTGAAATTATGTTGTTTGTTACCGCTTTCGCATAATTATCGTGTTGAACAGAGGTCCTTTGAAGCTCGGCTTTTGTAAGAGGAACCTTTGGTTTGTATCTTCCCAGCAATATTGAGTTACCTACTACAGTTACAGAGCTCATGGCCATTGCAACCGCTGCTAACATTGGTAACCATCCAAATATTCCTACTCCAAGCAAGGGTACTAATACTCCACCAGCAATTGGTATCAATCCTGTATTATACGCAAATGCCCAGAAAAGATTCTGTTTAATCTTGGTGACAGTCTTCTTTCCTAGTTCGAGTGCTATTGCTACATCTCGCACGTCACCTTTTATTAGTATAATTCCACCAGTTTCCTTTGCGACATCCGTTCCTGATCCTATTGCAATGCCCAAGTCTGCTCTAGCTAATGCAGGTGCATCATTAATTCCATCTCCTACCATGGCTACTATTTTTCCCTCAGACTTGAGTTCTGAGATTACTTTTTCTTTTTGTTGTGGTAGAACTTGAGCAATAACCCTTTCAATTCTTAATTCAGTTGCAATGTGTTTGGCGGTTCTTTCATTATCTCCTGTAAGCATTATTACTTGTTTACCGTTTGATTTTAGAACTTCTATAGCTTTCTTAGCACTATCTTTTATCGTATCAGCAAGCGCTAAAATTCCCGAAAGCTTTGAATCTATAGCCACCAAGATTGCAGTCTTACCCGTACTCTCAAGCTGGTTTAATTTTGACTCGACGGTTTCAGGAATTGACATGTTATTATCAATCATTAGCTTCCTTGTTCCTACCAATATTACATGGTCCTGATACTTTGCTCTTAATCCATGACCTGAAATCGATTCAGCTGTTTCTGGATTTGGAATCACATTATCTTCTTTGGCTTTCCTTACAATCGCCTGACCCAAGGGATGCTCAGAACCTGCTTCTGCAATACCTGCTAATCTGAGAAGTTTCTTTTCTCCAATATTGGCTTCAGAGATGTCATAGATATCGGTAACAGATGGTTTGCCCTCTGTCAATGTTCCAGTTTTGTCAAATACTACAGTTTGTACTTTACTTGCAATTTCGAGGTATTCTCCACCTTTGAACAAAATTCCGTGCTCAGCGGCTTTTCCAGAACCCATCATAAGTGCAGCGGGTGTGGCAATTCCAAGAGCGCAAGGACATGCAATAATCATGACTGAGACGAAAGCTAGAAGGCTATATGTGAATCCTATATCGCCCACAAAATACCACCCTAAGCCAACACCTATGGCGGTGAGAACTATTGCAGGAACAAAATATTTTGCAACTTGGTCTACCATTCTCTGCACCTGAGCTTTACCAGTTCGAGCTTCTTCGACGAGATTTACTATTTGTGAAAGTACTGTATCCTGTCCAACCTTTGTGGCTTTGATTTTTAGCAGGCCCGTCTTGTTCATAGTAGCACCAATAACCTCATCACCTTTTACTTTATCAACAGGAATGCTCTCCCCAGTGACTGCAGATTCGTCTAAAGCTGAAGCTCCCTCTATTATTACAGCATCAGTAGGAATACTCTCTCCTGGCCTAACTATCAATATATCTCCCCCTATAATTTCTTCAATAGGAATCTCCTTTTCTTCTTCAAGGATTTGTCCTGAAGGACCATTTATATGGCGCAATACTTTGGCTGTACGTGGTTGCAAATCAATTAATTTTCTCACGGCATCAGAAGCTTTTTCTTTTGTTCTTGTTTCGAGTAATCTACCTATAAGTATCAAGGTGATTATTACAGCAGCCGTTTCGAAATATACAGACTTAAAAGGAAAGAAGTTTGGATCAATAGTTACTGCAGCACTATACAAATAAGCCGCTGAAGTTCCAATTGCTATAAGTGTGTCCATATTTGACGCTTTTGCTTTAATGCCGTCCCAAAATCCTTTGTAGAATCTCCAACCAACCCAAAATTGTAATGGTGTTGCTAATACAAGCATAATATAGCTAGAATTATGCATCAAATCCATAGGAAGTAGATGACCAAACTGTGCTGGTAGCATGTGAGGCAGACTAAGCAAAATAATAGGAATAGTCAGGGCAATGCTTATTGCCACGTGTATTTGTAATTTTTTCAGTTCTTTTTCTGGTTCTCTAAACTCGTTTAAACATTGGGTACTGCAAAAGAAATACTCCTTACCATTCTTTGTGTGCCTAATGGAATTGGTTTTTTTTTCTACAAACATACCACATACGGGGTCTTTTGCCATACCATACTAGTAAACTACCACAAATATAACAGTAGGACTTTACAATTGTAAATTTAATATAGTTGTGGTTCTCGATTTATGATGTGCCTATTGAATTAGACAAATATGATGTTTCTATATTAAATGCACTATTCAAGGATGGGCGTAAATCTTTTCGTCAGATTTCACGCGAAACTGGAATTACCACTCCAACTGTCAAGGCAAGATTTGAAAGATTGGTAAATGTGGGATTCATTAAGTCAGTTACACCAATCATTGACTTGCAAAAAATTGAAAAGAACAGCTCTTCATCTGGATTGCAAGCTGATAGCTCCAATGAAGTTCGAAAGAAAATAAAGAAAGGGGCAAGAATAATGTTGGATTGCGACTATTGCCAAGGTTACATATCTGGTAATCCTCATGTCTTAAAGTTTGCAAATTACGAGCGATTCTTCTGCTGTAGCTCTTGCAAATCGGAATATAGGAAAAAATATGGCGGTAGAATAATGGCAATAGAAAAAAAATATGCATCTCTAATTCAATGACTCAACCTGATGCTAAGAAATACTCATAATAAATTAAGTTTATTATGAATTATTCAAACTAATTGAATCCCCCATCGTTTAAGATTATGTTTCTATAGTCAGAAATGACCCTTTTTGCATTTAGGACATAATTCCAACCCAGACACGTCTTGGAGTTCTTTTTGAAAACCCTCCATTAAAAAACAGTTAAACTTAACTTATATTATAGCCTTTCAAACTCAGTCTTAAAGCATCCAACGAATCATTATAGGAAGTTTGTTCTTTCTTTAGGTTCAATTCTTCAGCGTATGCAGTTCTTAACCAAGAAAATCATAAAAAAAGACTAGACTATTCTAGTCGACTTTTTCTTTTAACTTTTCTTTTTGGTATTCGTTTTCTAAATCCCTGTCAGGATCTGCCACTTTGTTTGCAACTGCTTTTGCACCGGCTTGAACCTTGTCTCCTGCATCTTCCAATTCTTCTCCTGCATCCTTCAATGCTTCTTCGGTGTCGGTTTTTGCTTCTTTAAGTTTTCTTTCTTCTTTTGTTTCGTAATCTGCCATTGTAATACTAGTATGCACTACATTGTTTAATAATAGACACCAGGTCGCTAGTACACTGCACTACCCTGCAAGATATTGACAATGTAAAGTCAAGGTTTATCAACGGACTGCTTGAGATTACTTTTAACAAGAAGTCAAAGACTAAACCAAGAGGCAAGTCTATAACAGTTGATTAAGGGAATACAATATTGCGGATAATTAGATAATTTACTTTTTATCTATGGATTTTCTAAATATCCCTAATAGTTTATACTGTTCAAATATAATGGGCAGCCGTTTAAATATCATAAAGACGAAAATAATGTTATGGCTAACGCCAACAATCCTGCTATGTGGAATTCTCTAATTTGGTTATCGATATCCATAGCCATAATTATCATATTACATATTGTTTTACCATTTCCCATATCATTCATTGTATCCCTAATTGCGGTCTTCAGTCTTAGTATTTATAGAAACGATAGGGCCTTAAGAAAGGCGGGTATGGGAGGAATAAAGGATTGGTACAAATCCGTTTTCTCCTCTGGATTTGGTCCCCGGTGGGGTACAGGTATCAACGGTTCGGCATACCAACCCCTGAAGTTCTTATGCATAAACTGTGGAAACGAGCATAAAGAAATTGCGTGTCCTAACTGCGGTTCAAAGGGAGTGAGACCTGTTTGATATATGGAATTGTAATAGTCTTGTAGTGTTTCTGCGAATGTTTTTATATCGATCCTAGTCATTTATGGTGTGTCGCACGACTTAATCGGAAAGATTGCAATTTGTAGTATATGCGGTAAAGAAAAACTTATCGAGAATCAAAGGACTCAATTAAGAAAGGACCAGATAAGACTTGATGTATATTTAGAATGTAAAGACTGTGCATCCATTCCACTTTGGGATAGTAAAAAGGTTTTTGATCATTATCAATAGTTATGTTAATATATTTTACTAAAAAGTTTTGAAGGAATAATTTAATCTATATTGTAACCCTTTAGCGCTAGTCTCAAACCGTCTAATAAATCTGAATAACTAGTCTGTTCTTTCTTTAGGTTTAATTCGGATGTATATGCGATCCTAAGACTAGTAAGGAGTTTATCATGCTCTTCTGGAATTGCTAAATAAGATTTCGATATAACAGCATGTAAATTTGAAAAACCTACCAAATGACAATACACCCCAGACATAGATATCTTAATAGCTCACTAGATCTACTTATAATATGAGTCTATTTATTGAACTCCTAGGGTTACTATAACGACCAGCCCCATGGTAACGAATGACCTACAGTCATACTCCCCATAGGCCTCATTCATTTTAGTCTGGTATTCTAACTTTTGGCGTAATTATTATATGAAAACACAATTTAAATTATGATTCCTTTGCTTATTTTATTTAATTTTATTTTGCTTGTGTTCCAACTTACTTTCGTGTCTGTTCACTTGCTTCTCAGTAAACTTCTGCTTAGTTATCTTGGGCTCTCTAGCTAGCAACCATTTTTTCTTGATAAAGAATAATATCAGACCAATTGCTATGATCACCATGGTTGCAATTACAACAAAAACACCTACTGGCATCACTGCAATGTTGTTAAGATCCAGTCCATTCATACCGTAAATACCGGCTAGAAGAGTCAAGGGAAGTAATATCGCAGTAAATATGGTAAGAATTCGCATTGTTTCATTAATTTGCAGAGAAACCTTAGCAACGTAGAGCTCTCTTATGGAATTAATTGTACCTTCATAAGATTCAACAAAATCGATCAATTGGGAAATATCATCATAAACGATTTTCACGTATTTGACATGATCTTTTTCTTCTTCCGTATGGAGAAGTACGTTTACGACATTCCTAATATGCCAAAAGTGTCTTCTTAGAGTTATAGCTTGCCTAGATAGAGTATCTATACTTTCAAATATAGCCGGCAAAGGTTTTACAAGTGTTTGCCTCTGATAGTCACTTACTGAAAGCTCCAACCCGGTTAGCAGCTGCTCATATTTGGTAACAATCTCTGCCAACATACTATAGTATAGCGCTTCAATTCGTGTTTGTCTAATCGTCTCGTTTTTTATATTGAATACTCGTTTCGCGATTTGCATAAGATCAACATCGGATGAATGTACGGTAATCAGCCAGTTCTTCCCCAGAAAGAAATATATCGCTTCTACAAGTAGGGTTTCTGGATCTTTATTTTTCATTTCCAACATCACGGTAAATGTATGATTATCGAACTGACGAATCTCTGGTCTCTTGGATTTATTGCAGCACGTATCAACAGCATCTGTATTTAAATTGAATTTATGAGCTAAATCATTAATCTTATCAATGTCATGATCTGGTACATCTACCCAGATGTTATAACCATTTTCTAAATCTTCAATTGAACCATTCATTCTTAGCTTGTCCTTGTTATAAGAGATTATTGTATATGAACCGCTCATGATTGCTAAAGCTTATGTTCAAGCATATAAAACAGTATTCCCTTTTGAGATGGCGAATTCAATGACTTGACAGGAAATTTTAACTTGATCTATGTGAATAACTAATTTCTTGATTTAGTAACCAAGATCATACAATATTTTTTTTGAATATAAATAGAAAATAAGTGAGATTATCTACTTCCAAGATAAAATCCTACACAGCAGTTTTTATGGTGACGTAGAGGGTGAGAATAATGGGTAACTATAATACAAAATAGTTCTTTAACAAAATAACTAAAATCTTCTTATTGTTGACAGGTTCAAAAATTGTGCTCAAAATATTGTAGAGATGGGATTACTATCGTTCGAGACGTTCAGCCGAGTATGACATTTATTTAAAGTATTGGTGATTTAGACTATTATGGTCTTAAGCACACTAGTCTATATCGCATTGATCATAATCGTGATCATCATTATTGTGGTCCTGCTTAGGTTCCTCTTCAATGTACTATTCATTCTACCAGTAGCGTTGGAGCATGACTACCTAATCAAATTGGTTTATGCCCAATCAGAACAATATACGGGAAACCAATCAGTCGCGACAGAAGGCTTTCCGCTCATTAATACAACAAATACAAGTTCATCTGTGGAGGATGCAAAGAACATGAGCGTAATAGACGGTATGATGAACCAGACCCAATAACTATTTTTTTGTTACTAGGAAGAGTTGGTAATGGATCGTTGTTACGGGTTTATGACAATCTAAATTCAATATAAATAAAAAAGTTAAAAATTGAATATTACTGCCGTGTTGGTTTTAATTAGTAGAGGTAACATTCGGCTGGAGGTCCCTATCATTGTCATGAGACTCGATGGCTTCGTCTAATTTCATACGCAATGTTTTCAAGTCCCGATAATGTGTGTTTTCGACAATATCCTGGGCCCACTCCTCCATCTCCTTGTCGGGTATTAATGGAAGGTCTGTTCTAATACGAGTCATGGCAGTACAACGTATTCATTACTTATTACGATTCAATGTTCTGTTTCGTCGGATTCCAATCTTTTATTTATTGGAATTTTCATGTTAGTAACATTAGACAGTATACAATGTATATTTGATGATAGAATATCGGGCGTCGAATAAGGTATTAAATTCCATCAATAAATAAAGTTACACTGATGGGCCCAGACAAGCCCAATGAAAGGAGGACAATAGCATTTATTTGAGTTCTAGGACCGAAAATCTAATTAAGAATAGATATGTAGCAACAACTGACGGGTAATCCGAATAGGTGATGAACAAATACGAACATGCCCATCAGTTGTTGTTAAAGAATAACGGCAGCAAACTATTTTAGATTATGTTAATAATCTTATCTAGGTTTTATTTTATCAAACCTAATGGAACAATTTGCCTAGAGTCTCTAAATTAGATCCGTGTGGCTATTATCTAATTCTTCCTTGAGCGCCGTGTCTCGTCCGAAACTATATCTTCAGGATTTGGTTCCTTTTCGCGTGGTTTTACGTTTCGGCGTGGTTTTACGTTTCGGCGTGGTTTTACGTTTCGGCGTGGTTTTACGTTTCGGCGTGGTTTTACGTTTCGGCGTGGTTTTACGTTTCCGCCTGCTCTTATAGGTACGTGCGTGTGATGCCTGTTTTGCAGTATCTTCAAAAGCGTCTGCAGTTTTTTCAATTCCTACTTTAGCGCCTTCAACGGTATCTTTAGCGCCCTCGAAAACGCTTTCTGCAGTTTCTTTAATTCCCCCTAGAATGCCCTCTGCAGTTTCTATGGTACCCTCTGAAGTGTCTGTGACACCACGACCAGTCTGTTTAGCACCCTTCCTTATTTTATTGAACGTTTCTTCAGCCACGACAATTAATTTACAATAAGTTATTTAACACTTCAAGACTGTCAATATCCGACGGTTTCAGCGCCGTATATCTTATGGCAACAACAGGTACGGTAACAAAATGCACCTAATTATTCGCATTTCCAATTAGGAGAATTGATGGGCCAAGCAAGAGGTTAGACTTTAAATTAAAAATAGTTAGTAATGGTGGGACTAATTGGGTGGTGCCCAATTTGAGTACTGTCCCACCATCGGAAAAAGTAGTAATAACATTTGCACAACATTGGATATAATCAACACTGGTGGGATAAAATCGGACAGGAGAATCCCATGTAAATCCTGGCGAAGTTCTTTTCAAGTCCTAAATCAAATATATAAAGTTCTTAGAACGTTTTTATATTTGGTTATCAAACCTAATTGAATAATTTATCTAGAGTCTCTAAGTTGACGATTCGAGTATCTAGATTATAGACAAATTTGTCAACCTGTATATACTATATTGGTCTGAGGTTTCTACCTGTTTATCAACTCGACTAATTGGTTTTCGGGTTCAATAATCATGGTAACAACAAAAGAAACATACACAATAATGCTCCTTGATGACGATGAGGATATTCTAAAACTTTACAGCGACTATCTTTCTAGCATGGGTCATAGAGTACTTAAGACGTATGTTAACGCCGATACTATATTAGAGGATATTGATATTGAACCTCCAGATGTCTACATCATAGACTATAGATTACCTGGCAACATGAACGGGATTGAAGTTGCAATAGAAATTTTAAAGAAATTTCCTTTAGCATGTATAATCTTCATTACCGCTTCTGAAATGTTAGAAAAGGAATTGTCAAAACATGATATATTTTGCGACAAGAAAATGGACGTTTTAATTAAACCTATCAAATTAAACCGTATTCAAAATTCTTTACTTAACCATTTGCAAGAAACTCCTTAAATTATTGTGATTTCTTCGATTTCTTTTTTCTTAGTTCGTAAGCATTTAACTGCGCAATTACCTCATTACGTAAATCATTCAAGCCAATGGGCTTCTGAAGAAAGCCGTTGATTATTTCTCTTCTAGCATATTCCTTAAAAAAATTATCATCCAATGCGAACGCTGTCATTAGTATCGTTCTTACAACTTTATTTGATTCTTTCACTTTTCTTAATAGTTCCATGCCATCCAACCCTGGCATTCTAAAATCTGATATTACCAATACATAAGAATGTTCACTCATCAGGAAATGTTCTAGAGCCAATAGCGGATCGGTAAAAGTGAACAACGTTATTCCTTTAATAGTCATTAGGGCTTCACGAAAGAGAATTGTAATATCTTGCTCATCATCTACTATCGCTACTAGTCTACTCTCAGTGACTAGTCTCTTTCTACCCAACTAAAAAATCATCAACTACTTCCATTCACTTGATGTCAGAACTGTATGGTCACTATATAGTACTACCTCTTAATAAATAATAAAGACCAACTGTGCTAGAGTGAATCCTTTAATCTGTCTATCCAATAAGATTTAGATTCAGTAAGACCACAAATTTCAACGTCAGGCTTTTTATTATTGTGAAGAACCCAGTTTATCAATTCGATCCTTTTTTTCAGATCCCCTTTTGTAAGTTGATTCTTCCTGAGTACTAGAAAGCCAAAGTTTTGAATCTTTAATTTCTTGCTCTAATATTTCGATTTAGAGTCACAGAGTAAATTGGAATAAGGGGATTTAAAATAAAAAGGGTTATCATATGGAGGGAAAGGTAATATTCTCCCATGGGACTAAACTCAAAATGACCTTAAAATTAGTTATAAATTATAAATTTTAAACTTATTTTGTTTAAATGCTTATAAACACATATTAACCTATATTTTAAGTTATTAAGAGTAAATGAGTGATCAAGAAGCAAATAGTGTTAAGGAAGTTGTGAAAGAATTTACAGAAGCCGATAATGCTATCAAGACCGTCTTTTCAAAAGTGGATCCATTACTAGTTGTCAGATTGATTTTTGATGAAAAAGCAAAAAAAGAGAACATCTATACCTTAGAAATTATCCTTAAACCAGAACAAGATACCCAACAAATAAGAGAGAGAGTAATAAGTGTTACGGGTATGGCACCAGGTTTTTATCTTAAGGGAACGAAAATGGTAGTAAGCCATAGTCTTGATCTTGATTTATTAAAGCGAATAAATGATTTGGACTTTGTAGTGAGCATCAAGGGGAGTCCGTATAGTGCTGGTGGTTCTTCGGATTTTTAACAGAAAGTATAGTTACTATGAATTAATCAATCAATTTACTAATTACTAATTGGTAACAGTTACTGAACCACGTGCATACGTACCAAGCGAACCATCACTTAATTTTATATACACTTCTAACAAATATTTTCCTGCTTCTATTTCATCCATATTAAAGTAAACGTTACCATTTCTTTTTTCCTTGTCAAGAAATTCTTTATCGTCGAGTACAAAATACTTTATTAATATATGCCCATAGGAATGAATGTTCTATACTAATAATCTTTAATATAAGTAACTAAATTATCAAGTAGAATTGTATTGCTCTACATGAGCCAGGCTTTCTTAAAACATCATCTTGGCAGATGTCAGCTGTCTTCAAAATCCTCATTTCTGAAACCATTTTTGTAATCGGTGACAAAGGAATTTTAACCCTTATATCTGATGTTGCCTAAGGATTGTATATATGAGTGGAATTACAAACTGGGATGATATCATAAAAAAAGAAGCAAGGGGACTGGATGACTACGATTTAGGTGAGGTCCAAGACTTAAATGAAGAATTTGTGGTAACAAAAAGAGGAGTGGTTGATAAAGACAAGTTTTATCTGCCTAGAAGCAAAGCTGTAAAATTTGACGGCGATAAAGTCTGGTTTAACGTTACTAAAGACGAGGCTAAGGCTCTCAAGAGAGATTAGGCTAATAGTAAATTCGCATTTATTAGTTTTTGCGGATCAAAATTTATTTTTTTTAATTCATTTTTTTAATTCTTTTATTTAATAAGTTAAGTTATTTAAAATGTACAGCTTTGAATTTAATAAGTTCAAAAAATACTACGGAGCAGATCGAATATTTTGGTAGCACAAATTGATGCGTCAGAGTCACTAAGAGTAAATTCGGCTGTCATCACTTTCTCAACATTCATTGCACTTATCTTTGTAACTTTTACCAAATCGGTAACTTCAACGTCTCCATTATACTTGATCGATACTATGCAATTATTTTTGTCAAGCACAATTTCATGGGTATGCCATTGAGGATACATCCAATCTGATGATACGACGAAAGTTCCGTTATCTGTTACAAAAATATATGCATATCCAATATTTTCCTTTTGTGGGATTGTACCGCCTGGTGTGCCCTCTACGGATAGAAAAGGATTTCCGTCATTGCCAATACCAAAATCCTTTACCGCGAAATCAGCTTCATTGAATTTAGTTTTCTTCCACTGGCAAACACAATTTTACTGACATGAAAGTTATTTATGAAAAGTAAACTACCAAAAGCTGCAACAAAAATGAAAACAAATGTGACTGTACTTACCTTAGATCTATTCATACTTTATCTATGATACTACCACTTAGATTATTAAAAGATTCTTCTTTTACCTTACCCCAAGTATTACCATGCTCAACACTCATCTATTTGGATAATACTTCACGTTAGTTTCATTTATTTCCTTTTTTTACGTCAATATGTTCTATTAGCTGCACTTCTTGCGCACGAATATACAAATCGAAAATCCTCTTCCTCTCTTTATTCGTTATTGGTTTTGGTTTGCGATTTTCTGTAAGTGAAATATAATATAATTTTTGAAAATCCTCATCCGACATTGCTACTATCAGACAGGTAGAACATATTTGAATTTCAGATCCGGGATCAACTAATGTGTCACATAATAAACAAGTCGATTTTTAGTAAAGTCCTCTGCCATATCATACTATGTGGAACATTAGATATAACGCTTAGAACAAAATATGATTAGGACTGCGATTCTAATTTACAATCTATAAATTTGCGTCAAGCAGTTATAGTATGAATGTATTTCTCCAAGGAAATCAATTTCAATTTATCATAACAATACTGATCTCTGGTATACAATTCAAGATTTACAACAACATTAAATTACTCTTATATTATCCCCGTTTCCAGATCTAGGATTTTACATTATGTGTTATTATATATGGTGAACCTTTCTTGTATGTTATTGTTACCTTCTTGTATGTTATTGTTACAATGTCTTCTTTGTCATAAGGACAATTCTGAATTACCCTTGGGATTTTATCAGTGGCTTCTAAAACACAAGTCACTCGGGTCCTTTATTACAACTCTTGCATCACTAACATTATCTCTTTCAAATGATTTGAACAAAGGAAATCCAAACATAGCCTGTAATCCAAAGAATATACCTACAATTGCAATACCTGCATAAATGAGCATCTTCCTACCATAATCTTCGTTATCAAAACTAATTGCATATTATAAATCCCTAAAATTTATGTTACTAATACTCCATTAGGATTGGTTGAAAGAATCTTACGATAAGATGCAATAAGATGCAATTAGAATGATATTGAATTTCAGACTAATCATAATTTTATGATTTTTGATAACCAGATGACGAATGATGACACGCTTATGGTGGTAACGGAGGCTGGATCTCTCTCACACTCAAGTTCATAAAATTCCATGTCATATTATCAGACCTAAAGATAGCCAAGGGTCCTCCTTTAGTTATTATATAGTCTTTAGTCTTTCCACAGTTTGCACTGTAGAATATAGGATCTGGCTCGTTGGCGTACCATCCACCGTTGTCAATCAATTCAGTAACTTTTAACCAGTTATTGTTGGCCTTATCATCAAGATAGGCTTCCATCTTTACTGCCGTGTCATTGTTCGTATTGTAGACCACGACTTTCCAGCCAATCCACCTTCCAATAATAGAATCCGTTACATGTGTTTCAGCTCGCTTATCAGTATATCCTCCTGTATGCCATATCTCCTTTACCCACGATACGGTACCGTTAACATCGATACCACCCTTTAGAGCGGTTCCTTCACAAGGAACTGTGTTATTATGTTTCCCTCCTCTGATGGACCAGACAAGTGCATCATTTGGATTGTTAGAAGGGATTATTTTGGCATACCCCGTCATTTCGACATTCTTCCATTCTTCAGATCGTGGAAGTCTCAAGACCTCCATTCTCACCTCTTCAGCGTAGGTGCCATTATGAAGTCTTCCACTTACCTGCCATGAACCATCTAATTGACGAGTAATATTTGATTCAGTTTCAAATCCTGGATCCTCGGTAGGATTATTCATATCAACGAACCATTCCCTTCCTCCTGCTTTTGTAGGATACACTTCCATTACTCCAAATTTATCTGTCATATTCATATACTCTGAGGGAAATATTCTTGAAATTGGAACATAATAATAATAATAAGTGATTGCAAGTATTATTATAATTGGAACTAATGCAATGATTAACATTTTCCTTTTGGTTCCTATCTGACTCCTATAATTATCACTTATATAATTTCTGTTAGTTAATTGGGTCTAATTAACTGTCTAGTATACCTAAATATTACTTGTGATTAGACCTAATAAATAGATCTGTTGAATTTTTGAATCTATTCTATTCTTAATGATTCTAGAATCTGTTTAACTGTAGGTAAATAGGCATCAAATTTAGAGCTTTCGGCACTAAATTGAAAAACATAAACCTTGCTGCCTACTGTTGTCCAGGAATGCATTATCTCAAGTGAAACTGGGTTTCCGATATTTGGTAACGTTGAGAATACTACCTGGTGACCTGGTCGTCCTGCAAGTGTAGTTGGATCTGAACTCGATATCATAATTTGGCCTCCTGTTTGATTAAGTGAGGAAAGTGTCATATTAGTAAAGTCCTTGAGCGGTATGTCTTGTTGATAGCTAATTACAGTGATAGTTAATCTAGCAGGGATTGGATCGGAAAGATTTTGCAGTGGGGCATAAAATGCACCAATCTGGGTATAGTCTGGTAGACCACTTGTGGAGAAAGTCCAGTTCGAGGGGAACAACATAAAGATTCCATGTTGTGGATTCCTATAAGCAATTTCGCTTGGGGAGTTCCCATTAGTAACGTTGGATTCAAGCTGAAAACCATAGTAAGTCTTATTCATATTTGATACAGCTGATTGTCCAGCAAGAGTTGTCTGTGGTGCATTTGTTATTTGAAATAAAGCAGCAATACATATACAGATACAAATCATTAATGATCCTTTAAGAATGAGATTCATGCTCTAACTATCGAAAAGTAACGACTCCTTTAATTGTTTCTATTATTTTTATGCTATACCAGTTTCGCCTATATAACCAGTCAAGTAATCTAAGAAAATGTGGCCTTCAATTTAGGCATAGACGAACATTTTAATGGATGCATTATATAGAAAATTAATCAAGAAAATATTTGCTTAAATTAATATTAAAAACTATTTAAATTTTAATGAGCATACCTATATATTGGAAAGTATAAAATGTGACTATTGTAGAAAACATATCCATTCGTTAAATCATTTCCTAGATATGTTTGTCTGCAATACTTGTTATCATAGATTAATATCCCATGTATACTATCCAGGAAAAATTAATGTCTAAAAGGTATTAATGCATATTAATAGCAATGGTTTAAGCGATTAATAATTTGATTATACTCTGTATAAAGCTAGACAACTGCGATATTTTCTATAATGGTTACTTCGTTAATAACAGTATGTTCATACCTGTAATTTAGTAACAACGCAATTAATATAAAAAAGTCCATACAACGAGGTATTTTTATCAGCCAACGGTCATCTGAAATGCGTTTCAAACTATTTAACTGACACCCTGTCAATCCTCCTTCAATAAATGCATACCAGATTTAATTTAGGTATCTTTAGCTCCGATCCATGAAGGATTTAACAGGAGCTTTTATTAAATATGTCAGCCTAAGATATAGCGATAGATAGGCGTTGGGTGATAAACACTCTTTTAACACTGACATAACTGATGGAGATGAATTAAATGAGATCGAGAAGATTGAGAAAATATTGAACTCTGAGGAAAAAGTGCTGCTTGTGGCTAGGGAATCAAGACTGATGCCCGGTGGCTCAATTTTGACACCAAATACTGTCATAGCAACAGACAAACGAGTGATTATAAGAGATCCCTACATGTTGGGCTTGAAATCGGACCTTATCGATATTCCGTACGACGTTATAACTAGCGTTAAATTACAGAAGGGCGTTTTTACTTCAACTATATTATTTAAGGCGCCGACGATGGTAAACAAGAGCAAGTTAGGATTGATGGATGAAAATATTAGCGGAGAAGACGATCAAGATGGTGTGATTGAAGCCCTTTCTAAACACAAGGCTGAAGAGCTTTTAGAAATAATAAGGCGACGAATGAAAGTTACTGGCAGTGATGAAGCAACAAGCACTATTGACACTATTTCAATCGCTGATGAGATTGAGAAACTTTCTAAATTAAAACAGAAGGGGAGTTTGAGTGAATCTGAATTTCAGAAAATGAAACAAGAACTTTTACAAAAAAAGTAGCTTCTTCAGCTGATCTTGATAATGAGAGTAATATTTTCACTCCACTAACTAGGACTGCTTAATGAATGGTAGCGAGCCAAACAAAACATTGTTCGAGGTGGTAACGAATAAAAGCTAAATCACTTCTCTCTGCATACAATAGAAAAAGGAATTTTCATAAGACAAATGAACCACAAGGTAAGCTGGCCAAAGAATTTACAAAAAGAAGGCTGAGGAATTTCGTGGTTCAGAAACATGATGCCACTAGACTCCATTATGACCTTAGACTGGAATCAGAAGACGGCGTTCTCAAGTCGTGGGCCGTTCCCAAAGGCCCTTCAATGAATCCCAAAATCAAGCGTTTGGCAGTAATGGTAGAAGACCATCCTTTTGAATACCTGCATTTTGAAGGAACTATACCAAAGGGAAACTATGGAGCTGGCACTGTTATAGTATGGGATACGGGTAGCTACTCTAGCACGGAACAGATCACAAAACAAGTGGATGCAGGAAAGGTGTCCGTTCAATTATACGGAAACAAGCTAAAAGGTTTATTTAAATTAGTAAAGACTAAAAAAGAAAACCAGTGGCTACTAATCAAAGCGCAGGACAAATACGTGTCTGAAGATGACCTGACTCTGGTCAGCCCAGAATCTGTTCTCAGCAGTAAAACGAATTCAGACTTGGACTCTGAACCAGAAGATATATTTGGCTCTAGAAAAGAAGCTTCAAAGAAAAATATTTCCTCGTTGACAAGGGGCATTAGCGATGAAATAGGCCCATCTGTAGATCTATTCCAAAAAATAAAGCCAATGCTCGCTTACCCTTTTGAAAAGGCATTCAACAGCAGAGAGTGGGTCTTTGAGGTCAAATGGGACGGAGTCAGGGCGATTCTTTTTAAGAATAATAGGGAAATCAAAATTCAATCACGAAATGGCAACGATATAACTAAGCGGTATCCAGAAGTGGTAAACGCCGCGAAGATCAGCCTCAGCGGGTGTAAATCAGCTATTTTAGACGGAGAAATTGTTGTCTTGAATGAGCAGGGTAATCCGGATTTTCATGCACATCAACACAGAATGCACGTTCAGAGTATTCAGGAGATTATGGCATTGTCTGTAGAATATCCCTCGACTTATTACGTTTTCGATATTATCTACAAAGAGAACCAAAATGTTAAGGGATTTGGATATTTGGAGAGAAGAAATTTGCTTTCTTCAACCCTAAAGAATAACCATACTATCAAAATATCTGAATTTATAGACGAAAAAGGCACTCAAATACTAGCGAGTACTAAAGAGTTGAAGCTAGAAGGTATAGTAGCAAAACACAAAGGCAGTATTTATAGGGAGGGCATTAGATCCAGGGACTGGCTCAAGATAAAAAATACAAAAACTCAAGATTGCGTGATTATTGGTTACACAGAGGGTCTGGGAAGTCGTTCTAATCATTTTGGCTCATTGGTCTTAGCCATATATTCCGCCAGTGAAAAGAAATTAAAATTTGCCGGACATGCAGGGACGGGGTTCAACGAACAAACTCTCGGGGAAATATATGGAAAGCTCAAGGAATTAGAAACAGAATCTAGGCCCATAGAGATAGTTCCTTACCTGAATAGAGAAACAACGTGGTTAAAGCCAGTTCTCGTTGCAGAAGTCAAGTTTGATGAATGGACTCCTGACGGTATACTCCGGGCGCCCGTATTCATGAGGCTTCGAGAGGATAAAAAACCAGAAGAATGTGTAATTGAGGCAGATAACCCTATCACAAACCTCTCCCAAGTTGGTAACGATCCGAAGTGTAAAAATCCTAAGAGCCCAGCCAAACCACAAAACAATAATAAATCATACTATACCGATAAGATAGCGATTACTAATACAAATAAGGTGTATTGGAAAGCGACAAAAAGTCATCCAGCTTTTTTAAAAGGCGACCTGATAGATTACTATGAAAAAATAAGTAAGGCCATTTTACCACATTTAGAGGACAGACCACTTTCATTGAGTCGTTATCCCAATGGAATTACAGGCAAGTCATTCTATCAAAAGGATTGGGATCAAAAGAAACCTGATTTTGTTGCTATAGCGAAAATTCATTCAGAACACCGAGGAGACAGTATCAACTACATCGTATGTAACAACAAGGAAACGTTACTGTGGGTAGCAAATCTGGGTTGCATTGAGATGCATCCTTGGTATAGCAGGATTAATGACTTTAGTAGCTGCAATAGTTCTACAAAGTTGTATGAAGAAAAATGTGGACTTAATTCTCCAGACTTTATCCTATTTGATTTAGATCCTTATATTTACTCCGGTAAAGAGAAAAAGGGGGAGGAGCCGAAATACAACGTAGCTGGCTTCAAAGCAGCCGTAGATATTGCTCACGAATTGAAAGATATTTTCAAGGACTTAAAAATTAAATCTTACCTAAAAACATCGGGTAAGTCAGGTATTCATATTTATGTTCCTGTTGCAAATATCTATACTTACGAGCAGACTAAAAGTTTTGCAGAAGCCATAGCGAGAACAATGGCTAACAACTTTCCCAAAAAAGTTACTTTGGAATGGAGCACATCGAAACGAAAGGGCAAGGTATTCTTTGATTACAACCAAAATGCAAGGGGAAAAACAATAGCCTCAGTTTTTTCTATACGACCAACTGCAGATGCAAATGTTTCAATGCCAATTGATTGGGAGAAAATAGATGACATTCTTCCCACCGATTTTACGATTACAAATTCGCCTGATATTATTCGCAAGCATGATGCATGGCAGGGAATTCTTTCCGCTAAACAGGATATTGGAAAACTAATATCTCAGGCTCAGGAAATTGCTTAATTGATCGAAAGATAGTAAAATAATATCAAAAGTAGAATAAATTTAATTCCAGTTCCAAAAGTTCAATTAGCTTTGACAACGATTATTATATGATGGTTTTGGAATCTTCAATTTTTTGAACTGTTTTAAGGAATGTTGTCTACATTATTATGCCCTAGCATAATTAGGATAGTTGTAGACATCCAAGGATTTTACAACGGAAACTGGTTATAGCAGGGTGGAGTCTTTTTATAATCTAGAGAAGTCACTACTAACAGGCCGCACTAAATTTTGAATTCTTGAATTCTTAGAATAGTAAGACAAGCTATCTTCTATCTTCTATCGTACACCAAGCTTTACGTGCTTATATCCCAATCGTGGATATCTTTTTGAAATTCGTTTAGTCCTTTTTTAGTTATAGATACTTCGGTACCAATAATTTTGATATAACCTGAATCTCTGGCATACTGTTTGATGACATTTAGTTTATCATTCTCGGTGAAGCCATCCTTCAATGTTCCGAAGTTAAAAAAATCCAACAGATTAAACTTGGTTGGCAAATTATTTTCTAAAGCATTCAGATAATTTTCCCACAGCTCTTCCATAAAATTCCAAATAATTTTTATTCTATCACTTTCTGAAACTTTAGCTAATGCCAATACTAGACATTGTTATTTGCACATTATTACATTTAGTAGTTAGGTTTTAACATAGATCTGGCGTTCATAATAATTTCTTGATATTATGTATTTAAGAAAATAGAAGTATCGAGGACTCATTTATTTATAATACCCAAAATTAGAGTGTTCAAAGTATTTATCTTGGCCCGATCCTTGAGTATTTAGAAGTCGAAAGTGAATCTGCTTGTGCTCGTTAAATTCTGTTTTATCTTTAAAGATTTTGTTGCATGATTGACATTGAAAAAGTGATTTCGTATGGGCCAAATCAATATGATGGTCTAATTCTGTTGTGTTAATGAATGCCATTCCACAGATTTTACAATGAGCTGCGGAGCTCCTGGCAGCCATACATCAAATAATCTGCAACAAAGAATATAATCACTACTAATTTCTATATCGCCAGTGATATTGTTGTAACGGTCAGGTACATGGATATTTGCGTATGTAGAATGCCTTGGCTATATGCTATTCTCATCTGTCTCGAAAATGGGGCAACACTTTTTTTGAAAATAATCTGATAAATTCAACTTCATCTGGGCTCGTACTGTGTACATATATTTGTGTAAATCCTGCGTGAAAATATTTTTCGATTGGGGTTATTAGATCCTCAATAGAAGTAACGATTATTGTTGATTTTTTCTGTTCATCATCAGATACTTCTTGTCGTGCTTTTTGTTCTAGAATCCTTGGATCACCTATTTTAATATTAAACGCATCATCTATCTGTGTAGTACGCCAGAACTCACATGCTTTGAAAGCTTTATCATAATCCTCAGAATAAGAGACCTTTGGTTTTGCTATTTTTTGGAGTGAATCAGGATCCTTATTTACCTCTCGGGCTGCACTATCAAAAATATCAAAGACTTCGCCGGCTTGTTCGGGTTTTGAAGTTGTAATCAGACCGTCAGTATACTTAGCAGCAGCTTTAATTGCTTGCGGACCTGAGCCTGCCATATACAATGGAATATTAGTGACAGGAGGAGTATACAGTTTTGCGTTTTTAATTTTGAAATATTTTCCTTTGAATGTTACAAAATCATCATCCTCGATACTGATTTCATAACTGTTATTTTCTTCAGAATCATTATTCGAAGTCCTATTTCTATTCCATAAATTGTTTATGATTTGAATAGCTTCGATTGTTCTCTCAACCCTAATTTCTGCAGCCGGCCAGTCAAATCCTAGGGGTACTTCGTTCATAGCTTCCCCTGATCCCACACCAAGTCCAATCCGCCCCGGATATAATACGTCCAAAGATGCAAAGGCTTGTGCAATTATTCCAGGATTATATCGATATACACCTGCCGTAACCCCTGTCAAAAACTTCATTTTTCTTGTTCTTTCAGCGACTGCTGAAATCCACACCCATGTAAAGTTTCCACGACCATTATTATGGGACCATGGATGAAAATGATCACTTGTAAGCGTCGCATTAAACCCTCCTTTTTCCGCCTCTTTAACAAAACCGATCAATTGCTGCATTGAATATTGTTCTTGTGACGCCCAATAGCCTATTTCTGTCATATTATAGTAAGGTATATAATATTTATAAACCAGTAACAAATTTCCAATTTGAAATATATATCTAAGGAATATAATTTTGTTAACATTACCATACATGGTAATTGATTAAATCTAGTAAAAATACTTCATTGAAATAATCTTTTCAAAAGCGTAATCAAAAAATCATTAAAAATACTGGATTGTTTGCAGTTTTACTCAGCCAACTCCAGTAGGCTCCTCTTTATTCTGATGCTCTAATTTCATATGCTGTTGCTTCTCTTGTTGAGTTGCAAACATTATACCGCAAATGTGACATTTTAAATTATCACTACCAGAGACTTCCTGTGTCATTCAGTTACTATCTCCAAGCAGAACATGTATAATATTCCACTCTATCATTTAAATCTGTTACTTAACTCATTCGAATATGTTGATTGTTAATGACTAAATGTACTATTTAAAAATAGTAATTACTCTTTAGATATATCTAGTAAATCATTTTAAATTTTGTTGTACACAATTAATCAGGGAAAAACTTTCGGTTTTTGGCTCCGTTCACCGAAAGTACATAGCTTCAACAACGATGGAAGGGATGCCAAACACGGGGCTGGCAACTCCCTTTCATCACACAATTAAGGTTTAAGCAGAAAATTGGATTTCATATATTCTGAGTAATTGCAATAATATCTAATGTAGAGTTACCAATAATATTATTAAATTCACTTTTTGCTTTATCGGTTAGATTTTTTACCTCTGGAAGACTTCCAATTTTTTCTACTCCCTTCTTTACGCCTCCAAAAAATGTATCCCAACCCAAACCTACCATCGCCAAAATAACTAGAATAGCTAATATAAGAACAATCCATCCTATCAATTAAAAATACTTTCAGATAGAGTATGCTTTAAACTTTGAGTTAATTGAATATTCGGAAAATCATGTGAGTTATTTAATTTTCTAACTAAAAGTCAAATTTATTTATCCCGTAGGCATCATAATGAAAATATTCAACTCAATTGTTTACAATGTGATAGCTAGGTAAAATAATTCACTTGGTATCAGAGTTGATTTATTATTGAAGACTGATACTAAATATTGAACAAAAAGTAGAATATATCCTCATTAAATACTATAATGAATTCCATTGCTGCAATTGCCAGCTTCAATGGAATAACAAACGCAACCTTCTCTTAACATCACATTTTGAAAAGATATTGGATAACCTGTTCCAGAGTTATCATTGTTTGGTATCAATGAATTATGAGGAATAAAGGTAATTGACTCAGGGTCGTCCTTGTCTAAAAATCCAAACATGAGTTGAGACACTTCTACTTCGTATCTGATTGAGTAAGGAAAATTACCAGTCTTGTTCCACCACTCAATTCCAGTAAACTGATTCGCTCCAGTATAATCAAAGTTCATTCCAAGGGGAAAATCGAAGATCTCTGTTTCTGCAGTGAGTTGATCAGTAAGAGTATATCTAATTTGTCTATTTTTTTTGTACATCGTAATCATCCGCAGATACGAATGCCCAACCACTGGTAATACTTTCCTAAACCTGTACCTATTAACACCCTGAAAAATTGCTTCAAAATAATCTTGATCGTCAAACTGACAAATCAGATTCAGTTCAACAGGAATATTCCGAATATTAAACAATTCCAGTAGGTACAGCATCCACGATTTGTCTGGAATTTGATTTCCAATATCGGCAACTATCTTGATAATGTCAGATATAGCAGTCACACCTCCAGGAAATAATGGAATACCTCGATTCTTATCCAATATACGACAAAATGAGCCTACCCAATAATGCAATATGTTTAGAAATAACATATTATATAATTAAGATTTACTAATACCTTTCTCGACATATTCCATGCATGCAATATCAATTACTAATTTGATATACTGCAAATTGATATCCTGCCAAGTAACTGGAAAATATTAGATAAGTAAGTATGCCAATAATTAATGTGGATTCATAATCTTATTCATTCGTATTATCAGTTCTGGTCCATGGAAACCTATTTCCTATAACCTTATTCCAATTTATTTTTACTAGCAAATAGAAAGTAATTAAGATTCCAGTGCTACTAAGAATTATAGCTATGATAATGCTGGTTGGATTGTCTGTGTTTGTAAATTCTGAAATAATGCTTTGAACGAATGGTCGCCCCAAAAGCACTCCAATCCATACTATAAACTCATTATATAATAGTACTCCAACAAATAGTGATACTGCAAACTTCCATGGGTTGTATTTTGTTAGTCCTAAAGTGATGTAAATGAGATTTTCAGAAAATGGGATTATTGGAGCCACGAGCGCTCCTATCCATCCGTACTTACTCAAGAGTTTTTGAAGTGACATTGTTCTTCCTTTTGACTTTTTAGCGATGATATTGCGTCCGGTATAAGCAAGATAAAAGATGATCATTTTTGCGGCAACATAACCAATAGTACCAGAAAGTGAGATGAGATGAGGATCCAAATTCTTGTTAAATGCAGCTATAAGAGGAAGTGGGAAGTAGGGTATCGGCAGAAAGAACAATATACTGATAATAAAGCTCACAAATAAAATGCCTAGATATCCAAAGTAATCGTATAACAACAGCAGCTCATCAAGAGTGATCAAGACAGGTAGACTAAGTTAAAATAATATATTAAAGTGTTATAAAAATCGAAATTATATTTGCATTACGAAATATAGTAAGGAACAGTACGACAACTAATATTGAATCAATAAGTAGATAAGCTATTGAACTTGGACTAAATTTGTCCTTCAAGAATTATGGAAAATCGTATATAGAATAGATATGTAGATAACTGGTGATTTGAAATTTGTTCTTTGACGCAATATCTGAAGAATTATTTCATGAAATACCTATGGCACCTATTGTCAGATCTCAAGTATTATTGAATATAGAGCGCTTTGAAATAGGGCAAAGCTATGTTACGGCGAAAATACAAAATAGATATGAAGAAAATGTTATGATTAACATACAGGGAGGTCGACCTGGGATAGAACTTCAAGAAAGTCTTTTTAGAATTAAAAATGCTGAAAATCAAGTCCCTTTGCAGTATGCATACATAAGAGCAAACTTGATTCAAACAGGGAAAATATTTGTCAGAAAGCTTCCAGTTATTGGCATGAGAGATTGGTTATTAATCTATGAGGATAAGTTGGTTGAACTGTCGGTAAAAGACGCCTATGATGAGTTGGAAATTGTTGTTGTTTAAAGAAAACTCCATGAGGTGGATCTTGTATTGCCAAGAAGAGTTCAAAATTTTTTAACGTAAATTGATTTGATATTCTTGTAAATGAATGGAACAAAAAAAACAAAGTAATTTTGATACTCGAAATAGTACTAGATAAAACTAAATATATATTGCATTGTTAAAAAAAGTAGTTAGTGACCACCACAGCCACATCCATGTTCGGCTCCATGATGATGAGCACTTGAATTTTCTGAACATGTAGGACAGAGCGGACTATTATTTTCTGACATGAATGTAATCCCGCAGGAACTACACTTTAGCTTTTGAATACCTTCCATAAATTGTAAACCCCGAATACCATAATTAATGTCTTTCTTGGGATAAGATCCTTTGTATGTCATATTTGTACTGTCCAATTTGCATTCTGCATACAATAAAAGTCTGAAACCAAAATAGGGTAAAAAGTACGTAAGGTTATATTCCCTAACAATTATTTAGAATTGATTGAAACAATTTGTTGTCATTCCTAGGTTTAAAGAGAATACTAATGAAATAATGTACTTTGAACCCAGGATTATTAAGGTTATCAAGGGTGAATCAATAACTTGGATCAATCGAGATACTAAAGTACATAATTTAAGTTCGGGGGATGCAAACTCAACTTTGCCAAGTCCTTTCTTTCAAACTGGCAGTATGTTGCCGGGAGAGTCCACAACTGTTAAGATTGATAGTAATCAACAAAGTATACCATACTACTGTACTATACATCCTTCTGAAAGAGGAGTGATTGGTATGTTACCCAAACCGGAGGACCAGATGACGGAAGAGGAGAAAACCAGGTTTTTGGACGACATAAACTTGGCTATATCTGACAATGCAAATCAAAAAATATTAACTCGCCTTCAGAGACAACTAGATCCTGCAATTATTGAATATCTGAGCGACCCTCATGCCCCGCTAATCCAGAACAGACTAATGACTATTGTGTTTTGGGATATTAGTAATTTCTCAAAATTAACCGAAGTTTTTAAAGATCATCCGGAGCTAATTGCTGTATTTCTCAATGAATACCTCGGCGTAGCAGTCCCCATTATACATGAATATGGTGGAATTATTGATAAATTCATTGGAGATGGTATACTTGCTTATTTTGGATTTACAGAACCGAATGATGATGGTTCAATTGGTGCCTCAAATGCAATTCTCGCAGCTTTAAAGCTCAAGAATGCATTTCAGATTTTTAAACAGAATTGGTTGGATATATGGAAGACGGTTAATAACTTTGATATAAATATAGACATAAAATGCGGTGTTAATACTGGCTCAGTTCTAGTTGGACTCATGGGAAGTCAAGAAAGGGATCAGTTTACTGTAATAGGAACTCACGTGAACTTGGCAAGCAGGTTAGAAGGAATAGCTGAAGCGGATCAAATCGTTATATCACAATATACAATGGAAAAGGTTGCACAAAAATTCAATCTCGAATCTATTCAATTAAGAGAAGAAAAAATAAAAGCATTTGAAGATATTACGGAGTATTATGTAGTTCTTAGTCAAAATAAAGTTTCTTGACATCGGAACGAATGTTCGGTGCTTTTTTACAAGCAATACGATCTTAGATAATAGTGATCATATATTGAAACAATGCAAGCTCGCGGTCCTTTCATTAATGCTTGCCAGAGTAGTATATACGATTAATTGGTTTAACATTGCTTCTATCTTCTATCTAATAGCCTCGGATTTTAGAGAAGACATTGCCATGCTAGGAATAATAAGTGCTAGTTTTCTTCTCGGTGTAGGTCTGTTTCAAGTACCTGCTGGAATCATGGCCGCAAGAATTGGCCCGAGAAATATTGCGATATATGGAATCATGATTGCTTCATCAGCAGCATTAGTAACTGGATTAGCTAGTGATACTACTCAAATCATTGTATTGAGATTTATAATCGGTATAGGAATGGCTTGTTTCTTTGGACCAAGTGTTATTCTCGTTTCAAAATATTTAGGAAAAGAATCAGAAGGATTAGGTATTGGATTGCTAAATTCGGCTCATGCCTTGGGTGGAATTGTAGGATTATTTGGCTGGGTGGTATTGGCAGAATTTGTTGGTTGGAGAGCCACACTCATTTTGAGTGGTGGATTAGGAATATCAACCGCCATTTTGTTAGGCAGTACGTTGCTGAGGGATGTGGATGAAATAAAGAAAGAATTTAAGCTTAAAGTATCTCACGTTTTTGACACATTATTTAACAGGTCCTTAATAATCCTTGGATTAACATTGCTTGGATTTCAAGCAGGATCGAGTATGATTTTAACATTCAGTGTATTCTACTTTGTGGACAATTTAAAGATCAATCCAATTGAAGCAGGACTAATAGGAAGTCTGAGTTTGGTTGTAGGTCTTGTTTCCTCCCCTTTTTTTGGAAAACTCTACGACAAAATTGGGAATGCAAGGAAATTGCTTTTTATTTCAGGAATTATTAGCGCATCCAGCTTGGTAGGTTTCGCCACCGATTCGTTATACGTAATCATAGTTTCCATTATTGTAACAGGATTTTTCCTATCGGCAGGCTTCGTAATAGTATATGCAAAAGCAAAAGAAATCAACAAGGCTCTGCCTCAATATCAAACTCTCGCCGTAGGTTTTGTTAACGGTATTTCATTATTTGGAGTCATTTGGGTTCCGGTTTTATTTTCCAGTATAGTCAGCGGATTGGGATATGAGATTGCATGGTTGTTAGGTTGTTTGGTTGTGATTTTACTGATACTTCCAGTGGTCAGGCTTAAATGAACAAATTATTTGGTATCGAGATCAAATATTATAGACTATCAGATAATTAAAATCCCTTCTACTTATTCTACCGTTAATATATGTCGAGTTTGAACTAAATATTCAAATGATATTCTATGATTAAAAAGGTGAATATCTGAATGAACTGGGATAATAAAATGAGAGACTATGGATATATTGGCCTATTTATCGTGATTGGGGTATTTATTCTTCCGATTGTGCAGCAATCGGTATTTGCGAACCATGGTAAGGAGATAACTCTAAAGTTAAGTGATGCGCAGTTTTATTTACCACTAGGTAAGAACATACTACAAATTAAGTTAACAACGACATATTCGGTTACTGATCCTGCCACAGTGGATAAACAAATTAGTGGAATCATGAAAATATATACGGCGAATGGTACATTAATTAAAACGACATCTATACCAAATGGATTCAAAGCAGATAAAAATGGTTTTCAGCAATTTGTTACCAGTTTACCAAATAGTACGATTCAATCTATTACTACCGTTGTATTATTTACAGACATGAACAAGACTGCTCCATTATCAAATACCATAACAAATAATTTAGTTCTAAACAAAACCCAATAATACATATAATAGACCTCACAATTTTCCATCATTCAAACAGTTGTAATAAAAATAGAAAGAAATGAATAACAATAATTAATTGTCTCAAAAAATGTCTTCAATTAGAAATATTTTATTTTTCTTTTCTATAAAGTAGTATTCGATAATTAGTAGTACTTAAATAATTTCTTTCTGAAAGTAAAGTTAGAGAATGATTACTGCAGAAATAAGTCTAGTTCCTGTAGGATCTCGTTCAGGGACAAGTATGAGTAAGGAAATAGCACTAGCTTTTGATGCAATCAGTGGAATCAAAGACCTGAAAGCAACCCTTACCCCACTTGGAACTCAAATTCAATCGAGTAGTATGGTGGACATCTTGAATGCGATAAATATTGCGCATGAAGCTGTCAAGTCTTCAGGAATCCAGAGAATAATCTCAATTGTGCATATAGACGAAAGATTGGATAAGGAACAAAATCTTGATCAGAAGGTTGATTCTGTCATGAACAAATTGAAGTGAGGATTATTATAATTCTGTTATAAGATATCCTGAATAACTTATCACTTATTTAAGTCAACAGAGTAAGATGTAATACATTTGTTTACCTTAACTGATTATTACCTGCGTATTCCCTGCACCTGTACCTGACTTGTTAGTCCTTTGATTATGGATCAATTACCAATAAACAAAATGATAAATTTAGCGAAACAAGCTATGGAAAATTTAGTCCAATCGCCTTATTACTCGGGTGAGAGCACTTACAAATACGACTTGAGGGACCATGTTCAGAGAGCTTATGTCGACAGGTACGATAATCACATATCGCCTCTTCAGCTTCTCCGATTACATTTACAAAGTGCTCGTAATAGCTAAGCATACTTTATCTAAAACAACAAGACATAATACCATTTCCAAAATTATGATTTATTCCACAAATCCATTTAATTACCATTCTGAGAGATTGTTTGAGCTACTGTTATTGTTTCTCTTCTTTACAAGCTCTTACAGGTTAACAAGTCTACTGTAATAGTAGTATGGATATTTTGACATACGCCTGGTTTCTACTAGAAGTTATCAAATGTAATTTTTAATCTATTTTGGCATACGTCAATATCAAAATATTCTAGGACTAATGATTGTGGACCGAATCAAATTTAAGTCCAAACAAATAAGAAGAAGTGATTGTTCAAACGACTAGGTGCCGCCATTCTTTTAGTTGAGGATTTACAAAAAAGCATAGCCTTCTATAGAGACACTCTTGAATTGAAAATAAAGAACCAGTCATCTGATTGGGTTGAATTTCAAAATGAGGGTCAAGGTGCTGTATTAGCATTACATCCTGCACGCATAAAACAGAAAGGATTTTCTAACATGCTAGTTGGGTTCAATGTCAGTAACTTGGAATCTGTTTGTAAAAAGCTAGAAGATAAGCACGTCAAATTTCATAAGAAAATTGCCCAAGAATCTTTTGGAAAGCATGCAATTATAGAGGATCCTGAAGGCCATCTAATATCAATTGTAGAGATTCCACCAAAGGATGAGCTGGATCAAATTCCGTATTATCATGGATTTGCTCCCGTAGAAGGCTTGATGTAATGTTACGAATTTAGCAATATCTAGTCTGTCACTCATACTTTAATCTTTTTAGAAGATTCAATCTTCCAGATGAAACCTATAAGAGGAACTAGATGTTTGAGACCCTAAGCAGAAAGGTCAACGAATACCAAGAAAGTAGTTAGACCTGTATTTTATTAATATTATCTCTTCGCAATACTCATTGGACTCGAACTAGCGCAATCAATTATAATAATAAGTTTGTTGAACTATAATAGTAAGATGAGTGAATTTGCCTTTTTTCGATTCAAAAGCGCTAACATGTTAACTGACGATGAAGAGCGACATAGAGAAGAGATGATTAGTCTAACAGAACAGGTTCTTGATTCGAGAGGTATAGAATGTGATGCTAAGATTGCGAAGATCTCTGAGGATCGATTAAGAGACATACTTGAAGAAGTGAGAAGACTTCGAAGGAAAAAGAAAAAGAAGAATTACCTCCTATCAGATGATATTAAACTAAATGAAGAACACAATGATATTGAAAATGATGAGGGGCAAGCTACCTACGTTAGGTAGAAGGTGACTGAAAATGGATATGGATAATCTCACGAATCGCTGGCTTGCAACTTTGGGTATAGGAGCCTTGATTTTCGGTTTGGCATTGTTTGTTTTACGAGTTCCTGTACGTACTATGCTCATTTTCTTTGCAATTGGAATACCTGTAGTTTTACTATGGCTATATGCTGATGAAAGGTCGCGCAGAGAAAAGAAAGAAATGGAACAGTTGGGCAAGATACAAGAACAACGCTGTATCTGCTCTGTTTGTAAACATGAACAAGCAGTAGTCTGTATGGATCAAAAGTGTCCGTGTTGCATTATTTTGAAAGGTGATAGTATTATAGGACATTCCATCAACCCTCTTCAATAGTAAAAAATCTTATGCATTCTGTTGAATTATGATGATAGAAAAGAAAGATTTCTATTACTATGTTACTATTGAATAATATCTCTCTTTTAAAGTATCATTATTTAATTAAGCTCAATCTCAATAGGAGTTCAGAAATTCTGGTAAAGTCTTTAACTTGGTAATTATCTTTGATTCATTAAAGAATTACAGACATAAAAATTTAGTAAAAAATCTGAACTATCTATAAGCAAAAAATAAAAAATAAATAAACAACAGGTCCAGCAGTATAAATTGCAATAAACTCTGGCTAATGCAACTCTAGAAATGAATACTTGGAATCTTACTTGTTGGTTAATTACTTGATATTTAATTTCTTATTAACACATAATCATGATGGTCATATTGACTAAATTTCAAAATAAAACATTTACATTAGCATTTTTAGCAACAAATACTTAAAAATGAATTAAGTTTAAAGTAAGATGTGATTTTGTCCACAGAGGATGAACTATTTCAAAGAGGATTAATCTTAACTGATGACATCGCGAGTGATCCGATGCTTGATTTCAATTTATATTCTAATGCTATAGTCAACATTGTAAGAAACTCTCATCCAAAATTTACTATCGGAATTTTCGGTGATTGGGGAGCAGGCAAGACTACTTTGATAAATTCTGTTGACAAGGCCCTTCAAACTGATAAAGATTTGATCAGAATAAAACTCGAAGCATGGCGTTACAAACGGGAACAATTTCCGCTGGTTTCATTGTTGAAAAGCATTGCATACGCGTTACCGGCTGAGAAACAATTTGAAGAGTTAAAACAGAAGCTAGAAACAAGTGCAATAAATTTTCTTAAGAAGACTCCGGACATCCTTACATCAATTATCTCCAAGTATGCATCAGAAGAGGATGAAATTTCACATGAAATGTTTGAATCTTTTAAGAGAGAATTAAACTCAAAGATCCAACTAATTGCAGAATTGGATAGGGACACAGTCTACTTTGATGGTTTTGAGGAAATCAAAAAGGAAATAAGGAATCTCCGTCTAAATAATCCTGCGTTCAGGATCATTGTATTTGTTGATGACTTGGATAAATGTTCTCCAAAGAAGGCTTTTGAAATATTAGAACTCATAAGAGTACTTCATGATATTGAGGGTTTTGTTTACATTATTGGAATAAGTCATGACATGATCATCAAGTTAAGTAACATCGAAAATAATGAAACAAGTAACAATGGAGAACATTACATTAAGAAATTGATTCAAATACCAATAACTTTACCTAAATGGAGTAACCAGGATATTGTAAACCTGGTGAAAGAATTGGTAAAAAAAGGCATGATTCATGATAAATTCAAAGATGTTGTAGACAAGAATATAGAGCTAATTTCAGTGGCAATAGATAATAATCCTAGAGAGATTAAAAGATTCTTAAACAACTTCTTTGTAGCCCATGAAATTTTTTCTGGTAAGAAAAATTTTGAGGCCAAAGAGTTGATTTTTTCTGGTAAGAAAAATTTTGAGGCCAAAGAGTTGCTACTAATTCAAGCCATTCATTTACGATGGAACAAGTTTTATAACATATTAGTAAAATCAGATGATTCATTCTTTAAGGGATTAGATAAGTATTTGAAGATGGATGACGAAACACGTTTGAAGAGTTTGGATTTGTACGAAGGAAAAAAAGACGAAGGTGATATGATGGTATGGAAAGTGTTACGAGATTTTAAAACAGATTCGGATTTATGGAATTTTTTGGTACAAAATTCAGATGCCTTAAGGAACGTACGGGATTGGAATATCTATACACGTGCTATAGAAATGGCTGTAGAACCAACCAACCTACATAAGAAAACCATAAACTATGAAGCTGTAAAGTTACTTCAAAGTGGAAAGATTAATGAGTTCAATGATAAAAGGGCGATTGAATTTAAGATTTTATCTATGAGAGAAGCGGATTTGAGGGATGCGGATTTGAGGGATGCGGATTTGAGGGATGCGGATTTGAGGGATGCGGATTTGAGGGATGCGGATTTGAGGGATGCGGATTTGAGGGATGCGGATTTGATGGGTGCTAATCTAAGTGGTAGCGACCTTGATGGTGCGGATTTGATGGGTGCTAATCTAAGTGGTGCGGATTTGATGGGTGCTAATCTAAGTGGTGCTCGACTGGTAGGCACCAATCTTGGTGGTGCTGATTTAGTAGGAGCCCGTCTATGGGGAGCTAATCTAGTGAGTACTCGTCTATGGGGAGCTAATCTAAGAGATGCTCATTTAGTGGGTGCCAAATTGGTTGGAGCTAATCTAGGTGGTGCTCGACTGGTAGGAGCTAATCTAGGTGGTGCTCGACTGGTGGGGGTTGATCTTGGCGGCGCTGATCTTAAGCATACTGAATTAACAAACTCAATTATAATAAATCCTAACTATGAATCGTTAACCGTAAATTCCAGTACTGAATTTAATAATGCTACAATCGATGATTCCCAATTCATTGATTATATAACCCAATATACTAGAAATGTGCCTCAGAAGATTAAGGATAAGAAGAAACTGAGAAGAGAATTGGCTAAAAAAGGCGTTAGCGAAGAAAATATTGAAGATTTATTGACTATTTCAAAACTTCCTGAAGAATGAGACAGGTAATCACTAAATTCATCTCATGGGCAATGAATGGTCAAATTTGCAGGACAATTTCGTATACACTCATGCCTCATTTGTATGTATAAAATGTATTTAACATTCTATCAATGGTCGGTAGATATTTTGAAAACCTCTCATTATCCGATTTGTAAGTCACCAAATATGCCTTAGTGTCTTCCTTAAACCAGATCTGCATTGCCTTTCGCACATTTTGAGTGTTATCGGTTGCCGTAAAGATAATCATATGCGCCGGGTGACCTAGAAAAATGGTTTCAACAGATTCCTGTGTTTGGAAGTCTGGATATAGTTTTTTGAGGGTACTAAGTTGGTTCTGTGTTATCGAAGCCAGTGTCGTATTTGACCCTACTTGTATTACCATAATACCAAGATCTGCCGGATTTGTATCAGAATTACTCTCCTTTGGAGCATGAAATGTAACCGATTTGTCTAGGTGTTGAGCCCTTTCCCAATCATGAGGGTATTTAATACTAAATCCAGTAATAAGATCATCATATGTAAGAAATTCTGTTTCAATGGACATAGGAATTATCGGATTTTGGTGAATTGAGCCAGATGCCAGGTTATTATCACGATAGTCAATAATCAGAAAGATTGAGAAAATTGAAAGAACAGATAATGCAATTGATATTCTGTTCTGATTAATATCATCAAATATTGATGCCATCTATTTTCTAATATTGATTATGTGCAGACTCTTAAATATTCTTAAGAATGGTCGTCATATTATTAACAAGATCAATAATATGAAATGAATGTACCATATTGGTAAAGATTGTTTCTAGATATCGGTAAATTTGTGGATGAGTATCTTAGTCTCAATTTGGCTGTAAAATTCTTAAAATCTTCTATTATTACCGTTAGGTTATCTTGATTTTAGTCTCTTTACAAGTTGCATTCTCGCATTAATTAGATGAATTTGCTCTTCAAGTAATTTCCTGTAACCCTTCAAGAGCTTTTCTTCATCACGGTAGTTTCTCTTTTTAATTTCCGTCATGGTATCTTCAAAACCCTTGACTACATTTTCTACATAACCACCAAGAGCTTGGATATCTCTAGCATCTCTCTTTGCCCCCACGGTAAATGTTTCTTCAGCCTTATCTCTGATTTCTTGAGCTTTCTTGCCCATGGAAAGAATCACATCTTTGAATGAATTAGTAGCATCCTTTAGACTATTTACTATAAAGTCATAATCTTCGATCTTGACGTTTGTATTTGATTTTCTAACTGTTTTTTCTGAATTTATCGATTTAGTATTGTTGTCTTTAGTTGAAATTTCAGAGTCTGACCCTTCATCCTGAATATTAGTATCCTTATTTGTAATCGATTCACTCACTTTGTCTTCTGAGTTAGTTCCATTTTTAATTTTTTTCTTCATTGAGTAATAGTACAAATGGGAAACCAGATATATAACCGTGAGATTGAGGCATTTCAATCCTAATTTCTGGTATTATATTCACAGATTTTTTCTAAAACTGAAGAGTAGGTGAACCCGTCATAATCAGATAATGTGTTTTAGATTTAAATTATCCTTTAGACTAACGGTTTTTTATGTCTGAAGTACAACAGAATACACAACCACAAAGAGAAGGACCCCGCGATTCTATATACATAGGCAAGAAACCACTAATGGCATATGTGACATCCACACTCATTCAACTAGCAAATCAACCATCAGTTACCATAAAAGCAAGAGGCTTAAGTATTGGAAGAGCAGTCGATGTTTCACAAATAATTCTAAAGAGAATGGAAAATGCAGGGTACACAATAGGTGATGTTAGAATAGGATCAGAAACACTCCAAGCAGAAGATGGCAGAACAAGGAATGTCTCTACAATAGAAATTGAAGTAAAGAAAGCATAGAGCTTTCTCCTTACTTTTTGTTATTATATCTATCAAGGTTGATAATTGGAAAAAATTGCAGCACTTTATCTTGCCCATCTAAATCCAGTTACAAATTCGCATGAAAAAATAATTTCTCAACTAGCTAAAGATTATCATGTATATGTTTTTCCAGTAGTTTTTGTAAAAGAAGGTAGAGAAGTAAATACAAGAACTTTTCCGTTTTCATATGAATTGAGAAAGAAGATGCTACTAAGCTTGTTTAATAGCCATGACAATATAGAAATTTTGCCTAATTATAGGTTCATATCTCCATTCATCAAATATCTTCCACCCCTCCTCTCACCATATTCATGGTCGTTGCGAAGTGGAATCTTACGTGATGTTGTGGAAGACCGATTTATTTCGTATACTGGCGACAAGGCTGAGAGGATAGCTTTGCGCTTCTATAATCTTCATCCTATAAAGGCAAAAAGGCTAGAAATATCTTCATCAAATGTAAAAGAATTATTGTACAGAGAAGCGCTAGATCAGGTTAGTAAATCCTCCAAAGAATCATGGCAAAAGATGGTACCAAAGAACGTTGTAAATATAATCATGGAGAACTGGAAAATTGTGGAAAAGTATGCCCAATCTGCAGACAAAACTATCAAAATTTTTGGAATGAAGTTCCCTGAAGAAGGCATTCTCAACTAGAAGCCCTCAATACAAAGATTTGAATACTTTTATTATCCAATTATTGACTTGCCATTATGAAGGATAAGGGTGTTGACTTTGTCTGGTTCGATGGACAATATCTCAAATGGGAAGAGGCCAAGGTTCCAATCTTTGTACATGCCCTTCACTATGGAACGGCGGTCTTTGAAGGAATCCGTGCATATCCATCTGATGATAATTTATACATATTCAGACTCAGGGAACATATGGATAGACTGCGTAAATCAGCTAATGTCTATTCCTTTACAACTAAATTTTCAGTTGACGAACTTTGCAAAGCTGCTGTGGACCTGATTCGAAAAAACGGTATAAGAAAATCGTGTTACATTAGGCCACTTACATTTGTTGGTATGCATGGAATAGATCTAAATGTAACCAAGAATTCTCCGACACATACAACAATCATAATTTTCCCATTTGCAAAATATTTTAAGGGTGATGGGATCTCTGCATGCATTTCTTCTTGGAGAAGAATTGACGATGAGTCCATACCTCCGATGGCAAAGGCTTCTGGCAATTATCTTAATTCTGTATTAGCCACCCAAGAATGCAGACGAAATGGATATGACGAATCTATACTTCTTGATAAGAATGGATGTGTCAGCGAAGCGTCCGGAGAAAATATTTTTGTTGTTAGAAAAGGAAAACTTCATACACCCCAGTTATCAGATTCAATATTAGAAGGAATTACAAGAAATACTGCCATAACAATTGCAGGGGAGTTGGGATACGATGTTGTTGAACGTCCCATCTCGAGGACAGAATTGTATCTTGCTGATGAGATATTTCTAACGGGAACTGCCGCTGAAATAATTGCAATTACAAAGATCGATGGAAATATAATTGGAGATGGAAGAGAGGGGACCATGACAAGAAGTATAAGAGAAAATTACGAAAGAATTGTGATTGGGAATTCTGAGAAATTTATGGGATGGCTAACGCCAACTTGGTAAGAAAAAAGAGCACTGGATCAAAAATTGGTGTAATTGGAGTAGGCGGTTGGGGAAAGAATCATGTTAGGGTTCTCTACAATATGGGAGTCCTTGGAGCTGTTTGTGATCTGTCCGCACATCGTGCAAAAGAAATAGCAGAAAAGTACGATACAAAATTTTATTCTTCTGTAAAGGATCTTTTTTCTAACGAACGAGGATTGGATGCCTGTCTAGTATGTACACCTACTAAATCACATCTATCAGTAGTAAAGGAGGTGATTCAAAATGGTTGCCATGCATTTGTGGAAAAACCACTTTCATTTTCATCAAGGGAATGTGAAGAGATGACTGAATTGGCCGACAAAGCCAAGGTGAAGTTGACATGCGGATATGTCGAAAGATTTAATCCTGCTGTGCAGGATTTGAAGAATATAATTCAACAACAGGCATACGGTGATCTTTTGATGATGGAGTTTCACAGGGAAAACAGAATGCCTCTACATATCAAGGATGTGGGCGTGATTTATGATACGTCTGTTCACGACATCGATACTGCAATGTTTCTTTTCGGCAAGGGTCCAAAAATGGTCTTTGCTAGAGCGGGAAAAAAGTTTCATTCGTTCGAGGATTTCGCAACGATAATGCTGGGATTTGATAATCAAAAGGTTGCGATAATTGCATCGAATTGGGTGACTCCAAGGAAGGTTAGAACATTCTCTGCTGTATGTACGGAAGGCACTGTAAACGGTGATTTTATTACGCAAGAGATAAGAATTGATCATGGTGACACAACCATCATTCCTAGAAGACAACAGTTTCAGGAACCTCTTGTGTTAGAATTACAGAGTTTTGTTGAAGTCATAGAAGGTAGGAGGAAACAGCCAGTTGTTACCTCTGTGGAAGCCACAAATGTGACAAAAGTAGCTGAAGCAGCACTTCTTTCGAGTGAAACAGGTTCACCAATTTATTTGGAATTGAAATGAAATAATAAGATGTGCTAACCATGATGAAGTAATCATGAGACGATCTATGCTAGACATCCTAGCATGTCCTATAGATAAGTACCATCCATTGGAATTGATTGAAATTGATACTGTTGAAGATAAAATTATTAATGAAAATGTGATAAAAGAAGGAGTGCTTTTTTGTTCGCAGTGTTCAAGGTTTTATCCTATTATTGAAGAAATTCCTGTTATGTTGCCAGATGAACTACGTGACAAAGAAAAAGATATTCAGTTTTTACAGAAATGGCAGGAAAAAATTCCCTCCAAAATCATTAAAAATGGAAATCCTTGGCATTTGTAAAAGGGATTTGAGAATCGTGAAGGAACTATAAATTGGATATAGATATAGCATGATATTAGATACAGGAGAAGGTAAAATATGGATATGAATAGTAATAATTTGATAAACTTTATTTCAGAAACTGCGAAAATAGGAAAGAACGTAAAGATTTGGCACTTCAGCTACATTGGTAACAATAGTGAGATAGGAGACAATGTTTCTATTGGTTCACTTGTGCATATCGATTATAATGTAAAAATAGGAGACAATACAAGAATTGAGGGATCTGTATATATTCCGCCGTTAACTACCATTGGAAAAAATGTGTTCATCGGACCTTGCGCGACATTTACAAATGATCCTTATCCAATGAGTCCAAAAATGACAGGAGTTGTAGTTGAGGATGGTGCGATAGTTGGGGGGAGAGCTGTATTTAAGGCCGGGATAACGGTTGGAAAAAACAGTGTAATTGCAATGGGAGCCGTTGTAACAAAAGATGTGCCTCCTAATGTTGTTGTAATGGGCCACCCGGCAACGGTAAGATATTCAAGAGAGGAATATGATCAAAAGAAGAAGAAGTGGAATTCCTAGATTCTAAAATCATTTAAGTAATCAAAAATAATAATTCTTGATTCATATCATTCGATATTCATGACTTCTGTCCAACAATCATTGCAGAAATCCTCATCATTTACAATTTTTCGCTGAAGACTCGCATCTTTTTCGTCATATATTTTGAGACACATAACACAAATAGACATTGTATAAGGTACGTGCTTTTGACATATTAACATTGTGTAAAAATTTTATGATATTTGTTTGTTTTCTTAATTTATTATTCATATAATAGGAAACTGGCAATTGTTTGCTTTTAATTTATATTTATAAAAAATCACTACTCAACATAATATGCTCCCTAAACTACCACAATGGGGAATCAATCCTGTACCTACAAAACATAGAATTCTTCGAGGTTTTGACTATTTCATTTTGTGGTCTAGTCTTGGCGTTGGTCTACTGGTTTTTTCTGCGGGATCTTTTTTATCCGAAACTCCTTTTTACCATGCACTACTTGCAATCATAATTGGTTCAATTGCAGGTTCCGTTCTGCTGTCAATGGTTGGGAAAATAGGAAGCGATCATGCAGTACCATCTCTTATCGGAATACGACCGGCTTTTGGATTGTACGGATCATATCTTGCCGCTGTACTAAATATTATACAACTTATTGGCTGGACTACATTTGAAATTCTGATACTTTCTAAGGCAGCTGAACAATTAACAAATATGCATGTTACTTTTGTATGGAACATTATCTTTGGAGCAATTATTGCCTTGCTTGGTATATTTGGCCCTTTGTTCTTGGTAAAACAGTGGTTATCAAAGTTTGCAATATGGATAGTTTACGCTTCTTCAGCAATAATCTTGGTTACTTTACTATTTCAAAATCTTCCAAATGTGTTTTCCGGAGATGGTAAGGATATGTCGTTTTTTGTTGCGTTAGATATTGTAATTGCTATGCCTATCTCCTGGATGCCCCTTGTTTCAGATTATAACAGATTTGCAAAGACAAGTAAGGGTGCATTTATAGGCACTTTAATTGGATTTTCAATTACAAATATCATTTTTTATGTTGGAGGATTATTACTTGGAGTTGGAGACATTTCATCCATCATCATATCTATTCAAGCAATTCTATTTGGTTTTATTCTGCTAGTTATGATTGTCGACGAGATAGATAATGCATTTGCAGATATATACTCTGCAGCAATTTCTTCCCAAAGTATCTTCCACAATCTAAATCAACGACATCTGATTATTGGATTCTCTATTGTAAGTACAATTTTGGCTATTTTTGTGTCGATTGAAGGATATGAACAATTTTTGTTCTTGATAGGAGCTTTATTTATTCCCCTATTTGGAATCCTGTTAACTGACTATTTCGTAATTAAGCGTGGTAAATACCTGAATGATATGATGTATGGTAACAAGATAATCAAGATAGGATACCCTGCTATCATTGCGTGGGCTATTGGAGCCTTGCTGTATTATTTGCTTTCTCAACTTTCGCCGATTTATTTAGCACAGCTACCAACAATAGGTTCCACGATACCAAGTTTGATAATCTCTTCACTATTATATCTGCTAATCACTAAACTTAATCTAAAATTCAAAGTCGCCAAAACTACAATATGATATTTGCCTTAATTAGATTTGTTCGGTCAATATTTTCCGTATACACTTTCTTTAAATCTAACTCTGACTATTATTTGTTAATTGTCTGCATGTAATGTTCATAAAAATTTTTTTGATGAAAATTGTCCTGATTGTAAATTAGAATATGCAGAATTAAAAGGTATAACTCAGTCTAAAGCTCAAGAAGATGAGAAATCAGAAAAAAGAACAGATGAATCAACGTATAAAAAGTCATACAAAGAATTTCCTGAAGAGAGAGCAAAAAAGCTTTATGAAGAATTGTTGATACAATTTATGAGAACAAAATCAATCAACGAGGTGGAAGCAGCTAGAAGAGCAAGGCAAATTATCAGAAAGCAATGTGCAATTAGAGGAATTAAAGTTTGGAGCTGGTTGAAAACAACATAATACAATTAGCAGCATATGTTGGAATTGCAAGATTGGTGTAAATTTTTTTATTATCCATCTATATTTGAAAATAATTGCCGACCACTAGATAAAAGATTACTGATTGATAGCAAATATTTTATTTGTTTATTTCATATATCTACGTTAATTTCAAATGGCATTAGAAACGATAATAGATGAATTAGCCGAAATAGCACATATGGGTATCTCGTATATGTTGATAGGTTCTTTCGGATTTTTAAGCATCATCATTTTAAATGGAATAATCAGATCCGGCCGCAAAGGCAAAAGAGATATGAACAAATCATAACTAGGTACTGCATTGATGATACTGGACTTAACCAGAGAAATAAGTGCTGACACCAAAGTCTTTCCAGGTTCGCCATTACCTAAATTTATTACATGGACTAAAATGGATGTGCATAACTATTATTCAGAAGTAATCTTTATGAGTACTCATACAGGCACTCATATGGATGCTCCGTCTCATTTTGTGAATGATGTTTCATCAATTGATAAAATATCAGTTAACAGATTCATTTCAAATGCTCTCCTTATTAAAATAGAGAAGGATTCAGACGAATTAATAACTGCTAGTGAAATAGAAGCATCCAAGGTAAAGATATTGGAGGGCGACACTATTGTTTTTTCTACTCTATGGGAGAAGAAGGTGGACAAGGATTATTTTTTCAGTCACAGTCCTGGCCTTTCAGAAGGTGCTGCGAAATATCTCATTGATAAGAAAGTGAACGCTGTATGTATAGACTCACCCAGCATCGACAGGGGTTCTGATAGTAATTTTCCTGTACATAAATTATTATTATCTAGGGAAATATTGATTGTCGAGAACCTTTGTAATTTGAGTAAATTAAACAGCAAGAATTTTACTCTGATAATGATACCACTGAAATTATCTGGAGCATCTGGATCTCCCATAAGAGCCATCGCTATTGATAAGAATTTTTCAGGCCACTAAAAAATAAAATATAACATTGATAATCGATACCCCCGAAATTATGAGAAAATAACAGTATTGAATATCTCAATTCTACATCGAGTTTTAATACTCCTTAAAAGTATAATGTATTAGTATGCCAACAGCTTATGTTTTAATAAATTGTGATCTGGGCTCTGAAGAGGAGATATTACAGGAAATTAGAAAGCTCCCTGGAGTTAGTGAAGTAAGTGGAGTATATGGAGTATATGACATAATTGTAAAAATTTCTGCAGATACTATGGATAAACTCAGAGAAACAATAACATGGCATGTCAGAAGGATAGATAAGGTTAGATCCACGCTGACGATGATAGTAATTGAAGGTCAGGCAGGAAAGGATAAAAAAAATCAACCAAACATGTTCTGAATATTTTTAATATTTTGAACAAGAGTGGATACCTCGTTTGTGGTATTGAAAAAATGTGGAGATGCTCTTACCGCTTTTTTCTTTCCCCCACCAACGATGTCCCTCTCTGCAACAATTATTCCATTTTTTTCCAATCTGGATACCATAACCTTTGGGCTCACTGAATCTATGGCAAAAGATACTATTGATGACCTGAGCTTCTCATCTTTGGGTCCAAATATCGAGATACCAGGTATCGTTCTTATCTCCTCAATTATTTCATTGGCCACTTTCATATTCATTTTTCTTATTTCATTAACACCCAAGCGTTGAATGTACTTTAATGAAGATGCAAGGCCAGCAATTCCAACATAGTTTCTAAAGCCTGTTTGAAATTTTTGGGGTGATTCAGAATAAACTAGATTTTTTTCACCAGTAATAATTGCAGATTCCCCTCCGATATACTTCGGAGTTAGCAGTGAGGCAGATTCTTTCTTACAATAAAATATCCCAATCCCCGGTGGGCCGCATATCCACTTGAAACCAGGAAAAGCTAGGAAATCACAACCAATTTTTTTTACATCCACGTTAATTGTACCAACAGACTGAGCAGCGTCTATCGAATATAGCAAATTTTGCCTCCTCGCAATTTTGCCTACTTCTTCAACTGGCATTATCGCCCCGCTATTATAAAGAACATGACTTAGGGTTATCAGCCTTGTATTCTTGGTTTTTGCGATTTTACCAATTTTGTCAAGATCGAAGAACCCATTTTTATCAATCTTTATCTCTTCCAATATTACACCATACTTTTTAGAAATATTCAGCCATGGGAAGTAATTAGCATAGTGTTCATGAAGACCGCCTCGGGTGATAACAATGTCAGATTTTTTCCACTTAAAACCTGATGCTACATAATTTAATCCCTCGGTAGTACTTTGAGTGAAGATTATTTCTTCTGGCTCACAGTTGATGAGCTGGCTTAGAATAATTCGAAGATCTTTCATTAGCGACGTAATGTACTCTTGAACAGAGCTCGAGTCAGGTCCTTCTTCTGAGCATCTCACTAGAAAATCAGTAATTGACTTTATTGTGGATAATGGTGTTGGTGCAAACGATCCACAATTCATATAGATCTTCTTTTTCGTGACTGGAAAATCCTTACGTATTATATCGATATCGTTTTCCTTTGCTTCATCATAATCCATTATAACCCCTTTTAATAATTCATTATAATAAAATTATGATTAAGTTATGAATATTTATACATAAATTATATAAAAAAGAATCTTTATTAGGAAATTGCAGTCTTGACTTTTAAAGTTTACCTACCTAATGAGGGTTGTTATTCCTCCAAAACACAACAACGAGATGGAATTTATTGCTCCATAATATCAATGAGATTCAACTACTTATCTTTATAAACAATCTAGATTGAACTGATGCTTGGTACAATACCGGTTTAATTGCAATGTTGGCCATCAATAGAATTGTAAGTATAATAGACGATGACCCGAGTACAACTCTGTTTTTTCGCGAAGCATTGAGGGGGTTCCCGGGAATTACTGTAGTTGATTTTACTGATCCTATTTTGGCCCTAGAACATTTTCAAAAGTATGATTATGCCTATGTCTTAGTAATATGTGATTTTAAAATGGCTGGTTTGGATGGTATTAGTTTATTGAAAAATATAAAAGAATCCAATCGATTTGTAAGAACGATATTAATAACTGCGGCGTTTAGAATCGATGATAATCTACTTCGGGAATATACTAAAAAGAGAATCGTAGATGCTTTTGTTCAGAAGCCAATAGCCTTACACGATTTTCTCAAAGAAGTAGATACGCAATTGAGTTATTACGAAGACCAAAAGAAATTTGTACCTATCAACTAGAAGCATATAATCCCCTTCCCCTCTTAGTGTTTTAGATTTTAAAACCTTGTTCACGATATTGAATTTATGGGTCGAACAATACCTTCATATCGTATTGCAATAGAAATGGAAAGAAACAAATGGAAAATATTAGGCAGCAACTAAATAAGAAAGATAAGAAGACCTTTGACCAAATGCTTGACTATTCACGCCTTTATAATTCTGCGGGTAGTAACGCTTGTAGATCGCAATTGATTCATCCGATTTTAATGTCGATAATATTTGAACATTACAAGCAATTAAATAAAATTATAGACCAAGTAGAAAAATAAATGATCATCAAGGTATTGTCCTTCTTAAATTCGTTTTTTTTGTTGCTGGCTCTTAATGCTGTAGAGCGAACAATTCAAGACAAAACTCGTTTTCGTTATTACGATGATTCGGATGAGATTAAGATAGTGTAGCGTTACTTTTCATTTAATATTATAATTAGGTTTGAATGAAAGAATAATTATTAATTTATTGAATTAATTTCTTCAAGTGAGTAATAGCCTGAATTTTTTATATCTAAAACTTAGGTATTATTTTACAATAAGAAATTAACTTATCAGACAATAAGCAAGGCTCATATACTGTCGCAATAGATATCGTGCTAAGTTGAATACACGAACATATTGACAATGTTTCTTATCGCAACTGCAATAACAATGGCGACAGTGACGGCAATTGGCACTTTAAATCTAGCCACTGTTAGCGCCGCGAAGTGCAGCAATCCATTACCCTGTGATGGATGGGGAGACAGTACCAATGACGCAGCAACAGAAGACGGTAAAGCAGTCGGTGAACACACTAAGGATGCAGATGATAAAGACGGGCCGGGACGTGATGGTCTAGGACCTTTCGCAGAGGAACAAACAGGTAACAAGAATCCGTCAGACCTAGGTGACGCAGTAGGCGGAGAACTTCCGTAAAAAGAACCACTAACCCACATTCTTTTTTCTTTCTAAAATATGATATTGAACTAATTCATGCATTTTAGAGTCTAAATTAAATGTCATATTCAATTGCTAGAAAAAGTAAATTTTTTATTTCCCATCTCATCAGATTATATTCCTTCTTTCAATAGGCCTAGTGGGAGGAAAGGATTGATTTTTCTAAGCAGTTTCGATCTTCCCATCAGGCTTTAATTTTTTTATAATTTATTATATTATACCTATAACTTGCCGTCTTGATTCTTGGAGATCTATTGAGTCGAAATCCTAGTACTTATTTCGGATTTTTTTTCCAGAAATTTTAAGAGTATTAACTACATTATAGTGATTACTGGAACGATCTTCGAAAAATACGGTGAATTTAGATAAATGAAAGATTTTACCATGAATTGGAAACAAGCAATAATCTTAATTGCTGCTATTACAATAACCCTTTTTATAGTAAGAAGTATGTTAGGGATTTAATTCTATATATCATACAGGTCTCACTCCCTTTGAACCGCAGTTAGGACATGCAATTTCATTGTGCTCGTTACCACAATTAATGCAAGAGAACTTCAAGGGTTGATATTCCGAACCATTAATACCTGTCCGAGGACCAAAACCAGAGGAGGACATGGATTTGTACCAACCCTTTATTCCTCCCATACCTGCCTTTCTTAATGCCCTATCGTTTCTATAAATGGCAAGACCGAAAATCGCAATCATGGATACAATGAATGATATGGGAAATGGTAAAACCATATGCAAAATAATAATTATGGCCAAGGATATCGGTAACCAAATTAGAGAATTCCATATAGCAGCATTGTTGCCGTCAGCCATAACATTATTCTCATCTTATCATATTTAAATGGCAACCACCTTACCTCGACAAGCGAGCATTCCACATACTAGGATGGTCATATTCTGAATTCCTCTGAGAGAATTATCAAGGTTTAAAAGAGAACGTTTGGAAAATCTTATAGTCGATCAACTTTCTTTAGGTTGTCTTAACAAATTTGCACCTAATGGGTATTCTCTTAAATTCTGTATGGATGTCAACACTGTAGTAATGGATAAAAATATCCCTTTAGTAGGTAGACGAGTGAATTTAAAATGAGATATAGACATTATTTTAAGTGTTCAGGATGTGGATCCGTTTCTTCTTATTTATCAAAGTATGAGGTATATGATAAGATGGAAGCAACTTTTGAAACTTCTTGTCTATGTGGAAAGAATTTGCATAGTTATCTTGATTCAAAGATAATCCGTAACTGAAAAGTAAATTTTTTATTTCACATTTGATCAGATTAAGTTCCTTCTTTTAATAGGCCTGATGGGAGGAAGGATTATTTTTCTAACCAGTCCGCCTTTCCATCAGACTCCAAATTGTTCGGTAAGAATCTTTGAAAACTCTGATATCGCTGACTATCCTATTGAAACGCAAGTCCCATAGGACTATCCATTCACTGATGGGCTTATTTATCAACTATGATTCATTGGCCCACCAGTGTTTAACTCTTTTATAATTAATTAGAGATAACTTCCCAAGGATATAAAATCCCAACAATGCGAAACACGTCCTTGTGTGTCGCCGCAGCATTACTAAATTGAATTGAATCAGTCTATTATTATTTTTGATATCAGAATCTGGACATATTGAAGAGCCATAGTAAAATAAAAAAGGGAAGGGCAATTATGACTTGTTGTTTAGGAACCGTTCTTCTTTCTGATACAGTCGCTTTTTGCATCATCGTCTACTGACTGGATCATACTGCACTCTTCATGGTTAGTGTAGCACAGGAAATCATTCGGACTAATCGGGGTAGAATAACACCACAAGAACGCAGGATCTGATTTTGCCGCTTCGAGGTGTTGCGCGTCATAAAAGTCCACTATTGTTGATCCAACCATTGCAATTGACAATGTTATTACTATCCCGAGAGTTCTGCTCTTATTCATTAACGTTTTTCTAGTAGATAGAATAATTAAGGTTTCGGGGAAAAATCATATATTAAAAAATTCGGAATTTTGATACTACTACTTGGTTCCCTAAGTGTTCTCTGATTAGGATCCATCAATCTTATGATTTAACACACGGAATCTAATATCTCTAACAATATTCCCTTTTCTTAATTCCGTTTGAATTTCTGTATCTTCATATTCGTCAGTTTTGAATCTCTTAGATACATGCCTTGTTACTCCTTTCTTGTACCGATCTCTTCTTTCTCTTTTCTTGCGTTGTGTCTTACGGCTATCTACAGGCATAAAGATTAATTCTAGTGGGTATTGTGCCGTTTTCTAACTGTTTTTTCTGAATTTATCGATTTAGTATTGTTGTCTTTAGTTGAAATTTCAGAGTCTGACCCTTCATCTTGAATATTAGTATCCTTATCTGTAATGTATTCCTCCCTGTCTCCTGAGTAGACTGTTATTTTGTACAAGTTGTCAATTCGTTCCAAATCATTTATCTTAATTGACTGTAAAGCACCTATCCTCATTCCAGTGGAGGCTAATAACAAAAATGCAGTCTTTGAACGTTGATCAGAGAATTCTAGGATTTTCAGTATTTCTTTATCAGTATAACCTCTATCTTTTCCACAGACGGAATTTTCCGTCCTTTCTGACTTTATGAATTTCTTCATTTTAGTCCAATTTAGTACAACATCATTCATCTCACAAGCGTGTTTTATTGCCGAGAATATTACGACTTTATACTGCCTTGATACCTTTCTCTGTAGCAAATAATTGACTATTAGACTGGATATTTCATCATGTGGTAATTTTAGAAATGAATCAAGATCCGTTTGACAGTATTTTAAAAATTGTGCTAAACAATATTCATACTGTTCTTTTGTTTCCTCTGAATTGATGGAATTTACAAAGTTAGAATATGTGGTTACTGACACTTGCATGTCCTAAATGAAGGGAAGGCATAGTAAAGAACTAATTTATTTAATTATACATATTGATAACTCAATTATGATTTCTGAAATGCTGAACAACAGAGGATTTAATACGCTGATATATGACGATGCATATGCAAAAATATGTCTAATTGCATCAATCATATCAGAATTTCAGAATCAAAGTAGAGTTGCTCGTGGTAAGATAGTTTACCTGGATCTTGATGCAGCATTTACTTCTTATGTTAAAGCTGGATTGATTCCCTCCATTGAAATACAAAGAATAGATGACTATACTTATCAGTCTGAATCAAGCGCTCTGAAAATATATCTTCCGTCCGAAGATATCTTTGATATTATCATGGTTGATATAATAAGATCAATGAATGAATGTTCCCTAATTATTTTTGATTCTATAAATTCATTTAATAACCTTTTTTATGATAAGATCCTACACAACCTAAATAATCAACTAAAAATTGGAAATCTAAATCAATTACTTTATTTTATTCTCATGATGGTACTAAAACACACATCTGAATCTAATATCCCATTTTTGGTAACGAGTATGATTCGTTATAAGAGAAAGGAAGTAGTTACAAGCAACAGACTTCTTAGTAAGAAAAGTTCATTGAATTTTTATGTTAAAATTAAAAATCTTAATGATCTATCAATTACAATTCTAGGTGATCCAAAAGTTAATCAAAAAAATTTTATAATGAAAGATAAGGTTCTAAGATGGACTTAAGCAGCTATCTTTAGCTTAACTATACTGAAGCCAACAATCAATGCTATGGTGAGAACAGTAAATCCTCCAGTCATAAATGCCCACTGACTCTTTGGTGATGCTGCCTTTCCTGAATTGTAAAGCAAATATGCACCAAACATCCCCATAAAAAAAATCATAACTATTACAATAGTCTCGCCTATAGTTTGTACTGATCTTGACGGAATAATAAATTGTCCTGATCGCGCACCCTCTATAATTGAATTAACCAATCCTGAAGCAAATGCAAAAAAAGCAACCAGATAAAGTACGGTAGCAAGAGTGATATATTTTGAAGTGCTAGTAAGCATCCAGTTACAAGTATAACGAAGAATAATTAAGTTTATCGAAAAATTTCCAAACTGATTTTCATTATACCTTTTTTATGTTTCTATTATTCTTGCTGAAAATAGAGTATATTTTTCTAAAAAATTATTTTTATTTACCTATCCTCTTCTATATGTGCTATTATTGTACTGTCTGCTATACTGCGATCGGCCCCTATTAACTCCTCTGCTATATCCGAATCTTCTCCTACTTTGACTATTGTGGTTAAAGGATCTTTGTCTATTGACTCTATTTCTACTGACATACAACGTGGGAACTTCAATTCCTATTTCATCATTAAGTCTCTTGACTGATAGTTCTGTACGCTTCAAAATCCTTGCAAAATCTTCATATCTACTACTTGAAACTAAGGAGATTGCTTTACCACTTCCACCTGCTCGTGCTGTTCTGCCAATTCTATGGAAATAAACCAATGGGTCTTCAGGAATATCATAATTGATAATATTTCCCACGGCCGGGACATCTATGCCCCTTGCGGCAATATCTGTGGCAACAAGTATATCATCACTTCCATTTTTGAACCTGCTCATAGAGTAATCCCTCTGTCTTTGAGATAAATCTCCATGAATTGTAATAACTCGAAAACCTTCTCTGTTCAAATCATCAGCTATTCTCTGGGTTCTTTGTTTTGTAGCAACAAATACAATAGTTTGTTGTCCTTTTTCCCTATTTCTGATAAAATTACAAAGATGCTTGAATTTTTCTCGCTCTTCCACAATTAAATAAGACTGATCGATAGTTTCTAAACTAATTTCGTCTTCATTGAGTCTAATTTGTTCCGGGTCTTTCATATATTCTCTAGAAAGTCTTATAATTTCAATAGGCATTGTTGCTGAAAATAGGCATGTCTGCCTTCTTTCATTTACATAGAAAAGTATGAATTTTATGTCATCAATAAATCCCATATCAAGCATTCTATCAGCTTCATCTAAAACTACAAAATTTACATCTTCTAATTGAATCGTACCATGTTTCAAGTGATCAATTAATCTGCCCGGAGTCGCTACAATAACTTGGATTCCTCTTCTCAGCTGTTCTTTTTGTATATTGATACTTTGTCCACCGTAAATGGCAAGGCTCCTTATTCCCATATATTTTGAAAATTTCCTAATTTCACTTGTAACTTGTATGGCCAGTTCTCTTGTTGGAACAATAATTAATGCTTGGATTGGCCCCTTTGACTTTACTTTACTTATTAGAGGAAGACAAAAAGCAGCTGTCTTGCCCGTACCTGTATGTGCCTGTCCTATCACATCCTTCCCTTTTAAAATAAGTGGGATACAATGTTCTTGAATAGGAAAGGGCTTTTCCATTCCTATTTCTTTAACCGCCTTTACTATAGACGTATTTAAACCTAATTCTTCGAATGAAACCATTTTTCTAATTCACATTTTGTTTTGTATTTGACAGAAGTTACGGAAGATCTGGAAAGATTTTTTTGTTTTACTTAACTTATCTGCCGCACCTTAAGTTAAGTTAAGGTGCTTTCATGGGGGATATAAGTGTGATGATGAAAAAGTTTGATCGTGGTAATTGAAAATAAGCATTTCCGTCAAGTCTCTTCTGCACGACCATTAAATATGATGAGTATAGGTTAGACTTGATAACTTAAATTCTACAAAAGTGATAATAAAAAATATGATGGAGGATCAGGGTCAAAATCAAGATGTGCGGGAGAAGAAACTACGCGGTTCTGGTGGATATGTAATTGCGCATATTACAGATGAAGAGCAGAAAAAAGGCAATCTAGGAGGACCGGAGTTATTTCTGGCAGGGATAGGAAGGCTTCCTTCCGACAGGTTTGTCAAGTATCATTGTAACAAATGCGATAAAGACTATGAGGGATCACCGAATATCAATTTTGAGAATCCTAATGAAGATCTTGGTGAAGGTGTGACACTCTATGAGAAGGGTGAATACAAATGTAATACTTGCAAAAGTATAATTGCGCAGTATAGAAAATTTGATGCTCCACAAGAGTTACCACAGGGAGAAGAACCCAAATCATCCCAATCATCAAATACAACTCAAGCATCAGATATCAAAAATACTGATAAAAGTTCCAAAACTACTATCAATTCACCGTCGTCATTGATTACACAAAATGACTTTATTTCTATTCAATCTCTTGTCGGGATGCCTGCATATGACTGGGATGCAATGTTGATTGGTAACGTTCAAGAAATCGGTCTCAAAAGAACTTCTAAAGGAAAAATGGAAATAAATCTTAAGATTCCTAAAAAGAGTAACAATCAAAATGTCGAGGTTGCTTGGAAAAATATTTCGAAAATTGGAGATATAATTTTACTAGAGAACTCAGAAACTTCACAACCCGGTCAATTGGGTAAATGTTCTTATTGTAGTTACCAAAATGAAAGCGATGCGGTATTTTGTTCTGAATGTGGAAAGAAAATTAGTAATGAATAATAGTTGTAATACCTAAAGATAGATATTAGTTATTGGCTACTGGCTATTTATGCAAGGCCGATTCTCACATCAACTGCACAGGCCCCTTTTCCTTCTTCCAGTACTAATAATGGATTCATATCAAATTCTGTAATCTCAGGAAAATCTGTAACAAGTTGAGATAATCGCTGCAGGCATTCTACTAATACCTTAATATCAGAAGGCGGTTGTCCTCTTATACCTTTCAATATCTTGTATGTTTTGATTGATTCTACCATCTTCAATGCTTCTTGTTCATCAATAGGAGCCAGTCTGAATATCACGTCTTTGAGGGCTTCTACATAGATTCCACCAAGGCCAAACATGATCAAAGAACCAAAGAGCTTGTCGTGTTTTGCCCCAAGAATTGTTTCTCTGGCAGATTCTATCATCTGTTGCACAAGTACTCCCTTAATATTTGCGTGTTTCTTGTAATTCTTTGCGTTAGCAATTATTTCATTGAAAGAGGATGAAACTTGTTGTTTATTCTTGAGACCTACTTTTACTCCTCCAGCATCTGATTTGTGGATTATGTCTTGCGACATGATTTTCATAACTACAGGATATCCAATTTCTTCGGCTCTCTTTACACATTCTTCCTCATTTGTGCAGAGGTAACTTTTAGGTCTCGGAAATCCATATGCGTTAAGTACATCGTATCCCTCCTCTTCCAAAAGATGTTTTCTTCCTTCTTTCGTTACTTTATCGAATATTTTTTTGACTGTTTCCTTATCTACATCAAACTTCTCAATTTTAGTTTCTTTTCCTGCAGCCCAAAAGGAAAAGTCGTACATTGCTTTTAGAGTCCTTATTGCTGGTTCTGCATATGGAAAGTGGGGGATGCCACCATCAGAAAGAATTTGTTTATTTTCTGTTCCTTCTGCAAGACCCATGAGTGCTGCAAGTGAGGTTTTTCCAGAATTAATAGTGGTCTTAACTATAGTCTTTGCAAGATCATTATAATCGAGAGTGGCTGATGGAGTACACATAGTAACAATTGATCCTACATTAGGATTTGAAACCACTTCATTGAGGACCTTTTCAAATCGGTTAAAATCCGCGTCTCCCACAATGTCGACTGGGTTCCTCGCAGATCCGTGAGCAGGTATAACTTTCGCTATTTCTTCTCTAGAAGAGCTAATGTCAGCTAGTCTCATGCCATATTTTGAACATGCATCTGTGGATATTATAGCAGGTCCACCTGCATTTGATACAATTACTGTGCCCTTGTCATTATTAGGAATTGGTTGCTTTGAAAATGCGGTTGCAAGGTCAAAGAGTTCTTGCATTGTGTCAACTCTGATTACGCCACTTTGTAAGAACAGTGCATCATATACCTCATCAGCTCCCATCAAAGCGCCCGTGTGAGACATAGCTGCCTTTGCACCTTCTGGAGTCCTACCAGATTTTATGACTACTATAGGTTTCTTGTATTGTTTGGTAGCTTTCCTTCCAATTTCCATGAATCTCCTACCATCATGAATGTCTTCAAGGTACATTATGATTACGGAAGTCTCGGGGTCGTGACATAGTAGTTCTAAAACATCATTTTCGTCAACATCTATCTTGTTGCCCATACTGATTACTTTTGAAAAGCCTATTCCTTGTGCCATAGCATCTTCTACAGTAGCAGCACAAATAGCTCCACTTTGTGACACGAGAGCAATATTTCCATGTTTTGGTGTAATTTTCAAGAATGTAGAATTCATCATGCTTTGTTTTGATAGGCTCATTATGCCCAAACAATTTGGACCGATAACTCTAGTACCATATTTCTTACATATGGCAGCAACCTCCCTTTCAAGGGCTGCACCTTGTTCATCAACTTCTTTGAATCCTGCTGAAACAATGATGGAACCCTGAATTTTTTTCATTCCCACTTCTTCCATCACTTTTGGGACAATCTTGTTTGGAGTGGCCACAACAGCTAGATCTATCTCCTCTGGTATGTCAAGGACACTTTTGTATGCCTTGATTCCAGACACATATTCATTCGTAGGGCTAACAGGATAGATTTTGCCTTTATAACCATTTTTGATATTTGTAAAAATTGCTCTTCCTATTCCTGGTTTTTCAGAGGCGCCTATTATTGCAATAGATGTGGGTGATAGAAATACACTCTTTTTCGGTGTGTCACTTTGCGAATTCATACAAAAATAATTTTGTCTACATAGTTATAAATGCAGTGATATTGTATAAGCATACTATGACATCTATGTAATATCATTAATTACTGGAGGATTTTTTATAGGAATGGATCATGTGAAAATCAAGAACTGATTTGTCTTGTTTATTTCTACCTTCTTCTTTTCTATATATTAGTAAGAAAAATAATAGTTTGAAACATAGTAACGATATAAGATCTAATAGTTACTAACCCACTTTGCATTACAGTAATTACAGTAATTAGCAGCAATAATTTCTTATCAGCAATTCTGTATGTCCTACGCGCTTTGAGCCAACTGCATTAATAGATCTGTTCACATTGGTTACTTCAGTAAGATGATAATAGTCCGAATAAAGTCTTCTAATTTCTTCCGTATTTGAGTTACTAAGTAAGAGTCTACATCCTCTTCTTGTCAATTCATTGAATATAATTGCAAGTTCTTTTTGGTCCTCAAGAGTAAAACCATTGTTGGTATAACTGGTAAAATTGGCAGTATTACTGATTGGATGGAATGGAGGATCAAGGTATATAAAATCATCTTTTTCAGCTTTTTCAACTAATATTTTCTTATAATCACTAACTCCCAAATTTGATCCAGACTGTTTCAATACGACACTCATATTGCGCAAGTTATCAGCATCACATATGATTGGATTTTTGTATCTTCCGATTGGAACATTAAATAAACCGTTTTTGTTTACGCGATACAGCCCATTATAACATGTTTTATTTAGTGCTATGAATCGTGCGGCGGTATCTATTTTGTTAAACACCTGTGCTGAATCTCGTAAGTGATAATAGTATTTTTTAGGAGATTTATTGTATTCATTTTGGTGGTAATTTAATGCTGGGATAAGTTCTTCTACATGGTTCCTTATGACCTTATAGGCGTTAATTAAATCAGTATTGATGTCAGAAAGGAATGCATTCCTATTATAGGAAGCGATATGAAAGAATACAGCTCCTCCACCAAGGAATGGTTCAAAGTATCTGGTAAATTTTGCTGGCATGAGATGAATTATTTGAGGTATTAATTGGCTCTTACCTCCTGCCCATTTTACAAAAGGATGGCATTTGGGTGTTTGATACACAAGTCCACAACCCTTCCTTTCTTCAGTTTTCATAGTGACCTTCGCTCTCAATCTTTAACTGCCAAGTACTTTGCATATAAGTATTATAATATTTCAAACATTCAACTACCTCAGTTGCTTCATTAATTTTTCGGAACCTTAGTCGTTTTGCTTATCTTCATCTTATATCCCGCTTTGGTCATTTGAATGTCGCATCTTGTGCATATTCTTCCCACCCTTGTACTTGTCATCGTATCAGTGGGAGTTAGTCGATGACACGTCGCGCATGCTGTTAGCGATTTATACAGATTCAATTCAATATAATTTCTAATACAACATATGCTATTTATCTGTAAAAAATAATTCGTTATCATTCCTAACTAACATTAGCGCCATTTTAGAGAAGGCAACAAATAACATACTAACAGGTTGTTACAGTACCAAAATTTTACTCCAAATAGTTCTAATATTTCCAATCATTTGATATACTGTTCCACCAAGATCGATATTGCTTGGCATCCCTTCCAATTTCGTCTTTTATTCTAAATTCAATTGAATAAAACATGTTCTCCATAGCATCAGTTCCTCCATCAGCATAAAGTTCTTTACCAATAATAGATACCCTTTGTTTTTTAGTTTTAAAATCTGATGCTTCAGGATTCTGTATACAGTAGGTAAGAATGTCATAAAGCTCTTCCTCTAGATATGCATCCATCTTTTTATTCGCTCTTAATCCAACTTATCACATAATCTTGATATAAATTCTACGAATTAGATGAAATTAGTTTACAATCTCAGGTAAACTCATGTTTCTAGCTGAGAGCATTTCAAAATTAGGGTCAACTAAAGATTTATGATGGTATTTAATGAAATATCCTTATGTATGATCTGATGACCTATTGATTGAATCACAATATCTGTATCTGACAACGGTGGGTTGGAAAACGGGTAAACAACATACGATAGAAATATGGTATGTAAACTATAATAGGAAATATTACGTAATGTCAGAACTTGGAAAAAATGCGCATTGGATCCGAAACATTAATCATAATCCCAGAATTTCATTTAGCATTGACGGTTTGAATTATGAAGGTGAGGCACGAGTAATCGATTTCTTGAAGGAAAGTCAATTAGCTACGAAGGTTTCAGAATTGATGAATGGGAAATATCAGTGCGACCAAGGACTGATTGTGGAATTTGAACCATTAAATTTTGGTTAACAACTTCTTAATACATGATGAGCTACTAATATTTGTCTGAGAATTGTAGGTAAAATTATGTTACCTGATCTAATATCCATTCCTTAAATTTCATAATTGCAAATTCTTCAGATTGCTTTATGAAAGTATGGTCTTTAAGATTCCATTGATCTTGTGGGACAGAATCAAAAAATTCTTGCATAAATAGAGTAAACCTGAAACGCAGGTTTCTTGGATTTTCGTTTAGATTATAGCGTTTTAGAATTATAGCTATCTTTCCAAATGAGGCATCATAGTCTCTCTTAAATGGCGTTATTTTTAGAGTCTCATATAAAATTGAAGTTATAGAGTCCATGTCTTTGTTGATTGTGATCAATGCTTGCATAATACTATGATTGATAGTACTTTATGGTTTGTATTTCATGTTTCTTGAGAAAGAAATTCCTGCACATTACAAAATAGTAAAATTGATAAAGTAAATTGTATTCCTATCGGGTTTAAAGCTGAAAATGTTACTATGTAATAACTCCCAAAAATGTTCTCGTAAATCTTTTCTTGGCTATGTCGAAGGCCTTTTCACCTTTGGGAGAAAGTGTGTAGGTTATAGTCTTGCCTTCCTTCTCCTCACTGAGAAATCCCAAATCTTTAAGACTCCTAAGTGCAGGATAAATTGTTCCTGGACTGGGTTTTTCACCCCTTCTTTTTGCGAGTTCAGTAGCTATCTCTTGGCCATGCATTGGTTTCTTTGATAGCAAGAAGAGGATCAGAAATCCCAACAGTCCTCTCATATCACAACATTCGCCATCAAGTCCTCGCAATGTGTATTATATTGGATGTCCGATATATATAAATACATCCTTTCGCTATATATCGTATGACCGATAATGGAATATGTGGAGGTGATTCAATGGGATTCGGATGCTGTGGAGTAGGAGTTGATCAAGTAAGAAACTTTCTAACGAGGGAAGAAAGGATTGCACTGCTGAAAGAATACAGCGATGGACTTGAGAAGGAAGTTCAAGGAATAAAGGAGAGGATCAAGGAATTGGAACAAAAGTAATCCTTTCCTACCTCATTTTTCTTTGTCATTTTCCGGCGTTTTTATATTGACGCTTTTTCTCATTTTATATTCACTTCAAAAAGCTTTTTTGAAATAGCCTTAACAGCATGAAGAAACACATTATCCAATTCTTTGTTTGCAAAATTGAAAGCGCGGGGAGTGGGATTCGAAACGATTAGCTATTCTTGGGGTTTCATACACTTAAGTTTGCTTACAAAATACGTTCAACTAACTTTAGGTTTGTTATCTCTAATTGTGACTGACGATTCGATGCAAATTTAATTGACATGTTTGCGTCACTTCCTCAAAAAGCTGTTCGATAGGATTCAATTAGCATAAGAATGACGTAAGAAAATTACTTATCAAATAATAAGTCATCTAGCGATAAGCAAACTTGATAATACAAGTAGTAAGACTAAATGTTATAGTGGCGTATTCACCTGTATCAGATGAAATATATGATCGAATGAAAAGTCAGGCTAGGTTTACGTTGCAGGGAATAATAATGCCGTTCTGTATATCTATTTTGCTTTTTTATTTTGTAGCATACTTTTATTCTGATATTTTTTCACTGTTAAATGGTCTACCTGGTGTAATTATTTTAGGTGGCTCTGTAATAGTGATGACGAAATTACTGTTTTATACTAAATTAGAAAGGTTAGAAATACACAAATTTAGTTCATTATTATTAGGAATATTTTGTTACTTTCTAGGGGAAACACTTTATTTTTATCAGCAATATTTTTTACAAATTAGTATACCTTACCCTTCTGTAGCAGACGTTCCATACTTGCTAGGAAGTTTATTTTTCTCGTATTTTCTATTTTTATGTCTATTTTCATTAATAAATAGAAAAGGCCTCAGTCCCCTTCCTATTATTTTAGTTTCGCCCCTATCTATTTTTCCCTTGTACCTCATACTATCTTCTGCTTACAATTTTGGTATTAATGAATCGTCTGAACTCGAATTTATTGTAAATTCTCTTTATTATATCTTCGATGCACTAATGCTGGTTCCTGCTCTGGTTATACTCTTAAATTTGAAAAAAGACCCATTTATTTTTCATTGGATATTTATTACAGTAGCACTAATTCTGCTAGTAATTGGTGATGTTGGTTATACCTATTTTTCTATAATAAGTGAATCACTACTACAAGAATTTGAATGGTTATGGTCCATCATTTATGCATTAGGTTACTTATTCTTAGGAATTGGAATTTACTGGTTTGATCGGATAAAGAATACACTTCAAGATAAAAAAATAAATTTATTTTTAGAAAAGGATGAGATGGACCGCTTGAAAAATTCGTCAAAGAATCAATTAATTGGTGACACACGAAGTAAATATTCTGAGCACATTATTGGTCATCAAAGCTTTGTTGATAAACTCGAGGATTTTCTCGAAAGATCAAAACAAATCAAAATTTTATTCTATGACAGGTACTGGTTAAGTGACGAAAAAGTGAGCGTAATACTCGATAAGATACAACAAAGGGCAATTCTTAGTCAAATACATGTTAATATTCTTCTCCCAATTAGCGAAATCAGCTTTAAAAGTTTTGTATCATATACTAATAACAGGAACATTTTAGTCAGTTTTTTTGATGGAACCTTTAGTTCAGATTCACTTGTATTTATCTTTGAAGAAAAATATGTCGCTATACTAGATAAAAAACCAGCATCTGAATTTGTTGATGATAATACTGTATTTTATGGGCTAATTACAAACAATGATACCATAGTATGGTCACATATTACTACATTTGAAAAAATATGGCTACTAGAGAAGTCCGTTAATATGTAAATATAGAATGAACATGCTGACATCGTGCCTGCAAGCTAAATTCCAACATTTTAGTAAGTTCGAAGAAATCGAGTTCACTATCTATTTGAGGTACCTTTGCGTTAGCGATGTCGTAAAGAACAATTGCGATAAAAATGGATGTGACGACATAGTAATTTATGTCGCCACTATCTTTGAACTCCCTTGTTCGTTTTTCAGAGTAAGATCACCTACGAGTACTCATCAATAGTCTTTGCTTCTGAGACTGTATAGAGAGGATATGCTCTGTTCGAGATTGAAATTGTTTCCTTTACTTCGTGAAAGTCATAGCCGCTAAGATTCCTAGCAATTCGGTACAAATCTCCACCAATTATGACCTTATTAGGATCTGCCACTTTGTTTATTTTGGCACAAAGATTAACCGTCGTACTGAATATATCGAGCGAAGTCGAGTCGGCCGTTTGGGCAAAAGAGACTTCCCCATAATCCAAGCTAATGCGATAATTTAGCTCTGGCAATAATTCAGAAATAAATTTCCTGTTAACATTACGATGGAGTATGGATAATGTAATTGCAGAGTTAAGGCAATTTCTGACAGCTTTAATGGATGAATCACCGAGCGAAGTAAAATAGAAAAGCAGACCGTCGCCTGTATTCTTTACTACCTTACCACTATATCCTCTTATAACGCCGCTTACCCAATTAATGAATAAAGAATAATACTTGCTCATCTGGTGCGTGGTCAGACCAGCAGTGATTCTAGTCGAGTCTACCATATCGACGAACCCGACGCAACACGTGCAGGATTTTTCCGAAAAGAAAATGTTGTCTCGATCGCTAGCAGAGTCCGAATTTGTAGTCGCGTTGAGACTGGCGGGCATCTGAGTTTCTGTTATTCCCATATTTGAGAATAACACTTACCTGTTTAAAAACATTTAACCGAAATTGGCTATGTTTTATTTAAGTATATCGCCCATCAGTCTAAAATTTAAGAATCTACTCAGATTTGCGCAACTCATTAAGCTTTCTTGAGAATAACCGAAATAGAATTAAATATGCTGCTTAATATATTACTGACATTAATGCCTTCTGCATTAGACCACTTGCTTGGACAGTCACTTGAATCAATGATAAGAGAAAAACTCGGTCAAAAAACTTGTGAGAAAATCGAGGCTCGATTGCGTGAACGCTATAACATGGACATGGCAGAGTCCATAAAAGATTTTTATACATTAGACGCCACCCTTAGAGAGTTTTTTTCTACTGGGGCCGATGCTATTGAGGAAGATTTTGCTAATCAGTTGATTTCTATCAATACACCTGCAAAGGGAAGACATTGGATATCAATAGAGAATAGAGAGTTGGCTGAGCTTATTCTTGCAACTTATGGAGACAAAGACAAGAGAATCATCCTAGAGGTAGCGTTCACCAATCCTTCAGTCATACTCGATATTCTAGAAGCAACTCGAATACCAAAATCATCTGGTTATAGATTAATTAATCAGTTGGTTGAAAATGGTCTCCTTACAGAACAGGGGTACGCAGAGTCCTCAGATGGCAAAAAAGTGAGCAAGTACACGGCGCTTTTTGAAAAAGTGAATATACAAATAGATACAACTGGATTGATTTTTACTGCAGATGCTCCATTACCCTCACTTCCAACAGTTGAAGTGTTGCTGAAAGAAAATATCTTGAATGAGAGTCAAATTATTCGAGTACTTTTAAGAAAAAAGTTATGACCTACGAATAAGACATCATAGTAGATGTCCGGTAGTACAGACATGAATACTGTGGAACCGAAAAGGGGGTTAAATTACAAGGTATTATTGTTTATTGCAGCACTAGCTGTAATTTATCAGACATTCAACTATATACTTCCCGAGACGGAGGGTGAACTTAGTCCAATTGATATTGTGTTCACAATGAGCATAGTAACCTGTGCTATCGCGTCCTTCATTGTTTCAAAAAGATATGACCATTCGGCTGTGTTCGGGCAGGCTTACCTCGCGTTGGGAATTGCATTCACAGCGTATGCAATTGGTGATATTATTTATAACTTTCAAACCACGGTTTTAAAAATAGATGCTTATCCTTCAATAGCAGACATTTTCTTTTTTGCTCAATATCCCTTTATAATTTTTCATTTGATACGCAACATCAAGTTCTTCAGACGAAAAATCAGTAAAGTGACAAAAATTTGGTTAGCAGCTATTCCAGTGGCACTAGTATTGCTATACTCGTACTTTACATTCCAACAAGAGGGGTATAGTTTATTTGATTATTATTACGGATTACCCTTTGTAGCTGCATCTGCAACTTCACTTTCTTTTGCTGTTCTGGGCATTCAAGTTTTTAGGCAAAGTTTACTTGCCAATGTCTGGTCACTTTTAGCCGTTGGGATTTTCTTAAATACCTTAGGGGATATGAATTATTACTATCTTGAAATATTTGGACTTTATACGAGAACTCATTTTGTAAATGTTTTATGGTTCGTAGCTCCGTTGATTATCACTTATTCACTTTACAGACACTATAAAATAATCTGATGGAGCTTATTATAAATATTATCTAATACTAAAGTCTAGATTATATTAGAATAAGTATCGTTACCATCGTTACCAGCTAGTGAGTCTTCGGCATTTCAAGCAAAACATTGATTATTATTCCTTTGTCTTTTCTTTGGTCTTTGAGCATAGGTCAATCAGCACCTCGTGTAAGAGTTCTCACATGTGTTCTTTTCCCAAGTCATTTAGCAGGTCATGTAAGGCATCTCTCACATCATCTTTTTCATAACGGCGATTTTCTATTTCTGATGTTTTTGAAAAATCTTTGATATTATAGCTCAAAGTCGTTCTCTTCCTTTTGATTCAGTGATATATTCTTGTACTCCAACCTTAATTGCCTCATGAAGGATGTTTAGTGATTTACATAGTTACTTTTGATAAACTCATGAGGTTCATCACCTATTAGAACATCCAATTCCTTCATTACAATATCGCTTCTCCTTTATATTTTCCTCTATCTTTCAGCCTTTCAAGTCTTTTTAGTACAAAAGCTGCAGTTTCACTAACTGCTTCAGCTTTATCTTCCAACATCTTTCTCAGCGTTTCTTTACTTCCGTGGTCTCGCAACAAACCCAAAGCTTCCATAGCTTCGTGTTTTACAAGGGAACTCTTGTCGTTTAATATGGAGTTAATCAGGTCAGGAATCTTTGCTCTCATGTTATGCAAGCCAATTTGAAATGCAGCTTCATGTCTTACGATTGCATTGTCGTCATTATTCAAAACCCAAACCATTAGGTCTGCTATTTCCGTGGAAATAGGGTCATCTTTGCTAACTGCTTCAGATATTTCTCCTGCAAGCCAAATACAATCCCATCGTATAGATTCATCTCTTTCATTTCTGTTTTTTAATACTTGTATAACTTTGTCAAGCCTCTGTCTCGGTGGCAGGTTCCTCATGTTATATTCGTCAAAGACAAATTCCATTTATTTTGTTACAATCACCTCTATTTCCTTTTCTTTTATCTTTTCTTCCGTTTTCTCTCTCTTCTGTTCGGCTTTAGAACTAATGTATATACCAGCAACACTAATACCACCACCCAACAATGCCAAAATTAGGTTACTGGGTAATGAAAACGCTATTCCAAAAGGAACGATGGCTAATTGGATTACAACCGTAAGCACTAGAGAGGATGACGTTATTATTGAAGTCATTGATGTGCCTATGCGTTTCATACTCACGTTGTAGAGTGTAAATGCCGCTAGCGCTATGAATGAGAATCCAATCAGGTAAAGCCAGTCTATAACAGATAGATGTGGTGGATAGAATGTGTATTGGATCGCATTAATGACTACACCTGAGATGAGCATAATCCACCCACTTACTTCGGTGGCGTTATATCTGACAATCAGCTTTGCAAATAATGTGATTGCAATGGCATTGCACATGGCAGACAAGATGGCCTGCACGTCTCCTATTTGAAACTGTACCCCATTTTCAGATACATTGCTAGCTGCTGATATTGTAACCCCAACAATGGCGACACCAATACCCAATAGCTGAAGCTTTAGCATACGCTCAGCTAGAAATACAACTGCCAAGAAAACAATGAAAACATCCTCTGCTGGTATGGTAAGCAGCATGGTCTTGCCAGAGCCTATCTTATCTACACTGTCATACCACAGAAAATCTGCTGCTGTGAATAATGCTGCACCAACAAGAAGTATTTTCCAACCATTACCCTTGAATATTGTAAACTTGTTTCTGAATACAAAACCATTAATGATAAGAACAATAGCACCTGCAATGGGCATGCTACCCGCAGCAATCGCTAAAGTAGGAATAGAAGCAATTACGTAAAGCAGCTCAACCATTACTGCTTCGATTGAAAAAGCTGCTGTACTAATTATAGTTACCCAGCTATTCCTTGCTCCATTTAGATGCACAAGTTATGCATGCTGAAATGAACATTTTAGGTCTAGTAAGAAGTCTTCTTTACTAATACTAAACAATTGGTATATTTAATATTAGAATTTTATTTCGCTGTTTAATGTTAACTCGACTTATTTTTAGCAGAATTAAGGCAGTTCGGTAATACGGGACAGAAGTTGTCCACCCCGCCTAATGTATATTTGTAAAATGGGACCAGTATTGGGATTCGAAGCTCATTTACATTTGGGATTTTATTTTATAAAGCGATTCTTAAACTTAATTACAGTCTATTTAAATAGTCAATAGATTTCATTTTTGGATGGCCGTAGAGCCATACTGCGTAGCAACGACCGACACTAGGTTAACATCATAAAGAGATGAGCTTCCATTAACTGAAATTGTCAGGTTACTGGGAGAAATCCAACCTTCACTTAATACTTGACTTCCTTCCATAGGTCCTTGGTCAGTTCTATTTGTGAGTCCATTAGCAACAATAATAATTGCTGGTGAAGTTGCCTCCGCTCCATTATATCTTAGGTTTATCGAAACGGCCTCATCACTTGAAATAGTCACCCCAGTTATTTTTACGTTAGCTACATTACTTATTCCATAAATCCCTCGTTCTAGAGTTTGAGATTTGTTGAACAATGAATCAACCTGCTCAGACTGAGCAAAAGAAGATGGGACTAATCCTATGAATAAAATCAAAGCCAGTGTTAAAACAACTAAAATCATTTTATCTTTTGCTACCTCAAGAGTTCTATTTATGATTAATGTTGTCCGCGTTAGTTCCTAATCGATATCGATTTGTCTGCATTATTCGGTTAGGTACTAATGGACAAATAATAAAATTTACAATAAATGAAAATCGAATAGTGGGATTCGCTGCTATTCATACTCAATGTAGTATTTATCGCTTCAGCCAAACTGTCTCTGTTAATAAATTTTTGAGTACTTCTGCTTTTATTATTTTGCGATAAAACCCAAAGATAAGCGCGGGGAGTGGGATTCGAACCCACGAGTTCTTGCGAACATGGGATTAGCAATCCCACGCCCTACCAGGCTAGGCGACCCCCGCTTAAGTGATGATTTAGATTTTTTGCTATTATATTAATTATGTAGATGATTCCATATATTCAATAGATTTCCAGATCACAACACAAATTTTTCATTCTTCTCCTAAAAAGATTATAAAATAGTCATCGTGTGTTATTATATTATCTTTGAATCTGAGGGAATCCAATGAAATTTTCAGGCGTGCCATCATAAAAACATATTTTGAAGTAGAATTGTTGAAAATCGATTATCATAAATCTAATGTTAGACATCCCCTGTTAAAAGATGAAGGATTCACTGTAGAAGACAGATTACATCTATATTTTGATATTATTACGGGTAATGATTATCCTGATGGAGATGAATGGTTTGGCGTTGAATATCTCTTTCCTCATAATATCAAATTACCAGATAATCTAATAGGTCCTGATTATTTTACAACTATTTATGTGGCAGATGCAAAACATTTTTGGAGACATAAAGAATTAGTCCGATTCAAATATGCAAAAACAAAGAAGCTTGTAGAATCCTTGGAGTTTATCAACAAGAAATACAGGGAACTAAGTAAAAGCCTGCATGATTCATCAGTCATTGATCAAGTTACCAAATGATTTGTGGAGCAGAAGTAAGAAATCACTATGACTTTTGATTTGATATACGAATTCTTACTATCCCGTTAAGATATTTAATTTGATCAATTTTTACGATATCATCCTGGATATCTGATATTCTTATGTTTATATCATATTTTCTTGAACCAGTAGTAAATACTCTTACACTTTGAGTATTCGGATCATAATTAGCTTGTATCTCTGATTGACTTACCAGTCCTGGCATTTCAGCAATAATTTCATAGAAATTAGATCCTTTGATGACTTCCGGTTGCGTATGAACGGTCATATCGGGCATGCTAGTGATATTTTGACGATCCTTTCTTGAGTATCGCATTTGGGGTGTTACCATGCCCTGACCAGTTATTACGTTTTTCATTACATATCCTGATAACAGTCCTGCAAGAAAACCACCAATGTGTGCAAGATAAGCGACTCCTCCCAATGGATTTAGCACGCTGAAAATAATTTGCATTATAAACCAGAAAGGAATGTACGCTATGGCCGGGATTCTTACTGTTGTAATGAAAAATGCGGCAATTATCGTAAATATTTTAGCTCGGGGAAACAGTACTAAATATGCTCCGAGGACGCCCGAAATTGCTCCTGACGCACCGATTGCAGGAATCTCTCCTCCACCTGTAGACACTGCAAAGAAACTATGCGCATATGCTGCCCCAAAGCCCCATGCAATGTAAAAGAGAACATATTTTATGCGGCCAAATTTGTCTTCAATGTTATCACCAAATACAAAGAGAAATAACATGTTGCCGATAAGATGAGCTATTCCACCATGAAGAAACATTGATGAGATCACTGAAAATATATCTCCTTCAAGTACTTTGTATGGGATAGCTCCATAGGTTTGCAATAGTGCATTTGTTGCTGCTGTATCAGAGAAATTTGCTGTAACAATCACTTCAGCTAGGAAAATTATTGCATTAGCGGCAATTAGTAAATAAGTTACATAGGGTCTGCCATGTAATCTCTGATTGTCGTCATGAAGTGGAAACATGTTTTATCCTGTCAAGATGGATTTAAGTGCCAAATGGATTAAACTTTGGCATATCGCCGCCTTTTTCGCTGTGGGCTTTCTTAGTATGTCTCTTTAAACGTTCTTTGTCTTCAAACTTCATATCACAATATTTGCAAGTTAGCAATTTAGGTTCGTCGTCAGTTTTGTCACGATTGAACCATTTCATAAATAAATTACAGGATATCCGCTTCATTAAAGTTGTGCTAGGGGGTTCATATATTGAATTATCCTGATTGGATGGATCTGTTTTCTAGAATTTAATGTAGTATGAGTAAGAGGTACCATAGAAAGTAGGATAGGTTTTTAACACCCTTTAAAAAATTTAGATTTACATATTTAATGTCAGAAGTTGAAGAAGTCATACAGTACAAATGGGGTGTAGCCCATATATTTAGTAGTTATAATAATACCCTTGTTCATATAACAGATATTAGTGGCGCTGAAACAATCGCTTTTAGTTCTGGGGGAAGGCATGTAACAGCTGACAGATATGAATCGTCTCCATATGCGGCAATGAAATCAGCTGTAGCGGCAGCGGATATGGCAAAAACCAAAGGTATCAATGCATTACATATTAGAGTAAGAGCAGTTGGCGGTGTGGGACCGCGTATTCCTGGACCTGGTGCTCAGGCTGCAATAAGGGCACTTGCAAGAGCTGGTTTTAGAATAGGCAGAATCGATGATGTGACTCCAATACCTCACGATACAACTAGGAAACCCGGCGGACGTAGAGGAAGAAGAGTATAATCATCTCTATATTTTAAAAGAACTACCAATTAAAGTATGAAATATTATTTTGCAAAGTGCACGAATCCTTGATTCTTAATAAGCTTTTGAATTCCTTTTAATTCGTAGAATACATTCCCACTGCCCCTTATTACTTCGCCGATATGAAACACATTAATTCTGTGTTTTCTGGCATCTTTAATCAAATTCTTAAAATCTAATCTCGGAACTGTTGCAACTGTTTCGTATTCTTCTCCACCAAAAAAAAGTAGATCATCGGTATCAATTGAATTCAATCTAGCAAAATGAGTCAAGTCCTTTGGGGTTGGAATTTTGTTGATGAGAAAATCTACTTTGCTTTTTTGAGCAAGCTCGTACAATGAAGAAGACAGACCATCACTAGAATCTATTGAGGATGAAAAATATTTTGCAAGTTTAAATCCAAATTCCACTTGCGGTTTGGGCAATGTTACTGATGATATTGATTTTGTTCTAAATTTTCTTTCAGCACTCATATGTGATAGGATAATTTTCAATCCTGAAGAGGTATATCCAAATTTTCCAGATGTTACTATCAAATCTCCAACCTTTGCACCCTTTCTACTGGGAATTTTGCTATCCGGTAAAGTTGTAATTCCCATCATATTGCAATCAATCGTCAATTCTTTAGATTCATTGGTATCTCCTCCCAAGATGTGTACTTTATACTCCTTTGATGCTAGTGTAAATCCAGTTGCAAGAGAAATTATATTTTTTTTTGAATACTTTCTTGGTATCCCTATGGAAATAAGACATGCGTATGGCCTTATACCTTTAGCAGCAAAGTCACTTACACATGCTATTATACTCTTTCTTGCTATTTGCCAAGGTTTCATAATTCCGGGTACATCTGTACTTTCAATTAGCATATCACTCTTTAACACAATGTTTATCCTACCTGTTTTGTTCATTCTCTTTATCATGTCATATTTGAGTGGCACAATTACTACGTCATCTCCCTTTACCTTATCTAGTAAGGGATCGTTAATATAAGAAGTAAAGAGATCTATAATTTCTCTCTCATTTAATCTCTTCATAAATGGATTGTACCTTTTTCTTAGCGTCATTAAAAATAGATAATACATTATCTGGAGATGATTCTACTGAAATTCTAACTGCATGTTCTGTATTAGAAGATCTAAGCAGGATCCAAGTTTTATCATCCATTAATATTTTAGTACCATCCATTTTTATTATATGAAAAGATTTTGCCTTAAATTTTTGTTCGAATTTCTCAATGACCGTATCCTGAAAATTTGATTCTATTGGAACTTTTGATCTAATTGTAGAGTAATTTGAAGCAGTTTCTATACAATCGTTATAGAGATCTTCATTTAATGAGGAAATGATTGCGCTGGCTAATATGCCATCTCTACACATATTAAATTTTGGCAAGATAAATCCTGCACTACTTCCCTCACCTCCCGCATCTGCTTTCAATTTGAGCAATTGTTTCACTACATTAGCTTCTCCAACTTTTGAATAGTTCAAAGTTCCTCCATGATCAGTAACCATGTGTCCAATAGCATTACTTGTATCTATGCTGACTACAAATTTTTTTGCTCCGTGATACAATGTACTTGCAATACATAACAAAAGTGTAAGATCAGATGAGAGTTTGTTCCCATTTCTATCTACGACCACAAGCCTGTCAGCATCCATGTCAAATGCAAAACCTAAATCTAGCTTTTGGGATAAAACAAGCTTCCTCAATTCAAAAAGATCATCAGTCGTAGGATCAGGGGATCTTGACGAAATACCAGCAATGTCATTTATTGACAAGAAATCCTGATTCAATGAATCGTATAGCTTTGGAATAAATGAAGATATAGCTCCTCCTCCGGGATCTAAGCCAACTGTATTTGTTTTTTTCCTATGGTCATCAAGATATCTATTCTTTCTCATAAATTCAAGAATATCAAATATATATTTTGAATTTATGTGATATGATTTCCCGAAACCAAATCCTGTACTAGATGTAGCATCTTGTTGTTGAATTGATTCAAGTTCCTCTTCGAACATTCCTCTTCCATTAATTACAAATTTTAAACCGTTCCATTCTAAAGGATTATGTGAAGCTGTTACTATTATAGCGTTACCATATTCAATAGATTCACGAAATACAAATGGTGTTGGAGCTACACCTAAATCAAAGACATCGATTCCCTTTTCCATAATGGTCGCTGATACTGTCCGAAGAATTATATCACTTGAAGGTCTGGTATCTCTTGCCACCAAACATTTCTTTTCAGAATTAATAGAACTACTAATAATAAAAGAAGCAAACAATCTGGAAAAATTTATGATATTATTCAAATTAAGGTCTTGATTAAAGATGCCTCTTACACCAGAGATTGAAATTTTCATTTTAGAAAAACTTGAATTTTCAACTATTTAATCTTGTTTTATAATCAAGTCGAGATGAATTCGATAATCATTTGTAGTAAATATATTATCGAATTAGAAAATAGTTAAATTGGTTGTATGAATGCAAATGTATCCATGACACAGGCCTCTATAGCTCAGTTGGTAGAGCGAAGGTTTCGTAAACCTTAGGTCGTGGGTTCGAGTCCCACTAGAGGCTCTAATTTAACATCAATATTTTTAAAACTTTGGTGCAATATTTTCTTGGTGGATGCAATTTGAGAATAGTAGTCGATAGAAGAGAAAGAAACAGTGGCATTCCAGAATTGCTCAAGCAATCAGGTATTTTTGTAGATTTTGCTACTTTGAAAGTTGGCGACTATATCGTTTTTAATAACGTAGCGATTGAAAGAAAAACAATATCCGATCTTTTAAGTTCCTTTTATGATGGAAGATTATTCATTCAGTGTTCGCAACTCGTAAAACATTTCTCATCACCTCTATTAATTGTTGAAGGAGATATAATAGAGGATCTGAAAACTGAATCTGAAAAATCTTTCCGTAGCTATGATCAAAAAATTCAACTAGTTTATGATTCATTAATCACAGTTGTTTTGGATTTCAAGATACCTTTAGTTCACACACCAAATATAGAACATACCACGAGCTTTCTCATCGCAATTGCCAACAAGTTATCTAGAAAATATTCATATGGACCACTTTTGCGAAAAATTAGAAAGCAGACCTCGGAACAAATACAGCAACTATCTGTTCTTTCTTCATTGCCTGGAGTTGGTGGTATGTTCGCTGTGAAAATGTTAAAGGAATTTAATACTCCAAAAAGAGCATTAAATGCTACAGCTGCTGAATTGGCCAAAATTCCTGGATTTGGCACTGCACGTGCCCAAAGAATACGAAAAATACTGGATAATGCATATAATGATGTTGATGAAGAAAATCAGAAAACATTGCTAGAACATCTCAAGTAGTTATTTCAGATTATCCTTATTCTTTAATTCATCCAATATGCGCATTAGACTATCGTAGTCAATGTTCAAGTTATTTAAAATGGTTAAATGATCTATTTTTTTATTTTTTCTAATAAACCTCTTAACCTCTCCTTTGATTTTTTGATATTTCCTATCTTGTGTATTAATCAATTTATCATAAATTGCTGAACTCTTGTTTGAATTGGCAGTTCTAGATGATTAGTTAATTTACGCATTCATTAAAGAATAACGGGGATATGGTTAAATTGACAAAAAAAGAAGATTTGGATGTATCCCTAAGATCAGTAAACTGCCTGTACTGCGTCCTTTACTTCCTTGGACAGATCTCTATATCCATCTTTATCTATAATGACAGCATTTATGCTATCACCTGTTCCAGAATTTCTTCTGATAGCAGCTGCAATTGCTTGTATAGCAATCTTGTATGCTTCATTTACACCGAGATCTTTTTTATATTCTGATTCTAGATAACCATATGCTACCGGAGAACCACTACCAGTTGAGATAAATCTTTCACTGGTCATAGATCCGAACAAATCAATATTGTATATTTGTGAACCTTCACCATTTTTATCAAATCCTGCCATAATGATCTGTACGTAATAAGGATAGTATCTTTGGTTGAACAGAACATTAGAACAGAGTCTTGCGGCAGATTTTACAGGAATTAGTCGTCCTCTATTTGACAATCTATACAAATTTGCATTGTAGCGCAATAGATCAACGAGGTTTTGAGCATCAGCGACACCTCCAGCCATTGTCATGCCTAAATGTTCGTCTATCTTTTGAATTTTCATAACATTTCTGTCTACAATAAAGTAACCTGCGCTAGCTCTAGTATCTGCAGCTAGTACAACTCCATCTTTGCATGTCAATGCACAGGTAGTCGTTCCTTTCTTTATATGATTCATAACGTATTCTTCATAGTTCTTATTGTCATGCTGAAACATTGAAATTAATTTCTGTGAATACTAGATTTAAGCATTATCACTTAATATACAATGGCTTTCAAAAAATGGTTGCAATTAGTAATATGATTATATTCCGATTTAACTAACATTACATAATATTGCAACAAACCCTCTTTGACAAGATCTGGGATAGTCATGTAGTTATAGATAATGCTGGCGATTCTAGTGGCCCTTCGTTAATTTATGTTGATAGGCACTTGATACATGAAGTTACATCTCCCCAAGCTTTTGCTGGTCTAAAGCAGAGTGGCAGAAAAGTTAGGCGACCTAATTTAACAATAGCAACAACAGATCATAATGTTTCTACTGAAAGCAGATCACTCCCTATTGTCGATGAGGTATCAAAGACGCAACTTGAAACGCTAAGCAGAAATTGCAAACAATTTGGAATAGCTATCTATGACATGACCAGCCCGGATCAGGGTATAGTTCATGTAATTGGACCAGAGCTTGGTTTCACACTCCCTGGCACTACCATAGTTTGTGGTGACAGTCATACGTCGACGCATGGTGCATTTGGGGCCCTTGCTTTTGGAATAGGAACGAGTGAAGTCGAACATGTTCTTGCTACTCAGTGCTTATGGATGTACAAGCCAAAATCATTCCTAATCAATATTGCGGGGAATCTAAAAAAACGCCATGCTATAACTTCCAAGGACATAATACTCAACATTATTCGTAAAATAGGAACCGATGGAGGTACTGGAACTGTTATCGAATACAGGGGAGATGTAATTTCTGCATTATCAATGGAACAGCGAATGACTATATGCAATATGTCTATCGAAGGCGGAGCGAGAGCCGGTTTAATTGCCCCCGACGAAACTACATTTAACTATTTGCGAGGAAGAAGATTCACTCCCAAAGAATCAGAACTGGATAAATTGATAGACTTTTGGAAAACCAACTTAAATAGCGATGCGAATGTAAAATTTGATAGGGTTGAAACAATTAATGTTGGTGAACTTGCCCCTCAGATAACTTGGGGAACAAACCCATCTATGGTCGTTGACATAACTGACTCCATACCTTCACCTGATCAATTTGCAAAAGGTGATGAAAATAGGAGGAAATTAGCTATCAGAGCTCTGGAATACATGAATTTAGAACCAGGTACGCCAATGACTGATGTTCATGTTGATAGAGTCTTCATAGGCTCATGTACAAATTCACGATTAGAAGATCTGATCGAAGCCTCACTTGTTATTAAAGGGAGGAAGGTATCGAGAAAAGTGAGGGCGATGATAGTTCCAGGATCCCAAAAGGTAAAATTAGAAGCTGAGGGACTTGGTTTGGATAAGATTTTTAAAGATTCAGGATTTGAATGGAGAGAATCAGGTTGCAGTATGTGTCTTGGAATGAATCCAGATATTTTATTACCAGGGGAGCGGTGTGCAAGCACTTCTAATAGAAATTTTGAAGGCAGGCAGGGATCTGGTGGAAGAACTCATCTAGTAAGTCCAATAATGGCCGCCGCATGTGCTATAGAAGGGCACTTTGTTGATGTAAGAGACTGCTTATAATCTGGTGAAATGAATGGAGCCTTTTCAAGACGTTAAAAGTAAACTAATTCCCTTAGACATGATGAATGTGGATACCGATCAGATAATACCTAAACAATTTCTCAAACTTATCCAAAAAACTGGATATGGAGACTTTCTTTTTTATGACTGGCGTTTTGATCATCTTGGAAATCCGAAGAATGAATTTATCCTCAATGACCCAAAATATAATGAAAGACAAGTATTATTGACTAGAGATAACTTTGGATGCGGAAGTTCTAGAGAACATGCAGTTTGGGCATTATTTGATTATGGAATTAGGGTTGTAATTGCTTCCTCGTTTGCAGATATATTCTACAATAATTGTTTTAAAAAAGGATTACTGCCGATATACTTGAGTCAAAATGAAATAGAATGCATTTTTAATTTAGTGCACAGTGATGACGTAATTGCAGAAATTAGCTTAGCTAAGCAAACAATTTCTGTATCCGAAAAATTGATTAATTTTAATATCGATCCGACCAGGAAGAAAATGCTTTTGGAGGGCATAGATGAGATCGGGTTTACGCTGAGTCTTAACGATCATATATTGGATTATGAAAAAGCTTCGAGAGTTGCGGATTACAACAAGTATTTAGTTTAGAATTCAATTTCCAATGATGCTAATTTCAGAAAGCTTGACGTAATAGTTTAGACTGATTACTCAACTATTAATTAAATTGAATTAAATTATCTGTAACTGTAAAAATAAAATTAAAAAATGGAGGTATGAAAATTTCTTAGCCTTCTTCCCAACCCTTGTCGAATACACCGTTCTTGTGTAACGGAACTGGTTGTCCTGATGTATATTCCATTGGTCTCATCCAAAATATAGCATGAGTTGGACAAACGCCTAGACATGCACCATCTGAAATGCATCTTTCAGGATAGAATACAAAAGCTTTACCTCTCTTCCATCCCTCAACTGGTTTTACCCTCAATACATCTGGACCAAGAGCAGTACAAATTTCGACACATAGAGCACAGCCGATACATCTTTGTTCGTCAATATCTGGAAGTATTGCAATTGGCAATCTACTAAATCACTAAAGGAGCATATGTTTGAAACTATTTAAACACTACGCTTAATGCAAAACAGTGTTATAAAATACGAAAAATGACAAAAAAGAAAATGGATAGTTGACTATTTGTTCATCCTTATTACGTCAACTTGACCGCTGTGAAGCCAGTCCTTCAATTCATCATGACTTGGTTTTGCATCGTGCTTTCCAGATAGATGAAGATGAAGTAAAACATAGTTAACTTGATTTAACAATGGTTTGTTTCCTTCATCACCTTTACGAGCTTTTTCCTTCAAATCAGCGGGAACAGTTTTCCACCAGTCTTCATATGTACGAGCCATAATGAAAAGTCAAAGTAGAACTTTATAAGCCTTTTGGACAATTCTATCGTAAACATTCGGCTCAAATCCAAAAGCATCAAAACATTTTCTTGTTCAAAAATCAAAATAATAGGTTAAATTTGAGTAAAATTTGTAATCTATTAATGCATGCCATTTCAAATTAATGATCTTCGTAGAGCATATATAAAATATCACGAATTCAGAAAAAATTGTAAATTTTCATTTCATGGACGTTTTATATTTCCATATATTTGCGGAACTTATTTTGGCTATAGAAAAATTGATGTATTGCGCGTTGTTGCAATAGCTAAATCAATTTCTCCAAACCCAAAGTATTTGGATGTAGGATGTGGATATGGAGATTTCTTGGA
>DASPFY010000002.1:0-46351 GCA_035620895.1 Nitrososphaeraceae archaeon
TGATTTCTTTTTTACTATACTCTTGAAATAGTTTATCGTCTACTTCAAAGGCTGTCATCAAAACTGTTCTTACTTCGGGGTTCAAATCCTTCACTGTTTTTAATAATTGAAATCCATTGATTACTGGCATTCTCAGATCAGTAATTACTAAAGCATAGAAATTCTTATTCGTTTTAAAATGTTCAAGGGCAAGTTACGGTTCAGTAAAGGTAATTATCGTAATTCCTGGAAGACTTCTTAAAGCCTCATGAAAAAACATAGTTATATCTGATTCATCGTCTACTATCGACAAATACCTATTAGAGCCAGAATCTGACAACCTTCTGCCATTCCTATGATTTTATCTTAATCAATGTGCTATCCCTTTGCCATATAAACCGACGAGAAAAGAAAAATAAAGCGTAATCAAGTAGGTAAAATTTAAAAGTCAAGAATGCAATTATCTAATAAAGAATCCTTCTTTTCCTGTTTAATTATATATACTTGTAACTCAAGTGCAATTTACGCATATATTCTCAAATTAATGCATATTTGAAAGGACTCAAATATGCCTTCACAAAAAATGAAGATATGAATAAAAAACTATTTGTTTCGATTATAGGTTTACTAATTGCAGCAGGAGTTATTGTACAACCAACTATTTCAAACCATGCATTATCGCAAGAGAAAAAAGTGTTAAAAATAGGATATTTTCCTAACATTAACCATGCACAGGCAGTAATTGGTATAGGAAACGGAGACTTTCAGAAAACACTGGGCGACAATATCGAAATAAAGACTTTTCTTTTTAATGCAGGACCTTCAGCTATAGAAGCCCTGCTTGCAAAGCAGATAGACGTTGCATATATTGGTCCAAATCCAGCAATAAATGGTTATGTCGTTTCTGAAGGAAAAAGCCTGAAGATTATTGGTGGTGTATCAAGTGGAGGCGCTATATTTGTTGTAAGAAACGATTCGGGTATTAATTCAGTAAAAGATTTTGCCGGTAAGAAATTCGCCTCACCTCAGTTAGGAAATACTCAAGACGTTGCACTAAGAAAATATTTACTTGATAATGGATACAAGACAAAGGATAAGGGCGGAAATGTCGAGATACTTCCAGTTAAGAATCCCGATATCTTGACATTATTACTAAAAAATGAGATTGATGGTGCCTGGGTTCCTGAACCGTGGGGTGAAAAACTGATAAAGGAAGGTAATAGCAGACTCTTTCTGGATGAACGCACTTTATGGCCAGATGGAAAGTTTGTCACTGGAAACATAATTGTTAATCCAGAATATCTTCAACAAAATCCGGATGTCATAAGAAAATTACTAGATGCGCATGTTAATGAGACACAGTGGATAAATTCCCATAAGGAAGAGGCATTAACTACTTTCAATACGCAGCTAAAAAGTTTGACCGGACAGACTATCCCAGAAGATCAGCTTTCCGAGGCCTTTTCTAGATTGGAATTAACAAACGACCCTATAAAACAATCATTGTTCAAATCCGCAAAGGATGCTTTTAGCGTAGGATTTCTTGGAAAAACTGAACCCGATCTGTCTGGCATCTATGATCTTACCATTCTTAACGAAGTCTTGAAGTCGAAGGGTTTGGTGGAAATCGACGGCATTGGTGGAGAAGCTAAGATAGTGGATAATTCAAATAAAACAGGTCAAACCAACGTTACCAGCAATCCAGTACAGTAAAGCTATTCAACAAGAAAAACAGATCAGGATTAAACTACATACCTCCGGCTCTAGAGTAACAGGAAGGAATGGAGATAGATTATTTTGGTTCTAGAGATACGGCGCAGGAATTAGGACCTGCCTCCAAATCGGGCATTTGCATGTCATCAAAAGCTAGCATTCTCTTGTTGATATCTATAATTGTTTTGTAGTTCATAGGTCTTGATGGCAAAGTGTTAGTAACAAGATGAACAAATTCATCCTCATTCATAGAGAGAAGTTTTATTTTTTTCTTTAGTGAACCAATTGTTTCAGATATAGGTTCTTCATGCTTCAATGCTATAGAACTTGCATTGAAGTGAGCAGGGAGAATCAAAGTATTTTCTGGCAAATTGACTATTTTTTGATGATACGTTTCGTACAGAAGTGAAGCATATTTCTTGGCTTCTTCTCTCAAGTCAGGTCTTCCTACACTGTCAACAAATAACGTATCTCCAGTGAATAAATATGAATAATGTGGCGAGTCTTCCGTACTTTTCCTTTCGTCAGTATCATTAGCATATTTTATCAAAAAAGATATACTACCAATTGTGTGACCAGGTGTGTGAATTGCTCTTAGCGAAATTTTCTCTGATACCTCTATCTCATCTCCATCTTTTAGATAGTGGATATTAATTTCTGTATTTTCGCTATCGTATTCTTCCAGAGAGCTGAAGTAAGCTAGAGTTTCCATATTTCCTTCTTCAGATATAGCTCTGGTTAACTTTGCTACTCCAGAAACATGATCGGCATGTTGATGGGTGTCTACTACCTTTATTATTTTCAATCCATTCTCCCTTGCGACACTCAGAAAAGCCTCATAAATCTCGCGACTTGGATCTATTACTACAGCTGTATTATCTTCTTTTGAAGATACAATATATCCCATACATCCCTTTGATATTCTTCTTATCTGCCAAATTCTGAAAGGAGCTTCCATAGGAACTGGAACTTCGGCTACATCGTAGACCTTATTCCAGCCTGCCATTCCTCCCCTGACACTTTTTACGTTATATCCTAATTGGTTGAGTAACCTTGCCGCCATCATTGACCTATTTCCATGAGCACATAGAGTAACAATTTCTTTGTCTTTTGGAATCTCCCTTAGCAAATTGGAATCATTCAAAAATAAACGATCAACGGGAATTAACTTGGGATTTTGATGATTTTCGTAGGACAATTTCCAAGCATCATATTCTTGGGGAGTTCGAACATCCAGAATAAAAATATTCTCATGATTATCTATTTTCTTTTTTAATTCAGTAGGTTCTATTTCTTGACTATTTCCTGACGTTTGGCCATTCATATATGATAGTATAAAACTAATCATATTTGTAGGTTTAAATTCTAACTACAACTAGATCACAGGATACAACTATTTTCAAAAGTTGAATATACAATGGAAGAGAATTCAATATTAAATAAATATTAATAAGCAATTTGGCTACAATACCCGAAGCATTTCTTGTCATGGTTTGTGAGTAACTTAAAATTTGATATTCTTTTATCTTATGACTAACAAGTCCTGAATAGCTTTGAATGCCACCAAAGATCTAAAACAAGACCATATTCTAGTAAACCGTCTTGGTAAGGTAGCAAAGAAGTGTTCTGATCTATTATATGACAATGTAGATATTCCAGCAGAAGATATCAAAATAATATCCTTGCTTATTCAGGAGTTTGTAGATAAATTCCACCATGGCAAGGAAGAGAAAGCGTATTTTCCACACATGAATGATAAGAATAACTTTTCTGAAGATATTCGAAAATTCTTGATAGAACATGAACTTGGGAGACGTATTGCAAAGATGTTGTCCCAGAGTCTAATATCATGGGATGGTGGTATTAATTCAAGAGAACGGGTTGCGAGATTTCTAAATGCATACTCAGTATTCATAACCATACACACTGACAAGGAAAATATATTTTTTGATCTTATCGAGGAAAGAGGCAGTCTCTCTGAAGAGGAACATTCACTATTATTGAAGCATTATAAGACTTGTCATAACGATGTTGGAGGTAAACTTAGAGTGGAACAGATGACAAAGCTGATAGGATATCTTGAAGAACGAGATTGGATGAATATGAAATAACTCTGCAACTTCTGAATACTATAAGCTGCCAAGCTTGATGAACGATATGTTAGAGAATGGCAAGGTGCAATGGTAACAGGAAGTATTATCAAATATGATACCTCGACAAAGAAATACTATCTTCCTAGAGAGCATTCTGCTTTCCTGACAAGAAAATCGCTATGGGCCATTCATTACGGATCATAGTATCAAATATTTTTCTTCAGCTCAGTATTTTTTAATCCACATGACAGACATCTATATGATTTTATCCTATCAGTCTCCTTTTCACATATTAAACTCTCACCACAACATGGACACTTCATCAATCTCTGGTGTTATAGACCAATCCTGCTTTATGAATCCTATTGCATATGAATCACGTTATCGGCTGGTTTCAAATATCAGGTTATTTTGGACTATTCAAAAACCAGTGTCTAATATGCCGAAGATATTGGTGTAGTTGTAATTTTATCATGAATCTTCTGACTTACGTAGATTCAAAATTAATCTAGAGATTTCAATTTTGTGTTTATTTCTTTGATTAAGCAGGAAATGCGCTGCACATGAGTACCTGTCCAATAGATTTTGTTACACTTTGTGCATTCATAGAATATATTTTTAGAATGCAATAGGCGGTCTGGAATTTGATTCTTGATTAAATTCTTATCTATAATTGTACCTAATAATCCATTACAACAACTACACAAATGAGGAAACTTTTGTGAATTAATAGCTTTAATATTTAATGCACTGAAAACAGTAACAAGGTTTTCTAACTCTGTTCCTTTGTAAATAAGAATCGTATCTATTCCCTTTTTTTTACATCTTTTAAATAATGTCCTATCACTTGTTAAAACTATTCTGCCCTGATACTTCAATGAATCTAGAATATCCATGTCGTCTATATCAGAATCGTAAAGAGTATCAAATCCAAACATTCTCAATTTCCTAGCCATTTTACCAAGCATTGCGTCAGCGATGAACGAATATTGATTGATTTTACTTTCCATTGATTGGTAAGATCAAAGTTCATATTAAATAAAATTATCCACATTTAGATTCATCGATTTTAATTTGACTGATGATTTTTTCTTGACCAGGCATCACAATTGCTGATTATGTAAATAAAGAATCGATGTTTCTAATTGCTCGTCCAAAATAATAACCAGCTTGTACCTGCTAGAAGTCATTGATTTGGTACCTTTGCGACGGCATCTACCGTGTAAGTAACAGTAAATGATTCGCCCGCCTGTCTTATGAAATACCAGATTGACATTATTAGTGCCAATTAGACTTCACTTTATAAGAGAGTTCATATTAACTCTCATGAAATGAAGGAATTGTTAGTGGTCGTTGGACTATTGACGGCACTTATTCTAGCAGTAAATACCGCAAATGGACAACCACTTAATAATGGAACAAACAACACAGCAATAGAATCTCAGCCGAGAACATTTACGGACTGTTATTCGAGTTTCTATAGTGGAATGATCTTTTTGAAATTGTCTGAAGATAGAGATATTGGCTCAGAGCCCGAACTAAAACAATTCTTTACCAATACGTGCAATTTCATCCACGATGAGAGCGGAATATGGTTGGACTTATGGAAAATTGACGAATTAAAAATGATATACAATCAAACAGACATGAGTAAGTTCAACACTAAATATTACCCTCAAGGCACCCCTCAGTCCGTCATTGATGTCTTCAGTGGTATGGCGGCTATGGCGGAGGCGGCTACTGAAGAGGGAGATGAAGAGGGAGATGAAGAGGGAGATGGAGACGGAAATGGAGACGGAAATGGAGACGGAAATGAAGAGGAATAGAAACAAACCTACGAATCACAATTTGGTAAATTTATCGGCAATGTCTCGTGTAAGACAAGTTAAAAGATCTTGCTAACATTGTAAAAGCATACTCATCAAATACAAATTCACTGAACCCCGCCGCAAAAGTCTGACTCCGACTCAGATATTTTAACTTAGATGCATCTGAAAAACCAGATTCATCCCTTGGGTCCACACTATAATGCGTATTTATCAGTCCCAGATTAAGTATTTACTCTGAAAGGTACATCTATTAATTTTGTGAAAAAAGAAATGTGTTGTCATAATCACAACAACAACCAGCATGTATACTTCAAAATGCTGATTTTGACTAGCTGTATACTAGAATTACAACAAATATTAGAATTGCAAGTTCATATCCTATATTGCAGAGCTTTCAGAACCAGATATTATCTAACTGTGTTCTCTTACGTACTGCAATATGAGTAAAGTCTTCGTTTCTATCTTTGCATCCATGCCAGTGCAACATAAAGGCCGGAATGCAAATAACATCACCTTTTTCCATCATTACAGTCTTTTCAATTGCTATCTCTGTTTTAGTAATGTCATCGGGATCAATCATTATCCTTTTTGCAAACACTACGATGCCCCTTCCTTCAGTGGCAATCAATATCTGTTCTGAGGCATGTATGTGAGGTCTAGTCCTACACCCATCCTTGAATGTTACATGATACATTTCCTGTTCATTTGAATCATTTTTATCTAGGACATTTTTAATTATGAAATCTCCAGTGAATTTATCTTTGTACTTTTCATTTGGTTCTTCCTTTATAGATACAAAACTCCTTTTTTGCAATATTGTTTCATGTGATATTCAATTATAAAAACTAGTGTAGAATAAAAACTGCAGTGAATCATCTTAGAACATAAATAGCAAAGGTAGCAAAGGCTGCCAGTTGAAATTCAAATAAATGTTGGCAAAGATCGCGCTTTTACTTACATTTAATAATAATCAATAGTAGTATGCCGTCATCTTTACAATGGAAGGATGTATCACCTTATAATCAAAGATGTTACCATATGATTATGCTCACATACTTCTCAGGTGCTTATCAAGAAATGACAATGTCTTGTCCCATGCATCTTTAGTTTCCTTGGGAGCATAATTATCACCAGAGGGGTTTGCAAATGCATGACCAACTCCTTTGAATATGTATATTTCATTTGGTATGTTGTTGGAATTTAATGCCGATTCAAATTCCTTCACTGTCTCAACCGGTATAGAGCTATCTTGATCTCCAAATATACCGAGTACTGGCCATTTTATCTTTGCAAGAGTTGCATTGTCTGTTATCAGTCGACCATAATATATGATAGTAGCCGATAGAGGATGAGCTTGACTGTTGAGGGCAAGCTGTAATGACTGTGCTCCTCCGAAACACCACCCTAATGATGCTATTTTCTCTGCATTAACATTTGGAAGTGAAGCAAGGTACTTTACAGCTGATTGTAGATTAGCGGTTGCAATATCTGGATTATCTCTGATATACTGAGTTAGCTCCGATGAACGGTTTCGATCAGTGGTAACCTCACCTTTAAACAAATCGACAGCTAATACCACATAGCCATTTCTAGCTAAAAGATTTGCCATATTCTTGATATGGTCATTGAGTCCCTTATTTTCATGTATCATAACAACTGCGGGAAGTGTGTCGTTTTTATTTCCACTCTTGTTCTCGTTTGATGCGCTAGGATATACTAGATATCCATTTGCTTGATCATAATAGTTTACAGTTTTATTTTGTAAATCAACACCAGCATTAGAATCTAATCTAGTAAGATCCGTAACATTCGTTACTGTGTTAGAAGATTGGGCCTCTACTAAATTCACAAAAATGCCTGATACTATTCCTGAACCAACTAGGATGACCAGGAAAAAAATTCCAGAATATATTTTGTTCAACCAACACATGATAATACAGGATATTATTTATATTTTTTATGCAAGCTTATTATACTTCGTAGGTTAAGCCAAGCTATCTTTGCTTGTAATAATCTCATTTTCTTGTAGAATTCAATATATAGGTAAAAAATGGATCAAAATGAAATTGTCTATAGCACGAAATTATAAGAATAAACAATATTAAATCAAAGTAACACCAGATTAAATTTTTGTTTATCATTATGTGTCTACTTGACAAATAGTATGAAAATCTCAGAATCAACTCTAGGATCGACAACACAATCGAATAATATTTGAAGTGAGACATGAACTAGAAAATCTTGATTTTAAAAAAAATTTCCAATAAAGAATTAGTTATCTTGTTGAGTAACAATTGTAACAAAATTGGATAGATTATACTCATTATACAGACTTACTGCATCTTATTATAAATTGATCATCGATTGTTTTTTATAACGCGATAAATAAATGCAATACGATCTGATATGAGAGAAAATTTTAGTCTATTAAGATATGGAGCTGCTGGAAGTACACTTATTGCAGGAATTTTGCATCTCTCATTGGTTGCAAACGTAATTGATAGAAATTTTAACACGGGTATATTATTCCTGATCGGGGGATTAGCTCAGGTATTTTGGGTTCTTCCTACTGCTATGGGTTGGAGTAGAGCCTGGTATTATGTAGGTATCGGAGGAACTCTGATATTCATTATTATTTGGGTTGTTACGAGATTTCCAGGCAATCCCATTAACGGTCGAGGAGGCTCTATTGGCGAAACAGCAATCGCTGTAGAAGTATTTCAGGTAGCATTTATTGTGTTGAGCATAATTATCTTATCCAGAGATCCAAAGGTAAGGAAATAAGCAAACATTCATGATAAGTACTAGAATGAATGGCCAGGACCCAACGGTCATTCATTAATCGACACAAATGTTTTGAACGATACTAGCATATGGGTAAGAGATATTATAGTTTCACTTTACAGTAACAATACAGCATCATAGCATAATTACCCTGAGTAGTGACGAGCTATATTATCTTATGATTGATGAATATGGGCCTTGATTTTTTCTTGCATCTCAGGTTTGAGGACGTCCTCACGTGTGTATCCGTGATCTTTGATTGCGTGCTCAATTAAGTTATCCATTAATTCTTTCTCTGATTCACCTTTTCCTACAAAATCACAGTCTACTCCGACTTCTCTACATGATACTGATAACATGAAAATTATACGGCTAAATAGTATTTAAGTATAATAACAATTACTTTATCTAGTTTTCGTGTTTGGTATTTGAATTATTCTAGTGCTGTTTGGATCTAAGGGTTTTTTCTTACAACTCTAGACTAGAAATTATTTACGTACCTATTTCAAGACACGCAGCAGGAAATACTACTTTGAGCTCACTTGTAACTATTTTATTCTATATTATCTATATCTATTTGACGCTATCAATTGTTTGGCTTGAAATTGCTTGTAGTTTATTTACCAACATGGAAATAATGTCGCACGCCGTAAATTGTTACTAGTTGAGAGTCAAAAAGAGAATATCGCCTCAATCGAACAACTTTAACATTCTTAATTCTCTAAAGACGATGTATTAGATGTAGGTGTTGGTGTAGGCGCACCTGCACTTACAGGAGCCTCTTCAAGATCAAGGTTCAAGGTAAGTACATTTGATATTGGTGTTCTCTTAGTCACGTCGGTGAACGTTATATTTGCCAATATACTTTGCATCGACTTGTCCTGAAATGTTGTCTTTAGTTCTTCTACGCCACCATCACTTTGAGGAGTAAACCCGTTTGGAATAGAAGTAGTCCGTATCAATGATCCATTTGGAGCATATACCTTCATCACTGCATTTATCATTTCATTTTCTATTGATTCATCCTCAATAGTATACTCTACACCTACTCTGACTTGATTAGCGTCAGTATTTGTTAGGGGCACAAAGCTTGAATTGGACACGGAAATAACTACTCTCTCGTTATTCTGTGCGAATGATAGTGTAACAACCGCTGGTGGATATAAAATAAATATAGAGATACCCAAGACTAGCAGTATTATATATTTTTTTAAGTTGGACATTGAAATTATTCAGCCAGCCTTTATTCATTTAGCCTTACTAAATAAAAAATCTTTCTTATTGGTATATCATTTACTAACAATAATTACTAAAATTTTTAAAGAAACCAAATTCAGTGAGTCTCAAATTGGGCAAATTGCATTACGTATTTAGATTCTGTAAAAGTCAGTGAATCAGAGCAAATTGACCTCCAATTTGAAATTGAAAATTAACTTTAATTAGTGGCTGGTGACCGGGCTAAATGCACCATATGCTACGCAGGTTTCATGATTTCATCATTGAATCATCAGAATCAAAAACTTCTACCACCTTATTCCAGGCGTTAGCTACGTTCTGTACATTATAACCTCCTCCACCAAGACCAATAATTCTTCCACTTGATTTTTCATGAGCAATCCTATGCAGTACTCGAGCAGCATATTCGTGTGATTTATCAGTGTATTTCAAATGGGTCAATGGGTCTCCTGATAAACCGTCCGCTCCACATTGGAAAATGATGAGTTCAAATTTCATAGATTCAATAAAATTTTCTATTTTCGTAAATGCTGACAAAAAATCATCATCAGTAGCACCCGGACGTAGAGATAAATTTAACTTGGTGCCTTTAGCAGCTCCTAAACCGGTTTCTGATTCAAAACCAGTCCCAGGATATAAGAAAGAACCATCTTCATGAATATCTGCTATGAGTATATCAGGATCGTCTTCAAATTCATAAAATATTCCATCTCCATGATGGGCATCAATATCAATATACAAAATTTTCTTTAAATTATATTTCTTCCTAGCTTGCGTTATTGCAATCCCTATGTCGTTGAACACACAAAAACCGCCAGCTGCATTCCTTCTTGCGTGGTGCAGACCTCCAATGGGATTAAATGCATGAACAATCCCATTCGTTTTATTAATTACAGTGTCTAGGGCCAATAGTGTAGACCCTACCACATACAATGAAGCATCAAATACTCCTTTAAATGAAGGCGTATCTCCTGAATCGAGATATCCAGACCCAGCTACTGAAGACTTTTTTACAAAATTGATATAATCATTTTCATGAAAAGAGGATACTGTACTTTTATCAGTTAGAGCAGGTGATATAAGTTTCAAACTACCTGAACGCATAGCCTCTGAAAGAGTGAGTTTTGACCAAAATGCTTCAAGTCTGCTAGAATTCAGTGGATGTTTCTCACCAAAGGAATAATTTGAAAGCTCTTTACCTATGACTACAGCAGTGTTGCACATTTTATTTATTATGCAAGATAATACTATTAGTAGATTGTTAGAGTCGCTCATCCATAAAATGGATTTCAACCAGTTTTTCTGGTATGAAAAAAGTACATTACAAAACATGATAAAAAGTACGATGATGACAGGATAAGGCATTTACAAAATTTTGCTTTTCAAAAATGCTTTATAGTACGATTGCGCTAATATAGGCAGATCAAAATGTGCTATGATTTTGAAATCCCAGAGAAGATAAAACAAAAAAGTAGAAACCTTCCAGAAAAGGAAGAGCAAGAAAAAGAGGAATTAGAACCAATTAAAGTTCCAAATTAAGATAATATTTTTTTTCTTGTTCTTTCACCATTCTTTAATTTTGTGAACTAATGGAATTCAAAAAATAGTGGCCTTCAGAATTGAAGTAAGACATTAGACGTATAACCAGGATAAAAAATCATATTCATTTTTTTTATTCTACTGGATGTAAGTTTGGTTCGAGTTATCAAAGTTTTTGATTATTTCAAATTTATTTTCAAATTTATCATAGCTTACAAGTCCTAACTGAGGAAAGATTTTCAAAGGATCTTTAGCCATAACTGTTACTGTACGTTTTTCTCCAAAGAATTTTTCACAAAGTTCAACGCTCATTTGTCTAACCTTATACTCATCTAAAATTCCGAAACTATGTAGATACTCGTGTAAAAGTACCGTAAATAAATAAGAGTTGTATTCATCATTGTAAGCTGAGCATTTCTTTACCAAGTCTAGCAGGATGCTGTTGACGGCAATTACATTTGAACCTAATACATGATAAGCTCCTACTCTTGTGGGCATCCTATGAAGCATCAAGCTCAAACCAGCTCTTTTCATTTCAAATATTGAATTAACAGAGGACTTTACAAGCTCAAACACTTCGTTAAAATCCTTCAACTGTGATAGTGTGTTACTATTGTTTATTTGCTCTTTACCAGTTATGATTGGCACTTATACCACTTCATATTCTCGTTTTGGACCTATAAATGATGGCCAATTTCCCACTAAAAGGAAAATAAAATACACTAGATTAATTAAGGAAAAATGCTATATTCTCGATACATAATTCATGGCTCTAGTTTGGAAGGCAGACGCTGGTCTTAATGCCAGAATGATGTTAAGTTTTGTCATTTTAGGAGTACTATATATCGTATTTCTGAGCATACTTCACTATCTTGGAGTAGGATATATCCCACTAGCGATAATTGCATCTGCTATGATTCTAGCACAATGGTATTTGTCTGACAAGATAGTTCTATGGAGTTCTGGCGCTAAGATCGTATCAAAAGAGGAATATCCTAGACTACATGAAATAGTGGAAAGACTTTCCACCAATAATGGACTCCCGAAGCCTAAAGTTGCAATGGTTAATTCCCCTGTTCCCAATGCATTTGCGACAGGTAAGAGTCCTAAAAGCTCTTTGGTTGCAGTAACTACGGGGATATTGGATGTATTGGACAATGATGAGCTTGAAGCAGTAATAGGACACGAATTGAGCCACGTAAGGAGTAGGGATGTTCTAGTACTAACCTTAGCTAGCGTTTTTTCTACTGTAGCCTGGTATCTTGTTCGATTTGGATTATTTGGTGGCTTACAAACCAGAAATCGAAATTCTGCCGGTACTAGCGCAATTGTATTGCTAGTTGCAATAACAACTTGGGTAGTAAGTTTCCTGATTATTCGAGCTATCTCAAGGTACAGAGAATTTTCTGCAGATAGAGGTGGAGCAATCATGACCGGGAAACCAGATAAATTGGCGAACGCTCTTCTCAAGATAAGTGGCAAAATCAAAGTCATTCCACGTGAAGAATTAGAAAATGTTCAAAAATTGAATGCGTTCTTTATTATTCCTGCTCTTTCTGGAAGTTCTATTGCTAATCTATTCTCCACGCATCCACCAGTGGAAAAGCGGGTTCAAAAACTCATGGAAATGAAAAGTGAATAGTAAATAAATAAATAAATAAATAAATAGGTAGATGAAACTGGATCTCAGTTTCATCGCTATGGCTACTTTGTCTAGTTTCTAAATCAGCGTCTTTCTTTAGCGTCAGGTAGGTCCAACAGGAACTTGTTGGTCCATCACATGTACGGTGACAATATCATCATCTTCTCTATCAACTTCGTCCTTTACTTTGAGTTTGAATTCATATGTGACTTCGCCTGAAGGGACATCTGGAGCCATGAATGATGCTGTTTTTTCATCATTATTGTTTATCTCAATAGGTTGATTATTTTGTACCTTGGCACCATTTACTCTGACCAATTCCCATTCAAAATCAACAAATTTTTTAAAGGCACCTTTGCTATCAGAACCATCTAGTTTAACTTCTTTATTTTCGAATGTTTTGAAATCATCACCGGCGTCTGCTCTTAATTTAGGATATTTCCCAGCCTCTGCGGTACTCCATGCTAAAAGTTGCATTGCTGTGAATACGATTGCAAAAACCAGCAAAACATGTACGTATTTGTTCATCCCCATAAAATTCTATATCTCCTATAAATAATCTTTTCGGTGAAATAGTTCATCAATTTTGTGCATTATTTTAGACTAAAAAATCACACTCTGTTAATCCGTACATATATCTAAATGAATGTATTGTTAGATACTTAAATTAAGAACATGACGTTGGAATTTCCTTCACACAGATTTTTAACGCGTAATTGGTTAGCGAAGTAGAAATTTAGATAGATCATCATTGAGCAGGAACTGTACATGTTATATTTAGTAAATTCTAAGTTGGCAATGATTATTGAAAATCATGTAATGGTTTATCTTTGTGTAGTTCTATTTTCTTCCTAACTTCTACCTTGTGTTTTTTCAAGATGTGTTCATTAGCACAATTGTCGTGCATTATACCAATTTCGCAAAATTCACAGGAAGTAACGAAGTCTTTATCGTTTAAAATTCTCTTACAGGATTTACAAAATTTTGTTTCAATATCATAAATTGAGAGAGGTTTTAACCAAGAATCGCGCCAAAGTACACTCACCATTAACAATGAAATTTGACATATCTTATTTATTCTTTGATTGAAATTAGAATATCTGATTTGTACCCCTGTGATTATTATTTATTTATCCTTTTCTAGGTAATGAAATGTTAGATTATTTTAATTTCTTATATTGATATTTTATTTACCAACTAATCATTTTGTGTTGTATAAATACTAGAGTCATCAATAAAGCTTCAGCTGGGAATGGTTCTCCCTAGGCATTTACAGCATTACTATATCTATGACAATCATTTAACATTTGTAAAAATAACCTTCTGTCCTCCGAACATAACATATCAGCAAAACTTTTCCATGATTCGATTTCTCGTATCAAGATATCGTCTTCTGAAATTAAGATCGTATCTATCACTTTTAAGTTAGATCTATTTTTAACAATTGAAACAATTTTTGTTCTAATAGTGGGCATGCGCCAATAATACAAACAGTTAGAATTTCTCCACCCCTTAACTTCAGCTTTGATTCAAGTATTTGACCCAGTAATATAATGGTCAATGGATGGATGATTGTGATGTACAGATAAATATATAGAAAGACATACCATCATCAATTATGAAAGTGCCTTCATACTATGTATTCATAATTACATTACTTATGATGGGATCATCTACAATTGCTCAAGGAAGTGGTATAGAAACTGACGAAAAAGAAAAACCCTCCGAAGGTGTGAACTTTGACAGTGAAACAAACAATCTAACTCAAAATGAAGACGATTCCGTATATCCACAGATTAGCTCATCATCAGAGAACATATACATAGTTTGGCAAGAATCTGTAGGCAGCTATGGAACTAGCAATTATGATATATTTTTTAAAAAAAGTAACGACAGTGGCGAAACTTTTGGCTCACCCATAAACCTAAGCAATAACACGGGATTTTCAGAACATCCGCAAATCGCAAGTGTTGGAAATATTATCTACATTGTATGGGTAGATGATTCATCCGGTGAAAGAGAAATAATGCTCTCTAAGAGCTCTGACAGCGGCAAGACATTTTCTAATAGTACTGTAGTAAGTCAGAATTCAATGGGTCCATATCATGTTGAACTTGCGGCGGAAGGACAAAGTGTGTACATAGTATGGAATAGCTTTGATAAAGAAATGCGTAATATCATCTTATTAAGTAAGAGCGATGATGCAGGTAAAACATTTGCAGAGTTAAGGGAGGTCGGCATAGCAGACATGGAAACGTTTCCCAAGATAGCGGCAGATGCGGATGAATATTTCGTAACATGGGATAAAGAGAACGATAAAGATACAGAAATCTTATTCATTAAAGGTCATAAGAGCAACAACAAAATACATAATGTCACTAACCTTAGTAAACTAAATGATGAACGTATAGATGGTGGAGAAACCCAGGTGGCTGCAAATGCTGACCATGTGTTAGTCGCTTGGACTAGCAATATGCCAGTTGATAAAAAACATGTTTATGTTAGTAGTAGCATTAATAATGGTAACGATTTTGGAAACAGCGTTCATATTTCTTCTACTAACTCGTCAAATGTTGAGAATATTATCACTGACGGTAATTCATACATTGTATGGCAGGATAATATATATGGTAATCAAGATATCTTCTTTACTAAAGGTATTATGAATGGAACTAGTATCGATAAGCCCATAAATGTGAGTAACAACACCGGAATCTCAGAATGTCCTTCTATTACAGTATCAAGAAACGGGATCCACATGGTATGGGAAGACGATACAACAGGTAACCATGAAGTATTGTATACAAGATTGAGTAAATTCTCTTAGTCTTGTATTTACTTTATTTTAGTATCTCACATAAATTTATCTATCTCTGCCGGCTCCGAATAAACTCAGGACACTAGTTACCATCATGCTAACTGTATATGAAGATTCATATTCTTGCAAAAATGGAATAAAATGTGCAGTAAGTAGAGTTCCTAATGCAACAAGCGCTCCATATTCGGTTACCTTCTTTAAGGTAGTATGGTCCTTGTTGAATGGGGCAAGAAGCATACCCAAAATCCACACACCAAATAACCAAATCATTGCTTTTGAGGCAATAAATGAAGGTGCAGAGAAGGATGCCCCAAAATACATTGCAGTTACTATAAAATCCCCCATCATTAGATTTGGAAATATTAAATCAAATGATCTGAGCTTTGAAATGTAATATCCAAAAAGAGCCCCCATGATTGCAACTGCAGCTATACTACCACCCACAAATGGAACATTTTCGACACAAATGAAAAACAAGACATTGGGATTAGTACTACCACAAAAGACATAACTAGAAACTATTGCCATCAGAAATGTTTTAACTACTACACTAGCGAGGAGAAGTAGAGCTTTATGAGATCGTTCCAATTTATACAAAAAAGAGGATTCTCCGGAAATATTCCATATCCCATTTTAATAGTTATACAAGTTAAACCTATTTAATTAGGCGATGCTGACGCCAACTTACCAGATGAATTTTCACTCAAATTCCTTTCTGCTATATAATTCGTCATAAAGTCATCTTTTTCCTTACAATATTCCATGACATCATAATGTTTATCACATTCTGCTTTCATTGCACCTACTTCATCATCGCATATTTCTAAATCATGATTCACACTTTCTGCTTCTGATAGTTCAGGGGACATAAGCGTATTCAAATTGCACCCAACGCTGACAAAATCAGACATATTTTCTAATTGCATGAGTTTTGATTCAAAATTTGGTGAATTTCTCAAGACTTCATAGAAGTCTTTGACCTCCTTTTCTGTATCAAATTCTGGATAGTTTAGATGAAACGCAAAAATTTTATCTATATATGAGTCTGTACCAACCATTGTGCAACCGATAACTATAAACATTATAGACTGGATAAAAAATTTTAATGTCGTTTTGTGCGCATCTCTCTTTTTTTCATTTATGTTTCTACTAAATAAAATTCCTCCATATTAATTCTTACTTTCGATCTACCTTATCGGACGAAGTAGTATTGAGGACATTAGATTGATACTCGTGTACAGTAAAATGTTCATTATTCTTTTATTAGACTAATTCATGAATCCAAGTATGCTATTAATTGTCCTCTTGCATAACCTTTCCCAATCTTTATAATTTTAATTCTTACTTTATCGTCAGGTTTAGTCCCTCTCACGAAAGTAATCAATCCTCTTATCCTTGTAACACCTGAATCACCATTCCTACTCATATCTTGGATATTCACATCATACTCATCACCTATTCTTACAGGATATTGAAAGGATGAATCATACATCGATCTTTTATTAGAGAAATGACTATTATGTTTTTGAATATTCTTATGTCCATCACTTGAAGATCCATCGACGGTATCCAAACTTAAATTGATTTACACGAACACCTATTTCAATATTAAAAATGTCATATTTTCACAATCATTATTAAGCTCGAATATGTTGAATTTTCATTATTCAGAATTAAATTATCTTTATAGTTGTATTAATAAATAAATAATATCATAGATTGCTAGAATCATACAAAATATCTACTATGTTGCTTTATCACTCTAATTGATAATTAACTTCTCTGGGACTAATTACAAAAATGAAAAATTGCTGGAAAAGGTTATTAGTTGTAGTAAACTCTAACATATATGAATGAAATTAAGATTCACGTCCTATCTATTCCTATCTGTTTAGTTTTTGTTGCAATAGCAGTAATGCTTGTAGCGTTATCATTATCGATCTCTAGTGTCAATGCTATAGTTGTAAATAATACTGATTTTTCAGTAGACATACCAGACAATTGGGCATATGAACAGGGCGTATTTCCGGTGGTCGCATTAACTCCAAACGAATTCGGTGTATTGCTTGTTAATCATAGTAAACCATTAAGTGAAAAAATGAAAGATGAAGGTGCATTCGCTTCGTTTGAACAGGAAAGGAACTTTCCAATAAAAAACGCTGGTTTCGATGTGTATGTAAAATATAAGATCGATAGACAAGATGGCATGAATGTCACTTCTAAAGAGAACGTAACTCTTGACAATGAGGCAGCAGTAAAGATTCATGGTGATGGACTAAAATCATTCAGTGGCATTAAATTTGTGGAATTTATGTTAATGCATAACGAACAACCTTATTTCATAGCATACATGGCCAATGTAAAAGACTTTGAAAAATATTTACCAGAGTTTGAAGAAATCGTAAAGTCATTGAAGTTCGTGGATTAATATAGAAAATTATTAAAGACAAACGACATTCGGATTTACTAGACGCTCTAAGGTTATCATTAAAAGGTTACAATATTAAATAAAAAAGGTTAACCAGTGAATTTTAAATTAGAATTTTTAACTCAATAGATTTTCTAAGTCAAGAAGGATAGTACATATTATAAACCTGTATCTCTTTATTTCTCCGATGAAATAGGTGTACAAATTGTCGAAGATCTGTTAAAAATGCATGCTGCGGAACTAATAATAAATCAAACAGCGGGCAGTCAATAACGAAATACAAAACAGTACACTTAAACCCACATTTTTTATTTCATCAGCAAATAAGTCAAGTCTAATTATTAAAGCAAGTATATGATTTATTTATTCAGAATAAATAAAAGAAAAAAAGAATCACTATTGGCTGGATGCGACTTCTTAGAGTTCGTCCATTGTAAATTTGTTATAACACATATTGCACCTAAATTTCTCATTTCCGGGATTACTCGATAGTACCTCAAGTTGACTTTTAGTCCTACATTTTGGACATTTACCGTAGACAGTTTTTCGGGGTATGAAAATATTAGTATTATAATGAATATAAATATTCTACTATGGCAAATCGAAGACTGAGTATCATTACTGGAAACTACAATGTCTTATGTCTTTACTAATTAAGAATATACGCAGTATTAAGGAATCATCAAGTAAATTCAAGTACAGAGCATATCCCAATCCAAAAGCGATTGGTTCATTAAATCTCGATTATCAAATATCAAACGAAAACCCGGGTCTTGAGAAGTATCGGGGATATTATTTCTACCAGCAATCAAGGCATAGGTTAGAAGGCAGCAATCTTTTCAAAATTGTGAGGGTCAAAGCGATGCCAAAGAGTTCCAAAGATCAATCCAAGAACTCCCCAGAACATGACTATCGTTCCCGCACTCACAACCCTGAAAGTTTCAATCAGATCCATTGTTATCGATATCTTGTCTGGATTTGAAGGCATGATAATGTAGGATACAATCACGATAGCTCCATAAGTGGCGCAGGCAATAACCATTTTCTTGGGAACTGTTTGATTAAGTTTCTTCACAAGAACTGCTGTGCCTAGTGCACTAAGTCCAGAGATGACAAGAAATACTACAAATAAACTCTGACGATAATAGATCGTGTTTGGGTCTCCAACAGCAGGCGGATTTGAAGGGTATTTTAATGCAGGGACAATAAAAAGCACAAGGCACATTATGGATGCTAGAGATATTGCCTTTAACTTGGCATTTTTACCTGGTAACGTTTTTCTTGAGTAGGCAAACACTATCCCGAATAACGAAGATAAAGAAATTCCATAAACCAATCCTCCTACGATTTCTCCACCCTTCTGCCAAGTTCTGTAATCAGTGATTTCATTGATATTCACGGTTTGACCCACTTGAATATCGTTTTGTATTTCTAACTCGATTGCTTTATCAATAAATGGTTCTACTACACCGAGGTTAATTAGTCCGAGAATTGTTCCTGCTATGGCCCCGGAAACGACAGTAACGAGAAGAAATGGCAAAGTTCGCATGATCTATTCATTATCCAATACGTTTTCAGTGGCATGGAAATCCGGAGGCATGTCTCATATCATGCACGAATTCATGCAACCATTTGTTATCAAAGGACTCATTCCCTTCAACCAGACTAAAAAGATGACCTTGATCAAAACCTGAGGCAAATAATCCAAATAGCATAATTGCAACCAAAACTCCTATTGCCACTTTGGAAACATCTGATCGTTCTACAAATAATTGTCTCGTGTATGACATTCTCATTCATTAATATTATTAATATATATAAATAATTGGTTGGTTTATCCAACTAGCCTAGAATGAATTCTATAATTGTATAAATTACACTATTTGATGTATAATCGTTAATGTAATGCATACTTATGTTAGGACACTCCAAAAGGTAGCAAGTAGAATAGCACCAAGCCGAATTCTCTCGTTTGAAATGGTGCATGTATTAAAGACATTGCAGCTAATTCAAGAAAAAGGGCACGTTAGTAGGCATACTCTATGTAAAAAACTTGATCTGGGAGAGGGTACAGTAAAAACACTTGTCAAACACCTGAAAATCTACGATCTTGTTGTAACTGATAAGAGTGGAACAAGAATAAGTACAAAGGGAACTAAATTGCTTTCAGAGCTAGTATTATCAATGCCAGCAGAAATGAGTATTTCTACATGCTCCGTCGCATTAGGCAAATTTAATTATGGAATTTTACTCAGACAAATGAGCTACGTAATCAAGACAGGAATAGAACAAAGAGATTCAGCGATAAAAATGAACGCACTGGGTGCCACCACACTGGTTTACAAAGACAAGAGATTCATTATCCCAAACACCAATTTTGACGCACTTCGCACAGAACAAAATCTACATACCTTATTAGTAGAGGGGTTGAACCCAGAAGAAAATGATGTACTAATAATTGGCAGCGACAACAAATCCGAAAGGACTGCAGAATTTGCTGCAAAAAGTGCGGCACTCATAACCATCATGAATCATGATAAACACATTTTCTAAACTTGTCCGACCGACTCTAAAGTTAATTCTTTTGAACCCTTGATAACTCATTTAAGTGTCCACTATTGATAAAAGACCAGATGGAATCGAACAAAAATTCACTGTTTGGAGTATTAGCGGTACACAGTCCAGAATCATGTCCGCTAAACAATGAAGAAAGTAAAATTATTAAAGAAATGAAGAAGAAAAAAAATATTTCAAGATTTAATGTGAAAAAGGTTGTTCCTTTTTACATGTCAGTTCTTGAACATGAATGGGTTACGCTTCAAAACTCTTTCTACCTAATAGAATAGACTGGTTTTATTAAATCGGTGATATCAACCCAGCATCTAGCTATCTCATCCATTGTGTATATTATATTTATGATCTTTAACGCAGATTGATAATTTCCTTCTAACTTGATATAATCATTCTTAATGAAGGTAGATATTGCATCGAACTTATTGAAGAGAGTTACTACGTGAGAAGACTTTTCGGTATCCTTAGTGATGAATCCAGAAATGGATTTTTCTTGCATTTCCAAAATCAAATAGTTTGCCTCAATGATTTTTTCATATTTTATTTTATCAAAAAAACCTGATAATTGGGAAGATAATCTAGAAATAAAATCCCCTGCATTTTCTAAATGATTTGCCGCAATTCTATAATCCAAAATATCGATATTGCTAAGATCCAGACTAGAAGCTAATCTGCGATCCATCATCGCGGTTCTAATCAATCGTACAATAAGGAAATATTGCCTATTTACTTCATCATCTCTTCCCCTTACAAGAAGATCGATTTCACTGTCTCTTGTTTTCATGGCATTAACTATATCCTTATGCATACCGCTCACGATGGAGCTCATTTGCTTTAATATTTTAGAGATGTTCATCGAATGCGCATCGAGGAGAAACTGAATTGTCATATTTAGGCCATCCTCATCAACAATTTCAAGCCCAATCAAATTTCTCATTGCTTTTTTTATTAGTTCTCGATTTTCAAAGTCGATTTGAGTTCTTCCGACAATCTTTATGATGTCATACCCTAACAGATATGCTCCATATATCTGATTAATCAATTTTTCATGTGAAAGATCAAGGAGATGAATTGCTATTTCCTTGGTTTGACTATTTCTATCACTGGTTGGAAATATAGTAATAGAGTTGTCATCGTTATTTTCAATAGATAAAATATCTCCCTTTTTTAGACCAAGCGTCTTTATCCATTCAGCTGGTAATGACATAAGTATGCTGCTTCCAATTTTTTGCAAGCGTCGTTCGTTCTGAAACATACTAAATTTAAATGCATATAAATTAATTAAACATTATTCTTATATTTTTCTAAATATTATATTATGATCCAAATGACTTTAGAAATAACTCCTGCGATTTCTATCGGAAAGGCATTTAGTCCGAGTCACATAACAGGATATTATAGCGAGATTAAAGATAGATCAATCTTGAAACGTGGTTCTTTGGGGGCAGGCATTTCCGTTCGCAAGGGAGTTACAAGCACAGTAGAGCTTTATCGTAGTGAAAAAAATGATATTACAATTAGTATCAATGGGGCTATTTCCAAAGATGCACTCGTTTCAAAATTCGTAATAAATGAATTCCTGAGAAGGGCAAGTAAGAATTACTTCGTTAAAGTAAATCATGAAGTTGGAGTACCAATTGGCTATGGAATTGGTACGAGTGGATCTGCAGCACTGAGTCTATCGTATGCACTCAATCATGCTCTTTCTTTGGGTCTTTCAGATATGGAATCAGCTCAGATAGCTCATAGGGCTGAAATAGAGTGTAGGACCGGTTTAGGAACAGTGCTCTCAGAGTATTATGGAGGATTATGTGTTAGATTAAAGGGTGGTGCCCCGGGTATCGGAAAAACAAGTGTAATAAAAATAAATAATTCCAAGGTTGCCATTTTCTGTTTTTCACCTATTTTTACCCGGTATTTTATCGAAAGTATTGGAAGACTTTCAAACCATGAATGTAATCAAATGATGACAAAGACACTCAAAACGAAAAGTATTACAGATTTCCTAGAACTATCTTACGACTTTTCACAATCATTGCGATTCGTAAATAAAAGCTGCAATAACCTGATGGACCTCTTATTACAAAATGGCTTTTATAGTAGTGCAGCTCTATTTGGACAGACCGTTTTCACAATCGTGAAAGAAAATGAGCTCGAAGAATTAAGAAAGGTTTCAAAAAATTTCTCTGCGAGGTTATTTATTTCTGATATTGAAAATGAGGGTGCTAGATTAATTAGAAAACATGATACATGAAATTCCACCCACTCATCCAAGAGCAAAATCGCTCATCATACGCGAAAAATTGGTTGAGGGCTTTAGGAAGGGAATTGTTGTTCCACAAGGACTGATTGCCCATGGTAGAGGAGAAACCTTTGATTATTTACTGGGCGAGAGGACCACAAGATATGCGTACGACGCAGAAAAAGCAGCTATCTGTTTATTATTGCTATCAAATAAGTCAATTATTTCTATCAATGGTAACACAGCTGCGTTATGTGCGAGAGATCTAGTTATATTGAGTAATCTTACTAAATCAGGATTTGAGGTAAACCTTTTTCATAAGAGTACGGCTAGATCCAATGCAATTGAAAAAATATTAAGAAAAGAAGACGCAACTGAGGTATTGGGATTGAACACCAAACTAAAATCTGTTATTAATGGTATATCAAGTAATCGCAAATATGTTGATAAGAATGGGATAATGAAGTCTGATACTATTTTTGTTGCACTTGAAGATGGTGATAGAACAGAAAGTCTAGTAAAAATGGGCAAGAAGGTAATTTCTGTAGATCTAAATCCACTTTCACGTACTGCGATGGCTTCTGATGTTACTATTGTTGACAATATTGTACGTGCGATACCAAATATGATAAAGATCTCAGAACAATTAGTTAAGAGAGATAAATCGTACTTATTGCAACAGATTAAGAATTTTGATAATAAAGAAAATATGCACAAATCGTTGCAATTGATAAGAAGAGGAATATGAAATGGGAAGTCAAAAAAAATCAAAGCTAACAATTACTGAAATTCTGAATAAGAAAAAAAACAAAGAAAAAATAACAATGTTAACGTCGTACGATTATTCCATATCTCGTATTTGTAATGAGACTGATCTGGACATGGTCTTGATAGGTGATAGTGCAGCAACTGTCATGCTGGGATATGATTCAACCAGGAAAATAGGAATGAACGAAATGTTGACATTTTGCGAAGGAGTAGTAAATGCAATAACAAGACCAATAATAGTTGCTGACATGCCTTTTGGATCCTATCAAATGGGAACGTCAAATTCAATTAGAAATGCTCTTAAATTCTTAAGATGTGGTTGCGATGCCATCAAGTTAGAGGGCGGATTGGAAGTTGTTGATATTGTCAAAAAATTGACCAGCCTAGGTATTCCTGTAATGGGACATATAGGATTAAAACCTCAGACGACCCCACTACATCATGGCTATATTTCACAGGGGAAAACAGCTGAAGATGCAATCAAACTAATAAGTGAAGCCGAGGGTCTAGAAGAAGCGGGAGTTTTTAGCATCGTTCTTGAAAAAGTTACCAGCGAAGTAGCGTCAGTGATAACTCAAAATGTAAATGTTCCAACAATTGGGATAGGTTGTGGACCTTACGTTGATGGACAAGTATTGGTTATCCATGATATGTTAGGATTGTACAAAGAAATGAAACCTAAATTTGTAAAAAGATATCTCAATTTGTCAGATCAAATATTTGATGCTATAAAAGCATACGAGAAAGAAGTTAAATTAGGAAAGTTCCCACAGGAAGAACATATGTATCATATGACGGAAGAAGAATTTGCAAGACTAGAAAAAATGCTAAAAAGGGTTTGATATGAATATTTCAAATGAGAATTCTCAAAATAAGCAACATATATCAAAAGAAATTATAGGTATTCATAGCAATATTCTGAAAGGAAAGAAAGTTGTGTTGTGCATTACTGCCAGTGTAGCTGCATACAAAGCTGTAGATCTTAGCAGAATGTTGATGCGCAATGGTGCAGAGGTCTATCCGGTGATGTCAAAATCAACTAAATCCAGGTTACTAACAGAGGAAATAATGAATTGGGCCACGGGAAACAAAACTGTATCAGAACTAACATCAGATTTGGAACATATTGCTCTTGCCAATTACGGTAAATCAGATATTGTCGTTGTATATCCTTGCACAGCTAACACTTTGGGAAAATTTGCTAACGGAATAGAAGATAATCCAGTAACAACTGTCCTGAGCGTAGCATTTGGATCAAGAATACCCATCGTAATTGCTCCCGCAATGCATGAGGCCATGTATGAAAATATCATTATATCGGAAAATATCAAGAAACTAAAGTCATTAGGAGTATCGGTACTAGAACCATCTATAACAGAGGATAAAGCAAAAGTAATTTCTGCCGAAAAGGTAGTACAATTTGTAATTGATAAAATCGGGATAAAGAAAGGCAAAATGACGTCTGGAATTAATGTTTTGGTAACAGCGGGTTCTACAGTCGAATACATTGATTCAGTCAGAATTTTGACCAATTTAAGTTCAGGAAAAATGGGACTGAATATAGCACAACAATGTTTGGATAAATGCTTCAACGTAACTTTTGTTTATGGACATGGATCTTTGAATATTCCAGAAGATCCAAGAATGAACATTATAAGAATCAAGACTACTGAAGAAATGTTAAAGGTTGTGAAAGAAAGAATTTTGAATGAAAAACAGCATATCGTTTTTCATGCCGCCGCCGTTGCAGATTTTTCGATATTACATTCCAGCAAGATAATGCCCAACAAAATGGATACTCGAAATGGAACTAAAACCATTAAACTTGTTCCAACCACAAAAATTGTCGATCAAATAAAACAATTTGATAATAAAATTTTTCTGGTGGCGTTCAAAGCGGAATATGGAATTTCAAAGGAATTGTTAGTCAAGAGAGCTCTTGCTAAACTTAATGAGTGTAATGGTGATCTAATCGTAGCCAATGATGTCTCAAGAAAAGGATGCGATTTTGGATCTGATACAAATGAGGTCTACATAATAGATAAAGAAAAGGATATAATCCATATCCCACTTGACTCAAAGAAGGAAATTGCTAGAAATTTATTAGAGATTGTTTGCAAAATGATAAAGATACATTGATTGATTATTTTGTGATCACAAGATTAGTAACTCTTTGGTAAATTTGGTTAGAGTCGAATCAGTAACGTTGGTATTTTCATTAACTACAATCGTATCCTCAATCCTAACACCAAACTTTGAATTTATGTAGATCCCAGGTTCAACAGTAACAACCATGCCTTTTGATAATTTTTTAGATTCATTTTGACGTATCCATGGTTGTTCATGAACCTCCAAGCCAACCCCATGCCCTGTAGAATGAATAAAATTGTCACCATATCCTCTATTTGATATCAGATTGCGGCAAGCAGCGTCCACTTTCCCACATTCAACCCCTTCCTCTATACACTCGAGTCCCTGCTGTTGAGATTTCTTGACAAGGTTATACACTTCACGCATTTCAGGACTTACATTGTTTAACGCAAATGTACGCGTGGCATCGGAAATATACCCATTATATCGCAGAGTTAAATCAACGACAATGAAATCCCCATCAATAAATTCTCTATTTGATGTTTCGAAATGAGGTAGAGCGCTATTAAGTCCACTAGCAATTATGAATGGATTCAGAGTATATGGGTAACATGTAGATGTTCCTTCGAGGTTCATAGCTTCGTATAGTAACTTTGCCTGCAATTGTTTTTCCGTAATCCCTCTCTTTATTTCGTCATTGCACATTTCATAGAGTTTGTCTATAATACGTGATGCCTCATTGATTTTCCCAATTTCAGAATCATCTTTGACAATTCTTGCATTACGATATGGCGATTCATCTATGATAAATTTACTGTTATCTGTATATGGTAAAATAGATCGAACTGTTTCATAATCACTGCAGTCAGAATAGAATTTGTGTCTTGATAAAAAGGGTATAATTGACTTTATCAGTCCAGCCCCACGTTCAGCAGTGATAATTTCATAGTATTTGGATTCATTCAAAGCCCTGGTGCTTTCTAACTTGGGAACAAATAATTTAATCTCATCATGGGTACATACGGCCACGGATTCGCCCCAAAAACCTGTCAGATAGAAAATATTTTCTGGTTTGAAAACCATCAATGCGTTAAATCCGGTGGCAGCTATAGTATCAAGGATATTTCTCGCACGTTCTTTAAGCATAAATTAATGCAAAATAGAATCATTTATTTCTCTTTCCAATTTTTTACGTAATTATAAATACTGGCTCTAATCTTTTCATGAATGTAATTGGAATATCTTGTAATGCTTCCAGGCCCGACTAATGTTCCTAATAGAGTTATTAATGCAATGCTAACACCCATGATAAACCATAGAAGTGATGATTTTAGAAAATTGTACAAAGATATAGTAAATAAGACACAAACGGTATTTGAAACCGAAAATGATGTTGTAGTACTCACAACTTCAGGCACAGGAGCTGTCGAAACTTCTGTTATAAATCTTATAAAAAAAGATGACGTAGTGGTTATACCTGTAAATGGAGAATTTAGTACTCGACTTGCAGATCTTGTAGATAACTATGGAGGAAAAACTATTAGGATAAATTCACCTTATGGACAAAACCCACCAATAGAAAAAATAGAAGAGGCTTTTGAAAAAAATTCTAATATTAAGGCCCTGTACGTCGTTTATAATGAGACTTCTACAGGTACGACTTTGAGAAATTTGTCCAAATTAGGCGATCTCTGTAAGGCTCATGGAGCATATTTTGTCGTAGACGCAGTCTCAATTCTGGGTGGTGATGAGCTACCAGTTGACAAATGGAATGTAGATATATGCTTTACAGCAACTCAGAAAGCCCTAGCAGCGCCTCCAGGAATTGCACCGATTTCAATAAGCAAGGAAGCAAAAAAATACATGATTGAGAATCCTCCCCCAAGTCAATATTTGAATCTAAAAAGATATTTCAAGTATTATAACGACAGTTTTGAAACTCCTTTCACGCCTGCTGTGAGTCTTTTTTATGCTTACCACGAAGCATTAAAAATCATTATCGAAGAGGGAATGGAAAATAGAATTAATCGACATAGAAAGTGTGCTAATGCCTTCTACTCCGGACTAGAAGCCTTTGGCTTTACACCATTCGCAAATGCTGATTCCAGAAGCAATGTGGTTATAGCCGTAAATTATCTTCCCGGTATTGATGACAAGAAATTTCGAGAATTGATTTCAACTAAATTCAAGGTCTTATTAGCGGGGGGATTTGGGGAACTTAAGGGAAAAGTTTTTAGAGTAGGATGTATGGGCGAAGTAAGTAGTTACCATGTTATGAGAACTCTCTCTTCCATCTCATCATCAATGTCAATTCTGGGCGTGCCGCCAATAAAGGACGGATTGTCAGTAGCCAACAATGTACTGAGTCAATAGGGGCTAGTTGTTAAGCTTAATATTATGGTAAATCGACAGCAAGTTTCGTGACAATGGAAAAAGGATCACTCATTCTTATAGACTATACTGCTAAAGTGAAGGATTCAGACGAAATTTTTGAGACCACTGTGGAAGAAAGTGCGAAGAAATCTAACCTCTATGATCCTAGCTTAAAGTATGAACCTAGATTAGTCTCGATAGGAGAAGGATGGGTATTAAAAGGACTCGACGAAATTCTAACGACTGCAAAACTCGGTGATAATTTGAATGTTGATATCGCTCCGGACAAAGCATTTGGCATGAGAGATCCGAATAAGGTAAGGATGATTCCACAAAGAAAATTTGGTGATAAGGCTGATGAAATAAAGGCTGGAGATGTAGTTGATATAGACGATAGAAGAGGGTTAGTAAGGTTTATTGGTTCAGGGCGCGTTCAGGTTGACTTTAACCATAGATTAGCCGGAAAAACACTGAATTACAATGTCAATATTCTAAAGGTGTTAAAAACCGATGAAGAGAAAGCATCATCTCTTGTCAAGAGGAGACTTCTTGTGGAGGGTGACAAGATTTCAATAACCTTTAACAAACCTGAACTTGTCATTTCTTTGCCAGAAGAAGCTTTTTTGATTGATGGACTGCAGGTTATTAAGAAGGCAATATCTGGTGATTTATTTAAATTCATTCCATCTGTGGAAAGCATAAAATTTTTAGAGATTTACAATAAATCTAAGCCGGCATCGAAGGCAAAGGATGAACCAAAGGCAAAGGATGAACCAAAGGCAAAGGATGAAACAAGAACTCAAAAGAAATAAAATCCTTTGAAACCATTAAGATTCGGTTCTGATCCAACTTTCAATCTTTAGCTAGATGACGCTGACTGACTTTGCAACTGCTCTTGCCGAGTCTTGATCCATCTTAATCTTGTTAAGAATCGTATACCTTTCAGGTCTCAGAGATTGAGCTATTAATAATGATTTTATGATTTCTTCCTCAGTTACATCAATTTCATTCGCCGTAGTCGGAGCTTTGATATTTTTTAAAGTCTTGATTATGATGTCATGATCCAAGCCATGAACCTTTGACATAATTATTGTACCTATGCCTACTCTTTCCCCATGTAAACCACAATTACTTTTTGATACATATTCTAAAGCATGACTAAACAAGTGTTCCGAGCCAGAACATGGTCTGCTACTTCCTGCAATGCAGGAGGCAACACCCGCACTTATCAAGGCCTCCACAATTGTTCTTATGTGGGCACGATCGCCCAATTTATTAGAATTTTCTATAATTATTTTTGCACTCATATTTGCAAGGTTGGCAGCGTAGCTACCAAAGTACTCATTATTATCATCCCTAGCTAATTCCCAATCCTTAACAGCTGTGATTTTTCCAATTAAATCGCCACAGCCACTAGCTTGAAGTCTATACGGAGCTTCCGAAATGAGCCTAGTATCTGCGATAACACCAATAGGCGCATGCGCTTTTAATGAATATGGTTTGTCTCTACCCCTGATAGAGACAAATGGGCTTGAAATTCCATCGTGTGAGGCAGAGGTCGGGACACTAATAAATGGAATATTCAGATTAAAAGAAATCATTTTTGCAACGTCTACTGATCTTCCTCCACCCACACCTACAATAAAATTAGGTTGTTCTATTTTTATGATTGATTGGGAAGAATTGATATCATTCATCGAAGCATTGGGAGTCTCAATCCATTTATGCTTCAAAGAGGAGCTATCTAGCGCATCTACACATTCTTTTCCAACTCTAGCTCTTACTGTATTTCCAGAAATGACTATAACTCTCGTTGCTTTATCATTTAGATCTCTTATAAATGATCCAAGTTGGTAGATTACATCGTTACCAATCAGTATCTTTCTTGGCAGTTCCATTAGGTGGTTTGGCTCCGATGTCAATTCGTCTTGATATACATTTGTTGTATTTCATTTTATTTCTATCGCTTTGTAAATCAAATCGGAAGAATATTGATAAGAAAAACTAATTTTATTCCAAATTCAGCAGCGTGAACATGGTGTAAGATGAATAGATGATTTGAGAACCTTTATTTAGCTCGTCATACACTCCAATATACAAACTTCTAAATGAAGATAATATAGTTTAGTGAAATATTGATATGTATGATAGAGTACAGGATGAAGAACGAAACAAAAACATTGTTGCTGCAATTCTAAATAACATCCCGTCAGATTCTGAAATAACTAAGATAGAATATGAAGGACCCTTTATTGTACTGTATTCAAGGAAACCTTCGGTACTTTTGGAGAATCAAGAAATAATTTCTAAAATGGTGAATTCTATAAAGAAAAGAATAGTTATCAGAACTGATATCTCGATTAGAGCTTCTGAAGAATCCGTTAATCAAATAATTCGTTCTAGCTGTTCCTACCCAAATAGTATCTCTGAAATTTATTTTGATCCTGCTCTAGGAGAGGCTACGGTTTTTGTTGACGATTTTAGAACTCAAACAGAGCTCAGCCAATTAGAAATTGCTCTGGTTGAAAAAACTGGTTGGAAATTAATGTGTAGGCGAGCTCCAAGAAATTTGAGGCTAGTCAAATCTGTGAATGAAATATTACACAATTTATCTGAGGAAAGAATGTCTTTTTACAAACGAGTTGGCGAAAAAATATTTAGACAAAAACTGTCTGGTTCTGAAGAAGCAAGCATAGTATGTTTAGGAGGCTTTTCAGAAATTGGAAGAAGTGCAATGTTGATCGTTACTCATGAAAGTAAGATCTTATTGGACTTTGGAATTAAAAGTTATAAAGATGAAGATACAGACATACTCCCGCGACTAGATATTTACGGGATTGGCATGGATGAAATTGACGCAGTTATTATTTCACATGCACATCTTGATCACTGCGGAGCTGTTCCAATTTTATGTAAATATGGTTATGATGGTCCTGTATACTGCACAGAACCAACTTTCCCAATTATGATATCAGTATTGCAGGATTATGTTTCACGGTCCATAGAACCTTTATACTCAACAAGAGATATAGAAAGTCTAATTACTCATGTGATACCTCTAAATTTTGGTGCAGTGACCGATATTTCTCCGGACGTTAGAATAACATTCGCAAATTCGGGACACATGATTGGTTCTGCCTCCACTCACATGCATATTGGAAATGGGGACCACAATATTGTATATACCGGCGATCTAAAATTTGGAAGATTGAATATTGTGGATAATGCTTTTTGGAATTTCCCGCGAGCAGAAACACTGGTAATAGAAAGTACAAATGGAAACAGAGATGATAAATTCGTTACAAGGGATGTAGCAGAAGAAAACTTAGCAAAAAGTATCAATTCAACTATTCAAGAGGGTGGAAGACTCTTGATACCTGTTCCAGTTCTTGGCCAATCGCAAGAAATTTGTGTTACATTGGGAATGTTAAGAAGTGTCAAAATGATAAATCCTGAGAACATTTTTGTGGATGAAAAAATATTGGATATGTTTAATTTTTACGAAATGTATTCGGACTATTTATCAAAACCCCTAAAACAGAGAATAAGTGAGCAAATTGGAGATCCTCTTTTTATTAATAGCCTCGTGAAATTAGAACCATCTGTTAAATGGGAGAAATCAATAATATTATGTCCATCTTCAATGCTTACAGAAGGGCCATCAGTAACATATTTGAGTCAAATAGCTAATGACCCTCTGAGTAAGGTTATACTACTTTCCGAGCAATTTCAATCGACGCCTGGAAGATCACTCCAAGAAGGGGAACGTAATATTACTATTGAGGGTAAAAATCTTGAAATTAAGTGTAATATTCATGTGATACCAGGATTTAGTATCCATAGTGACTACAATCAGTTATTAGCATACGTAAACCGGTTGAAACCAAAATTAAAGAAAGTAATAACTAATCATGGAGAAGGTAAAAAATGTCAAAACTTATCAAATTCCATCAACAAGATATTTAAGATCCAAAGTTTTCATCCACTGGTTCAAGAATCAATCAAGGTATTGTGAAATATCATTGAACTTACTTTAGGTCATGTACTCCTTTCCATATCTTCACAGCTGGCGGCGTAATCACTACTCGTTCCTCACCCAATCTCGCAATATCTCCTCCTGCCGATTTGACAAAATTATATAAATCGTCTATAGCCTTTCGTAATGTTTCAATATCCTTCTGAGCCATAGGCGTTATTCGCACTATTAAAATCATGTGCTTTTTTGCATCATTTTTAATGGAATCAACATCACTAATGTCTTTCAGAGTAATGGCCTTAAGGTATATGGGTTGATTTTGCAAAGTAGCACATCCTCTTTTATTGCTAGCTTGAGAGGTAAAAAGTCAAATAGTTATTCTGGTCAAATTTTTTTTACACCTTACTTCAATTTGTATAATAAATGATCCAAACAAATTCAAAATAATCCCAAAATAATTATTCAAATTATTGATTTTCTACGATATGTTTCTAAATATTTCAGTTTTATACTAAATAATAAAGATAATACTTGCATCATAATATAATTACAAAATAGATCTGAATTGATTTTAGTTTGATTTGAGTCATTTTTTTTAGGTAATTTTCATTATGGAGCCGAGCTTTAACCCGTGATTCTTGTAGAATAAGCTAGTCTTCGGCAATGCCAGTTCATTCGAGCCATGACATTAGGAGTTGTCCAATTCTAACAGCAATCGATTTATTGTTGAATAGACCCCGTTCAAATTAGTAATACAGTGAGCTATGCTCTCAATATTATTATCACTCATTTGAATACCTTGGTTGTACTTGGTTTCAATCTTACTATTATTGGTTTCCAAATAAATAGTATAAATTGTATGATATCTTTGGTAGGAACAATGATGGGTATATTGCCTTATTTCAAAGCTAATTACATCTCTCCCATCAACTGGTAACTTTTTCAATATTGTTATTTTCTTAACTGGATCATCTTTCCAATGCTTTAGATCAGTATCACGCTTAAATCTCATTTCTTGTCATATTCTAAAAATCGTACCCATTCAGGAAACCATAAGTTATATTCCGAAATCCCAATACCTTTGGAGAGAATAGAAGGAGAATTATAAAATACTCTATCAGCACCTAATTCTCTAGAAATCTTAGTGTTGAGTTCCTCAAGAGAGGGTACTTGTCCAATATATTTATGAGCAATCAATTCTCTATTGTGGGTATAAAGGCCAACTTGGCGTCCGTCTACTGTTGGAACATAGCTAACAATAACAGAGACCGATTTAACACCTACTTTTCTCAGATAATAAATGGTTTCTTTGGCAGTAATGCCGGTTTGAATTGTTCCCTGAATTAGACCAATCTTTTTATATCTAATTTTATGTCTAAGAATGTATTTTAAAGATTTTCCGGAAGTTATCATTTTATTCTTACTTATATTTTCAGAAAAATCTATCATACGATCAGAATCATCATATCTATCATTGATTATAGCCTCACCCAAGTCAAATTTTGGTATGTGATTCCGGTATTCTGCACTAAAACCAAGTGTCATGGGTCTGGGATAATCAGGTTCTGCATAGGCCGCTTCGATATCAATGTCAGAATGTGCTGAAAGAAAATCAGCCTGCATTTTTCCAATTTTTTTTCTAACCTCATAGATTCCTTTTCCATCTATGGTTGCAGTAACATGAGATTCTCTTATAAATTCAAATGGATCTATCATTGTCCTTGTTGTAGGAAGCGATAGTAACTTTTGTTGACCGTTTTCAGTATCCATTTTGATTAACTGTCCTGGTTTTACATCTTGAAAACTCATGTTAGGAAAAGGAATACGCAGGGAATTTTCTGAAGCAATAATAGAGATTGAGTTGTTTCTATCGGTGCCGCTTACAAGCGGCTTGAAACCAGTAGAATCTCGATATGAATAGATTTTTCCATCATACATCATAGTAAGATTTCCTCTTAAATGTCTGTCCAAAAACTCACAGGCTTTTTCTGGATTTTCTTTATCTACCAGTAATTTTTTGAAGATGCTATAAATCTTGTACAGTGAATCAGCACTTGCTGCGTCCCCTACAAGTGGATGTAGATGCAATTTTTCAATGTCTACGAAAAAACCATCAAGAATCACATTAATTTTATTCATGCTCTTAAATCTAGGGGTTCTTTTAGATAAATAACCTAATCCTACTAAATATCGATGGTTACTATTATCATCTGTCATCTTTAGAATTGATCCTTCAGAAGGGAATGGACCGATACCACTAGAGACTAAATTATCAATAATTATCTTCCAATATGCCTTCCCTCTATGTTGTAGCATCTGTAACGAATTAATGAAATATGACATTAGGGTTTCTTTATCTTTCGTATAATTTGTAATTGCAAAAATGCCGGCCAAGGATGAATATTATGATAGTAAAAGAAATTAAATTTTGTGTTTAAGGAAACTGTTTATCAATGAGATTCCAAAACTCAAAACATTAATTTATGAATCTTAATAATCATTATGAGTGCTCATAGGGTTAATTGGTAAGGCAAACGTAGGCAAGTCTACTTTTTTTTCTGCCTCAACTGATAATATTGTGAATATTGCGAATTATCCGTTTACAACTGTGAAACCTAATCTTGGAATTTGTCATGTGAGAATAAAATGCGTGTGCACAGAGTTTGGGGTTAAGGATAATCCAGTTCATTCTATTTGCATAGATGGAATAAGATTTGTACCAATCCAAATTATCGATGTAGCTGGTCTAGTTCCTGGCGCTCATGAAGGAAAGGGCCTTGGTAATAAGTTCTTAGATGATGCAAGGCAAGCCGATGCTCTCATACATGTCATAGATATCTCGGGTTCCACTGATTCCGAAGGAAGGCCATTGACACCCGGTACTGGAGATCCACTTGAAGACATAAGATTTGTTGAAGAAGAATTTGATTTATGGCTTGTTTCAATTATTAAGAGAGAAGGGGACAATATGAAAGAGCTTGATTCTTCAGGTCTAAATACAACTCAGGTATTGAAGAAGAGATTGTCTGGACTTGGAGTGACAGAGCCCGCTATAGATAAAGTTTTGAACAAATTGAATCTACATAATACGAAAATTAAATCTTGGAATGAACGGGAAATATTTGACTTTTGTCAAAATATCAGGAGAATCGTAAAACCTGTAGTAATTGCAGCAAATAAGGCGGATGTTTCAACATCCCAAAATAATCTGGAAAAAATCATAGAAAAGCACACTCATATAATACCCTGTTCTTCTGAATTAGAGATATTATTAAGAAAAGCTGTAAAGAACGGATTTATTCACTATCTTCCAGGAGACAATTCATTTGAAATTAAAGAGAATACTCAATTAAGCGATAAACAGAGACAAGCACTTGAGATTGTTTCAAATTTTATTAAGAAGCATCGTTCAACAGGTGTTCAAGAAATTATAAATATAGTCTGTTTTGATTTGCTGAAGAAAATAGTAGTCTATCCAGTTGAAGATGAATCAAAGTTAAGCGATAAAAAAGGCAATATTCTTCCAGAGGCTTATTTATTAAATGAAGAATCAACTGTAAAGGATTTGGCCCATGCTGTACATGAGGAGTTGGGAAAGGGTTTTCTTTTTGCCATTGATGTTAGAAGCAAAAGAAGGTTGGGAGCTGATCATAAATTAAAAAATAATGACGTAATTAAAATTGTCTCTGCAACAAGCAGGAAGTGATATTAATGTTATGTCTTGGAATAGAGAGTACAGCTCACACTTTTGCTTGTTCAGTAATAAGGTATTCTGATTCTGAAAAATATCCTAATATTCTTTCTGACGTTAGGGATACTTTCAAAGCTCCTGAGGGATCAGGAATCCATCCCAGGGAGGCAGCTCGTCATCATGCATCCGTAGCAATAGATGTTTTGAAAAAATCTTTGGAATTATCCAAGATTAAATATAAAGATCTAGACCTGGTAGCTTATTCTGCTGGTCCGGGTCTTGGTCCTTGTTTAAGGATTGGTGCCGTCATTGCTCGTTCAATATCTTCGTTTTATAATATAAAATTGATCCCCATAAATCACGCGTTAGGACATATTGAACTTGGAATGAGTCTAACTGATAGTAAGGATTCTTTAGTCCTTTTAGTCTCTGGAGGCCATACTATGATATTGGTATTTAATAACAGAAGATGGCGCGTTATAGGAGAAACATTAGATATTACATTAGGACAACTTCTGGATCAATTTGGAAGACATCTAGGATTAGCTTCACCATGTGGATCAGAAATAGAAAGATTGGCTTATAAATCATGCAAAAATTATATCTCGTTACCATATTCAATAAAGGGAAATGATGTTACATTTTCTGGGATACTATCTGCCGCCAAGAGGTTGAATTCAAGAAGTAAATATACTAATGAAGACATGAGTTATTCGATTCAACAGACTGCATTTGCAATGATAACAGAAGCAGTTGAGAGAGCTCTATCTGCTACTGAAAAAAAAGAATTGCTACTAGTTGGCGGTGTATCTGCTAACAAAGAACTTTCCAGTATGCTCAATCTGGCATGCCAAAGACACAAAGTAAAGTTCAATTCATGTCCAATTGCATTTGCAGGAGATAATGGAGCACAAATTGCATGGACCGGAATATTGTCTTATTTAAAATCGAAAAATTTTATAGACATATCTAGATCCTTTGTTAACCAGTCATGGAGAGTCGATAGTGTTGATGTATTATGGAGAACCTAAATGTAAGGATGCCATAGACATATTTCGATTAACAGCACGGTTTTATCAACTTATGTATATTTGGAATGATTTTGTTCCGGTAACTTTTAATATTTTCTGACTTTATCTATTCCATATGTCGAACAAACACTCCTTTCGGAAATCTGTATTTCTATTTACAGCACTTTTAGTTGTAACAGGAACAATAGCAGCTGCCACATTCTCTCTAACTTCTAGTGAAGCATATCCTACCAAAGGAAAGATTCACAAAGATATGGCATTTGGTGCTATTTCAAGCATTCAAAATAACGAACAAGGAGAACCTTCATGGATTCTTTCTGGGCATTGGCTCACAAATATCATAAATAAAACCATGGACAGCTTCAATCAGACAAATACTGCAAAGTTTGATTCATGGATCTACATGGTCATGTTGGATGGAACTGCAATGCATAAACACTCCATATCTAATTTCTCATTGAGTGATGTCAGTAATCAAGACAATACTACTTCATACAAAGGAACAGTAACAGTAACACTAAAGGACGGACCCGTTGAACAAGTACCGATTGAGATAAAGGCAGCAAACAATCATGTAATTGGATTATCAATAGACGCAACTAAAACAAGCAATCACTTTGGTGATACACCAATATACGGTATCATCCCACCCAAAGACGATGTGATGAAGATGATGTCTCATATGGGTAACAAAACTAAAATGGATATGCATATGAATATGAGCTAATAGTATGCAAGAAGAAAATAATTCTCTTATTTTGATTGAAAAACACGCCTGCAATCCGTCATGACTATCTACAAATCCTTATTGAATAATGTTTTTTGTAATTCTATTTCTTTAGCCCACTTCTTGCTGTTGAATACACTGAATTTGTATTTCGAATTACCTATCTCTACGACTACTTTAGTAAGTATCAAGCCTTCAGAATTGACTTTACCTAGTTTATCCAAAGTCGAATTCAATAAAACATTTCCTATCTTTTTGTTCAGAGTGGTTAGATTTCCTTCTGTTTTTTCAAAAATAATCCTCTGATTGGTTAAACTTAGTATCCCACTACCAAGTTTTATCTCAGAACAATCTTCTTCAATAACTAATTTTTCTCCTGGATTTGGATCTACCTTTGGTGCCACATTTTTATTTCTAAACTTTGGTTATATTATCATTGCAGTATTACGTCAAACTATTGTTCAAAGGAGCCGAGTCAAATATTTACTTGACTAAATGGTATGATAAAAGGGCAATATCAAAAATTAGAGTTCCAAAAGCATATCGCCAGAGGATGCTTGATCAGGATTTGAGAAGAAAAAGAACTATTAGTGAATCTAGAATGATTAATTTGGCAAAAGAATTTGGCTTACGGACACCATACATTTATTTCGTTGATCCTTTTCGTGCCGAGATAGTCATGGAATTTATTTCAGGAACAAGAGCAAGTAAGGTTTTGACGTCAGCAATTTGTTTTGATATAGGAAAGTTCGTTTCCACTCTTCATCTTTATAACACGATCCATGGGGATCTTACTCCAGCGAATTTCATTGTTAATAGAAAAATCACCATGATAGATATGGGACTCTCTTTTTATTCAACCAGGACGGAAGACAAGGCAATGGATATAAGATTATTTAAGGAAATTTTGAAGAGTACTTTTCACCGTTCATCCTCTAAATTTTTTGACGAATTTTTAGACGGATATAAATCTGTTAACTCAACGGAATTGGAAAACATTCTGGAGAGAATTGACGAAATAGAAACTAGGAAAAGATACGCCATCTCATGAATATTAATTGTGACATCTAGTCCAACCTAAATGCATATTATGACAACACACGTTGGGTGAAGGCAGCTTGAAGACTGATGCTACATGTCACGTATTAGAATTTAAAAGCGAAGAGTAGACTTGCTGCTATGACTAGTATTTCACATCATTATTTCAATTGTGATGCTGTTGCTAATTGATAAACTTGGAACTCATCTCTAACCCTCTGGCATAATTGATTAATGGTAACAGGCTTTTCAATAAACGAATCTATAATACTTTCTTGCATGTAACGTTGAAAGACAGCATTGTACTCTACTTCGTAAGCGCTTACAAGTATAGTTCTGACATTCGATTTAAATTTTTTTACCTTTTTTAATAATTCCAAACCCGTTAAATTAGGCATTCTAAAATCTGAAATTACAAGAGCATATCTTTCCTTGTTCTGTGTAAAGTGCTCCAAGGCAATTACAGGATCATTAAAACTTACAACAGATATTCCATCGATACTGCCACATACAGCATCGTGAAAGAGTTCAGTAATATCTAACTCATCGTCTACAATACTGACAATTTTAGCGCCAATAGACACTGGAAGCTTAGGCCTCCACTGTCAACCTAAACGCCCCTCTCATAAGCGGAGTATAAAGCACCTTCGACTAGTTAAGTTTTATCAAATTGAAATCAAATAGAAATTGTTCATAACATGGAATTGGAGAACGTTCCTCGCATACATGGTTTGTCTTAATCTCTTTTCTTGGATCCCGAATGACAAAAACTGCGATGGATCAAGTACTGAGTTAGGTAATATAGTAGATAATCCGATATGAAAATAATACTAGAGTAAGAAGTAAGAAAAGCTGCAAAGATAAAGCAAAAGTGTTTGATTAAATACGAATTCTACCTTTTTTATTAGGTCCCGTCCAACAAGTCTCGACAGCATGCCTTAGGTCAGAAATAGTGGGAACAATAAACCATAGGCAAATACTTACTATTGGACCAAAGATAAAATTAATCTCTTTTCTGATATTGATGTCAATTAAAGTTCTCTATATACTAATAAATTAGGATTTCTAATTAAATTTGTTGTCTTTATGCATGCTAAATCTTTTATTTTGGTAATTGGTTTTTTCTAAGATTGGGAAGAATAATATTTGCAAGTACTAATGAAGGTAAATATAATGAAATTTTACTCCACCTCAGAAACTTTAACATCGAAATAGAATATGTGAGGTTTAAGACTGTCGAAATTCAATCAAATAGTTTGGAGGAAATTGCCTTAAAAAAATCTAAAGAAGCGTATGAAAAAATAGGTATACCGCTAATAGTTGAAGATACCGGACTTTTTATCGATTCTCTCAAGGGATTTCCTGGTCCTTATTCCTCTTATATTCTTGAAACCATTGGAAATCAAGGAATATTAGATCTACTTTCAAACAAGGCAAATCGATTTGCACTTTTTAGATCTGTCGTAGCATATAAGGACGGCAATAACAATTTGACCTTTTCCGGAGATACTAGAGGCATTATAAGTGATCATATTTCAAAAGGAGGTTGGGGTTACGATCCAATATTCATCCCAGAAGGATCCTCAATTACATACGCGCAACAGGGTATCACAAACAAAATAAGAGTATCTCACAGGACACATGCATTGAACCATTTCGCAGAGTGGTATCGTGGAAATTATTCAGTTTGACATGAGTCTTTATCATTGTATAAGTGGCTTCTCATATCCTTCAATCCATCTCTCAGTGAACCTTTCAAGATTTTGAAGAACTACTATTCTTGAAATTTCACTTTCATCCATAATGGAGAATTTATCTAATGATTTGCACAGTAAATGCGAATAATTCCTAATTTCATCCATTTCCAACATATCGGAACTTTCTAATCTTTGTGTGGACATTCCTATATGCATATATGATTTAATCTCTATAAAATGCGGATTCCCTATTTCCATCATATCAGCGAATTCATCCAGGTAATTTGTTGAATCATTTAAATTCCTAATAAGGGTCATTCTCAACACTATTCTAGTATTCATCTCTGATAATAACTCAAGACTCTCTTGCCATCTATCCCATGCGTCTCTGTATCTTGGTCTATTAACCATCATAAACATTTTTTTATTAGATGCATTGGTTGAAAGATACAACTGGGTCGGAAGGGCATCTTCATCTATCAATCTCTGAAGCATTTCAGGTTCCTGACCATTTGTTACCAAAAAAACAGATTTTGTATTCTTTAAAGTGTTAAGATATTTGATTAGAGCCGGTAGTTTTGGATACATTGTAGGTTCTCCAGAAAGTGATATTGCATAGTGCTGAGGAAAAAGTGATTCATCAAGTTTCATCTTGTCAGTTTTTATGTTACCATAATGTCCTACGATAAGCCTTCTACGTTCTTGTAACAAATTGTTTATTATCATATCTGGTTCATCAACTAGATCTGCGGGCATTTCTAGAGTATCATAAAATTCGGTTGGACGCCAACAGTAAATACACCTATTTTCACAATTCATGGCAGTTGGAGTCATTTCCATACATCTATGAGTTGAAATGCCATAGAATTTGTGCTTATAACAGGTTCCTTCATTGGAGAAAGACTTTTTTGTCCAATGACAAAGTTCAACTGCAGAATGATTGTAAACACCGTATTTTGCCTTCTTTAATTTTGCCTTGGTAAGAGGCGAGATTTGGATAAGGTTTGCTGTATCTCTATGTGATATATACTCATCAGAACAACTCATAATACAAGAACGAGCCGTACAATGACATTTAAATGTTAAAATTCAACTTAATCAGCCCTAGTTTCCAAAACTTCTTTATATTAATAGAAATCTATCAAGAAGCTAAATCAACATGTTAGACACTAATGAAATTTTAAAAATTGCACTTGACATGGTTAACTGGAGCTCAGTACCTGCTGATACTGCGATTCATGTTCACGGTAAGAACATTAAGAAGATAATGTTAATGATTGATGTATCAACCGCAGATTTAATGCTAGCAAAGAATTCAGGTTGTGATGCAGTGATAACTCATCATCCAATTGGTGTAGCTGCTATTAACTTCTACAAAGTTATTGATAGACATATTGATTACATGACAGAAAATGGTATTTCAGAAAATACTGCCAGAACGTCCATTTTGGATCTAAAGAGGAGAATCGAAATTAGGAATCATAGTCAAATATACTCCTCTGCTATTGATTCTGCAAAGATACTAGATATGCCATTAGTAAACATTCATCAACCGTGTGATGAGTATGCAAAAAGAGTGATTTCTAAAAAGATTCAAAACAAAAATCCAAATTTAGTATCGGAACTAATAACATCATTAGAAGAAATACCTGAGTTTAGAAAAGCAGAGACGAAGATTCAAGTTGCCTATGGACAACCAGATTCATATGTAGGGAAATGGGTTGCAGTAATCGCAGCGGGAACTAACGGTGGATTTCACGTAGCTAAGAATTATTTTGAAAATGGAATTTCCACAGTTCTATATTTTCATATAGATTATAACGATTTGATCAAATTAAGAGAAACCACTATTCAAGGCAACCTAGTAATATTAGGACACTTGGCAGGAGACTCAATCGGTATGAATGCATTGGGCGACAAGTTGGAGGCTGAAGGAATGGAGGTTGTTCGAAAAGATATCATTAGGGTATAAAAATCATTATCTAACAGTTATATACTCTAAACATATCAAACCAATGTTGAACGGCCTTCGTAGTATAGCCTGGTCAGTATAGGCGGCTGTGGACAACAAAATTGAATTTTGTTGGAAGAAACCGCTCGAGGAGGGTTCAAATCCCTCCGAAGGCCTTACATAAATAAGTTAGGGAAGCCGCGGTATTTGAACTTGATTCAAGGATTCACTAACTTTACATGGATCGTTCTTTATTTTTGTAATATTTCCATAATAATTTTAGCAGCAATTGGGGCTCCATTCTTTACATTGGTCCTATCAAGTCTACTAGTTTCAATTTTTTCTTGCATTAACCTTTCCAATCTTGATATATCCTCATATGTGTAACCCAATTTCTTTGCATTTTGTTCCTGTTCAAAATGATTCTTGATAGGTATGAAAATACCCGGCGTTCCGTAAACACGCGATTCATCTATTGTAGATCTTCCAGCTAAAGAAACCACAAGATCCGCTGCATAAACATATTCATGTAAATTATCGACAAATCCAATATTTCTATAATTGATATAATTGTTGTCGAGTTTAGATAAGGAAGGTCCCAGAGCAACCAATAAATCTAGATCCATTTTTAATACCAAATTCTTATATGCACTCAATATTTTTTCAATAAAGTAGCCTCCAGCATTAGTGCCGCCAATACTGACCAATATTGTTCTTTTTTCAATACCTAGTTTTTTACGTAACAAGGTCCTATCAGATGTACTCAAATTTCTTACAACTGGTCCTACATAAGAGATATTATCTACATCATCACCATTATCAGGAATAATAACACGGTTACATTTCCTTAGCATATTTTGCATCGATTTGTTCATTCTAGACTCAATGGTTGAAAACATTCCTTTAACAAAGTGAGTTTCTAGTAAATCAGTAATTACTATTCGTTTGCGATTCTTTTTTTCACCTACGGCAATTGATGCAAAATCTTCATCACTAACTATCAGACTATCTTTGTTTCTATCCACAAAACCAGTCGCAATTAGTTTGCATTTTCTGTAATACATGAAATATTTAAAAAGCAATTTTAATGGTGAGCGTAAGTGCATTAAATTATCGATATCAAACTTTTTGGGACTATAGACATTCTCAACGGAATATCCGTTGTTGAAGAAAATATCATATGCTGGACGACCAGTAACTACTAAAATCTTCTCTTTAGTCAACGATTTTAATTCTTCGCAAATGGCAATATCTCTCGTAGCATGTCCTAATCCAATTGGACTTGCAAAAAATATAATCATTTAATCTTGTTTAATATCCCAATCCTGGAAATTAAGTTTTGGCATGACTTCATAATGTGCAATATTAATCATCTTCTTTCGCTATCGACTTTTAGCCTATAAAGAAAAATCCTATTGCAATTATTATGTATACCGAAGTCAACATTATTCCTTCAAACCAATTACTTTTCCCATCAAACGCTATTAGGTTCATTATGATAGCAGCAAGAAACAGGGTCGCTAACTCATACAATGTAAATTCTAATGTAAAAGGTTGACCGAGTACAATGCCAACTAAAACAAGGATAGGAACGACGAATAACGCTATCTGTGTTCCAGAACCTGCGGCTATTCCTATGGAAAGGTCCATTTTTCCCTTTCTTGCAAGAACAATAGCGCTACTATGCTCTGCTGCGTTACCAACAATACCTACAATAATCGCTCCTACAAACATTTCGCCAAAACCAAATTCCTTACTTGTTTCCTCGACGGAGCCTACCAAAATCTCACTTACTACTATTACTCCAACCATACTTACTGCCAACATAAGAAAAGATTTCTTCTTACTCCAGTGATTATGATCACTTTCCATTGTTTGCTCAACTGGGTTACTATGAGGCAATACAAAAAGATACTTGTGAGTGAAAAAGGTAAATATGATACCTACAACATACACGAAGAGTAGCAAGATTGCCACTGAGTCACTTAGTATTTGTATTTTTGATTGATTTTCAATATCCGTACCTTCGAGCATTGTACTTGACATAATTGTAGGAATTGCTAACCCTATCAGCGCTAAGAAAATTAATGATGATTGCAATCCTGCGTTCTCTTTATTAAATAGTTGCTCTTTATGTCGTAGTCCTCCTGCAATCATACTTAAACCAAAAATAAGCATTATGTTTCCCAGAATAGAACCAGTAATCGAAGCCTTTACAAGTTCGAGTAATCCTGCGTTGATTGCAACTACTGCGATTATTATTTCAGCAGCGTTACCAAAGGTTACATTGATAAGAGAACCGAGAGTTGAGCCATAATGAGTCGATAGATGTTCTGTGGCATCTCCTATTAATTTTGCGAGAGGGATCAACGCTATTGCTGTTACCACAAATAAAATAACATACCCAACGTGTAAAAATTCCAGAAATACTGCTATGGGTGTAAAGATGAGAAGAAGGTATATTGCAGACGATTTTGAAAATTTCAAGTTATACATCAATTATTAGGATGATAATTATTCGCACGCTATTTCAATTTTTATAAGAATCTACGAATGTTGTTTACAGAATTAAACAAGCTTTTTCTTCTGAGAAAACAATTAACTTCAAAAAAATATGATAGTTAAAATACTATGAAATAAATATTAGAGTTGTGAGTAAATTTGGCTTTTATCCGGAAAAATCAGACATTACTTTCGAAAGTCATTTAGAAGGTTTAGAAGAACAAACAAGAGCAATATTGCTAAACTTACGTACATTCATAAAATCACTTGGTAACAATGTCATTGAAGAACCAAGACCTCACAGGATAGCTTATGCTAAATCTTTGAATTTTAGAATCTTTGCCGATGTACAACCAAAAGATGATTCATTGATAATTTCTATTAGAAAAGGTAGAACTGATCCTCTTATTACTTGCCTGGTCAAAAGTCCCTCTGAATTGGAATTAATCAAAGTGCAGATTTCTGAAGCTTATAGTAAGATCAAATAAATTCTCTATAGCATTGTATGCAATAGCTTCTACTGAAATTCTTCAAATTAATTCAAACGAACAAATATCAAGATTAAACAATGTGTGAGCTTTATCTGATTATATTTTTTAACTAAATTTCCCTATACTTTTGACAGGCTAAGATTGATTCATTGTCAAGAGTAAAACCCTCAAGATTTTTAGATTTGCATATGACAACATGCAAAAACTAAGAGATTTTTAAAACATCATATAACGTTTATTAGAATATATTAATACCTGAGCTAATTCATGTCTAATATTCTTAAAATAAATTAAGAGAAAAGATATAAAAGCAAATTTAGTTTAATCATTCTGCAACTATTCATGATAAGAGGAAAATTCTTTGAATGTTTTGTCACTATTTTTTTCTTATCATTTAGTATATTATTATTTCAGAGTGGTTTCGCTCAGAACACTCAGCTAACAACTAAGCATCCTCCCTCAGTCGAGGCTCCTCCATTTATAATAGCTAAAGCAACGAGCCCTTCCTGGACACAGGTAAATTTCCAAGTAAATGCTACGAGCACTGCTTCTGATAAGATTTCAGTATATTGTAATCCTGCCAGTGGAAGTGCATTTCCTATGGGCAGTACTATAGTACTTTGTGCTGCCAAAGATCCCGCTACCAGTCTTGTTGGCTATGCCATGTTTAATGTGACAGTAAAGGATACTTCACCTCCCACTTTCAAGGTTCCACATAGTATCCTCAAACAAGCTGATGATCTTCAGGGTGCCAATATATCATATGATGCAAATGCTTCAGACACTGTTGACGGCAATACAGTCACTACATGTGATCCACCTTCGGGAAGTACTTTTCCACTAGGTCTCAACCAAGTAAAGTGTACTGCAACGGATAAATCAGGAAATAAAGCAGAAGCTTCATTTAGTGTTATTATAGGTCAGACACCGAGCGATGAAAGTACAGAAGAGGCAATTCCGGTGCTTTCACAGAATGAAACTAATCAATTGAAATCACCCGAATCTACAGTATCCGAAAACATTACAGACGATTCTATCCCTGAAACAGTATCCGAAAACATTACAGACGATTCTATCCCTGAAACAGTATCCGAAAACATTACAGACGATTCTATCCCTGAAACAGTATCCGAAAACATTA
>DASPFY010000003.1:0-19906 GCA_035620895.1 Nitrososphaeraceae archaeon
AAACCACCAACGACTTTAATTCCAGGTGAAGAAACCACAGGTGAAGAAACCACAGGTGAAGAAACCACAGGTGAAGAAACCACAGGTGAAGAAACTACTCGTGAAGAAACTACTCGTGAAGAGCGAACAACTGAAGAAACAAACGCTACAGAAGCAGTACAACAGGCCGTTACTGATCCCACAAGAATTTTGGACGGTATCGTTGAGTACGAAGCTCCAATCTTTGTTTGGGATAAAGAAGTACTAAAGAAAGGTGAAACGACTTCTGAACAGATAAAACAGACCCCAATTAAACTACCTAATGGAGGCACTGAAGACAATAAAGCGATAATGGTTAAAAGAGGAGACTGGGTTACTTCCGATAGAGGTTCGGGATTCGTGCTGAATCCTGAGGGTAAAAATTTTGAGATAACGCTATTTGCCAATGGTGTAGAAAAGGGGAAGGCAAGTGGGATACTACTGAAGCCCAGTTATGGCTGTGCCATGTGGTGTAGGGATGCAAAACCAGGTGAGGTAGTAAGTAACCCTGAACTTACCGGAGAGTTTAATTGCTACTTCAAAACTACACTTAAAGAAGATGGCGGCGTGCAAGTCCTCTGGACTATGCTTCATCCAGAACACTGAACTAGCGATACTCTAAGACAGTAAGCAATCTGCGTAAAGCTGCAGGCTGTGACGTTAGCAGCTTGACTTTATCTTTATTTGTCTTCATTTGATTGTATTATCTTTGAAATTGGTTTTTATCATTTAGCACTCATTTTGGCAGTCATTTCTAATCATTAATGTGAAATAATATCCTACTGTTTCTTTTAGTAGAACTATAACTCAAAAGTTGATATAGCAAGAAGGTTAGTATAACTATAATCTTATTAATGGTACAATGAATCAATAGTTTTTTAATATTCGGGATTTAGCGTGTGTAAGAACTCAGTTCATGAAGTCTATTTTTAACTCATCTGCATTCATTCCAATTGCAGGTGATTTAACTTATCGATATTAATATTAGTAAGGGAAACCCATACCCAAATCAGGTTAAGTTATGCCCATCAGTTGACTTATAACTGCAGTTTCTGGAAAACACTTTACTAACGATAGACGTCAGTTAATCAATATTTGTATAGAAATTAAGACTTTCTATGGATTTAACTTAATTGTGCCTTTGACAATCTTTTCATTAAATGGTCCTTCGGAGCCATCAGGCATATTCCCTTGGATCCCATCACCGTTTACGTCAGTAGTAAGTATAAGTGTGCCATTGTCACCGCTACCATCTTTTAAGCTTGGCTGTGCTGCTATTGCTTCGAATGTACCTGTTCCTTTTCCAAAGCCTGTCACTACTGCTGGTCCACTTATAGTTACGGAAGTTCCATTAGCTGATTTCGTAATATTTGTGACGGTACCCTTCACATACATAGTGTTACCATCTGGCATAACTGCGAAACACTCAAAATTGCCAGATACAGACCCATTCTGTTTTATGGCTTTGAAGCTAAACAGCGTAGGAACATCACCTGGAAGCACCGATTGACCCCAACCAGAAATATTTTGCGGTGCCTGCATTTGTGCATAAACAATTGGATATTCAAAGGACGTAGTTACTAGTTCAAGTAAAAGCGCCATTGTTATAGTGATTGAAATCGCTGCTGCAAAAGTCGAAATATATCCAATCAAGTCTTCTCAATTTGTTAGATACCTATCGCTAATAAACTTATTTGTGAATTGTTAATTCGAGTTAAGATACTAAATCTTCACAATGAAAAGAAGGCTAAAGAATAGGCGGCATCAAACTGGATATCACATATACGAAGTACCTATGTACCATATACGAATGGATGAATAGGTTTATGCATATCCTCAACCACCTTCTCTGCTACTTTATCACCTTGATCTATAGCACTTATGATATCTTGCTTAAAGTGGATGCCAGCGAACAATCTTGAGAGAGAGGCTTCGATAGATTTACCTTTAAAATAATCTGCTTGATTAGGGAATAATTCACCTAAAATTCGGCTCGCAACAGTTGAAATTACAGAATGACCGGACGTATAGCTAGGAAAATTTGGAGTTGGTATTTCCGTTGTTAGATTTGCTATACGCTCGAAAGGTCTTGCAGTCCAATAGTTATACTTAGTATACCAACAAGATACAAATGCGTCATACATTCCTACGTTAAGGTATACACTGGAATAAGCCGCCTCAGGCATACTCATGTTGTATTTATGGATCTGTTCATTAAGTATTTTATTCCATATCACGGGAGGGGGAACATCGCCCCAATAATGTATAGCAGTATTCTGTTCGGCCGTCCTATTTTTTGAGACTTCAAAGGTTTCTCTTAAATCCTGCAAATCAGCCTCTGAATTACATGGTAAGGGTTTTTCTGGTTGAACCTCTGAACCCGACTTAATTATGTAAGTCTTCCAATATCCACCCATGGGATTGACAGGGTTACTTCCATTCCAAATACAGATATTATCAGTCGTATGAATTGGTTTGCTATTATTCCATGACAATTCCGAGTTATCCGTTTTGGCATAGTTTGTAGTTGCAGTAGAGACCATATCACCAAGCATTTTTCCTCTCTTTATTATTGATGATTTGTTATCACCGTATTCGTGCAATTGATTAATTTGTGTAGACTTTAACTTGGAAATTTCATCAGCATGATTTGGAAATAAATAAACTAATACATCAGATACTGCCTCTGCTATAGATGAAATATAATATGACCTGTTATCAAAAGAATGGCTTTTGCCTGTATCCGCCCCAGCTGCCAACAAGGAGTCATACATCGAGATATGTACCAAGGAGTATATCCTTGAAATTTCAAGGGGTGACAATTTTTCTTTCATAGCAATTTGAGTTGTCAAATCATTCCAATCTGTAATAATATATGAATCGGGGTTTTCGTAAATTATAGGAGTATTATTCTCAGCAGTTGCAAATGCAATGGTACTGCTGTTTGTTAATATTGTAATCACAAGTAGAAAGCAAATAACAAAGTGCGATCGAACTTTTGGAAAATTATTCAATCCGGGCGCAGCGAAATTCAATGCCTGTTTACTTGACTTCTCATATATAAATACAAATAATTGTGGTTTTACGAACGTAGTATTAGTCATGATGGCCTAGACTACTGCAGAAAGTCAAATTAAATGAAATATGTTACTTGTATTTACGGATTAAATCTTATACGGGGTGCTCTTAAGTGCTTGTCGAAATCGATCTTCATAAGGCATTTTTTCAATAATTGGAGTCCTTCATTGTTATCGTATGCACCGCTCCTAACAGTACATTTGTAGAAAAGTAACGAAGTATCCGAATGTTTACTGAATTACTTATGAAATGTAATATAGTTGCTGGTTCCCTTATCCAACGTGAATATTATTAGTGGAATTCAGCGGATAGCGCCTAATTTTTGCTAATAATGTCCCAACAGCAGCATTCTTCCAAACTGCAATTAGGACAATCTTTAGCGGATAAACTTATTTTACATTCCTTTGGTGCGCAATGGCAACATGAACACTTGATTCCCATTTGATGATATGAATTACAACCGTAGCTACCTATATTGTTAATGCCATTCTCAAAGATAGTATTATTACACTATAAACTCTATAGTTTAAATGCCATTTTGAATTTAATTTAAGCAGATTATGATTGCAATTGCATATTGCTTTCTAACTATTTCCCTTATGGCCATTACCGCCATTTTAAACGGGAATGCTTCAAGCAGTCTAGCGTCTACACAGATCTCACCGAAGGAAGGATTAGTGATTGGAGCAGTCGCTCCTAATTTTCAATTAACGGATCCCGTAAATGGAAATATAACAAAGGAGAATTTTCTTGGAAAACCATTATTCATATTCTTTACCACCACTTGGTGCACGCCATGTCAGATAGGAGCTCAAAATCTTGCTAGGTATGACGATGAACATGGAGGTAATGCCTTTAATGTCTTGATAGTGTTTATTGACGATAAAGAAACGGCCAACCAATTTATGGATTGGAAGAAGCAATTTGGCAGAAATGATTGGTATGTAGCCAAGGGTATTGATATGGCTAATAACTATCATGTTCAATTTCTGGATACCAAATATGTATTTGATAAAGATGGCATAATAAAGTGGATCGATGTTAAACCTCTTGAATACTCAAGTATTGATCCAGTGCTTTCCCACCTATTGTGATTTATTGGTATGAAGGAAATACTCCTAATCAGAGCTATGAAGGAAAAGCCTCTTTTAGTAATAGCATTTGCTGCAGCCATGTTTTTTGTTACTCCGATTATACAAAGTTTTACTACCTCATTGGCATTTGAAATATGGATTCGAGATATGTATCAAAAACCATTGAATTCAGCATTGTATATTATTTTTTCAGTTTTATTTGGAATGTTCATGACTCTTTATCTGCTTACTAGGAATAGTTGCACAGACTGCAAACAAAATAAATCAACCAAGTCAGGTATTATAGGAACACTTCTTGGGTTCATAATAGGTGTTTGTCCGGCATGTTTTTCATTTATTGGATTTCTTGTTCCTCTTAGCGTAAGCATTTTGTTGACGACCTTTGCACCAATATTTATGACAGTATCAATAGCAATAATTCTATATTCTATTTTTAAAATCGGTGGATTTAAATCAATTTCAGTTAATAGAGAAATCGAATCGTAACTGCTAACTAGTACTATTACGACGTGTCTAAAAATTACATAGATATTGAATCACAAACTACCAATCCTAACTTTGGAAATTGAAGAGGTTGAATGACTATTTAGATTGACTCTTGTAAGCCATTAACAAGTTTGTTGTACATAAATAGTCAAATATGACAAAAAATCGAACAAGTATTGATAAAGTATCCAGACTCCTAGATGTTCTGGATAGAAATATGAAGGATAAATATTGCTCGCATAGTCCTAGAGAACTTTTTGAAGAATTTGAAATTTAGCTACCTGCTAATTACTTCCATTAATGCTGCCATGGTTAACAACAAATTATGAAATAATTACTCTCCAAGCGATAAGTATAATGTTGAAGATTGAATAGAATTGATGCCTAGGCAATCCACTGCCGAAGATTATATTATCTCCAGAGGGGACAAAATAGTAATTATATAAGCTTAAGAATCTAATCTAATACAGATGTTTGGCCTGGTTAAATGACTTTACAGATAGAAAGATGATAGTAATTAGTTAAGAAATTCTAGTAGCGACCCACATGAGAAATCATGTTAGTCCCTTTCGGCCCACTTGTAAATGATAACGATTATGAAATTAAGGTGACCTATTACGATATTCATCTTTTGCCCAATCAATAAGTGATTTTAGATCAGTGGTACTGTAATCAACGTCCATCTCCTGAGATACCTGCAACAAATCACTATTCGTAAAAATGGCGATCCTTAAATCGTTCTCTACCTTCTTCCTTAATGCCTTAATCGTATTAGACAGGAACTTCAGCGTATTTGCATTAAAAGAAAATATCATTACTGCAGAAAGGCCGTTTATATTTTTTAACTTCTTGGTAATGAGTCTCTGAATGTCAATATCAAAAAAAGGATCAATTTTGTTCTCAACATTTCCTAAATACAATGAATGCCACCCTATCAAATGTAAAATTACCGAAGCAATTCTTGCATGGTAAGTTGCTTCTTCGGATCCACAAACAACTATTGAATATGCTTTTAATTTAGGAGTATCTATTGTAGAAACAAATTTTGTCATCAGTACGAGGTCCAGAGCAGTAGTGGAAATCAATAATTTTTCGCTTTCGCTAATTTTCCCTCTGTTGTACATGTCATTTAATATATTTAAAGTTGGTAAAATAATATCAAATAGTATTCTCTCTTTTGATATCGTTGAAAATAATAAATTCGAAATAATGATTATTGCTTGTGACTCATTTCCTTGAATTAAGCAATCTAAAAATTTTTGTTGTAGGTTGTGGGTATTTAACGGGAATTCAATCGGAGGAGCGTCCTTGTCTAAATACCAAACATTAATGGTTCCAATTTTTTTTTTCTTATCAACCCTTGTGCAAGCATCAGACTTAGGTATTTTGTAAGTGTCATTCGATTTATTTTGGTTTTTGAGGAAAGTTCAATTCCAGACAGACCGGCGTAGTTTTGAGACAGAGCAGAAAATACCTTTTGCTTTACTTCTTCAAAATTATACCCTTGATGCATATGGAGATATTGATCATGTATGTTTTAATAGTTTTCATTTTTTGAATGACATTTTCAAAATTAATCTAATCAAAAAAATATAAGTCTATACTTATATCGGTTGCATTAGGTATGTCCAGTAAAAAGGCCGTATTAGCTTTCTCTGGTGGGTTGGATACTTCGGTATGTGTAAAATATCTTCAAAATAATCATAATATGGAGGTAATTACCGCTACCGTTGACTGTGGACAAGAAGATGACTTTGAAGAAATTAGAAAAAAATCAAAGATTCTTGGGGCGATAAAGCATGTTAATATTAGTGCCAAAAAGGAATTCGTTGAAAGGTATGTCAATAGATCGATAAAAGCAAATGGTCTTTACCAGGGAAAATATCCACTAGCAACGGCGTTAGCGCGTCCCTTAATTGCAGATAAAATAATGAAAGTCGCTGCGCAGGAGGATGCAATTGCGGTTGCCCATGGATGTACAGGTAAAGGAAACGATCAGGTCAGGTTTGATATTGCAATGTTATCGATAGATCCAAGCATCAAGATTATTGCACCAATTAGGGAAATGAATCTTACACGGGACCTTGAAATAAAATACGCAAAACGAAATAATGTTCCGCTTAATGAGGAAATCAAAAAATATAGTACTGACATGAATATATGGGGAAGGGCAATAGAAGCAGGAAAATTAGAAGATCCGTGGATAGAACCTCCCGAAGAAATTTTTAGTTTAGTTAAAAATAAGAATATTCCTCCGGAATATCTTGAGCTGGAATTTGAAAGAGGAATACCCATTGGAGTTGACAATCGAAAGTTGAACCTAATGAACATAATTACATACTTGAATATCAAGGCAGGTAGACATGGAATTGGTGTAATAGATCATATAGAAGATAGAGTTGTTGGTATAAAGACCAGGGAAATATATGAGGCCCCAGCCGCCCTAACAATTCTAACAGCTCACAAAGATTTGGAGCAATTGGTACTGACCAAACATGAGTTAAGGTTTAAACAATTCGTGGATGATCAGTGGAGTTGGATGGTCTATTCTGGATTATGGTTCGATCCTCTTAGAGAAGACTTGGATAAGTTTATAGATGCAACCCAAAGCAGAGTTACAGGAAAAGTTAAAATGAAATTACAAAATGGATCCGCTAAGGTAGTTGGAAGAAAATCCAAGAATTCACTCTACAGGCAGACCCTTGCCACATATGCATCAGATTCCATTTTCGATCAAAACCTTGCAAAAGGTTTTATAGAGTTATGGGGGATGGAAACAGTTATTGCTAATAAATTATCTAAGAACTTACCTACCAAGGGCGAAGGAGAAGACTAGAAATGAAAAAAGAATGTAAAGACTGTGGAGCTGAACTGACTATACCACAGGATTCAATGGTTGGAGAAATTATAACATGTCCAGATTGCGGCACCGATTTTGAAATTGTATCAAAGAATGAGGACAGTGTTGAGATGAAGGAAGCTGAGTCAGTCGGAGAAGACTGGGGACAATAGTTGATTAGAATATGCGTAATATATGACAAATTACGATTTGAAGAAAAGAAAATATTCAACGATATCCGCGAAAAAGGGTTTGACGCTACTTTAGTAGACGGAAAATCACTAACATTCGATACTGAATCAAGTAAAAGTGATTCTAGATTTGGGGACATAGTATTACAGCGTATGATAAGTTATAACAGGAGTTTACACTTAACTTATTGTCTAGAACACGTTGGACTACCTGTTGTAAATTCATTTAATGTTAGCGAAATTTGTGGAAATAAACTAATCACATCTTTGGTCTTAAAGAAGAATAATGTGCTTACACCCAAAACTACTTTTGCTTTTAGCACAGAATCAGCAAGAGAGTGTATGAAAAAACTGGGATATCCATTGGTAGTTAAGCCAATTATTGGTTCATGGGGACGCGGTGTTTACCAAATAAAAGACCAGTCTATGGCTGAAATGTTGTTGGATTCAAGACAAGATAATGATAATTCATTTTCAAGAATTTATTATTTCCAAGAATTAATAGACCGTCCTTCTCGCGACATTAGATGCATTGTGATAGGAGATCAAATAGCTGCATCTGTCTTTAGATATTCATCAGAGAATGAGTGGAGAACTAATGTAGCGGTAGGTGGTCGGACTGAAGAAGCTCCTTTGACTTCAGAATTACAGGAAATAGTGTTAAAAGCATCAAATGCAGTTGGCGGTGGTATTTTAGGAATTGATCTCATGGAAGACAAAGAGAGAGGCTATCTAGTACATGAGGTAAACAATACTGTGGAATTTAGAGGGGCATCAGCTGTGTGTAAATTTGATATTGCAGGAGCAATGACAGATTATTTGGTAAAGATGTCAACCAAATAGATTTGCAATTTAAACACGGCCTGTCAGTCTTAATTGCACCGTCAAATGTTATGTCATGGATAACAAAATTCATAAGATGTCATAGTAGAAATTTCGGTAAGGGAAGAAATTCAAATGAAAGTTGGAGTAATTGGTGCTTCAGGATACGTAGGCGGGGAACTCTTGAGGTTGCTAGTGGTGCATCCGGATGTAGAATTGAGTGTTTTAACGTCTAGACAAAATGCAGGAGAATATGTTCACAGAATACATCCTAGTCTCAAGGGTTTCATTGATCTAACATTCTCACCCATGGAATTGGACAAATTAGTAAATCAATGTGATTTGATATTTGTGTCAGTTCCACATGGTAACGCGTTGAACATCGTCAAGGACCTATACAGGACTGGAATAAAGATAATTGATTTATCGGCTGACTTCCGTCTAAAGAATGCAGATGACTATGTTAAATGGTATGGATGGGAACATCCATTTCCTGATTTACTTTCTAAATCTGTCTATGGCATACCAGAGCTTCACAGAAATGAAATCAGGGATGCACAATTAGTTTCCTGTCCTGGTTGCATGGCAGTAACTTCAATTTTGGCATTAAAGCCTCTAATGGAGAATAAGTTAATCGATACTAACCACATAATAGTTGACAGTAAAATAGGCTCTTCTGGTGCGGGTGCCAATGATAGTTCTGGTACTCATCACGCCATGAGATACGGAGTCATAAGACCGTACAAACCTTCCAAGCACAGACACACTGGAGAAATTGAACAGGAATTAAGTATTGTATCAGGTGAAAAAATTAAGGTAAGTATGAGTCCTCATGCCGTTAATCTAGTAAGGGGGATATTGACTACAAATCACGTATTTCTTAACTCGCCAAAGTCGGAAATTGAACTATGGAAAGCTTACAGAAACTCTTACAAAGAAGAACCATTTATTAGATTAATAAGAGACAAGAAGGGTCTCTATAAATTCCCAGATCCAAAATTTGTAGTCGGCTCCAATTTCTGTGATGTGGGTTTTGACATGGATGAAAACACTAGCCGTATTGTGGCGCTTTCGGCTTCTGATAATTTGATGAAAGGTGCAGCAGGCTCTGCCATACAGAATATGAACCTCATGTGCGGATATAATGAGACCAATGGATTAAGATACACTCCGTTAACACCGGTATGATAGTCATAAAGTTTGGTGGAAGTGTACTCTACGACTTGCATCCATCTATTATTGAAGATATACGTCAAATTTCACTAAATGAAAAAATGGTTCTTGTACATGGGGGTGGTAACGAGGTAACTAACATAGCCACAAAACTTGGAAAAGAACAAAAATTTATTGTTTCCCCCAGTGGTATTAGAAGTAGATACACAGATAAGGAAACTGCCGAAATTTATACAATGGTAATGTCTGGTAAAATTAACAAGATAATAGTCAGGATGCTGGTACAAGCTGGGATAAGGGCTGTAGGAATCTCTGGTATAGATGATAACATATTGAGGGCTATAAGAAAAACCAAACTGACCGTGTTAAATGAAAAAGGTCGTAAGATGATTATTGAAGGAGGATATACTGGCAAAATTCATTCTGTTGAAACGTCTCTTTTGAACACACTGACTGAGGCCGGATATTTGCCAGTGGTATCTCCAATAGCATTAAGTGAAAATCATGAATTTTTGAATGTTGACGGGGATAGAGCTGCAGCATATATAGCTGGAAACTTGAAGGCAAAAAAAGTAATTTTTCTGACTAATGTAGATGGCTTACATTTGGATGACAAATTGGTAAAAAATCTGAGCGCCAGTCAGGCCAAGGAATACCTTCCAAAGATAGGTTTTGGAATGGAAAAAAAGATATTGGCTAGTACAGAAGCCCTAATGTTGGGAGCCAAAGAAGTGATAATATCATCAGGTAAAGTATCCAATCCAGTTACTAGTGCAATAAATCATGTAGATTGTACGGTGATTTCAAATTGACATTTAATGAAGACTCATTTTTGATAAACTTATATCAAAGATTTCCTGTTACTATCGATAGAGCTCAAGATGCTACTATTTGGGATATCGATGGTAAGGAATACATCGACTGTATGGGTGGCTATGGTGTAGCCATAATAGGGCATTGTAACAAGGATGTTATAGACGCAATAACCCTTCAAATGAATAAAGTGATGGTATGTCACATGTCCATGTATAATGATAGCAGACTTCAATTTCTGTCAAAATTAAGATCTATAGCACCTGAGAACTTAGGAAAAATATTTTTCAGCAATAGTGGCGCTGAGTCTATTGAAGCTGCCTTAAAATTCTCACGAAAATATTCACAAAAAAGTGGAGTAATTTCCATGTATGGTGGTTACCATGGAAAAACCTTTGGTGCGTTATCTGTGACACACAATTCTAAATATCGTAAATCTTTTAATCCCCTACTAGAGGGAGTAAAATTTGTTCCTTTTGGAGATATATCGTCGCTTACTGATGCGATAGATGAAAGTATTGGTACTGTAATTATCGAACCAATCCAAGGAGAATCTGGAATAATTATGCCTCCAGAAGGCTATGTTAAAGCGGTCCGAGACATATGTACTGAGAAAAAACTGGTATTGATCTTTGATGAAATACAAACTGGGCTTGGACGAACTGGTAAAATGTGGGCAGGTCAAAATTGGAATGCTGTTCCTGACATTATGTGTATAGCAAAGGGTATTGCTTCAGGTGTTCCCGCTGGTGTAACATTTGTCAAGGACGAAATAGCCAACTGTATGAACCTAGGAGAACATTCTTCCACTTTTGCGGGAAATCCAATTGCATCTTCTGCAGGCAATGCCACGATAGACACAATAATAAAGAAAGATCTGGTAACCAAAGCCTCCGATACAGGTAATTATTTCAAGAACAAACTCATTGAATTGAAGCAAAAACATCCTATTATAAGAGATGTAAGAGGTATGGGGATGATGCTTGCTGTAGAATCGCGCTTTGATATCCGAGACATATTAATGGACGGCATAAAAAACGGCTTATTGATGTTATATTCTGGAAGAACAATAATACGGCTTCTCCCGCCTTTGGTTATGAAGAAAGAGCAGGTAAGTAGAGCTATTGATATAATGGATGAGATTCTAAGTGTCGAGGAGAAGAGGCGCAATGTCAAAGGATAATGAATTTGATCAACGGATCCTTGAGATCCTCCGTATAGATTCTAGAAAATCTTTTGTAGATATAGGAAAAGAGCTAGGTTTGTCTGAATCTGCGATAAGAAGAAGGATTAAGAATTTAATTGACGATGGATCAATATCTAGGTTCACAATTGAGGAAAATGCAGGCAAAAAAACTAGCGCCATAACATTACTCTCTGTAGGGTCAACCACTGACACAAACTCAGTTGCATCAAAACTCCAAAGCATCACAGGAGTCAAGGTCATTTATGAAATAACTGGACAATACGATATAGCGGTAATAATATCAGCCAATTCAATAAACGAAATTAACAGCAGCATTGATGAGATAAGAAGAATTGAAGGTGTGTCTGACACAGATACTGTGATTATTCTAAGAACACTTACGTAAGACACATATTAATTGAACAGCCGAAAAGATTTATATTGTATTCGAAATAAGCTCTGTTTAAGCATAAATGTCACTAAATTCAGATGATCCCAACCATTTCGCGAACATATACAATCGAACTATATCTAATAATGAAATAAGGATATTAGATTCAACACTCCGCGAGGGTGAGCAACATCCGGGAGTCTCATTTACAAATAAACAAAGAATCCAGATTGCCTGGTTATTGGACTCATTTGGCGTAAATCAAATTGAAATCAGTCCAGTGGTTTCGCATGATCATTTTGAAGCAACTAAAACAATAATCAAACAGGGCCTCAAAGCAGATATTTTGGCCCACGTAAGGGCACTGAAATCTGATGTAGAAGTAGCTATAGACTGCAACGCAACCTGGGTTGCGACATATATGGGAATTTCAGACATACACCTTTCTACAAAACTAAAGATTTCAAGAGAGGAAGCGAAAATCAGGGCACTTGAAGTTGCAGATTTTATAAAATCTCATGGATTAAAATCTCGCTTTACGATGGAGGATGCAAGTAGGACGGATCCGTTGTTCTTATTAGAAATGTGTAAAGAAATGAATTCACGAGGAATTGAAAGAATAAGCATCCCCGATACCGTTGGGATAATGCGTCCGCAAGGAATGTACAACCTGGTTAAGATGGTGTATGATAGTATTGATACGAAAATTTCATCACTTGATGTGCATTGCCATAACGATGTTGGATTAGCGTTGGCAAATGCACTTTCAGGATGTGAAGCAGGAGCCAATCAAATTCACACGACTATTGATGGATTTGGCGAAAGAACTGGAATTCCATCCCTAGCGGAGACAGCAGTTGCTTTAAGCGTCATTTACGGAATTCCTAATGAGTTTAGGTTGCATATGCTAAAGGACCTTTCGAGAACAATTGTAGCTTATACACATATTGAAACTCCTGAATCCAAACCAATAGTTGGTGAAAGTGCGTATAAGCATAAAGCAGGCACGCATTTGGCTGCGATTCTGCAAAATCCATCGGCATATGAGATCCTCGAACCTCGACTAGTTGGAAATAGACGAAAAATTGTCTTTGGGGAATTGGCCGGAAAAAACGGCGCAGCTTATCTGCTCTCTTTGCTTGGACTTGAATCTACAAAGGTTGAAGCAGCAAAAATGGCAAAGGGTCTGAAAGAACTGCGTATGGGAGATATCTTGGAATTATACCTTGACGAAAGATTAGAAAGAAAAATACTTAACGATGCATTATCAAAGTAGAGGAGATAGTAATGATAAAATGCACTGAATGCGATGCAGAAATCAAAATTCCCGATGATGCAATGGAAAACGAAATTGTGACATGTCCTGATTGTGGTGCCAGTTATGAGTTAATAAAATCAAGCGATGGGTTTACCATAAGACCTGCACAATCTGTCGGAGAGGATTGGGGAGAGTGAAAGGAAATAACAAAGAAACTTCTTTTTTCATCCTTTATGACCAACTAAGATGGGAAGAAAAATCGTTAATTGAAACTGCGAAAAAAAAAGATGTCAAACTAGAAGTCATTAATTGCAGAGAAAATTCAATCGAGCTGGACAAAGACAAATCAATTTATTGTAATGACATTATCCTGCAGAGATGTGTAAGTTATTATAATAATCTGCATTCAACCGCGGCATTTGAGGGACTTGGAGCAAAGATGATAAATTCTCTTCATACTGCTATCATGTGTGGAAATAAACTATTTACTCATATGGAATTGTCAAAATTTGGAATAGCTATACCGAAGGCATTTTGTGCCTTTTCCAATCGGTCTGCCATGAATATCCTAAATAAGAACGGATACCCAAAGGTTATCAAACCTGTGGTTGGGAGCTGGGGAAGAATGATCGCGTTACTAAAGGATAAAGAGGCAGCTGAAGCAGTGATAGAAGACAGAGAGCATATGTATCCATTATATCACGTATTCTATTTTGAAGAATTTGTGAAAAGACCGCCCAGAGATATTAGATGTATCGTAGTAGGTGATAGGGTCGTTGCAGCGATCTATAGATACTCAGGAGACAATGAATGGAAGACTAACATGGCTCTTGGAGGAAAAGCAGAAGCTTGCAAAGTAACAAACGAAATGGAAGATCTTTGTTTAAGAGCAGCAAAGACGATGAAGGGGGAGATTTTAGGAGTAGATTTAATGGAAAGTGAAAATGGCCTCCTTGTGCATGAGGTAAACAATACTACAGAGTTCAAGAATACAGTAAGGGTAACTGAAGTGGATATTGCATCTCTTATTATTGATCATCTAATAAAATACAATAAATAATTAGCAAAATTGATTTCTTCAGCATATGCGATTGAATTACTGAAAAAGGCTCTTGAAATATACACACCTTCTAGATCAGAAGCACTGTTAGCTAACTTGATAAAGGAAAAATGTTTGGATGATCTAGGATTTGAAAAAGTAAGTATTGATAGCGTTGGTAATGTAATTGCGACCAAGGGTAGTGGTAGTCCGAGGATTCTTTTATGTGGACATATGGACACAGTGCCGGGACATATACCGGTTAGAATCGATTCTGGTTTTCTCTTTGGCCGAGGAGCATCTGATGCCAAGGCACCTCTTATATCCATGCTCCTTGCTTGCTCTGAATTTAAGCAGAGAGGAACGATCATATTTGCAGGGGTTGTAGATGAAGAAGGGAACGCTACAGGAATTAAGGAGTTGGTCAAAAATAAATTGTCTGTTGATTACGCAATATTTGGAGAACCAAGTGGAATTGATAAAATTACCATATCATATAAGGGAAGGCTTGCATTAAAACTCACATGTGATGTCCTAGATAGTGCGCATGCTAGTGCGCCGTGGTTATCGAAAAATTCTATCGAGGAGGCATATGAAGTTTGGAAAATGCTTAGTAATGAAATTTCATCAAAATACAACAAGACTGATAAAAAGAGTGAATCTGTGAGCATTAGTCTCACAGAAATTTCGGGAGGTTCGAGTCATAATGTTACACCTCAAAAATGCAGGATTACGATTGACATCCGAGTACCAAATGGAGTAAAGTGCCTGGAAGTATTGAATTCCTTGGATAATTCAATAAAGAATATTTCAGAAATAAGAAAGGTGAAAATTACTTATCGAATTGAGGATATGACAGAACCATTTGAAGCAGACCATTCGTCCCCCTTAGTTAGGGCACTTTCGCTTTCAATATTGGATATTTGCAAAGTTCGCCCATTGTTACTTAGGAAGACAGGCACTGGAGATATGAACGTGTTAGGAAACTCCCTAAAGATACCCATGGTAACGTACGGACCTGGTGAACCTCATGTGTCACATTCTAAGGATGAAAGAGTCGAAATACAGTCTTATCTAACAAGTATAGAAATTTACAATAGGGCCCTTTTTCACACCTCAAGGCTACACCATAATAAGAGGGATACCAGTACCAAATGAATTACTGATATGTTGTATTTGGTTGGAGCTGGAATTTATGATACTTTTGAAATGTGCAATTCAATCAGTATATTGAAAAGTTGTGATAGAATATACCTCGAGAGCTTCACATCACCTATTTCCGACAACTTTATCGACATTCTCAAAACAACTATAGAACCAGAAAAAAAAATTGAATTTGTCAAAAGATGGTTTGTAGAAGATGGCAGACAAATATTGGATGAGTCAAAGACATTAAATGTTGGATTGATAAGCTATGGAGATCCGACTATTGCAACAACATTTACAGAATTAAGAATAAGAGCCATAAAAAATAACATAGATGTTAAGGTTGTACACGCTGCTTCAGGAATTACATCCCTCGTAGGCGAATGTGGTTTACAAATCTACAAGATAGGTAAACTGGTTACGATGATGGAAGAAAGGCAATCCGCAATAAGTGTATATTTGACTGTCTTTAGCAACCTGAACCTGAACTGTCATACCATAATATTAACTGAGTATAGACAAAGCGATGATGGAACTGTATTTTTCTTGAAACCAAATAATGTAATGTCAAGGTTACTTGATGTAGAGAAAGATATTATGTACGGTTTTGTTTCTGAAGATTCATTTCTGATTGTTCTTTCAAGAATTGGCACTGACGAGCAAAAGATTTTTAGTGGTAAAATTAAATCATTGTTGGAATTAGATTATGGTAACGGTCCACATGCCATTATATTTCCTTCCAAATTTCATTTTACAGAAGAAGATGCGATATTAAATTTGACTGAAAATATTGATGCACCTACGGACAATACTGTAATGATAAAGAGTGTGTCAGATCATATGCTCAATAAATATGAGCCAATGATTCGAAACGAAATCAAGCAAATTAGAGAATCAATAGATTCCCTAAATAGAAATAAGGTCCAATTAGAATTGCTAGAGAATGCAGAATTTTATTTAGATGACGCAGTTCGATTCTTTAGACAAGGAAAAAAGGAGCTTGCCATTTTGTCAATTGGATATGCAGATGGGTTGGTTGATTCAATAAAACAAATGTTAGAAATTGAGTAGTGTGTAAATCAGGTTTCAGTATTTGATATAACACACATCCGTTCATGATTACTGATATCTAGTTAGCAAGTAATTTACTAAAAGTAGTAATAAACTTGGCACAAATCTAGTAACTTTAGGTTTATCTATTTATCGAAATTGCGAGTATTAGGCCTAATATTTATCCTAGCATATAATTAGATTTCATAATTTTTTTATAAGGGGTAAGCAAACTATAACCATGAATAATTTAAGATATTTACTAGTGGTAGGTGTAGCTGTTTGGACTTCTGTTTTGATGGGTAATTTCACTTTCGCACAAATTAGTTTTAGGACAGATTTGGCAGGAGAGTCTGAAGTACCTCCTCTTTTCAGTGAATCCTATGGCAGTGCTCTTGTAGTTGGTAACGATAGTGGTCTCAAATACCAGATAAATGTTACATCTCTAGACAAGGTTACAGGTGCGTTCTTGTACAAAGGTGATTCGACAGAGAATGGTCAAGTGCTTGTATCATTCTTAAACTCAACCGAACCTTCAGGCGTTATTGATGGTAATCTGGTTGAAGGGATGATAAATTCTTCAAGTATATTAGCACCTTTATCAAACCTAACAACTAATGTCACATCATTTATGCCAGCATCTAGCAATTTGACAAATGCCACATCAGCTGTTCCAACTGGCAATTTGACAAATGCCACATCAGCTGTTGCACCCCCTAGCAAATTGGAGGCATTGATCGACTTGATGAACCAAAATATGACCTATATCAATATCCACACCTCAGACTTTCCTGAAGGAGAGCTAAGGGGAACATTGACCTCGACGAACTCAACAGGATAACTATTTTTTATTACGTACTTTTGTAATGCACAGTTCGATCATTTCTAGATGATCAATTGCGGCAAAAGAATTTAAGATAACCTCGGGCACTTATATCAATGTCATTTTTTGAAAGTGATATAAAGACCGTTTTTTCTAGAAAGAAATTTCCTAGCTTACGCTCTCCTATTTTGATTTGTGGATTTCCCGGAAGTGGGTATGTAGGCAAACTTGCAATAGATCACGTAATCAGTGAATTGAATTGCGCACATTTGGCCGATATTTATTCAACTTCATTTCCACCGCAGGTTGTAATTAAGAATACAGGAACTGTGGAACTTATGAAAAATATTTTGTATTATGTTAAAGAAAGCGGAAGCAAACATGATTTTTTATTTCTTACAGGAGATGCACAACCAGTAAGTTCTAAGGTAGAATATTTGTTGGGAGAAGAAATAGTAAAAATCGCCAAAAATTTTGGAGTTACACAAATCATAACTCTCGGAGCCTACATAACAGGCATGTTCGTTGAAACTCCAAGAATATTTGGTGTTGCTACAGACGATGAGGGATTGAAACTCTTAAATTCATTCAGTATATCAAAAATAGATAATGGCAGTATCTCAGGAATGAACGGTATTCTATTGGGTATTGGTAAGATAAACAACCTAAATGGAATTAGTTTGCTGGGCGAAACATCAGGATATGTTATTGATGCAAATGCGTCAAAGTATATCCTTAAAAAATTACTTGAAATTGTCGATCTGGATATTAATATGGAAGATTTGGATAAGAAAGCAAAGGAAACAATAATGTTGATAAAAAGCATAGAGCATAGAATTGGCGAAAAGAAGGAGTTAAGTGATGATGTTCAGGAGATGGTTCAAAAGAAGCCGCCTGAAACTGGATACATTAGCTGATAATGGCGGCAAAATTAATTTTTAGGTAAAAGTTAGTGATACTAAATTTAGGAATGTACCTAAAGATTATAGTTTTGCATTAGATAGAACCTATAAAACGATCTATAAATAAATGTTTAAAAGACACATACGTATGTTCTATAAAAGTTTTGGGGACATATTACTTCCATTCCCACACTTTTACAGAACAATCTCCTTGTTCATCACCTTCATATTCGAAAACACCAACGACATTATTAAGGAAGGATAAATTTCCCCCTCCAGTTGAAGTTGTCTGATAGAATACTGATCCATGGAATCTTATTTTTCCTGGACTTGTAAATCTTCCTATTCCTTGCGCTACGTACGTTGCCATTCCATTCCCATCTTTGGCTGTTATTACTCCCTGTGCTTCTGCATACATCACGGGTTCTGCTTGTGCAGCCTCTCTCATTACAGTCCAGAATGTTCCGATATCTGTGGCCTCTATTTCTTTGTATTTTCCAGTCATTGTAAAGGACCTTTCTATCTTAGGTCCCTCGATATCTAAGACTCTATGTCCTGTTACCTTGCCGCTTTCATCTTCAATTAATTCTCCTAATACCATGATACAAAATAATTGTACATGTATTTAAGTCAAAAGAAGGAAATGATAAGGGCCCCTCTCCTCAAGATATTCTAGATTTTAAATCGAATAATTGACGGTAATTAATTATGGGTAGAACTATTCCTTCATATAGAATTGCTACAGAAATTGAAAGAAACAAATGGAAAATATTCAGGCAGCGACTAAACAAGAAAGACAAAAAGATGTTTGATGAAATGCTTGACTATTCAAGACTTTATAGTTCAGCAGGTAGTAATGCTTGTAGACCGCAATTGATTCATCCGATTCTAATGTCTATACTATTAGAACATTATAGGCAATTGGATTCTATACAAAAGCAATTGAAAATTGAGAGTTAATTATTTATTATCTCTCGTTTCAAAATATTAAGTTCCTTATCAATCTGATGGGAGAATTGGTTTATCTGCTGCATAACTCGGTAAACAACCTCCCATCAGTTTTTCCTTAAGTATTACATCTTTAGATTTTTTATAATTTGTTGAGTATAAACCTAATTAGAAGAACTCATGACTGGTGGACCCACGGCTCCATCAGCATCATACAGTCCGCCAGTTTAGTTTAAATTATTTTAAGGGTAAGTGAGCCTTTCTCATCGGTTTATATGGCAAAAGTGATAGTACGTCAATTAAGATAAAATCATAGGGATGGTAGAAGGTTGTCAAATTCTGGCTTCTAATAGGTATTTGTTGATAGTAGACGATGAATCAGATATAACTATGTCTTTTCATGAGGCTTTAAAAAGTCTTCCAGGAATTACGATATTTACCTTTACTGAACCGCAACTTGCCCTTGAACATTTTAAAACGAACAAGGATTTCTATGCTTTAGTAATTTCTGATCTGAGAATGCCAGTAATCAATGGATTTCAATTATTAAAAACAGTGAAGGATTTGAACCCCGAAGTAAGAACAGTTTTGATGACAGCCTTTGAAGTAGACGATAAACTATTTCAAGAGTATAGTAAAAAAGAAATCA
>DASPFY010000004.1:0-243470 GCA_035620895.1 Nitrososphaeraceae archaeon
GTAGGATTTAATCTCCGGAAATGCAATAGTTTTTTTGTTATTTGGGCGTAAACTCGAAGATGTTGCATTCATGAATTGCCATTTTCTTTTGTAAATCTCATCATTTTCTCTATATTCTATTTTCTTACAATCATCTCTAGCACCTTGTATATTTACCGCTCTGGTCTGTGTTAGTTCAGTTATTGCGCGTATGAGCGCCATTCTAGAATCAAGATGGGTTCCATATCCTATTGCGAAATACCCGTAATCACTTGATACCCATTCTATACTACTTGCAGTAAATGTGGGAATCCCTATATCATTTTGTGTTATATCTTTTATCAGTAAAGAGATTCTAGCATCTTCGAATCTGCCCACTAAATATTTAACAGGACTGTACTTATCCGAAATTTCTGAAATATTGACATCCGAATAAATAGTTGAATCATCTACAAAATCAATTCCAGAAATCTCAGTGAGTTGAGATCCAATTCGCCCAGTATTTTTGAGAAATGTCATAAAATTTTCCAAGATACTGTACGGTAATGAAGATGCGCATACTTCGGCTATGCTTACTGCATCTCTCTCAATAACTTCGCATAGGGCATGACATATGGCTTCCTCAAGAACGTTTCCAGAAGCGAGTCCGTTCGTATGTGAGTAAGGAAAAACATTGACAGAAGGAAGTTTTGAAAAATACCTCGAAAACGCAAGTTGAGCTGGAACTAAAATTTCTTCTTCATTTATGAGATCAAAACCAGGAATGAAATCTATAATTGATTGGTTGTCACTGTAAATGGATTCGACTGGTTCTACAACTTCATCCGGATGCAATACTTTGTATGATTTTGATAACTGGGAATAAGTTCCAGAAATAATGGTATTGGAATAGGTGCTTGGTAATGAGCAATATCTCTCTATGGATTCCATTAGAGCACTCACTTTTGCATGTATTTTCGTTGGTCCCTTTCCGCTATAGACCCATATTGAGTCTTCGGTACCAGGCAATATTGAACTATAATTGGGTATATGCAATTTGTCCAAATAGGTAATATCAGAAATGCGCGTAACCCCAATGTTTTTACATATGGGAGTGATTTTGGCAAGAGTGTCATCTAATGGTTTTACACGCACTGATACGTTACCATCAGGAGAAACATATTTCTTAACGCGCTTAAGATGTAACGATAATGGTTTTGACAATTTAATATTAGTATCGCAAAGTAATAATTGATCTTATCAATTTTACTGATTTGAGTTGGGACGACAACAGAATTTGACGAGCTCGAATTTTTCGGCGCTATGGACAATTCATATGGGATAACATGTCGTGAATGGATAACTATGTGGTGGGGCTGGATTTTGCCAGTCCATACAGAAAAAAGTCATCCATGTAAGGAAGTAGGGTCTCTTTGGAACTTTCACTCTTTAATATGCTGAAAAATTTAGATACTCATTTCCTAAAATTGGATCTACGTTTATCGTTGGCATCTTGTGATGTTCCAATGGACAATCTTAGCTAAATTTTATTACAGGCGATTTGCTTTTTCAAAATAAAATGTATTTAGAAACCTCAATCACGTAGTATAGTACAGGCATCATATCAACAATTTGTATTTGATCTTATAACTTTTGGCAGAGCTAATTCTCGATAGATTTCTGATCTCTAGTAAGAGCTATCAGATAGAGTGAGGAAGGATTTTAAAAAAGATGGTTATGTAACATTAAATTTGTAAGTAACATCTTGTTCCCACGGCGCAGGTTCCTTGTGAGGGCTATCTACTCGAGCCTGAAACCTTACTGTATGCGGTCCAGGAGCAAGTGGGTTTATAATGACGTAAAATCCATCAGCTACAGCCTTACACTTGCCAGAAGGTTCTAGCCAGTCTAGTGGCTTTTCTGGAATTACAACTTCAAATGGTCCAACAGGACCAATCCTATGTTTTATATCATTCAGATTATATTTTTTATCATCTATAATAAGAGTTACATTGGTAGCAGAGTCCTCATCCTTCTTTGCATACTTTTTTAGATCATTCTCATTTTCACCGGGATCTAGCTCACGCTCGCAAATTTCAACCGGATTCACGGGAGCAAATAAGCTTTTATCACTAGAAATATCTGGTAAATTTCTGGTAACAGTTCCTATCATACTGCATGCCAAATAAACTGGATTTGTTGTGACATCATGTCTACTTCCGTCAGGGTCGGTAGCAGGATTCTGATCATCAGGGGTTTCTAAGATTTTTTTCCAATATTTTTCTACATGTTCCTTTAATGAGCTTTTTAGCGGATAGAATTCAGCCTCAACCATTAATAAAATATAATACTAGTACTATATAAATAAAAATACTATTCTGAGCTGAATTAACTCCTGTCAAAATGGTGACCGCAAGCGATAATCGTCTTCAAGACGGTACACTGAAAAATAATTTCTAGTTACACTGTACAATGTATTCTCTATACCAATTACGATACTAAATTATAAATTCGCACAAAGTTCAGTTAACCTTCAGTTTTATGTCTTATCGCGTTGGTTTGTATTTTGTTTCAATTAATAATTTGCAAGCTGCAAGTAGGTTCGTCAAATGCTTAAGGAACATTACTAATTTTAAATCATTCCAAGACATGACCCAAGTTTCAGCAACTCTATTTCATCTACCATGGTTCTTTCTTATGATATTTATGGCACAAGTTGACGAAGAGCATTAATATCATTTAGTCAATTAGCTACCTAACAATGCACTTGTCCCAAACAGGATCTAAAAAAATAGAGTGTCCGGGAAAGGGTTTTTTTCTTACTGGTACAAAGAACATGCTGGCGGATATGACAGAAAGAATGTTCTCCAGTATTAGTTCAGGAAAACCACCAAGGTTCGCGTTAACCATCCAATGTGGGTCCGTCAATATATAAAACAGTCTTTTGGTATCATTTTGGAAGCATATAAAGTTCAGCCCTACTCAAAATGTTTTTAAACCATTGGATATAGGATCAATAAATTCAAAACCTTGTCTGTAAATTCCATGCGATACTGGGTCCTTGACGGATACATCGCTTATGTGATGCGTTCTGCGTATATGACTTTGAATCAGTATAGCACTTGAGCTTTCTCTATCAGTGACCTTACCTTTGCTAGTAAGCCTCAATAGGGCTAGTTAATATTTTAGAGTCTACCTTCGCATCATTTCAAATAACTTTTTTGTGTACAAAATTAATGTCAGTGAATTATATCAAATTTTATATAAAATGGAGGATTTTGAATCTACTCCTGCAATTAGGAACACTAATCTTGTGCAATTAGTAACACCAATTCTGAATCAGACACAAGTTTGAGGAAAAGGTCTATATTACATATACTGAGGAAAACCTGTTCGAGACCGAGAGCGGTGTTCCATTTAGTATCAATGAAATTGAAAAGTTGCCCAATACCAAAAGATCTACTTAAAAAATTAGATCAGGAAAAACGGGGTATGACTGTAGTAAAAATAAAAAATAATTTTGAATCCATTGGGTCATTATGACCGCATTTGGGACAAGTCGATCTCAGATTAGATCCACAATTATTACAGTGTCGATCTCTATGTCAATGAGGATTTCGCTGGACCAGTTACAGATAGCTGATAAGTTATATCAACTCGATATATCGATGATTTTGAATGAATTGTCAAGAGATGTTCTCCCGGTACGACCGGTTCGATAAAATTCCAATAGCCGCACTGAAGTGTTTGTATAGTGTCGTCATCTAAATTTTGATGTGACATATTCTTTGATTCTTTTGTTGGAACATCTTTGATCTCTATGAAACTGTCCGTGTTGTCTATGTAGTACCATGGAATTGAAAAGCCGTCGAATATAGTCCAGAGCTCGTTTGTCTTCTTAATATCTTCCGTAACATGCTTACGAACTTTGTCTATCGTGTCGAGAGAGGGATAAAGCTGTTGGGATGAACACGTAACAGCTGGACCTATTAAGAACCACCAATTCCCGACTGGAATATATAATTGTATTACACTATTGGGTTCGGAATAAGGCGCTGGAGCTATGAACCATACAGACTCTCCATGCTTTTCCATACTCTCTTTTTGGAACTCGGTGGGTTGTCGGCCGGCATATCGCCATGGTCGAGAAGGACCAACGGCAGTCACTGGATTCGCTTCGTCACTTAATTGAAAGAGCCATTCCCAGAATTTCTTAGTCCAATCCGAGAGTGTTAAACCGGACGGGGTCTTACTCTCTTGATGAACTTGCATAATTATTGCACTGTCCGTATGATAGATTGACGTGATTAATAAAGTTTGGAGCACCGAAAAAACTACAGAATCATGAAAATAATTGTTAAAACAGATCGTACTCATCGGATATAATCAGTCTAGTTATTCAAATATCATGTCTATTACTTGCGGACATATTAAGAACCTAAATTAAATTCTGTTGTTGGACTAAAATAAATGGCCTTCACTACAGTAACAGCTAGTTGAAATGAAAATCCTTCATAGACTTGTATATTCGTATAATGGCGTCCAGAATTCATTTCAAAAAATAGGAGAACCAGAACTTGTTCCATTCATCAAGACAATCGAGTGGGTTTCACAGTATAGCGAAAGTCTTAGGTCAGCAATTAAGGCAATGATTTATCCAGTCTTCGTTGTCATGGTATTAATCTATCCTCCATACCCGGCATCCTTTTCAATTGTAAACATATTTGTAAAGAGGGGTTTTGAATCTGCAGTATCAGAATTTGAACTTGTGAGAAAAATCCTCTATGTTGCTATTCCTTTATTGATACTTTTTACAGTAATAGAATTTTTAAAACCATTCATTGAACAATTTGTTTGTGAAGAGTTGTAGCTATGTTTCCGCAAAATATTGTATTTTATTCTGCAACAGGGTTTCTATCTCTAACAGCACTGGCGGGATTACTTAAGATGGTCTTTGCACTTTCCAGAAAGCTATTTAGGTTATATTTTGCCAAGGGATGCCTATCTATTGCAAAGAACAGTAATGATGAAGTAGAAAAGATGGAATATGTAATAAAGGGATTGGATTCGTACAATTCTTATCTTAAAAGACATATCAATTTAGAAATAAATGAAATAAAAAAAATATACTCAAAAATTACTACACTTCCTTCTAAAGAAAAATCGGATACGGTCAATAATATAATTAAATCCTTTGAATCTGGAGATACGTTAGAACCTGTTCGATATTTATCATCGCTTCATGATAATAAAACGGAACCATTTCTTACTGAAGAACCATTGTAACAAAAGATAAAGCTACAGGTGATATAGGCCGCTGGCATAATCCCAGTTATATTGACTACAATCCAAAGTGTTATTAATTTTAGCGGCTCTTGACTTGAAAAAGTATCAATTGTAATTTTTTTCACAATGCAATTATGAACTAATTAAAACAATATTATCTTCCCTATCGTATCGATCTGCTATGTGGAAGACTAACTTAGCTATTATGGTGGCATTTTCCATCTGTCCGGCACTTCATCTCTCAATTTCTCATCATTCAGTATTCGGACAAGTAAATAATACCAATGAAACAACAATACTAAATGACACGCGAATAATGGAGAATACTTCGGGCGTGATAGATGATGCATTTGACGCACTGAAGGACTCGTTTGGATCATTTTTTGAAAATAGGTAAAATAGCAGTTCGCTCAGATGGGATCGGGCGAGACAAATTGTCTAGTGACTATTGAGAATTGTATTTCCAATCAAGTTTGCATCAAAATAGAAATGCATTTAGAGCTAACACAATACGACGCAGTATTTGCGACTCGATACTAATAATGAAAATCCTTGAGTCTGTCCACATATATTACTAAGTAGGTCACATTTTTCTAGACGGTTCAGGATTCTCTTATAATGATTGTGGTAGAAACCATCGATAAATTTGGTGCAAGTATGATGTGACCTTCATCATTTCTCAGTCTGGTGTACAGTAACCCTATATCAAATATTATGCCAGTATTCCCAAATACTGTAGCCTTGTCTCCAATCCTAAAGGGTCTTGTAACAGCAAGATACAATCCAGAAATTAAATTTCCGATAACATTTTGACTAGCAAATCCTATTACAATACCTGTGATTGTTCCAATCGATGCTGCAATAATTGGATCCTCGCTCAAATAGGAAATTATGATAGATATGACAATAATAGCACCAACTATTCTAATTAGAATTCTAATTATCTCTGCATTCTTTGTCAAGGCATCATATGAAAGCTGGTAAAAGACGTTTGCAACAGAGTTAATTACAAAATATCCGATAGTTGCAACTACACCTACATTTAAAAAGATGCTATAGCGGGGATCAAGTATCTGTGCTATGAAACTGCTTGCAATGGCAACAGCCGTTACAACAATAATCATGGTCGTTAATGATTTTATAAGGGATCTACCTTTTTTCTCTGGACTACTTTTATCCAACTTTGCATTATTATCCTGTTTATCCTGCCCATTATCCATGAGGAGTGATATGGTACTGTTCATATTTCAAATTTTCATCAACTATTATGTGTTACAAGACAACTCGAGTACCATTTAGTATAGGGTCAAGGACTTTTTTTGAGAATAAAAGATGACCATATTTTGGCACCATTGATAGTTTATTACTAAAGATTTAAAGAGATGGATTTAGGATATAATAAAAGATCTTTATGGTAAAATGTGCAGAATGTGGAAGTGAACTTCCACAAAATGCTAAATTTTGTCCAAATTGTGGAACCCAAATAGGACTACAAAAAGAAGTCTATGAGGTGTCTGCTGGTGGCATAGTAGGAAAAGTCAAGGAGATAATTCAGGATGCAAGAGTTAAGAGAATAGTGATAAAAGATGAAAAAGGAAATCTTCTTCTTTCCATCCCAGTGACATGGGGAACAGCAGGAGCAGTTGCAATGATTACACTGGCACCATGGCTTGCCGCCATAGGAGTTATTGCAGGAATAATATCTAGATGCAAAATAGAAGTAGAAAAATCTGCAGAACCCTAGAGCAATTCTTCTTGGTAGGCCGGTAAGTAAATTAAGGCTAGTATTGTAGAATGGTAAACTGCTGTACATAAGCAAATCCTTCGAAATATTTTCTGGTCAACCAACCTCAAAGACCAATCTAAATGGCCAAGTTTGTAGGTTTGATAATGAGTGTTCTATAACATTATTTGTAAGGTAAAGCTTTGATTTGTTGAGGGCACACCGACCAAGCTGAAAAGAGATTGATTGATGTCACAGTCATACTCTTGAAATCATCAGGATATATCATGATAATTGTTGTCATATCGATCTTTAATTGAATAAAAAGGTCATAAAATCTGAGAATCTATTTATTACGGGAGTAAGATTTGGAATCAAGACTCTCGAATTTTGTCTTCTGATAAAAAAGATATTAAAATTACGAATCATGTATATCAGCCTAAACACGAAATTTTATCCAAAAAAGATGCCGAAGAAGTTTTAAAGAAATACAATACTAAACCAAGTCAGCTCCCATACATATTAATTAACGACAAGGGATTAGAGGATCTAGATGTGAGACCTGGAGACATTATTAAAATAACAAGAACGTCATTTACTGCCGGCAAAAGTGTTTATTATAGGTATGTAGTGGAGGACTAGCACAGCCATGTCACAAAATACATTTGATATGTGGGCAATTATCCACAATATTTTACAAAAGGAAGGAGTAGCAAGACAACATCTCAATTCCTATGGCGAATTTATTGAACGAGGATTACAGAGTATTATCGATGAAGTTGGAGAGATAGAAATTGAAACTGCAGAATACCCGTACAAAATAAGATTAGGAAAAATTAAACTGCAGCAACCCAGAATCATGGAACTAGATGGTTCGGTAACTCATGTGGCTCCTGTAGAGGCCAGGCTTCGCAACTTAACTTATGGATCCCCCATAATGCTTGAATGCAGTATTGTTGAAGATGAAAAAATTCTAGAATCACGATTTATCCATATTGGAGATATTCCAGTTATGGTAAAGTCAAACGCTTGCATATTGCATAACCTTCCTGATACAAAACTCATTGAACTTGGCGAAGACCCAAAAGACCCAGGAGGCTATTTTGTTATTAATGGTTCCGAAAGGGTAATCATTGGCTTGGAAGATTTATCATACAACAAGATTATTGTTGATACAGAAGAAACAACTGGCAACTTGGTTTACAAGGCAAAAGTTTACTCTTCAATTGTCGGATATCGTGCAAAATTGGAACTAATTATGAGACCAGACAGTTCAATTGTTGCCAAAATTCCAGGATCTCCTGTTGACATTCCACTTATTACATTAATTAGAGCCCTTGGTCTTGAATCTGACAAAGATATTGCAGATGGTGTATCATTAAATTCAATAATACAGGATGAGTTAGAACCCTCGTTTGAGAAAGCAGGAGAAATTGTGACCAGTAGGGACGCAATTGTCTACATAAGCAAAAGAATAGCACCCGGAATGTTGGAAGAGTTTCAGATAAAGAGGGCTGAAACTTTACTTGACTGGGGATTGCTTCCACATCTTGGAAAGAATCCTGAGAACAGAAACGAAAAGGCGCTCTTTTTGGGTGAGGCAACATGCAAACTTGTTGAACTTAGACTTAATTTGGTGGCGTCTGATGATAAGGACCATTATGGTAATAAAGTTATAAAATTTGCAGGTCAGATGCTAGCAGACCTCTTCAGAACAGCCTTTAGAAATCTTGTGCGAGATATGAAATATCAACTCGAACGATCCGGTCAAAAGCGAGGGATAAATGCAGTCGCTGCAGCAGTAAGACCAGGAATAATTTCTGATAAATTAAATAATGCCATTGCAACCGGAAACTGGGGAAGGGGAAGAGTAGGTGTTACCCAACTCTTAGACAGAACAAATTACATATCAACTATCAGTCATCTTCGCAGAATTCAATCACCTTTAAGCAGAAGTCAACCTAATTTTGAAGCAAGGGATCTTCATTCTACACACTTTGGTAGGATATGCCCTGCTGAAACCCCTGAAGGCTCAAACTGCGGTCTGGTAAAAAATATTGCTTTATCTTCCATAATATCAGTAAGCGTCTCTGTTTCAGAGATAATTGAAAAGTTGTACGAACTGGGCGCCCATCCTGTTGAAGAGGCTTCTGATATGTTGAGAAAAAATGGAACTAGAATATTTGTAGACGGACGTCTAATTGGTTACTACGATAATGGGCAGCACTTGACTGATACTCTTAGAAGTTTAAGAAGGTCCGGGAAAATGCACGCGCATGTTGGGATATACTATTATTCAAACGAAAATGAAAATGCAACAAAGCGCCTGTACGTAAGCTGTAATTCTGGAAGAATACTTAGGCCACTTGCAATTGTAAAGGAAGGCAAGCCAGTAATAACACTGGATGTTCTTGACTTGATAAAAAGGAATATGAAATCCTGGTCCGACTTGCTATGGATGGGTATGATAGAATTAATCGATGCAAATGAAGAGGAAAATTGTTATGTGGCAATGAACTATGCCAGCCTTGAACCAAATCACACACATCTTGAAATTTATCCACCATCGATACTCGGCGTTGGAGCTTCCATAATTCCATATCCGGAGCACAATCAATCTCCAAGAAATACTTATGAAAGTGCAATGGCAAAACAGAGTCTGGGATTTTCCACACCTTTAATGAATGCAAGCACCTACGTAAGACAACACTTTATGCTGTATCCACAAATACCAGTTGTTACTACTAAAGCGATAAACCTTCTTGGATTGGAAGAACGTCCTACAGGTCAAAACTGTATTGTTGCAGTATTACCATTTGAAGGATATAATATAGAAGATGCAGTAGTCTTTAACAAATCATCTGTGGATAGAGGTCTTGGCAGAACCTTCTTTTACAGAGTGTATGAGGCAGAAGCAAAACAGTATCCAGGAGGAATGAAAGACAAATTTGAGATTCCATCATCTGATGCAAATATTAGAGGTTACCGTGGTGAAAAATCATACAGGTTACTAGAAGATGATGGTGCTATAATGCACGAATCAATAGTAAATGGAGGAGACATATTGATTGGTCGAACTTCACCACCAAGATTTATGGAAGAATACAAGGAATTTGAGGTAAAGGGTCCGTATAGAAGAGATACATCAATAGGTGTAAGACCTTCTGAGAATGGAGTAATCGATTCAGTAGTAATGACCCAATCCGTAGATGGAGGGAAAATGTACAAGATTCGAGTCAGGGACATGAGAATACCAGAAATTGGAGATAAATTTGCTTCAAGACATGGACAAAAAGGTGTTGTAGGCATGCTTGTTCCACAAGAGGACCTTCCTTATACAGAAGATGGACTAGTTCCAGATGTTATGATTAATCCACACGCATTTCCCTCAAGAATGACTGTTGGCCAATTCATGGAGTCGCTAGCAGGAAAATCTTCTGCACTTCGGGGTAAAGTGGTTGATGGTTCAGCCTTTGTGGGAGAAAAGGTTAATGATCTTAAGGAAGTGCTAGAAAAATATGGCTTTAAAGCGACTGGCAAGGAAGTGATGTATGATGGACGTACTGGCAAGAAGTTTAATGCTGAAGTGTATGTCGGTGTTGTCTATTATCAGAAACTTCACCACATGGTAGCTGATAAGATTCACAGTAGAGCAAGAGGACAGGTTCAGATGCTTACAAAACAACCAACAGAAGGTCGTGCTCGAGGTGGAGGTCTTAGGTTTGGTGAGATGGAACGGGACTGTTTGATTGCATATGGGGCTTCAATGATGCTAAAAGACAGGCTTTTAGAAGAGTCTGACAAGGCTGAAGTAAATATTTGTGAACGCTGCGGACTGCTGGCCTATTATGATATCAAACAAAGAAGATATGTATGCAGGGTGTGTGGTGACAGAGCAAAAATTTCTTCGGTTGCCATTGCCTATGCGTTTAAACTATTATTGCAAGAAATGATAAGTCTTAACGTTGCTCCAAGGCTGATTCCAAAGGAGAAGGTGTAAAAATTATGGAAGTTGTAGACACTCTAAAAATTCTAGGTGGTATAAGGTTTAGCGTACTATCTCCTGTTGAGATACGCAAGTTCAGTGTAGTTGAAATCACTGCTCCAGAAACTTATGATGAGGATGGGATGGCCGTCCAGGGTGGTCTGATGGACAATAGACTCGGTACATTAGAACCCGGACAAAAGTGTGGAACTTGTGGAAATACATCTGCCAACTGCCCCGGACACTTTGGTCATATTGAATTGGCTGAAGCAGTATTGCATATTGCTTTTGTGGATGATATTCACAAACTATTACTTGTTTCCTGCAGGTCATGTAGCAGAATAAAACTTTCAAATGAAGACCTCGCAAAATACAAGAATCTTCGAGATACAAAGGCTGCATATGCAGTAATTACTCTTGAAAATATCAAAGAGGAAATAATAGAAAAAGCAAAGAAGGTAAAGATTTGTCCTCATTGTCAAAAGGAGCAATATGATCTTGTCTTTACAAAGCCCACAATATTTGTAGAAAAAACAGAAATTGGTGAAAACAGGCTTCTTCCAATTACAATCAGAGAAAGGCTGATGAATATTCCAAATGATGATCTCGTTCTGTTAGGATATGACCCGGAAACGGCAAGGCCAGAATGGTTTGTTTTGCAAGTTCTACCAGTACCTCCGGTTACAGTTAGACCGTCAATTATTCTGGAAACTGGAATAAGATCAGAGGACGACCTTACTCATAAATTAGTCGACATTATCCGAGTCAATCAAAGACTTAAAGAAAGCAAGGAAGCAGGCACACCTCCTTTGATTGTTCAGGACTTGGTGGATCTATTACAGTATCATGTAACTACGTATTTTGATAATGAAGTATCCGGCATTCCACAGGCTCATCATAGATCCGGCAGGCCATTAAAAACCCTAACTCAGAGGCTGAAGGGAAAGGAAGGACGCTTCAGAGGTTCGTTATCTGGTAAGAGAGTAGATTTTTCCAGCAGAACCGTTATCTCTCCTGATCCCAATCTGACAATTTCCGATGTTGGTGTACCAGTTGATGTAGCAAAAAAACTAACGATACCTGAAACAGTTAGCGATTGGAACATTGAAGACTTGAAAAAGATGATAATTAACGGACCAAATGAATATCCTGGAGCCAATTATATCATTAGAACGGATGGCGTAAAAATACGACTTGATTATGTTACCGATAGAAATATCCTGGCCGATTCAATTAGTCCTGGATACGTTGTAGAGAGGCACTTACGTGATGGAGATGCGGTAATCTTTAACAGACAACCATCTCTGCATAGGATGTCAATTATGGCACATTATGTAAAGGTACTGCCGTACAGAACATTTAGACTACATCCTGCTGTATGTCCTCCTTATAACGCAGATTTTGATGGGGATGAAATGAACCTTCACGTTCCACAGAGCGAAGAGGCACGTGCAGAGGCTGCGCTATTGATGAGAGTACAGGACCAGTTAATTTCTCCAAGGTACGGAGGGCCAATAATTGGTGCAATAAGGGATTTCATAACAGGTGCATTTATCCTTACGCAGGATAAGACATTTTTGAAAGAAGAAGAATTTACAAATCTGGCATTGCTAGGCGGATATTCAGGACCTCTACCTGAGCCAAAGCATCATGAGAACGGCAGAAAAATCTATACTGGAAAGCAGCTCTTTTCACTCTTCTTGCCAAAGGACTTTAATTTTGTTATTACCTCAAAATGGAACAAGGCTTCAAAGGGCGAAGGCAAAGACGTTGTCATAAAGAATGGCGAACTGATCAGTGGAGTTATTGACAAGGCCTCTATAGGTGCAGAAGAACCAGATAGTGTTTTACACAGAATAGCCAAAGATTATGGAAACGAGGCAGCTAAGCGATTTTTGGATTCAATCCTAATTGTACTAAAAACCTATCTTACACATAACGGTTTTTCATACGGCTACTCTGATCTCTGGTTGTCAGATGAAACGAGAGAGGAGATTAGTAATGTCATTCTCAAGGCATATGAAAAAGTATATGAATTAATAAAACAGTACGATGATGAAACATTACCATTAACAAGAGGTTTATCACCTTCAGAAGCTTTGGAACTCTATGTAGTAAACGAACTTTCAAGAGCACGCGACAGAGCAGGAAAAACAGCAGACCGTGCTTTTCCAGATGACAATTCAGGTGTCATTATGGCATCCACTGGAGCAAGGGGTTCAACGCTAAATATTGGGCAGATGACGGCTGCATTAGGCCAGCAGTCAATTAGAGGTAGAAGAATCACCAAAGGATATAGAGAAAGATCACTTGCTCATTTCAAGCCGAATGACGCTAATCCTGATTCTAAAGGTTTTGTAAAATCCAATTATAGAGACGGTTTAAGTCCATTAGAATTTTTCTTCCATGCTATGGGAGGTAGAGAGGGACTTGTGGATACTGCAGTAAGGACACAACAGTCTGGATACATGCAAAGAAGATTGATCAATGCCCTTGAACACCTGAAGATAGAATATGATCAAACTGTTAGAGATCCTCATGGCAACATAATCCAGTTTGTGTATGGAGAAGACGGGATAGATCCAGCAAAAAGTGATCATGGTGATGCTGTAAATATTTCTAGGTTGATAGAAGGAGAGTTACTGGTCGATGAAGGCAAAAAAGCCACCGAAAAGGAAATTTCAGAAATTGTGAATAAACACTCAAGAACTCTTAATCCAAAGCTTAGAGAAAAGCTGTTACTGTCTCTTAGTCAAAGCAAAATAAGCAGAGATGGCGCTAACAAAGTTATAAAGAAAACGATTGATCTAATCAACAGAGCCATGGTAGAACCCGGAGAGGCTGTGGGAGTTGTTACTGCTCAATCAATAGGTGAACCAGGAACTCAGATGACACTTAGAACATTCCACTTTGCAGGAGTTAAGGAAAGAAATGTCACGTTGGGACTTCCAAGGCTAATAGAACTTGTCGATGCAAGAAAGAAGCCTGTTACACCTACAATGGATGTATATCTGGACGAAGAACATAGAGTCTCAAGGGAAAAGGCTCTTAACGTAGCAAGAGAGATAATATTTACAAAGGTTGCTGATCTAATAGAAAGGAGCGAGACTGATTATTCTGGTATATTGACATTCCATATTTCTGACTCAAAATTATCTGAAAGAGGCTGTTCGATAGAAGATATTATGGAAGTGCTAAAGGGTCCCAAGAAAAAATATGATGTTACTTTACAGGAAGCAAAGAAAATTATAAAAATTTCTATTGCAGGCGAACCCGATGCACAAACGTTACTGACAATGAAGAACAAACTATTGAACGCAAGAGTCAAAGGTGTACAGGATATCGAAAGAGTAACAATAGTGAAACAAGATGAAGAATGGGTCATTCAAACTGCTGGTTCAAATCTGTCCAAGATTATTGCAATAGATGGTATCGACACTTCAAGAATTACAACAAATAATGTTTATGAAGTTTGGCAGACTCTCGGAATAGAAGCTGCAAGAAATGCGCTAATTAAGGAAATAACTAATACGTTGGAAGAGCAAGGACTAGAAGTTGACATGAGACATATAATGCTGGTTGCTGATCTGATGACTTCAAAAGGACATTTGCAGCAAATTGGAAGACATGGAATTGCAGGTACCAAAACTTCGGTACTGGCACGTGCTGCCTTTGAAATTACAGTACCTACCATAGCAAAAGCATCTTTGGAAGGACAGGTAGAGTCCCTTAAAGGCGTAACAGAAAACGTTATAGTAGGCGCCACTGTACCTATTGGTACGGGTATGGTTGAACTGTACATGAGTGTGAAGGATGAAAATGAAAAATCTCGAAAAAACAATCAAGGAAGCGATTAGTTCTAACAAATGTAAAATAGGAACCAGGGAAGTAATGGGTTCTATTAAAGGCTCAAAACTAATAGTTCTTTCAGACTCATTAATGGACATGGATAGATCAAAAATCTTGGAGGAAGCAAAAGCTGCACAGGTACCAACGTTACTCTATAATGGTAATTCGGTTCAACTAGGCAGATTGTGTAACAAGACATTTAGAATCAGTGCGATATCTCTCAAAATTGGCAAGGATAGTGAAATTCAGGAATTACTAAATGAATTTGGAAATAAATGATACAAATGGTAAGTTGCTGTTGTTTTGAAGAAATTTTCAGATAATTGAAATAAATGAATGACTACAAAATGGAAATGGACAACCAAATTTCAAATCCGCCAAACAAATTAATTGTAGATGAAGGATTAAGTTGACTGAAAAAATCAAACTAACTTCGGGAGAATTAAGATTAATGTCCCTATTTCAAAATATAACTGGCGCTGTTGCACGTGATTGCGTTGTTGACGAGAAGATGGATAGGGTAATTTTCATTGTAAATAAAGGTCAGATGGGCCTGGCAATTGGAAAAGGTGGGGCAACAATAAGACAGCTACAAGGAATTGTTACAAAGAAAGTTGAATTGGTCGAATACTCAGAAGATCCTTCTGATTTTTTGGGGAATGTCCTTAATTCGGATATGATAAACGAGATAAAGATTAATAATAGATTTGATGGTTCAAGACAAGCTGTTGTGGTAGTCGATTCAAAAAAGAAAGGCATAGTAGTGGGTAAAGAGGGACGTAATGCTGAGAAGGCAAGAATGTTGGCAAAAAGATATTTTCAGATTTCAAACGTTATGATAGTGAGTGAAGACCATGCTCATAATAATTGAGGTTAGATGATAAATGGCAAAATCACCGTTAGGACTTTTTTCTGGAAGAGTCTTAAAATCAAAAAGAAAAAGGATGAGATGGTCAAACAAGTATTACAAGAGACGAAAATTGATGCTCGACAAAAAAGCAAACCCGTTGGAAGGAGCTCCGCAGGCAAGAGCAATTGTTCTAGAAAAAGTTGGAATTGAATCAAAGCAGCCAAACTCTGCTGTGAGAAAGTGTGTTAGAGTCCAATTAATCAAAAATGGAAAATCCATTACAGCATTCCTTCCACGAGACGGAGCTCTAAATTATATAGATGAGCATGACGAAGTCCTCCTAGAAGGGATTGGAGGTTCAATGGGTGGTGCTATGGGAGATATTCCTGGAGTTAGATGGCAGGTGTTCAAAGTAAATGGAGTATCACTTATAGAGCTGGTCTACGGAAGAAAAGAAAAACCAAGGAGATGAATTGAATGGTTACAAAAGAAAGTGTCATGCTGTTGTTTAACAAGTGGAATACAGATGATATTGAAATCCAGGATTCAGGTTTGAAAAATGTCATTGCATTAGATCCTGCAATAATTCCCATTAGCTTTGGAAGACATGAACACCAACGATTAAAGAAAGCAGAAGTCCATATTATTGAAAGACTGGTAAACAAACTAATGCACTTTGGGAAGAAATATGCAAAAAATACTGGAAGAATGGGTGGTAAAAAGGGCAGAATGATAAAAACTGTGAAAACTGCACTTGACTTGATCTATCATGAAACTGGCAACAATCCCGTGGAACTACTAATTAGGGCAATTGAAAATGCTGCGCCTAACGAGGACACCACAAGAATCGTCTATGGTGGTGTTGTATATCACGTCTCTGTTGATGTGGCACCGTTAAGACGGATTGATCTTGCACTCAGGTTTATCGCAGAAGGAGTAAGGGAATCAAGTTATTCAAATCCAAAGACTATCGAAGAGGCTCTGGCAAAAGAGATAATTTCAGCCTCAAAAAATTCCATGGAAAGTCATTCTGTAAAGAAGAAGAATGAACAAGAAAGAATCGCAATGTCGTCAAGGTAACGGCGTTTGTTCTGATAAATATTAATCGGGACCTTTTTAACCCTTGAATTTAAGTAAATATATTTAAGCTAAGTTAAATAACGACGGAATATTCTGAAAGAATTGTAAATGAGCGCTAAAGAAAATAAAATTTTTTCAAAGGTTTCATTACTGAGAACTAACTCAGGTAAGAAAATAATAAAACAGATATTATTACAGGAACAAGGATATAAGCAATATAGTAAATACAAGGTCCTGTCTGAAAAGGAATTTACAGAATTTACAAAAAGATTTCTACTGTCTTTGCATCAAAAACTGATTTCAGATCCAAATCCAAAAGCAACAATGAAAAAATTTGTAGACGAGATAGAAACAAATGATTTATCCCTAGATGACTCAAAGATTGATTCAGTACGGGAAAGGCTATCAAAACCAGACGTTTTGGCCGATAGGGTACAGCGGATACTGAATTCAAACTTTGTAAAGATGACTTTTCCCGTCCTAACCGCTCTTTTTGACAGTGCTTCAGATTTCTATAAAGAACCTATATCTAATGAGGTAAGGAATGCTATTGTTGATGGGCATGTAATTGCCATTGACCTTAGTGAACCAATGGACAGGATAATGGACGCAGACGAAGATATCGAATTTCTAGATGATTACAAGCTGATGAATCCCTATATCCTTGAGATAGCGCGACAGAAGATCTCGATTGGAGGTGATGCAGTACTAAAGGCTTTTGAAGATGGATTTAAAGATGCAAGGATTGGACAATATATTGATGCCAGACTAAAATTGAAACCTGAATCTATAAGTGATGAGAATATGATTGGGTGTTACAAAAAATATCGAGCCGTCATGGGAACAGCGGGTAGAAACATGGCATTAAATCTGTCTCCTCTCAACGATATCTTTCATTTGGGTATGGCAAAGGCAGCTGAATGTGTCGGATGTGGCAATGAAATGGAAGATGCAATAGTAAACGGAGGAATAAAGATTCCATCATGGCCATTATACTATTCCCTAGTTACAAAAAATGTAGAAAAAGCATTCGAACTTACATTGTATAAAAGCGAAATCTATCTGGATGAAGCAAAGATAGCATTGAAGATGTTACCAGATGGGTTGACAATAAAGCCTTTCTTGAAATTCCTATTCCTGACAGTGAGTCATTATAATCAATATTGGTTTAATGAAATGAAACGTAGAGACTTGTTCCCGTATTTCCAAAAGAATCTCTCAATAAGTATCAAAAATTCCAAGTGACATCAATAATATTATTAAGATGTTGGTGTTAATTTGTGATCCACCCCAAAATATCAGAATTTGTTGGAAATGAAAATTCTCGTAAGAAAGTAGTGGAATGGTTAGTTAAGTGGTCAGATGGATCAAAGCCTCTATTACTTGTAGGACCGCCAGGTGTTGGTAAAACATCATTTGTTCATGCATTATGTCGCGAATTTGATGTTGATCTGATTGAATTAAATGCAAGCGATACTCGTAATAAGAACTTGCTTACTCAGGTTATTTTCCCTATCTTTTCAAATGCGAGTCTTACTGGAAAAAACTTTCTCCTTTTTCTAGACGAGATAGATGGAATTTCAAACAGGGAAGATACAGGAGGACTGGATTTTTTGCTAGATCTATTCAAAGAACCCTCAATAAGGGTAGTTATGGCCGCAAACAAGTCAAATGAGGCAATAAAGAAAATTTCAAAAGTATCAAAAACAATCACATTCTCACCAATCCCTCCAAGGCTATCAATGCTTTATTTGGACAGGATTCTTAGACTTCAAAAATCTTCAATGAAACTAGAAGACAGGATTGCAGTAGTACGTAATTGCTTTGGTGATATTAGGTCGCTTTTGAATGCAGCACAGGTCATGAAGGCGGGATATACAACCAAGAAAAGTCCAGTACTTGATATTGATATTGAAAACATGATAAACCAATTCTTTTCTTCCACGACTTTTGGAGAAGCACTGGATGTTGTTCAGAGAGCCGATATATCCTATTCGGATCCTAGATTTGGACAGTCTTCTGAAGATAGGCGCAAAGACATACTCGCTGCTTTTTTCTCAAGCATTGTCATGTCAAAGATTGATATTGCCACCATCACTTTACTATTAGACCGACTGTCAGAGCTCGATGTAATCTTAAGTAGATCTCTTGTTATGAGAAACTGGAAGATCTTGAGATATTTCCCACTGATACTAACTAAATCATTGTTTTACGAGTCCCGGAATAAGTATATTCGATACAACAGATATAGCATCGGCTTTGAACACATGGGCATTTTTTCAAGGGCCCAGGGATTGAAAAAAACCCTACGAATCCTGGCACTATATTTCCATACTTCAAGGAGTACATTTGGTTCTTTTTACTTTGAGCCTCTGAGACAGATCCTGACCCGAACAGCTGACTATGAGAACTTGATTAGAAGTACCATTACATCAGAGAAAGAATCCGATGTCATGGTCAGGGAAATATCACGAACAGAAGAGATGTATCGCAGATAGAATTTAACGACAAAATAGAATACGGTTCTGACGCCAAGCGACAAGTTCTGGAAAAATATTAGAAATATTCTGTTTACTGATAATGTTTTTCGTTCTTTTCCAATGAAATAGAAAAAGATTAAACCATCAAAAATTCTCTATTTCTTATGTCTAGCGAGTACGAACAGAACGTTGGAAAGCTCCTTGCCGAAAAGATTGAAAAGTATGAATTAATGAAAAATGATCCCACCGTTTCAAAGATCCAACTTGAAAGCCTTTCATCTGAAATAGAAACGTTAGAGTCATTGTATGATAATTATAATCTAGGCATGAACTACTTTCGACGAGCCAGAGGCGGAAGAACAGGTTTGAGGGAATAAAATCCTCATCTCTACCATAAATCAAGGAATTATTGGAAAAGTACTTCCCTATCTGGTTAAGAAGTTCTAGATTTAGCTATAATGAATTTATATGCGAATATATGCTGTTTAAAACTGTTATGCATGATGAAAAGATAAATCGCCTACACGAAATGAAAAAAAAAGCAGAGATAGGAGGAGGCCAAGATAGAATTGATGCTCAGCATACAAAGGGGAAATTAACCGCAAGAGAAAGGCTGGATTTACTTTTGGACAGTAATTCTTTCATCGAAATAGACAAGTATGTTGTCCAGAGATCTACTGATACTGACTCGACAAAATACTACGGTGATGGTGTCATTACGGGTTTTGGTACTATCAACGGTAGACAGGTCTTTGTTTATGCCTATGATTTTACAATTTTGGGTGGTTCCCTTGGTGAAATGGCAGGCAAGAAAATCGTAAAATTAATGGATCATGCAATTAAGGTTGGTGCACCGCTCATTGGAATTTTAGATTCTGGAGGAGCAAGAATCCAGGAAGGTGTAATGAGTCTCGATGGATATGGTGATATATTTTTTAGAAATACTATGGCTTCTGGTGTAATCCCCCAAATAACGGCAAGTATTGGTCCGTGTGCCGGTGGAGCAGTTTATTCACCTGCGATGACAGACTTTGTTATAATGGTTGAAAATATTGGTCAGATGTTTGTTACGGGCCCCGAAGTAGTAAAGGAAGTTCTCAGCCAAGAAGTGTCTTTTGAAGACCTGGGTGGAGCAAGAACCCATTCAACAAAATCAGGTGTTGCCCACTTTGTTGCAGAAAACGAATACGAATGCATGGATAAAATAAAAAAATTGATTTCATTTTTGCCTCAGAATAATCTTGAAGTATCACCTGCAGCTGAATCACAGGACGATCCTAATAGACTCGAACCAGAATTCTCAAAGATATTACCGGAAAATCCTTATGAACAGTACGACATGAAGCAAATCATTAAATTACTCGTTGATAAAGGCGATTTTCTTGAAGTACATGAACATTTTGCGGAAAATATTCTAGTTGGTTTTGCAAGAATTGATGGGAAAGCAATTGGATTTATTGCCAATCAACCCATGTACCTTGCCGGTGCACTTGATATAAATTCATCAACCAAAGCAGCTCGCTTCATTCGCTTTTGCGATTGTTTTAACATCCCAATTGTTACTCTCGTTGATACCCCTGGCTACATGCCGGGTACAGATCAGGAACATAATGGTATAATACGACATGGTAGCAAGCTATTATATGCTTACTGTGAAGCATCTGTTCCAAAGGTAACATGTATTATTGGAAAAGCTTATGGTGGTGCATACATTGCAATGGGTAGCAAGAATCTTAGGGCTGACATAAACTATGCATGGCCAACTGCAGAAATTGCTGTTTTGGGTCCAGAGGCTGCTATAACAATCGTTCACAGAAAGGATCTCAAGAATTCCAAGAACCCGATTGAGATCAAAAAGAAATTGGCAAAAGAATATCGCCAAAAGTTCGCAAATCCATACATAGCGGCAGAAAAGGGAATAATCGATCTAGTTATTGACCCGATTGAAACTAGGATAATGATTGTAAAGGCTCTAAATATATTGCAGAATAAGAGAGAATCAAGACCGGTAAGGAAACATGGTAACATCAATCTTTAGGGGAGATCTGAAATGGGAAAATTAATCTCAAGTATATTAATTGCAAATAGAGGGGAGATAGCACTAAGAGTGATTAGAGCCTGCAAGGAAATGAAGATAAAATCTATTGCACTTTATTCCGATGAGGATTTACGATCAAAACATGTAAAGAGTGCTGATGAAGCATACTATCTCGGTCCGCCAGCACCGACTAAAAGTTATCTTAACATTGACAAGATTATTGAAATTGCTGAAAGTGTAGGCGCTGAAGCAATTCATCCAGGGTATGGATTTCTTTCCGAAAATGAGACCTTTGCAGCAAAATGTGAAGAAAGGGGGATTATCTTTATTGGTCCGACAAGTGAGGCTATGGGGCTTACTGGTGATAAAATGAAATGTAAAGAAATAATGAAAAAAGCAGAAGTTCCAACAATACCAGGTAGCGATGACATCTTGGAGGAAGTTGATAAGGCGGTTGAGATTGCTCAAGAAGCTGGATATCCTGTTCTACTTAAATCTGCATACGGTGGTGGTGGCAGAGGTATCCGGTTTGCAGACGATGAAAAGAAGCTTAGAGAAGAATTTGAAATGGCAGCTGCTGAATCAAGAGCGGCGTTTGGTAAATCTGGACTGTATGTTGAAAAATTCCTGCAGGGAATAAGACACATAGAGTTCCAACTCGCTAGAGACTCCAGTGGCAACGGCAGACATCTGTTTGAACGGGAATGCTCCATACAAAGACGTCATCAAAAGTTAATAGAATTTTCTCCATCTTCTGTCGTAGATAAGAAAACCAGAGCAAAGATTGGAGAAATAGCTGTTAGGGCTGCAGAATCAGTAGACTATCTAAATGCAGGGACTGCTGAATTTTTAAGGGATGAAAAAGGTAACTTTTATTTCATTGAGGTTAACTCTCGTCTTCAGGTTGAACATCCTGTTACAGAATTAGTCACAGGTATTGACCTTGTTAAACTTCAGATTAGAATTGCATGTGGTGAGGAGATTCCATTTAAACAATCCGATCTCAATCTGAACGGTTCAGCAATTGAATGCAGAATAAACGCTGAAGATCCATTTCATGACTTTGTGCCATCAGTTGGACTTGTACCAGATTGCAATCTTCCTTATGGACCCGGTGTTAGGGTGGATACATATTTGTATCCTGGGTGCAATGTGTCAGGCTATTATGACTCTTTGGTCGCAAAATTAATAACATGGGGACAAGACTTTAATGAAGCAAGAGTAAGAATGTCCAATGCGCTCGATGAATTTCTGATAGAAGGAATAAACACTACTATTCCTCTATACAGAACAATAATGGATGAGAAGAACTTTATTAATGGAAACATCTCCACAGATTACTTGGAAAAGTACAATATGTTAAATGTAATGCAAGGTGAACTCAAAGAAAAGCATCTAGAGGAATCTAATACCGCAATTGCCGCTGCTCTGCTATTTTCAGAATATCTGAAGGGACAATACAAGGCAGGAAATCCATCAAAAGAGCTTTCTTTGTCTAACTGGGTAAGAACAGGAAATATTGAAAATGGAATTTAAGATAGATAATTCAGATAACATACTATCAGGTTCAATAAACGAATATAGTGGAAATGGCAAAATGGTAGCTACTATAAATGGTAAAGAACATTCCATAAAAATAGTCGGTCTCAAAAATAGTATATTGGAATTTATTTTGGACAATTCATATAAAACAGCCAAGATACTAGAATTCGGCAGCTCTCATATCAAATTGTTGATGAATGGAGAGCAAATTATTCTCAAGAAGCATTCAAAATTAACGGAAATTTTAGAAAAATCCATGGCATTAGGGGGATCTTCGTCTGGGGAAAACAAGCTCTTGAGTCAAATTCCAGGTAGAGTTGTATCCATTATGGTAAAGGCAGGTGACCAAATAAAAAAAGGAGATTCTGTAATCGTACTTGAATCTATGAAGATGCAAGTTGCTGTAAAGGCTCATAAAGACGGTCAAGTTAGAGACACAAAAGTAAAAATAGGCGATACTGTATCAAGAAACGATATCGTGGCAGTAATAGAATAAAAGAACAATCTTTTATTGGATATTACTCAAACACGTTCTGTAATCTGCATTTCAATTATTGATTCCTTTTAGTTTACTCCTAATTTCATCATAATTTGGCTCAATCAATGGATTGTCTGAAATCCAAATATACTTAATTACTCCCTCTTTGTCTAGTAGGAAGACAGATCTTTTTGCCGCATTGTAATCTTTCAATGGTCCAAGATCCTTCATTACTATACCATAGTCACTAATTGTTTGTTTCTTGTAATCGCTCAAGAGAGTGAAATTCAGGTGTCTGTTTACTTTGAATATTTTATTTGCGAACGGACCATCTACTGAAATGCCTAATACTGTGGTATTATTATTTTCAAATTCGCCCACAGAGTCTCTGAAAACGCACATTTCAGTAGTACATACTGGAGATTCTGCGGCTGGAAAGAATGCTAGTAACGTATTCCTGCCTCTAAACTCTCTAAGTTTATGCATGTTCATGTCAATATCGGGTAATTCAAAATCAGGAGCTACATCACCTTCTCTTAGTTTAGCCATGTCTTTTTTTGTTATCTGCTCAATGTTAACCTTTCTATCAAAATCATCATTCAAATGGAATTGGAATTTGCGCCGACTTGTTATAGATCTAAATTTTTTTGTTGGTTGAAGGAGTATTGATATTCTCTTTGCTTTTGTAGCCTGATAGATCTAACGCTATATGTATGAATCCCAGGTCTTTTAATTTTGAATCTATTTCTGAGAGTTTAACCGTATCAAACATACCTTTTATTTCTCCTCTGCCAACTTCAATTCTTGCGATGTCTTGATGATCTCTGACTCTTACCTGTTTGACTTTGAAAATGGACTTGACCAATGATTCTGCTGTTTCTATTCTTTTTAGCTTATCAATTGTTACGGGCATTCCATGGGGTATTCTTGAAGCCAAACATGAATTTGAGGGTTTATCATATACTGATAAATTATTTAATCTAGCAATATTTCTTACATTTTGCTTGTTTATGCCTAGTTCTACAAGAGGACTTTGGATACCGTTTTCTCTCAAGGCTTTGATTCCTGGTCGATAATCAGTCAAATCGTCTGTATTTGTACCATCTACAATCAACTGTACATTCATTTGTCTTGCTTCCTTCAACAAATATGTTGACAATTCAGTCCTACATTGATAACATCGTAATGAATCATTCTTGACAAATTCCATATTATCTAACTCATTATATTTTATTATTTTATGTTCAATGTTTATCTCCTTTGCAATTTTTTTTGCAGACTTTAATTCCTCAGCAGAAAGAGTATTATAATCTGCAGTAACAGCAATTGCATTATTGTCCAATGCTTTCTTTGCAGCCATAGCAACAACAGCACTATCTACTCCCCCCGACAATGCAATTATAGCCTTTTGATTCTTATCATGAAACCATGATACTAATTGTTGAAAAAATATATCCTCCAAATTCATTTTCACTTGTATTTTTCTATTAACTCATGATATACTGTATCAAAGATTTTCTTGTAAGGAATTTTTAGTAATGTTGAAATATTTTTGATGTCCTCATATTCTGGCTTTACGGACTTAATTGATCCATTTTCATTCTTTGAAATTTTAACTTTGACTTCAAATTTGTGATTCTCTATGGTTATGGGAAGAGTTATGAAAGATCTAGATGTTGTTATTCTATTTACTTCACTTACTCTGCATCCAAGGGAACCTGTTTCATTTAAAAGAATTTGAATAAGAGCATCTCTGGATGCTTTGTCTGCCAATATTTTGACTACAAATGAGGGTCTATTTTTTTTAGATATACCATGTAGCACAGTAACATCCTTTGCATTATTTGCGTAGAGGACATCTATCATGTTTCCGATTATCTCACCTGTAACATCATCAACATTAGTTTCAAGTTCATAGACACTTTCAGAAGTATAATCCAACTTTAAGTTTGACTTTCCAATGACTAATCTTAGTATGTTCGCAACATTTTTACCTTCTTTTTTTCCACCACCATTTCCTATTTTTTCAGGTGTGATTGGAGGATACTGAGAGATATGCTCCGAAGCTAGATTGACTAGCATAGCCGCACCTGTAGGAGTAGTAAGCTCTCCATCGAGTTTACCAGGTACCAGTAATATTTGTCTATCACTTAAAATCTCCAAAATTGCATTGCCTGGATTTGGAACTACGCCATGAGAAAATTCTAATAATCCGTTACCAACAGCCACGTCAGTCACATAGAATTTCTTTGAAAAAAGCTCCAGATTATCCAAGGCAACAGCCGTACCTACTAGGTCTGCCGCAGTATCGATAGTCGAGACTTCATGCAATCGGACGCTGGTATAACTACTTCCATGAATTTTTGATTCTGCTTGAATTACCTTTTTCAGTGAATTGAGAACAAATGACTTGGCAACATTTGATAAATTCAATGAATCGCTACAAGCAGCAATAGCTCTGTATACTTCACTTCCATTTCGTGAATTTGCTGAATCCGTATAATCAAACAAAAACTTGGTACATGAAATTCCACAAGAGCTAGTTTTTACAAAGTCTGCATTACGTATTTTGGATCCTTTAAAATAATTCTGGCAAGCGTAAATGGAATCAATAACTTTTTTTTTATTTGCACCAACGTCAATTAGACTGCTTAAAAGCATGTCGCCAGAAATTCCAGCAATTTGTGAATCAATAATTACTATCTTGGCCATATAAATGAAAAATCTCTCTACTATATCCTATTTATATAATTTAAAGATTATTGTTTATTACCAATTTAGACTCACATTTTCAACGAAGACAGAAAAATAATTAAACGATGGAATTAAATTTGCAATAGTATTTCACGTAGTTGTTCTTTTTTTAAATTATCAAAAATATTGATCCTTTGTTTAGCACTATTAATGATTGCAATCGCCTATCGCGTTATCATTAATAGTAGTTGCATAGGTTCTGTTGCAACTGCTAAATCATCTTTAATAATTGACATATTCTATTAGGTTGTTAATAGAATTGAAGTTACCCACTTCAGTTAAATTGTGAGCATCACTACCCAAGTGAAAATTTACCTTATTATCTTTAAAAATTCTTAACCATTCCATAGGAGGTCTGCGATATTTCGCGTTTATCTCTACAATCTTATAATTTAGTTTTAATAGTTGTGATAATTCAACTAATTCATCGTCTGTCAAGTCAAATGATTCTTCAGGAGCCAAATGACCAATAACGTTCACATATGGTAAAGCAATTACGGATTTCAGAGCTGAGAGCCAATCTTCCTTATTGTTATATCTTGTATGAAAACTTGCTATCAGAAAATGATCTTCATATTCGGTTGGAAAATCAACTGTGCCATCCTTTAGTATTTTGGCTTCAAAACCAGAAATTATGGTTGTCTTAGTTCCAGATGACACAATTTTGTCAATTTCTTCCAAATATCTTGATATCCAATCAGAAGTCTTTCTAACATGTTCTGTAAAGGCCAAAGTACTCAAGCCAATTTTTTCTGCATACCTTGTTACTTTTTCAATCGATAATTCCTGAGGTGAATGATCATTATAGTTGCTATGGACATGATAGTCTTTCTTTAGGTCGAGCAAGTACCTTTTGATTATTTAGTTACATATTTAATTTGTTTTGAAATCTTAAGTCAATAAGCAAACCGAAAATCTCTCAAAATTTTTATATGATACTAAACAAAATTTTAATTCGGATAAGGGATACTATTTGAAACGAGTCACAAATTCCACTATTTTGGTTCCGGGCGCTTCTGCACCGGCTGCAATTAACACCATAAAATCTCTGAAAATGGTAAAATATCCAGTAAGGATAGTCAGTTCCGATACAAACCGTGTTTCGGCAGGATTTTACATGTCTGACGCTCATGAACTGTTACCAGAAATAGAAAGCAAATTATATTTAACTAGGCTATTTGAAATAATCACAAAACATAAGATTAGTGTTATTATGCCATCTTCCGGATATGATATCTACCATTATAGTAAGAACAAGGAAAAATTATTGAAGTTGGGTGCATTACCGGTGGTAAGTGATGAAAAGACTATGGAGACATGTAGGGACAAGATGCATACTTTTGATTATCTTTCGAAAAAATTCGATTTGCCTTTCACTACATTAGACTCAAGGAAAATATGGGGATTTCCACTAATTGCAAAACCAAGATATGGAAAAGGAAGCAAAGGTATTGTAAAAATAGATAATGAAAATGATTTGAAATATATTCAATCAAAACAAGATGACTTGATTTTTCAACAATATTTACCTGGTACCGAATATACAATAGATGTACTCTCAAACCTGGACGGTGAACCGATAATTGCCGTTCCTAGAATCAGACTTCAGACAAAGGCAGGAATCTCAACCATGGGTAAAATTGTTAAGGATGAAAATATTTCTGAAACATGCAAATCGGTTGCAAAATATCTGAAAATAAGAGGCCCGTGTTGCATTCAGATGAAGGAATCAGAAGAAGGTATCCTCAAAATAGTTGAAGTTAATCCACGGTTGGGAGGAGGTACTATATTCACTACTCTGGCTGGTGCAAATTTCCCAGCAATGATCCTGGATATGGTAAAAGGAAAGAAACTCAAGATACCGAAGATATCTGAAATCACCGTTGTACGATATTTTGAAGAGATAGTAGTGGAAAATGGAAAGGCAATGAAATATGACTTGAATTTAGTATGACATCCATATTTTGTTGGAAGTTTTTTCCGCAGCTAATGTCCGTTATTTGAAGTACCTCGCCAATCTTACACGGCCAATATCCGGTAAATTTCATCATAATCACTGAAAATCCAACTAACATCATAAAGGTAACAAGTATTGCACTAATATAGGCCATTATCAAGAATCCTTGCCAGAGAAAATGGTGAAGTTACCAAAAGGCAGAATCAGGTTTTTATTATCTCCAACTCTTGTTTCTAATAGTTATTGCTGAATATATCAGAAGCCAAGTGTACACGAAAGTAGTAATGAATGTAAAGGGCGGCCTATACAACCATAGTCCATCGTCAGGGTTTCTTAACCTGTACTCTACTGCATAAATCATTCCTGTAAACATTATGCCTGCAATCCAGAATAACACTGAAATAAAATCTCCTTTAATTGGCAAAATTGCTACAGTATAAAAAAGAACATATGGTCTAATTAGCTTCATAGCAGTTTGAATATAATATAAAAGCGCAATAAATGAAGGTCTTTTCCAAAATATTCCACCAGTTGCAAAAAGACTGCGAATAAAGCTCTTCTTCCAACGTATTTGTTGTCTTGCTAGCGATCCGAATGTTTTGGGTACACCCACGTTTACTTTGATGCTGTTTGAGTATTCCACATTCCATTTTATGGGACGGTTGGAAAATTCAGCATCAGGGTCCAATGATTTTTTCATTGTTTCAATATCGTCATCACCTGTCTGCAAGATAGGCATATGTTCACGTTGTTTCTTATTGCCCAAGGTACCAAGTGTCGTACGAGTGCCCAAAATATGTGCGGTCATTCTCCTATCAGTACAGAATTTAAAATCCATACCCAAAAATCTGTCATTGGCCCAGTCGTGAATAAAGTCTTGAATTGCGACTCGCCTGTAAAAGCTGAGCGATCCAGAACAGCATGTTACTGATTTAAAAGAACTCTCAGCAGCTTTAATTGATCTACAAGATATATCTATGTACACTTGTTGAAACTTTTCCATTGTGTTTCCGCGTAGCGCACTCCTAACTGTCCCATGACAGGTCAATGCACCTAATTTCCTATCATTATGGAATATTTTAGCGGCTTTCTCTACAGCATCAATTGCCATGTCACAATCACTGTCCATAAATGCATAAATTTCACCACGAGCTATCTCACTTGCTGCCTCAACTGCCTTTTTCTTTCCTACGCTCTTTGAAAGATGCAAAATACGTAAATCGTCTGTCCGGTTTTCTTTACGCATTTCATCAAGAATTTCTCCAGTCCCGTCGGTACTACCATCATTTACAACAATTATTTCCTTATTCCTATACGTTTGATTCAAACATGATTGAACGCAGTTTCGAATATTCTTGTCCTCATTTTTTGCTGGTACGACTATACTTATTAAGGGACCGTTTGAAATATCAACGTTTCTAGCATCCAAATAAGGGTCCTTATACTTAAAATAGGAAAGCACTAGGACAGACAATAAAACAAAACTAGTGAGAATACTGTAGATACCTACTAACGGATCAACAAGATAGATTGTAAAATATACTTTTGCCCCTAAAACACATCCCACTGCTATTACCATCAGGACTCTTACTAGCCATTTCCTTTTTCCAAGTTCTGAATAGCGTGAAGTTTGTTCTTGTAAGGTCATTTATAGACACCTATCTGAATAACTAGATAGTGATGTCATTATTGGTACTTCACTACATATAGAGTTTATTTTTCTTATTAATTTTGTTATTGCAATAAACATAAACATGATTGTATTGCCAAAAAGGGTTAACCTAGTTGAGAGGTGCAATTTCCCTTACACTAAATTTCTTGATATCTACGTCTGTAGCGCCATCCCATCTGAAAGAGGCAATTGGTCCGCCCCATGTAATAATCTGATCAGCTTCTCCTCCGCATTCACCACCAGCATTTCCCCAGCCACCTTTGTCAATCTTCTCAACAGCCTTGGTCCAATCGTTATTATTGTTTTTATCCACCCATAACTCTAATTTTACCATAGTTTTGTCGTCCTGGACTATGTTGTACATGATTACCTTCAATCCTACCCACTTGTCTTTGATAGGTCCAATATTTTTTCCAAATTCTCCAAAGACATAACCTCCAGTGTGCCATTGTTCTTTTGAGAATCTGGTCGAGCCATCGTAAAATAAGTCTCCCTTATATGCAACACCCTCGCATCCTTGGGCTGAGCCATATCCAGTGTGTCTTGCTCCTCTGGCATACCACACAAAATTGTCATTATTACCACTGTTAAGCTTAACATATCCTGTTATCTCTACATCTTTCCAATCGTTTGGAGATTGCATATATCCTGCTAAGGCGATTTTGTTGTGGTTTAACGTCTTAATTTCTTCAGGATGAAATCCAGAAGAGGTAAATACGCCCATTCTTACTTTGGTTGATTTTATCTTAAATGAACCATCAGAATTCTTTGTCAATGTGGTCTCTGATGAAAACCTAGTGTCGCTGTTGGGATTTGATTTGAGATACCATTGTTCTCCATCTTTCTTTGTTGGATAGATTTTAGTTACACCAAATTTGTCAAAGTTTTTTTTTTCATCAGTTGACTGGCTCTCATCGTTCTGATTATTGTTATCACTTGACTGGTCGACATCTAGAGGAATATTGCTTACATCACAGTATTCATCAATCTGTCCGTTTCCATCATTATCCTGACCGTCTCCACATATCTCCTGTTCAGGTTCTACTTGAGGGGATTGATTGTCATCCTGTGGTGGGATATTGCTTACATCACAGTATTCATCAATCTGTCCGTTTCCATCATTATCCTGACCGTCTCCACAAATTTCTGGTTTTGCAACCTTTTCCTGAATCAAACTATCTATCAATTGATTAATCAAATCATTAGTATTGGAGTTTGATACTTTCTTCTCACTGGTAGGGAAATAGTCATAAATGATTTGGTCGGCTCCAGATGATTTGTAAAAGGGATTATCTTTAGCCGCAATCTCTGAAACATAGACTGATGGATATGCTTCTGAGTTTTGCACTAATTGTGGTATAGAAAGGTAAAATGAGAATAATATGGCAAGGGTGAAAGACACAAGTAAAAATCTGTTGCTTGAATTTTTCTTCATTTGAAAAGAGTCACCGCCAGTATATCATAAGTTATTATAAAAACTAGGAAGACTATGAACGGCTTGGATACTCTATATGATTTAATTTTATGACTAGTAAGTAGCCTTTTTACAAAATACACGTCTTGATACTTGAAAACAAGATATTAATACAAAACCATAATTTCTACCTAAATTAGGTATTAAAAGTATTGAACATAAGACTCTTTTTTAGTATTGGATCATAACTATCTTTATTAATAATAATCAATTTTTCTATAACAATTATCCTGAATCTTTACAATTTGTGATGTGAAAATTAAGGACTTTTACTAAATCTAGATAGTAACAACTATAACTTTAATATAGTGCTCAAGTTTGATATATCTATTTAAATTCAGTTGTATTACTATAATATTCATGACATAATAAAAGTTGAATCAGATGTGATTCTGTACGAATTAGAGTACTTCAAGTCAAAAGAATTCGAAAAATCAGATCTAAGTATAAAGACTTCTGATTCATTACAAGGGGGACTGAGATTTACAAGAAAAATAATAGAAGACAGATCAAATAATTCGCACAAGATACTCTATACAGAACATTTTGGTTCAGCCGGTGCTCAGTTCAGTATTGAGTTTGGAGAGAGAATTGAAGTAACTATAAACAAATTGATATCCAACTCTAAGCATGTACTCTACGTTAATCTAGTCGAACCATTGCTTCGATTTCTTTTCATATCAAGGGGATTCATATTATTGCATTCTGCATGTCTTGACAAGAATGCTTCTGGATTTCTCATGTCTGCTCCACCAGATACCGGTAAAACGACTACTGTTTTGAAATGCGTCAAAAAAGGATATTCTTTTCTATCTGATGATATGACAATAATTAGATTGCCTAATGAGGCCTTGTGTTTTCCGAAACCGATGACTATCAGCTCCCATACTTTTAAAACTGCTGTTAGTGTTTCTAATTCTCGCGATACTGATCGCAGTTTGAGGCTACGAAGTCTAGTTCATTCGAAAACAGGTCGATCTTTTATGCACAAATTAGCAAAGCTAAACGTACCTATCTTTACCATAAATACAATTGGTCAATCTATAGTAAGACCCCCGAAGTATAGTATCAACTCAATTCTGCAAGATGCAAAAATAAAAAAGGATACCAAAGTAGATAACCTGTACTTTCTTAAAAGGGAAGGTAATGAATTCATTCAAGTCGATACTCACACTGCGCTTGATCTTGCTGTAGAAAATAGTGATGACGCTTTTATTTTCCCACCGTACGCCGAATTACTAAAATACATTTCAATTAATGAAAAGACCGCATTTGAATTATTGGAAGAAGAAAAACAACTGTTAAATTCATTTCTATCGGGAATTACTTGCTATATGGCTAAAAGTGAAACAAGGGCATGGTTTAACATGATTTCAAAGTCCACTGAAAAAAAAGCGTAGATTTAGTAAGAAATACACATTGGATATATTCTACAATGATTCAAATTATGCCAGTTAATAATTGATATATTGGAGATGAGACAAGATATTCAAATCGGTTCGTCATCATGAAGGATTAATCTACATAACTATTGGTAATTTCGTTGGAGCAACCCTTACTGGAATATTCTGGCTTTTGTTGGCTATGTTCCAGGATGTTCATGAATATGGACAAATAAATTATGTCATAGCAATTGGTTCCTTGGCTTCTAGCGTCTCGTTACTTGGTCTCAATACTGCGGTAACAACACTAGTACCTCAAGGCCACAAGAAAATAGATGTACAGGCTAATCAGGTGATCCTAATTTCTGCTACGGTTTGTGCCATAATCGCCTCGCTCTTTAACTGGTTACTTGGATTGTTTGTGATGGGAATGGCTTTTTGGATGATGTCATCCTATGAGCTTTTGAGTAGAAAGCTATACAGGAAATATGCAATCAATATAATTGGCTCGAGGGGATCACAACTTGTTTTGTCAATGATATTGTATAGTTTTTTTGGACTTCAAGGAATTATCATAGGCTTTATAATCTCTTTCTTTGCTTTTAGCATTACCTACTTTAAGACTATTCCACAATTTAGTAAAAACTTTGATAAGATTGCAAAAGAATTTAAAACATCATTGCATCTATATTCTTATAATCTCTCCAACGCATTGCTATTGTATTTTGATAAATTAATTATTGCCCCTATTTACGGATATACAATTCTGGGTTATTATCAATTGGGATTTCAGTTCTTGATGTTTTTCAGCATGATTTCAGTCAGCTTCTATCAATATTTAATACCTGAAGAATCAAGTGGAAGCAAAAGAAACAGACTACGACTGTACGGAATAGCTCTTTCTATAATTATAACCATACTGGTATTCGTTCTAGCGCCCGTAATTCTCCAAGTCCTCTTTCCAAACTATATTAATTCACTAAATTCCATAAGAATTCTGAGTCTCGGGATCATTCCAATGATGATTACGAGTATGGTTAACTCAAAGTTCTTGGCAATGAAACTAACCCGCTACGTACTATTTTCTTCTATAACCTATCAAGTTACGCAGATTATTCTTATTGTTATTCTTGGAAAACAATATGGAACCGATGGTATATCAATGTCAGTAGTTATTGCAATGCTCTTCCAGATAACTTTCCTAGGGATAGCACATTTGCGTCTAAGCAAGAAAAATGAACAAAATATTTGAAAGCTGTTATTTTATTTTCAATTTCGAGCTACATTTTATCTTCAACTTATCAAGTAAGGGAAATATTTCAAAATGAAAATAGTAATCAATTTACAACTGGGTTGTCGAAATTTAACCGTCAAGGAGTTTCAATGCGATGTTGCAGATTCATACAATTAGAAAATCAAAGATTTCGTCTTTCACCATTTATTGAGATAGAAAAAAATACAATAGTTACTATTTGCCATTCCCTTGGTCCTTGTCCAATGTCCATGGAAACCAGTGTCCGATAATTTTCGCCCAGTCTATTTTCAAGGCGAAATAAACTATCACTCCCAAAGCTGCTATACTAGCAATAGTTACTATGATAAGGTAATCTATATTTGTTGAATTAGACATAAGGTTGTTTACAAAGGGCTTTCCAAAAAAGATAGCTCCCAAAACGAAAATTTCATTTAATACAAACTTTCCGAGAAATGTCGCCGTTGCAAATTTCCATGGACTATATTTAGCAAGACCTAATGGAATATACACGATATCATCTGGTATTGGACTAACGGCTGCAATAAACGCACCTATAGCACCATACCTGGCAAGTAATCTCTGTAGAGGAACCATTTTTCCCTTAATTTTTGAACTAAGAATATTTCTACCATAATAACTGGCATAAAAAATAATCAATTTTGCTATCACTGCACCTATTGCGCTTGAGAGTGCAATCAGTGTAGGATCCAAGTTATCATTAAATGCTGCTGTAATCAACACCGGAAAATATGGGACAGGAACAAAGACTATGATGCTACCAACGAAACTGATTAGTAAGATGCCTAGATATCCAAAATCGTCATAAAATGAAAATAATTCTTCAATATTCAATTCTTCTCAGAACTTTAATCTCTTTCCTAATATGCTCTACCAAAATATACTTCTAATGTTTCTTCGTTACCACATCCAATGCATGATGAAATATTATTTTTAGGATTAAATGGGACTATTCTGATATCGGCCGTTGTTTTCTCCTTAACAAGGTCCTCACATTCCCTCTTTCCACACCAGCTACACGCTACAAAACCCCCGGTTGCGTCAAGTACTGAGAGTAGTTCTTCCAAAGTTGTCGCAGATCTTGTTTTTTCTTGAAGAAGGATTTTTGCACGATCAAACATGTTTAACTGTATTTTCTCTAAAATGGACAAGGTTTGGCTAACAAGTTCTTTTTCTTTGACATAAAATCTTTCCTTAGTATCTCTCCTTATCAATTCGACTTGATTTTCTTGTATGTCTCGAAGTCCAATATTAGCTCTTAGAGGCACTCCTTTCATCTCCCAATCATTAAATTTCCAACCTGAGGTAAACTCGTCTCTATCATCGGTCTGAACACGTATCAGAGAATCTTTTAGTTTTTGCTCTAATTCATATGCCTTTTGTTTGACGACGGTCTTGCTTTCATCCTTATAAATAGGAACAATGATGACCTGTGTTGGCGAAATCTTGGGCGGGAGTATAAGACCTTTATCATCTCCATGGACCATTATTATGGCGCCGATTACTCTCCATGAAATTCCCCAAGAAGTTTGCCAGACGTATTGTTCTGCCGTATCCCTATCTAGAAATTTTATCTCGAACGGTTTTGAAAAATTCTGACCCAAATGATGCGACGTAGCCATTTGTAATGCCTTTCCATCCGCCATTGCCGATTCTAGAGAAGTAGTGTAATTTGCACCAACAAATTTCTCCTTATCAGTCTTGAATCCAGAAAGGGTCGGTATGGCTAGATATTCTTCTATCAACATTTTATAGATATCAAGTATCATCCTAACCTCATTATTGGCCTCATTTTCATCAGTATGAGCTGTATGTCCCTCCTGCCAGAGAAATTCTGAATTTCTAATTAACGGTTTGGTAGATTTTATTTCAGCTCTCAAAGCACTATTCCAAAAATTTAGTTTTAGTGGTAAATCTCTATAACTCGATATCCATTTTGAGAACATAGAATAAGCCAGAGTTTCTGAAGTTGGTCTGACTGCCAATTTTTCACCAAGATCGCAATCGCCTGATTTTGTCACCCAAAAAACTTCTGGCAAAAATCCCTCAAAATGATCCTTCTCTTTAGTAAGGAGACTTTCCGGTATTAACACCGGGAGAAAAGCATTCTTATGTCCTGTTTTCTTTAATTCTTCGTCTAATATCTCTCTAATGATTTCCCATATTGCATAGCCATATGGACGAAGGATAATGAAACCTTTACTAGGTGAATAATCTGCTATACCTGACTTGAGTACGCATTGAGTATACCAATCACTGAAATCAAGCGATTTTTTTACTGTTATTCCTATTTCTTTTGTCAAGTCGCATTACTACAAGATTTTTTTGGTAATGTTACGTTAATGGTTCTCCTTTACAATAGACTTTACCCATAGTTCTACTATGGAAGTTACTGCATACATAGCACTGTATGAATCCCAATTCCTTTTCAAAAACTGGACAATCAACAGCCTCAAGCTTCATTCGCTTTAACATTTTGGGACTTACACCCTTTAATTTCAATTTGCCTTTTTCATCCATCATTCCGATAGATTGTAATTCTTTTTTAGCCCTGTCATCCAACTTGATACTTTTCTCTACTCCCTTTACGGGAACAATGAATTTTGTATCAGGATTTTCCGCACTCATAAATAATTAATGATATTTTGTTCGTGTATATGATGCTTGCTATCAGACTTGGAGGTAAATTTTTGAGCCGCTATAACAGGTATTAAGACATTTGCTATGAAAGTCCTTAAAACTGTCTCTGAAAATGTGAAATGATTATTTATTTGATATTTGTCAAATAACATGTGGATGATTACTACAGAGCCCTTGAACTGAACAAAAATGCTTCATTAGACGAAATTAGGAAATCATTCAGGACACTTGCACTGAAGTATCATCCGGACAAGAATAAGAACGAAGGATCCAAGGAAAAATTCATGAAAATAGTCGAAGCATATGAAGTATTGTCTGATGCAAATGGTAAAAAAAATTATGACGAATCAATTACTATTAAAAAGAATACACCAAAATATGATTTTTCATGGACACCATCAGCTGACTTCGAAAAAGTTTACAGCTACTCGAGAATAAAAAGCACCTACGGAGGAGGAATATGGGATATTGGTGAAAAGGCCTCCAAAGCAATGTGGAAGGCAACAATCATACTTCTTGCTTCACTTGCGTCAATGGCTCTACTGATACTGTTCCTTCCTTAGATATGTAAGTACTATCTCTTGTTGCCTTTTTTGGACAAAGGTTGCTTATTTTTTTTTGTATACTTATACCAAAAAAAAGCTGCAAGGCCTAAATTTGCAATTGAAGTGAACAAAAATATCGGGGAATTTAACTGTATAAATACTGCAAGTCCGTAAATACCTACGACAGTTGCAATGATAGAAATTATCTTTAACTGACTGCTAGATATTGGCAACCTTATTCAAAGGTTTTAAACAGTATAAAAGTCAAACTATAACGGGTTGTACACTGGTATCAGTTCCCGCTTGTGTTGAGATTTTCTAACCATATCAATTACCAATTTTTTTTTCTTCTTGCTCAAATTGCAGCTAGCCATATTGTTTTCAAGATAATATTGTAAAATTGTATCTATCTCATGATATGCCAGCCCAAGTTCTTTTTCTGCTACATGTCCCTTCCAAAATCTGGGGCTGCTTGGCTGATTAATAATATGTTCAGAAAGTCCCAATTTTTTTCCCAATATCTTTACCTGACTCTTGAACAATCCACCAAGGGGAAGTATATCAGCCCCGCCATCACCAAATTTTGTAAAATAACCAATCATCAGTTCACTTTTATCTGAGGTTCCTAGTACCAATAGATTGCTCTTGCCCGCATAGTGGTATAGAAAGGCCATTCTAAGTCTTGCTGACAGATTCCCGCCGGAGAGTTTGTCATTTGGCAGGTTACTTAGCAATATTTTCTTTGCGCGTTCAAAATGAATTTCCTTATGCTTAATTTTCAACTTATGTGCCAGATCATAAGCATTGTTAATGTCTTTTTGAGGTGTTTGTCCTCTTTCTGGCATTATAAGACCAAATATTCTATTATTTCCCAGTGCTTTGCAAGCTAGTACAAGGCACACGGAAGAATCAAGACCACCACTTAATCCTATAACCACGCCATTTTTCTTTCTTGATTTTACTTGTTCTGAAATGAATTTAGTTATTTGATGAACTATTTTCTCGTAATTTAGTGATAAAATATCGTGAGACATTCTTATTTTGCTACTGGGGGTTTAGAAAATGTATTGTTTTGATTCAAATGATATTCAATTGATAATCTGGGATCCTTTTGTTTTCCAGTCAGTATTCCTACTACTACATCGTCCTTTCTTATTATCTCCTGTTTCCTCAGTTTCCTTATTCCTGCGGGTACAGCACCTGAGGCCATCTCACAATCAAAACCGTTCAACCCAACTAAAGCCATTCCATCGCTCATTTCCTTATCAGAAACTTGCGTAACTATACCATTAGTAAAGTGTATGGACCTTAATGCCTTGATCAAATTTGCAGGTTTGCCTATTTTTATTGCTGTGGCTTTAGTATGTGGTTTGATACCCTTCTTGTCTTTTTCATTATAGTATTCTTTAATCAAACTCATGTCCGGACTACCACTATTCCAAGTTAGTTTCTTTCCTCCAAACAAACCATTTGTTAATTCATACAATGTGTTTGCTCCTTCTGCGTTTACCACCAGCAATCTTGGAATTTTTTTTATCCAACCCAGATTGTATAGTTCAATTAGGGCCTTTCCGCAACTAGAAGTGTTTCCTAAGGCACCCCCCGGATAAACGATCCAGTCAGGTGGATTCCAGTCCAGGTATTCTAGAGCTCTATATAATATTGTTTTTTGCCCTTCAATCCTAAATGGATTAATAGAGTTTACCGTATACGCACCTAATTGTTGCGCTTCATTCAATGAATATGATAAAGCATCGTCAAAATTGCCATCAACTTCAATTACTTGTGCGCCAAATTGGAATGCTTGACCAAGTTTGCCAGGTGCAATCTCTCCCTTTGGCACAAAAACTTCACATTCAATATTTTCATTTGCGGCATACATTGCAGCAGATGCTGATGTATTCCCAGTAGAGGCACAGATGATTCTATTCATGTTTATCATTTTGGCATGAGTTACAGCGGTTGACATTCCATTATCCTTAAAAGAGCCACTGGGGTTGTAACCTTCTGGTTGTAATAGAAGAGAATCGTAATCAATTAGGGAATATTCTGATACTTTTTTCATTTTGTAAGGCTTGGATTGCCTTCCTTCAGACCCATCAAGTGAAACCAGGATCTTTGAGCATTGTTCAAAATCTTCTGTATCCAAATGGGCAAAATTGATTAGTTCTCGAAATCTCCATACTCCACTTTCGTTGTAAATATTCTCACCATGGTTTCTACGTTGGTAGAATACCTGGATTAATTCCCGCGAGAAATTATATTGATAAATAATATCCAAAAATGAGCCGCATTTGCAGACGAGTATATTGTTATTAATTTCATATTTGAGGTTACATGAGGGGTTTATGCATTTTTTAAATGGATTGCTTCCCATACCAGCCATAGATTATTGCGTAAAAAAAAGATATTTAGACGTTTACGGTTTGATGCAGTGTGTAAACAAGGAATTCAGACAGGCGGAAATGCTCCGCATGTATAGCAATATTTGGGGTACGTTAAGCACGCAGCACAGAATGAACACCTAGGTGAATTGCATGTCTCCTTTATAGGACATCCAAAAAATGATTTGTAAATTTTATAATAATAGAGATGCTCCTTATCTCGCACTATCACCTTGTCAAGTGCGGCAATTTTTGATTCCTTTGCATATTCTTCATCATTGATCAGACCTCCAAATTTGTTTGAAATTTGATCAAACCCAGAACCTTGCTCCAATGCCATCTTCTTTCTCCATACAATTGAGCCAAGTTCCATTTCATACGCCTTTCTTAAAATGAATTTTCCCCACTTTTTGTCCTCATGTTCGCCCACCTTTTCATAAATATCCATTGAAGTAGCCAAGTCATAGACAGGCTTTTCCAAATATGGAGTATTTACTCTTATTCCCAATGCCTCTCCTATCTTTATTGATGAAAATCGCATTATTTTCCATAGGTCTTCTAGAATCGCCTGTAATTTTTTTAGATCTGCGAAATATCTTTGAAGATAATTATATCCTGCAAATAATTCGTCTGCCCCATCTCCAGTAACTATACTCCCAAAACCACTCCGCTTCGCCTCTCTTACACCAAAGAAAATAACTGAGGAATTTCTTATTTCCAGTGGATCAAAAGTTTTGAATGTTTTTACTATATTAGGAACTACCCTAACAATGTCATCCATTTCTACAATGCATTCAACATGATTATCACTATATTTTTTTGCAACATTCTTTGCATACTTTAGATCTTGTGAATCAACATTCAAAGATGTTACAATACTCAATTTAGGCCTCATCAAATAGCACAATATACTACTATCCAACCCACCCGACAAGAGTAACGAGTTATCAAGATATTTACTAACGACTTTCTTTAATTTGCTTTTTAATTTCGTCTCCGTGTGGGACAATGACAAGATAGGATAAAAAATCCTCATATTACGAATAAAAAATTGGCTGTAATAAAGTAAATGTCTATTTCATTGTACTCGCTGCGTTGTGCTCACGTAATAATTCTATACCTTCATTTGTTATATGGTACTGCTTCGATTTTTTTATAACATATCGAACCATTCTTCCAAGATGATAGTATATGGAACCTGTGGACAAGTCTGTGGCATACTTTATTTCAGAAAAGCCTGCCACCCCGTTACTATCTGCAATCGCTTGTAAAATTTTGATTCTTGTTCTCCTTGCGCGGAGCTGTGTCTCACCTATCAACGAAAATTTTATGTTATTAAATTATTTATGCCTTTCTCAATAAATATTTTAAAATTATTGCGAAAATATATGCGACAGACACTATGATTTAAGAATTCATAAACTTTTCTTTAGAGTTTATTTTATGTCTAATATAGAAATCAAATACAGTAAATGCTTTTGGGGAACATAGTATAAATAGAAACACAATATACTAGAACTTAATGCCGGTTGATCCTGTATGTGGAATTGAATTGGATGAGGACCTAGCAACCATTTATGAGTATAATGGTAGAAAATACTATTTTTGCTGTGAGGGATGCAAAAGCATCTTTTCAAGAAAGCCTGGAAAATATTCAAAAAAGTAATGTATTGTAAATAAAAAATTGTTACATGAATTAGTTTCTCTAGTCATAACTAATTAACCTAACATTAGATATTTGGTTCTGTATGTAATTTCATATTGTCATATTACAATATTGAATTGGTTTGCAACAAATGTGGGAGCTTAAACAATAGAATTTCAAACCTTAAATCTGTCCGTGATATGTTAAAGCCGATAAACAATACGTGCAAGAATTGCGGAATTTCATTAAATCCTATTGACTTTGCAATATCAGCTGAAAGAAGATATGAAAAATTTGTCTGACGCAGTCATAATGAGTGGTATCGTTAAGATAAGTACCATAGTACACTAGAAGCACAATTTAATGATCATTCAGTTGATAGTCTACTGCTGTCTAGTGTCTAGGTATTATTGATTCAAAATCCTTTTCGCTGTGTATCTTATAATAAGAATCAGCATGATTTGTAAATAGTCCTACTTCAATAACACCTGGAATATTTTTCAGGTCCCTTTCAGTCTCCTTGATGTTCTCAAATTTTGGTAATAAAGTGTCGTAAATTATATTGCCATTCTCAGTTACGAATGGATAGCCCTTATCTAACATACGCATCCTTGGTAAACCTCCAATTTTCTCTAGCTCTCTCATAACAAAGATTCTTCCAAAGGGAGTAACCTCTATAGGAATCGCCATGCTAAATTTATCTACAAATTTGTTAGCCTGAGCGAAAACTACAAATTTTTTTGCTGATGAAATCAATATCTTCTCCTTCAGCAGGGCTCCACCGCCACCCTTTATCATGTTGAAACCGGAATCTATCTGATCAGCTCCATCTAATACAACATCAATATTTCCATCTCTTTGATCAATTATCTTTAACCCTATGGATTCAGAAATGATTCTTATTTGAAGAGATGTAACAACAAATTCCAAAGTATCTTTATACTCCAATAGTCCAAAATTTTGGACAATTTTTTCTACCGTGCTTCCGCTCCCCAATCCGATAGTACTGCCCTTAGAAATGTATTTCTTAAAAAAATCCTGAGAAAGTGCGACGTACTTGCTATCATTAAAAAATTGATGGTTCTTGTTACCTGAACTCATGTGGTTAAAAGAAACTATTAATGTGTACTTTAATCTTTACAAGAAACCTGAAATTTAGAATATGGTGATAAATATCTTCGTTCGTTTCTTCTCAAAGCCCAGACTGATGGCTCATCGAATATCTCTAGATGAATTGACAACGAGTATATATATGAAGTATCAATGAATATTCGTACAATGTCTGAAATGAGTGGTGCTAAAGCGCTTATGAATTCCCTGGAGAAAGAAGGTGTTGACATAGTTTTTGGACTTCCAGGTGGGGCAAATTTGCCGATTTATGATGCATTGGTTGACGCTAAATTTAGACACGTTTTAGTTAGACATGAACAGTCTGCTGCTCATATGGCTGATGGTTATGCCAGAATAAAAAGGAAAGCTGGAGTGTGTCTAGCAACATCTGGGCCAGGTGCAACAAACTTGATTACCGGTATAGCCACTGCTTATGCAGATTCTTCTCCTCTAATTGCGATAACTGGTCAAGTACCATTGAATATGATAGGAAAAGATGCATTTCAAGAAACAGATATTATTGGTGTTGCTAATCCATGCACAAAATATGCTTTTCAGCCCAGAAACGCAACTGAAATCCCGGAAGTTGTAAAAAAGTCATTCTATATCGCGGAAAGCGGTAGACCAGGACCAGTTCTAATTGACATTCCAAAAGATGTACAGCAAGATGTTACTGAAATACCATTTCCCGATCTGATTAAAGTGAGGGGATACAAACCAATAGTTGATCCTGACCTATCTAATGTTGGAAAAGCAGTTGAACTCTTAGTTTCTGCGCAGCAGCCAATCATAATGGCAGGCGGTGGAGTTATTTTGTCGGGCGCTTTCTCAGAACTTCAGGCAGTAGCTGAATTAATTATGGCGCCTGTTGTTACTACATTTAAGGGAAAGGGAGCTTTTCCTGAAAACCACCCTCTGGCAATGGGCCCAATAGGGATGCATGGACACGCAGAAGCAAACAGAATCATACTTGAAGCAGATTGCATACTTGCTGTAGGCGCTAGATTTTCAGATCGTTCTGTAGGAAGGTTCGATGAATTTGGTAAAGGAATGAATATCATACATCTTGATATAGACCCAGCTGAAATAGGGAAAAACAAATCAGTAGACATTGCCATCGTTGGTGATGTAAAGTCAGCACTTAGAACTATGGCTAAAATGTTATCAAAAGTGGCTATCAAGAAAAACACCGAGAGCCCTTGGCTTAAAAGAAGAAGAGAGCTAATAGATTATTTTTCCCAAAACATCAAAGATTACCCTAGAGAGATGACTGCTAGAAAAGCACTGAAAAAATTGAGAGAGCTGCTGCCTGCTGAATCGATAGTAACAACGGAAGTAGGACAATGTCAAATGTGGACTTCATTGCACTTTGATGTTATCTCTCCTGGGACCTTTTTTAGCTCCACTGGATTAGGAACAATGGGATTTGGTTTTCCCGCATCAATAGGTGCAAAGGCTGCTAGACCAGGTGTCCACGTTGTAGACGTTGCTGGTGACGGTTCATTCAACATGACTGAAAATTCATTAGCAGTTTCTGTATTAGAGAACTTACCGGTAATAGTATTCTTGTTAAACAATGATATGTTGGGTATGGTTGCACAGTGGCAGAGAACCTTTTATGATAGACGATATATGGGCGTACATCAAAAAAGTTGTCCTGATTATGTCAAGATTGCAGAAGCATATGGAGCAAACGGCTTTAGCGTCCAATCAATGGACGAGCTAGAAAAAGCAATAAAAAGCGCACTTAAAACAGAGGTTGCAACTGTAATTGACATTAGGATCGATCCGGAAGAAGATGTATATCCATTTGTTGCTCCCGGTACCGGACTTAAGGATATGATAACAGGTGCATAGCACATGAGCTCTAAAGAATTGAAAACTAAACCACTGTATATCATTTCATCCCTAGTTGAAAACAAACCAGGTGTGTTATTTCGCATTACCAATCTCTTTCGTGCAAGAAATTTCAATATAGAGAGTATTACAGTAGGGATTACCGAAAAACCGGACTTGTCTAGAATGACAATAACAACAAGGATAGACGAAGCTATTCTTGATCAATTGGTTAAACAATTGAGAAAACTTATTGATATTGTTGAAGTAGAGGTCCTTGACATCAATAATACTGTCTATAGAGAGTTAGCCTTGATAAAGATAAGGGCCAAAGACTTCACAAATAGGAATGAAATCATTAATTTTGCCAATGTGTTTAGAGCAAATATCTTGGATATAGGAAAGGAGTCTGTGACGGTGGAAGTAATTGGAACTCCAGATAAAATAGATGCATTTAAGAATCTAATCATACAATATGATATAGTAGAAATGGCTAGGACGGGTGTATCCGCTCTTCAGAGAGGAGAGTAATTCATGGAATCTCAAAATGTAAGGATATTTGATACAACATTAAGAGATGGTGAGCAGACACCGGGTGTTTCTATAACACCAGAACAAAAACTCAACATTGCAATAAAACTATCGGAACTGGGTGTAGACACAATCGAAGCTGGATTCCCAGTGGTATCTGACGGTGAAAAGGAAGGAATAAAAAGCATTGTAAGACAGAAACTGGACACAGAAGTGTGTGCCTTGGCTAGAACTGTTCAATCAGACATTGATTCAGCCATAGATTGTGGCATAGATTATGTTCATACATTTATTGCGACTTCTGATATTCATATGCAATACAAACTGAAAATGTCGCGGGAGCAGGTTTTGGAAAAAGCGCTGTGGGCCGTAGAATATGCAAAGGTGCATGGATTAAAAGTCGAATTTTCCGCGGAGGACGCAACAAGATCTGATAGAAAATTTCTTATTGATGTCTTTAAGGCAGTAACTGATTCGGGTGCAGATAGAATAGATATTCCAGATACCGTTGGATATTCGACACCAGAGTATTTTACTTCACTTGTTCAGGAAATAAGGTCAAAAATGAACACTCCGATTAGTGTACATTGTCATAATGATTTTGGTCTTGCTGTAGCAAATTCTATAGCGGCAATAAATGCAGGAGCATCTTGTGCACATGTTACCATTAACGGAATTGGTGAAAGAGCAGGAAATGCTTCATTGGAAGAATTTGTTATGGCTTTGCAGTGTCTCTATTCTAAAAGACATAATATAAAAATAAATTTGCTTTATGAAATTTCAAAGTTTGTTTCAAACACAATGGGAGTTATAGTTCAACCAAACAAGGCCATTATTGGAGAAAATGCTTTTGGTCACGAATCAGGAATTCATACTCATGGAATCATAAATAATCCACTTACGTACGAACCAATAAGTCCCGAATTGGTTGGTAGAAAAAGATGGCTTCAGGCAGGAAAGCATGCAGGAACTCATGGAATTCGTGCAATTTTGACTGATTTTGGAATCGAACCTACGGAGGAACAATTACACAAAATAATTGAAAAGCAAAAGGATATCGCTGATAAAGGCAAGTCTATTACTACTTCACAACTTTTGTCAATTGCAAGCGAAGTAATGGGCAATTCTAAATTCGAGGAGAAATTCAAACTTTACGATTTTCATATTGTTACTGGCATGAATATCATTCCTACAGCAGTTATAAGATTGAATACCCATGGGAAAGACTTGGTTGCATCAGAAACAGGGGTTGGTCCTGTTGATGCGGCACTTAAAGCCATACAAAAAATTGCAGTAGATATGGCAAATATTCGGATAAGAGAATATCGACTTGGATCTATAACAGGAGGATCAGACGCTATGGCTGAAGTTACTATAAAGGCAGAGGATCTAGATGGTAACGTTGTATCTTCCAGAAAATCAGGCGAAGATGTAGTGGTTGCATCGGTAGAAGCAATGATAGATGCAGTAAACAAACTCATGTTGAGAAAAGTACTGTATTCAAAAAATTAAAATCTGTTTGGCTCAAGGTCATCAGTTTTGACGAAATACAGTATTTCATTAGTTAATGGCGATGGAATTGGTCCTGATCTTGCTAACTCAGGTCATATGTTACTTGACAGTATCAGTGATTACTCCGACATAAAGTTCGATATAGTTAATGTAGAAGCAGGAGATAACGCATTGGGAAAGTACAATATGGCGCTCCCGGATTTTTCATTTGAGAGCATAAAAAAATCAGATGTTTGTCTCAAGGCACCTGTTGGAGAACATGCAGCAGAAGTAATACTAGTACTAAGGCGATATTTCGATCTATATGCCAATATTAGACCGGCAAAATCATATCCAAATGTAAAATCTCTTCATCCATCGGTGGATTTAGTAGTTGTCAGGGAAAACACTGAAGATCTCTATTTGGGATGGGAATTTCCGATTGGAGATGAAGCAGTCATAGGCTTAAGACTAACGACCGCAGAGGCGTCAAGAAAAATTGCAGAGTATGCCTTTGAAGAGGCCTTGAGAAGAGACGCTAAAAAAAGCGTAGTTTGTGTTCACAAATCAAATGTTATGAGAGTTGGAGATACCATGTTTTCCAAAATTAGTAAGGAAGTCGCAAAAAAATTCCCTGAAGTCGAGTTTAGTGAATCATATGTCGATGCATGTGCGATGAATTTGATTAGAAATCCTGAGAAATATGATGTCCTCGTGACAACCAATCTGTTTGGAGATATCCTCTCAGATGAGGCTGCTCAAGTTGTTGGAGGCCTGGGATTAGCACCTGCTGGAAACATTGGAAAAAAATTCGCCATATTTGAACCTGTTCACGGAGCTGCATTCGATATAGCAAACAAAAACATTGCAAATCCTTCATCGATGTTCCTGTCCATAAAGATGATGCTTGAGTGGTTGGCCAGTAAGAACAAGAATAATGAAGAAAATAGACTTATTGAGATGGGGATAAGAATCGAAAAAACGCTGATAAGTCTCCTTGAACAGAACCTAAAAACAATTGATATAGGAGGTAACATGCATACTGACGAATTTACTGGAATGTTTATATCCAAACTAGTTTCGTGATATTCAACGTGCCAATATGGCCAATCTGAACTCTAATCTGAATTACGATTGGTACAAGTAGATTAATTCTGAATTATGATTGAGGTAAAAAAGAATATTTAATGTTCCTATTCTTTGTTATCAGATGGAGCTTGACAGAATTCTGTCAAAACACCATTCATAGATTTTGGATGGATGAAAGTTATTTTTCGTCCATAAGAACCCGTTCGAATGTTGCCAATCATCCTTGTTCCATTTGCAATTGCCCTCTCGACATCATTGTCGATATCATCTGCGGTGATTGCTACATGATGTATTCCTTCACCACGATCTGTCAAGAATTTTTTAATAGGACTGTCATCGGCCGTTGGTTCCATCAATTCTATTCGCGTATCTTCCAACTTCAAAATTGCAACCTTGACTCTTTCCGTAGGAACCTCCTCAATGTCAATTTTATCAATTTTCAGAATCTTTTCATAGTTCTTTAGCGCTTCACTTATACTATTTACCGCTATGGCTACATGATCAACTCTCATTTCAAATCACCATCAAAAAGAGAATTTAGGTTCATATCGTCCAAATATATCGACAAAAACATCGCTTATTTCTCCGAGGGTTACATGTGCTTTTACGGAAGAAATAATATGTGGCATGAGGTTCTCATCGTCTTTTTCTGCAAATTTTTGCAACTTGCTTAATTCAAAATTTACTTTGGTTTGATCTCTGCTTTTCTTAAATTCTTTCAATTTTTTCACTTGACGTAACTCTATTTCAGGATCTATTGTATTTAATTTTGGTTCTACATCATTTTGATCTTGAAATTTGTTTACTCCTACAATTATGCGATCATTATAGTCAATTTCTTTCTTCAATTGGTAGGCATTTCGTCTTATTTCTTCTTGAAAGTAACCAGTTTCGATTGCCGCTAGAGATCCTCCAATCTTTTCTATATTTTTGAGATATTTCTCAACTCCTTCTTCTATTTCAGATGTCAAATATTCAAGATAATAAGATCCTGAGAGAGGATCAACAGTCTTTGTTACACCTGTCTCATTTGCTATGATTTGTTGAGTTCTTAGGGCTATCTTAACTGATTCTTCAGTTGGAAGTGCCAATGCCTCGTCTCTAGAGTTTGTGTGTAAGGATTGACATCCTCCCAATACCGCCGACAATGCTTCTAGTGTGACTCTCACTACATTGTTATCCACCTGTTGTGCTGTTAGGGATTCTCCACTTGTCTGGACATGAAATCGAAGATGAGTAGATTTATCGCTTTTTGCACCGAACCTTTCTTTCATAATTTTTGCATAGATACGGCGAGCCGCTCTAAATTTGGCAACCTCTTCAAACAATTCCATAGTGCAGCAGAAAAAGAACGATAAACGTGGCGCAAATTCGTCAACTTTTAGCCCTCTTGATACACATGTATTGATATACTCTATTGCATTGGCGAATGTAAAAGCTAACTCTTGAATAGCATTCGAACCCGCCTCTCGCATATGATATCCAGAGATGCTTATGGGATACCACTGCGGAACATGTCTGGAGCAAAACTGAATCATATCTCCAATGATTCTCATCGACTCTCTTGGAGGATAAATATACGTATTGCGGGCTATATACTCCTTCAAGATATCATTTTGCGTCGTACCCCTTAGATTATTAGATGAGACACCCTGGGATTCTGCAACAACGATGTATAAGGACAATAAAGTTGAGGCAGTCGAATTAATTGTCATGGAAGTACTAACTTTATCTAAGGGTATATTTTGGAAACATGTCATCATGTTGTCAATTGAACTGATTGCAACTCCTGTCCTTCCAACTTCGCCCTGTGAGTAAGGATTGTCCGAATCTCTCCCAGTTTGCGTTGGAAGATCAAAGGCCAGAGATAGTCCAGTCTGTCCATGCTCTAACAAGAACCGAAATCTATTGTTAGTTTCTTCTGCACTTCCAAATCCGCTGTACTGTCGCATAGTCCACACTCTTTCTCGGTACATGTCGGGATAAAGTCCCCTTGTATAGGGATATTTGCCGGCTACTTCATCAATTGCGATTTTAGTAAGGTCTTTTGAAGAAAAAATTCTCTTTACAGGAATACCTGAATCTGTTTTAAATTTTTTTATCGCCTGTTTTGCCAATTTTCTATCCTCCTATACAATTATCTTATTAGCAAAATTTAAAGCTGCATTATATGGTTCTACTTCCTTTTTCAAGATTTTGGTTACAAGTTTCCTGTATTCATGACTTTTCATTATCTTTTCAATAGATTTTTCTTTAATTAAGTTTAAAATCATATCTCTCAATTCATTTTCTAGTATGGATTTTTCTCTGGCCAGGTATGTTTCATCGTTCAATAATTTTACTAAGGATTTTGTTAATTCCTTAATTCCTTTATTCATTTTTGCTGAACACTTGAACACTAGTTTTTTATTGTTTCCTACCAAGTCTGAAACGATATTGAATAGTATCGTTGCTCCTTCCAAATCTGATTTATTTACAACATAGATATCGCCTATCTCTGTTAAGCCAGCTTTTATTGCTTGTATGCTGTCACCTGTTTGTGGGTTAAAAATAACTACAGTAATATTTACAGCTTTTGAGATTTCGATTTCGAGTTGTCCTGCTCCCACACTTTCTATTAATATTAAGTTATAACCGGCAGCATCCAAAATTCTTACAACATTTCTCAGTGATCTTGAAATCCCACCCTCAGCCCCCCTTGATGCCAAGCTCCTTACGTAGATTTCGTCGCTAATTGACATCATACGTACTCTATCTCCCAACAATGCCCCACCGGTAATTGGACTTGATGGATCGACTGCTATAACTGCCACCTTATATCCAAGTGAGTGAAATTCTGCAGCCAATCTTCCTATTAGTGTACTTTTGCCTGAACCTGCTGATCCGGTAAATCCAATCGTTCTAGCATTCTTTGTTTTCTTGAAAATCTCATGAATTATTTTTACTGACTGGGCTTCATTGTTATCAATAATTGATATTGCTCTGGAAATTGATCTTTTATCTCCTTTTAGAATTCCGGATACTAACTGAGACACGAGTGTTTTAGCTGGAAAATTAAGTATTAAAAGTTACTTCTATGTGGGCAATTAGATCGCCAATTAAGGGCGAAACTGACAAAAAATTTTAAAGCTCCACTATAAATTTTAGATATATGTCAACTTCAACATCTATACAGGGCAAAAAAAAGCCGATAAGAGTTCTTGTGTCTAAACTGGGGCTGGATGGTCATGATCGAGGAGCTTTAGTAATATGCAGGGCGCTCAGAGATTCTGGTATGGAGGTAATCTATTCGGGGTTATTCTGTACACCAGAACAGGTCGCAAAAATTGCTATTGATGAAGACGTCGATGTTGTTGCAATGAGCCTGTTGAATGGGGCTCATCTTACTTTATTTCCTAGAGTTGCATCTTTATTGAAGGAGCGAGGTGTAAGTGACATTCTTTTGATTGGTGGGGGAGTAATACCTGGTAAGGATAAGGAGCAACTTGAAGAAAAAGGGGTAAAAGGTAATTTTGGTCCAGGAACACCACTTGAAGTAATTATTGAATTCATTCACAATAATGTTAAAAAATAACACTATCTGCAAGTTCGAATGCTCTAATCGTTGTTTAGTAATTTGCCATATTTTTCCGTATCAAGAATCGAATATGAAAAATCATCATTCAATTTATCTACTGATTATTAATCAGATTTTGGGGAAATATTATGCATACCTGACAGCAATAAAAGATGTTCTCAAATTAGAAACATTTGACAATAAATATAAAGATAAAGTAGATTGCCAATCTACCGGATTTGTTTCGATCTAGTTATCAGTCGGAGGGAACATACATCGACTCATTTGTTCCGGACATCCCATCAACAGATTCATTCATTCCCGACATACTGTCACTTGATTGAGATGAACCTAATTGATCTTCGGTTGTTTGATTAGCACCTAGTGTATTTTCAGTTGTTTGATTAGCACCTAGTGTATTTTCAGTTGTTTGTGAGGATTCAAGCTGATTTTGATTTTCCACTGTTATTTCGTTTATGTTTACATTGGTCAAATCAAATTCAATGTTACCGTCACTGTTACTGATGTGTGCTCTCTTAGTTGTGACATCTACCTGAATTGTTCCCTTACTAATTTGTCCTCGAATTTCTCCGTCAGGAAAGGTCTCTGTGTGTACATTTACATACGCTGATGCATCATCAAAGAGATCAATAAGATCAGATATTGACTTGCCCTTTAAGGGACCTTCTAATTTGTCTGCTGTTATGCTGCCCTGAACTAATGCGCCATTGACGGTATCCTTATTGCCTTTGAATAGTGTTGCTACAACAGGACCGTTTTCACCAACTTTCCCTGAATGAATGTGAGCTTGTGTTACCCCGTTGAGGCCCTCTGCTTCAATCTGATACCATACCTTTGAATTGCCACTGTTTACAATAAATCCACTAATACCAGTTGCCGTTACATCCGCATGCGACGGCACTTCATTTTTTCCATTTAGCATCGTAATGTACCCATTTTGTTGTTGTGCATTTACTTGATTTGTGAATATTACTGAAACTGAGATTGACATTATTGCCACTAGAATCAGTGTTGTGTAGACTAATTTTGTCATTACTTAAAAAAAGACAAAATGATTTATTAATATCCATGTTCACACATACTAAAAATTAGGACTCCTTAAGAATATGTTAAACCGTAATAAATTATGTGGTATATTAGACCCTGAATGTGTGCGGATAGAACTTCTACAGTTCTAGATTTTGCTGTTGGATTTTTTCAATATTGAGATTGTATATACACAAATCCATTATCCAGTGATGCTTGACAGACTTAAATTTTTAGAGTAGGTCGCATCTTTTATGATGTAAGTGCATATACCATGAACTGTACATGTTTTTAATTTGGTAATGAAGATTTAAATTTACAATGTTATTCAGTACAATCTGACTCAAAAGATGACGCTTATTGGGGACATTTACAGATGGCTTGACAGTAAATTCAGTTCTAGTCCCACAAATTTTAGTTGGGTGATAAAGAATCAACTTGCTGGAAGTGGCCTGCCATTATCATTTAATCAATTCAAATGGTTAGTGAATCATGGAATAGGAACTATTGTAACAGTACGAGAAATATCATTACCTTCACCCTGGTTTTCTGCAGGGGATAGTGAAAGTTTAAAACCTCATGGTAATAATAACAAGAAAATAAATTACTTGCACCTAAAAGTCGAAGACTATCATGCTCCAACTGTTGAAGAGATTGATTCAACAGTTAAATTTATTGAGAACGAAATTGAAGCAAAGAGAGCAGTACTAGTTCATTGTGCCGCTGGGAAAGGAAGAACCGGAACAATATTGGGTGCTTACTTGTTAAAAAAAGAAAATATTAGTGGGAAGGATGCCATAACCAGAATTAGAAACATACGTCGGGGATCCATTCAAACTGATTCTCAAGAAAAGTCACTTTACGAGTATGAGAAATATTTGAGAGACAAACCAATGAGAAATTGAAATTAAGTTATAATCATGTTAGTAACAGAACCGTCAAATTTAAAGAGTATGATAACATTTTATTGATACCAAATGATATAATTGGTATGGATTTTGAAAAGCTAGAAGAGTTTGCTATTGAGGCAAATCTGTCACGAAATCAGAATATGAGATCCAAGGCTAAAAAAATAGAAGAGGATCTATTGAATACGCTGACTGAAAATCAGTTATTTTTTCCTGTAGAAGAACAGGTTTTAATTACCAAGAATTCTGCTTCATACGTGTATAAAAAAAGTAAAACGTATCCAGCATTGTTAGAATTTATTGCGCGAATACTACATGTTGATATCCCGATCAATATTAAACAATGCAAATTTGGTCCTGGAGGAATCATAATAGCAGCTGACAATAAGGAAGAAGCACAGAAGATCTTAAAGGATTGTTGCCGTGAACTGCAGATTCTCATAAAGGCAAAGGAAGGACATATCGACTAATATTGTTCAAATGATGTGCAAGAATTTTGTTTATTATCAATTACGTTGATAAGTTTTGACGGTCTGAAAGGCTTTACCAAAACATCCTGCCTGCTCACTCTAAAAGATTTGATTTCATCTGTAGTTCCATATATGGGATCAGTAGTGGTTAAAACAATTCTTTGAGTCGGCTTCATACGATGTATCTCTTTTGCAAGATCACTTGCACTAATATTACCAGACAAATGTGTATCTAAAATAATAATATCAAAATCGTTTTCTTTAACGACTGATAGGCATTCATTACCCTCGGGGGTCACTACCACTGTAATGTTTCTCTCCAAAGAATTCAACATACAACATCATCAAATCAGGATCGGATTCTGCGATCAGAATTCGTGGTCTGATCTCTTGGCGTGATGAGGTTACCCGGTGACGAAGATCATATTTATTCAGATCTACCATCAACTCATGCGAATCTGATATCTTAGATTTTGAATCTAGTTTAGTCTTCAAAATAGGCTGTGGGTGAGGGCATATTAGTGTTATATGGTAATTGTTTCTACGCCATTCATCATGAACATCTTGCTACCATTTCTCTAAAATTTCCGACTTTTCAAATGATTTGGTTTCACACAAGCCACATGCGTCATCGGCAAAGACAGTTATTCTTTCTTTCTTACCTTGCATAATAAGTTCATGTACCATATTGTCTAGATTTGTCTTGAGATCCTCGAATAGGAATAGATTGCCACTTACGGCAGATTCAAAGTGTGGTTTGAAGTTGATAATCTGTAAATTCTTATTGTTGATGTTCGCTTGACAACTTTTTATTTTAGCAGACAATCTTGCTATTCCTGACATATACGTTTGGTCAAAGGCATAGACAGAAGCATAGATACAAAGTTGTCCGTCTTTAAGTCATTGATTAATCCAATAGGCTGCTGCTTCTGCGCGGTTTTCTTTATCTTCACACAAGAGCATGACATGCTTACCCTTAGAAAATTTATAAGGACTATGCTTTTTACTCAATCAAATTCCATTATCTCTATGTTCACATTCTGCATTATCAATCCTACATCGGATATGGTAATGGCCATAATAGTTTAATAGAGTTATTGTATTGTATCGTATCGAAGAATCTTGTTGAAAGTTTGTATAGAGCGTTCAAGATAATTCCATAGGCAAATAAACTTCTGTATACTCTCGTATTTACTCTCCAATATGCTAAGTGAAGATAGAGTCTATTAATATTCATTGAAAATAGTATCACCAACAATAATACAAAACAAGACCTAAAACATAATGGGCCTTGAATAAAATTGAAAAAGATTTGAGTATTTTCAGATATTTTAAATTCAATATCTTAAATCCTATTCTTCGTTTTTCCACATCATATTTCTCATTTCTTTGCCAACAATTTCTAATTGACTTTTTTCCAATTGATTGATGAATCTAACAAATGAATTTTTACCATCCTTTTTGTATACACTTACCCATTCATTTGCAAATTCTCCGGATTGTATGTCATTTAGGACTTTCTTCATATTTTCTTTTGCCTTGTTATTTATTACTATTGGTCCTCTAGTGAGACCTCCATACCTTGCTGTTTCACTGACACGATTATACATTCCTGTTATTCCATATTTGTAGATCAAATCTACTATTAGTTTTAATTCATGCAGACATTCATAATAAGCTACCTCAGGTTGGTAACCTGCTTCAACCAAAGTTTCAAATGCATTGAGTACCAATGAATGAGTACCGCCGCACAAATCAACTTGTTCTCCAAACCAATCTGTTTCAACTTCTTCTTTGAACGTAGTCTCAATTACTCCTGGTCTTGTGCTTCCAATGGCCTTTGCCAATCCCAGAACGGTATTTAAGGCATTTTTGGAATAATCTTGGTAGACTGCGATAAGTGATGGAGTACCAAATCCTTCCTGAAATAATTCTCGTACTCTCTGACCTGGTCCCTTGGGAGCGACCATTACTACGTCAATATTTTTGGGCGGAATTATCCATTTCCAGTGTATAGCTGCTCCATGAGAAAAAGTCAGGGTTTTTCCTTCAGAAAGCCCAGGTTCTATTTCATTCTTATACACATTAGCCTGTTCCATATCTGGAGTTAGAACATGAATAATGTCGGCCAAATTTGAGGCTTCCTTTACTTCTTTAACTACATGTCCATCATTTTCTGCAATTTTCCATGATTTTCCTTCTTTGTACAATCCAATTATTACATTCAATCCAGAATCTTTCATATTATTCGCTTGTGCTCTACCTTGTATACCGTAGCCTATTACGGCAATTGTCTTGCTCTTGAGTTGTTCTAAAGAAACATCATTGTCAAACCATTTTTTTGCAGTCATAATTAACTCATATTCTATATCGATATTTATAGCGTGAGTAATTAGACTGTATCAATTTAGAATTTCTAAATCAAACGAGAACAAGTGTTTTGTTTATTTCCTTTTTATGTGCTTTAATCTAGAGTGCCGATCGAGCGAATTTATTAAGTTTGTTTTTTTTGGATATTGTAATGGATTTTATAAGATATATCGGTAAGTCGAAATTTCTTACGGTTTCGATTTTTTCGCTGGGATTATTCTTTTCTTACTATGCTGCAAGCAACGTGTTATTAATCAATATATCTGCGACCGTTAATGACCCTCTTCAGATAAGCAACGACCAAGTTAAGGATAATTATCTGGATTACATTCAAGAAATATCAAGCAAAGGATCGGACTCAGAATGTCAGCCGGGAATAGGTGTCGGTGTATTAGAAGGCGATGACATTATTTGCAATCCTGGTCTTGAGAATCTGCAAGACAAAGCCGAACTTGATGATGACGAACTTGACGAACTTGATGATGAGATAGTAGATGAATTGAGTAAAAATATAGATAAAGACAAACAGGTACTCGCTGATAAATTTGAAAAACTAAGAGAGAGAATGGAGAAGGCAATTTCTGAAGAGGAGGAAGAAGGTATAACGTTACCAGAAGAGATACGGAAAAAAATTGATACAGATGACCTCGAAGTAACAGAAACACACAACTCAAAAGAAGGCGAACAGTGTAGAGACGGAGACGTCTTAGAGGGGGCTTCAAATGCAATAGATCTCAAAGTTTTAGCAGAATGCCAAGATGCACTTGGTTATGTAATGCATACTAAAAAAATGGATGACGGAGATTACAAGTTCTTACTGAAATTAGATGAGCAGTACCAATTCCTCATAAACGACCAGAATCAGGAAAAGACTGATGGATTCCTGGTAATTGAGGTCGTTCCTAAAGACCAAAATCTCCAAAACATATACCTACCTCAATCTGGCGACAAGGTACAAGTATGGGGTGCCTGGGTAACTGATGAGCCTAAGGGGTGGCATGAAATACATCCTACATGGCAAGTTGTAAAACAATAATATTCAATTTATTGAAAACCTCTCCCTCTCTTTAAGGGACATTGTATATTAAATTGAAATTTACGATCATGAAATTATCTTATGGTTAGAACTATCCCTTCATACCGAATTGCTGTAGAATGGGAAAGAAACAAATGGAAAACATTCAGACAACGACTACACAAGAAAGATAAAAAGACGTTTGATTAAATGTTCTCTTATTCATCACTGTATATTAAATTCGGATGGATCAGTGCTGACGTACGTCTACGCACAAGGGACACTCAATATAATAAGAGATGCAGAATGGCGAAGTGTCACAATTTCGAAAATAGATGCCTTCAGTAAGTCCGCCACGATCTATTCCCAACTCCATACCGTAACCTGGTGCTGGTAGAAGTATGTTTACAGTATCTAGTCTCTGGTTCTGGAGATACGAGGTCGGCACGCCAGACGTGGTCGTCGTGGGCTTTATACGCGAGCAACCAACACTTAACTGATTCTGAACATCATGCTGAATACTTGCAATCTTTTCCTTTGAGTCGGAGTGTGTTGAATCTTTATCTGCTAGAATTCGTTGTACTTCAGGTAATTCTTCTGGCGCATTCATAAATGGGGGAGGAGGACAAGTACTGCTATCATTTTGCCAACCAACAGTGAAAATTGAAAGTGGCCGGTAATCCCTGAAACTCTACAGATTCACCTGGTATCTCAACAGTAACTGAAGGAACGAACCCGATACCAGTATATCCATATTCAATATCAGGTCTTATACAAACCTCCAATCCATAAGCGTCCGACACATAATTATAATAATGTTTTACCTCACTTATCTTAACTAATTTACCTTGCACATACGCAACCAAATTCCAATCAGCACATTTTTTAGGCCCAGGATTACCACAACCAAATAAATTACAGTTGGGACTATAGCCACTAAGATAACTCGGCCAAAGACCCTCGAATTTTATTGTTATTTTGAATGCTGGTGGTAAACTCTGTTGTGTTGTGTTCGCTATATCCAGACCGCCTTCGACACCTTTTCTGGGATCAGTATCGGTGGGTTGTTCTTCTGGTTTGGTCTCGTCTTCCCCTTGTGCTTCAGGTTCATCATCATCGTCATTGACCGTCGGTTCTTCCCCTTGTACTTCAGGTTGTTCACCGTTTTCGTCTATAGCCGATGGTGGAAGATTTGAAACTTCTATGTTTCCAGGTACCTTTTGCGCCCCTGAATATTGCATGCTTAGGAATAGAATAATCATAAACAACAACGGTAACAGAACTCTCGTCCTGAACAACTATCCAATATACAAATTGCAATTATTTGAGGATACCAATTTTCAAAATTACTTGAATCAAAAAAGTGATTTCCTTCCTAACGATTAGAATCATTTAAAATATTTACCGCCAAGCCTCTATCAATTGCTGCTTGAATTTCGGGATCTTCATGTTCTTCTGTCTTTTAGTCTAATATCTCGATTCTGGCACAACACTTTTTGCATGCCAGAATCAAGACACCATTCTTATTGGATATTACTATGAATTTTTTTGCGCCGCAGTGCTTGCATATGGGACATGCCCTTAATGGCTTTGTCATGGAGCATACCGATGTTTTTTCACCAGATAATTATTTAATATCTGGATATTGTTTAATTTCACGCGTCCCATCCCTTTGAGTTTCAAAAAGAACTTTTATTCTCTGAATTCCGTCGAGATCCGAAATAATTTTATATACTGCATTCGGTACAAAATTTTTCCACTTTTTGTCCATGGCAATGTTCATCCTAATATTAGTACCATTACAGTCATTCTTATTGTAGAATAGTGGATTGCGCACACTAAGAATCTCAGAAGTATGAGATAAGAGCTCAAGTACAAATTTGTTACCAGAATATATAGAATCAAACTTGGGTAACATAGATTTTAGATGTTGGACCCAAATTGCATTATTTTCTAAATTCAATATCGGCACAATATACACTCTTCTAAGGTCAATTTTTGATTCTACTAATGAATCATGAATATAGTAAATTCGTTCCCCTGCAGTGAATGGATTTGAAAATGTGTAATTAAACTGAGAACTTCCTACAGCAATTATCAATTCCTCACATTCCTTTAATATTTGATGGGCGAGTTTCAGATGCCCATTGTGAAATGGCTGAAACCTCCCTATCATTAATCCACAAGACATTCTTATCTATTATTCAATTTATTTACTTGCTCTTTTATTTTGTCTTTGTCAACTTTCTTAAAGATTGGCTCAATTTCCCCTAGTCTATGACCTGGTTTCAGGAGTATTATTCCAATGGAATTCCAATTCTGTTCATGAATGTTACCTTCTAATGATATTTGTTTCCAAATTTGTTCCGCCGAAAATGGAATGAATGGAGCAAGTAATATCGATAATGATCGTACGGCGTTAATTGAAACATAAAGTGTAGAACCTGATTTCTCAAGATTTTTCCACGGCTCTCTCTTCTGAAAGTACTGGTTGAAAATTGAAGAAAAAAACAAAATCTTCTTTAGCGCTTTATCAATCTCGTTACTTAAAATAAAACTGCCAACTGTATTACCAATACTTTCTATTTCTCCCAAAGCATTATTATCCAACTCATCATATTCACTGGGATTTGGTATCACACTACGAAAATTTTTCTTAATAAAAGTCAAAGTTCGATTTACAAAATTCCCAATATTTGCTATTAATTCATTGTTTATCTTTTTCTCGAAATCATTCCAATCAAAATTGATATCGTCTTGAGAATAACTACAAATTGATGCAATATAAAATCGCAAGTAATCGGCTTCAAAAAGATTCACAAATTCTCTCAATCCGATATACCAATTTCTGCTCTTCGAAATTTTATTGTTTTGTAGCATAAGATGTCCACGGGTTGGGATGAAATCTGGTAATTTGTACTCTTGATTTATACCAATTCTAATTGCTGGCAAAAATAGATAGTGATGATAAACAATATCTTTTCCAATAAAATGATATATTTTGGAATTATTCCATTTTTCTCTTGCCTTATCAATGTCTTGTAGCAGTCCGATGAGTGAAGATATATAACATAAATGATTGTCAAACCATCCATAAAACACTTTATCTTTTTGTTCATTACCTGCGATAGGAATGTTAACCCCCCAAGGAATGTCCCTTGTTATATCCCAATCTTGTAATCCTTCTACAATCCAGTTAAGCACATATTTCTTTACATCCTGTTGAAGAAATTTGTTATCCTTTAACCATTTTTCAAGAACATACTCAAAATTAGAAAGTTTGAAGAAAAAATGATTACTCTGTTTTTTAACCGGGGGAATTCCACAAATTGCACACTTTGGATCCAAAATCTTTTCAGGAATTCTACCACACTTTTCGCAAAGATCTGAATATTGTCCAATCGCACCGCAATAAGGACACTTTCCAACAACATAGCGATCCGGCAAAAATTTCAAGTCCTTTTCACAATAATACTGTACAACTACTTTTTCGTAGATAAGATCTTTATTTCTTAATACATCAAAGACATACTGTACAAATTTCCTATTTGTTTCAGAGCTTGTTTGTGAAAAAGAGTCAAAAACAATTCCAGCCGAACTAAAATCTTCCAAGTCTTTATCATGCCAGTATTTAACATAGTCCTCCGGTTTAACTTTCTTTTTTTCAGTTTCAATAAGAACCGGGGTTCCGAAATCATCTGATGCACAGAGATGGTATACCTCGACTCCACTTAATTTTAGGAACCTGCGGAAGATATCTGCGGGTAGATAAGTGGACGAGATATGACCAAGATGAATCTCTCCATTTGCATATGGGAGCGCACTTGTTATTATTACACTCTCTGGTTGGGAATTGAGCACAGCAGAAAGAGTGATTACTACGGGGAATTAAAACTATCTGAAACAATCAATTTTACAAGAACTTTGTCGACGAACATGACTAATTAGTTATAACATATTGATTTGGTGTATAGCCAGATGAAAAATAGCAGACTAATTGACAATGGAAAGAAGTCATGGGAATGGGCATGTTCTCATATGGGTATTATTAACGAAATTGTGAATCAGAACATTGACAACAAGCCGTTAACGGGTCTAAGACTTGGACTTTCATTACATGTTACAAAAGAAACATCCGTCCTCGTAATAGCTGCGACTAAATTAGGATCTAAGATTGCGTTGTGTTCAGCAAATCCCTTATCAGTACAAGAAGACATAGCGGCATTTCTTTCATCAGAAGGAGTCAACGTATTGGCATGGAAAGATGAAACCGAAAAGGAGTATTTGGACAATTTAAGACAAGTTTTAGAATATCGCCCGCAGATACTTACAGATGATGGCTCAAACCTTCACGTTATGGCACACAAGACGAAGAACCATGACATATTGGGTGGAACAGAGGAAACTACATCAGGAATTACAAGACTAAAAGCACTAGAAGAACAGGGGAAATTGCGATATCCCGTGATTGGTGTAAACGAAGCTCGCACAAAGCACTTATTTGATAATCAATATGGGACAGGGCAAAGTACACTAACAGGAATTATTAGACTGACCAACGTTCTTATTGCTGGTAAACATATTGTTGTTTGCGGGTACGGTAATGTGGGCAGAGGAGTTGCAGCAAGAGCTAGAGGGTTGGGGGCAATTGTTACTGTTGTTGAGGTTGATTGCCTTAAAGCTCTAGAAGCTTACATGGATGGTTACAACGTAAAAAAAATTAGTCAAGTAGTAGAAAATGCAGATATTTTTATAACATGTACGGGGCAAAAAAATGTAATTATTGAAAAACATTTTAAAAGAATGAAAAATGGAGTGATACTTGCGAATGCAGGACATTTCGACAATGAACTAGAAGTAGACAAACTGATTTCAAATTCAAAAGAGAAATATTCAATTAGACCATATTTGGATTGTTTCCACATAAATGGCAGAAAAATTTTCCTACTGTCCAAGGGTAGAGTTGTTAATTTAGTCGGTGGAGAGGGAAATCCTCCAGAAGTAATGGCAATGTCTTTTGCAAATCAACTACTTTCCATAATGCATATTTTTAAAAATCATGAAAGAATGCAAAAAAAGGTTTATCCCGTACCCGAGAAAATTGATTCTAATGTCGCAAAGCTTTCATTAAAATATTTAGGTATAAGTATTGATAAACTAAGCCCCCTTCAGAGAAGATACGCGAAATCCTACTGATGCCTGATGGGTAATTTACTCTACGATTTTCATGTTAAGTATTTTTGAAACTTCATTATGGAGTCTGAAGAATTCACTCAAAATTGACGCATAATATTTTATAGGTGATTGAAACTTTAAAACCTAATTATGACTTGGATGCGTGCTGCAAGCATTGAAGATTTTGAAAAGAAAACTGGGAAAGAAGTAAATCTAGGTGGAAGTAGGATTGCAATTTTTAGAACAAAAGGTAAATTTTATGCTATTGAAGCATTGTGTAGACACCAGGATGGCTCGCTTGCTCCAGGTAGAGTAGATGGAGAGATCGTGGAATGTCCGTTACATTCATGGCACTATAACGTACGCACTGGTGAGCTATTAGATTATCTTGAAGGCGTAAAATTAAAAACGTATAAAATTGATTTGAAAGGGAAGGATATTTACATAGACATTTGAATCAATTATTGCTACCTGACACTCATAGATTGCTATAGTTCTAATTTGAAAATATATAACAAACTTTCTGATACTCTTGAAGATATTGGTACTACAGAAGATAATAAGATTAGGATATATGTTTGTGGTATTACCGTATATGATGACTGTCATATTGGACATGCTAGAACCATAGTAGTCTTTGATATTTTAAGACGATACTTAATTCACAAAGGTAAGGAATTAGTATATGTGCAAAACTTTACCGATGTCGATGACAAAATAATTAATAGAGCTAAATTGGATGGAAAATCTCCTGATGAAATTTCTTCTAAGTACATAGAAAGTTACTTTGAAGATTTTTCCAAACTAAATGTTCTCAAGGCTGATTTTTATCCAAAAGCAACTGACCACATAATTGAAATAATAAAAGCTATAAAAATACTACAAGAAAAAAATTATACTTATTCTACTCTAAACGGAGTTTATTTCAAAGTGAGAGCATTTCCAAATTATGGTAAACTATCAAAGAAACAAATTGATGAGCTTGAAGAAGGAACTAGAATTGAAACTGACAAGTTGAAGGAGGATCCCTTAGATTTTGCTCTGTGGAAATTCTCCTCTGATGTTCCAAATTGGGAAAGTCCTTGGGGAAGAGGCAGACCAGGCTGGCATATTGAGTGTTCGGTCATGGTGTCAAAGTTCCTTGGTAATGAAATAGAGATTCATGGAGGTGGTACTGACCTGATTTTTCCTCATCACGAAAATGAAATTGCACAATCTGAAACTTTTAACGAAAAAAAACTAGCAAAACTATGGATGCATGTGGGAATGATTACAATTAATTCAGAAAAGATGTCAAAGTCGCTCAGAAATATGATAGTACTTAAGAATGCTCTTAAAAAATGGGGGTCTAACATCCTTAGATTATACCTGATTTCTTCTCAATATTCAAAGCCTATGGATTACAATGATGAAATATTGCAAGAATCATTGCAAAAATGGAGACAAATTGAAAACTGTATCTATGAGCTTAGAACAACTAAAAATGTGTCTGAAAGCATGGACGAATTTGAGAATAAATGTGAAGGTTTCCTAAATGACTTTTTATTTGCACTTGATAGTAACCTGAATACACCATTAGCATTGACATCGTTTATGAAGCTCGTTTCATATGTTAACAACTTAAGTTCATCAGAAAAATTAACTACTAGGATGTCTGATAAAGCTCTACCTATAGTAGATACCATCATGGATATCATAGGTATTAAAATAAAAGAGATTGATAGTGATACTAAAATCAAAATTGAAGAGATGATTGATCGGAGAAATAATCTCAGAGTTGAGAAGAAATTTCAAGCGGCCGATAATTTGAGAAAGAAGATCTTTGAATTATTTGATGTTGAGCTGACAGATCACAACAAGTACACATCATGGAAAAAAAAAGAGAGAATTGAATTCGAATATGAGGGACTATAGTTAAATCAATGGTTTCTAAAGATTCATTATTCACTGCTTATTTTATCCTACAAAAGGATACTCCAAAACTTGATAAACTTTTAATTATTGAAGACATAGAGTAATCTTAATTGAAAAACAAATACGCATCTTTCAGAATCATAATAATAGCTTCGATAGTTGTATCAGCGAGTATTATCTTGTCTCTTGATCATATTAGAGATAATCTTCAAGTTTTTAGCGAATCAACCAGTGTCCTGGTGCCGCAATCACAGGAACAGTCCGGAAATAAAAGTAACATCCAAGTTTTTACCGATTCACTCAGGGTATTGGTATCAAAGTCTAATGAACTTACGAGCAAATATCAACAAGAACTTGGAAAATGGACAACTAAGGAAAATGACAACTTGACAATGATTACTATAACTGATAATTATTTGTCCCAGTTTGAAGAGCTTGAAAATGAAGCAAGAAATCTGGTTGTTCCAAACGGACAGGAAAATATTAGTGATTCTTTCATGAAATCTATCAATTCAGAAGCTTCCAGCTATGAGCACTTTAAGAATTATCTCATTACTGGAAATAAAACTGAAGAAAAACTTTCAAATGATGATTTTTCTCTTGCTTTCCAGTATGAACAGGTATATTCGAGTTTTCTACTAAAAAATCGTTGAACTACAGGGGAAGGTTATTTTGAAACACAGATATATTCCCTCATATACCAGCATATTTAGGATGTTTTGTTGTGAAGGATTATTTTAGAAATTATTTCTGCTCCTTTCCTTTTCAACTAACCCCAATAACAGTGTTACTATTTTGCAGTACAATGCTACTGATAATAAATGGCACAGGCTACTCTACAGATAATTTCAATGTGTTAGAAAGGAACATAGTGATTGATCAGAGTGGGTTTATTCATTTATTGGGTGAAATAAGAAACACATCAAATGAGACTCAGCGGAGTATTACAGCTTATGCTAATTTTTATGACAAGAACGGACAAAATATTGGTAATGGTAGTGGAATTGTCTCATTAAGGTCATTAAATACCGGACAGGTATCTCCATTTGAAATAATATTTCTCGACAAGAACCAAACCAAACATTTTTTTAATTATACCCTCAATTTTACGAGTGAAATTGGACAGCAGAAGCCAGATAGCATTGTCATTACGTCTTTAAAATCTAGACCAGACATATTTGGATATTATTATGTTAGTGGAAGAATTTCCAATATGGGTAATGATACTGCCACAAATGTTCTTGCGATTGCATCCTTCTTTGACAACACTGGAAAGATGATTGGTTTATCGAGCGCAATTACCGAACCCAGTAATATGAGTTCGCTTTCTGCGGCAAGTTTTACTATTGTTATGGATGATAAACTACAATCACCAAAAATTAAGAACTATTCTTTAACGGTTGACTCAGATCAATATACATCTAAATGAATTGATTTGCTGTTCTAAACGTTCAAAAAAACGTGGGGGGGTTTGATATAGCGTTCAAATCATCATGTCAATTTATGTTATGCAAGTCAAATATTCCTTAATGGGCCTTAAGGATACAGAATTATATTATGTTGATTCAAATTGAATCACATATGGAAATATTTCAACCGTCAATCTTCCTTGCAATTTTTCCATATTTGTTTATCGGTAGCTTTCCAGTATTTGGACTGATATTGGTTACAAAGTGGATTATAGATGATGTTAGGAAGAAGAGAAGATTGACTTTAAAAATATGAATTGAACTAAGTTAGCCTGTATTTATCAGGAAGCATTAAAGACTCCCACTTTGGGAATGCCTGAAAATATATATCACCTGGTTGAATATCATAAGTATATGTTGAATGGATCTGGGAGAAAATGTGCCTTGTGTGAAGAGACGCTGCCAAATGGAAGCGCAATAAATATCTGTGAAACTTGTTTAAAAAATGCAGATTGCTGCGTCGGTCTGGAAAACATGAGAGATTGATCTGATTTTATTCAGCCATTTTTAGCGTATCGCTTATAGTTATAATACCTGTAATTTCACCCTTTCGACTTACAAGTACGCATTTTGCAAATCTTACAAGTGGGATGAGAGCTTTAGCAGGCGTTGCTATATCTACTATTGGCGGCGGTGGTTCCATTATCTGCAGTATTAGTACTTGATGGATATTTTTCTTGTCATCGCTCTCGAGCACCTTTCTAGCAAGGATATCTTCACTTACAAGCCCCACAATTTTAGATACGTCAAAAACAGGTATTTGGCTAATAGAATTCTTCATCATCTTTTCGATAGCAACCTCTAATTTTTCATCTTTCTGGACTGATATCACCTCATTGCTACAAATGTCTCCAGCCTTCAATGAGGTTTTACCTTCTTGAGAACTAAGAACTTCGAATATTTTTTTAGCAGTATCATAACTTGGTTTGCATCGTCCTGACTCAATTTGATTTATCATGGAAGTGCTTATTCCAGAAAGCGATGCCAATTCCCGTTGAGTCATTCCCAGCCTTATCCTTCCCTGCTTAATGTAATCAATCCTAGGAAGCATTTACAGTTTACTTATTCTAATCTCATATTTTTATAGTAATAGTCTTGCAATAGTAAATCCAATAAATGGATAAAATGATGGCCTTAACCATATATTATATAGACTTAGAGAAGTCATACTATTAGAAATGACTCAAGACACCCACAAGAAAAAGTGGGACTCTGTGAAGAGATACAAACTAACCAAGATGTTAAATCAGCTGTCAAATATTACAGGCCATGGGACAGAATTAGTTACTGTTTATGTACCTCCAAGAAGACCAATTTTTGAGGTAATTGGCCAACTCAGAAACGAGTCAGGCACTGCCTCTAATATAAAATCAGATTTAACGAGAACCCATGTACAAGACGCACTTAGTAAAACAGTCGAGCATCTTAAATTATTCAAGGAAACACCTGAAAATGGACTTGCAATTTTTTGTGGAGCGATTCCGAACAATAAGGGAATTGGTAATGAAAAAATAGAGCTCTATTCAGTTCTACCGCCAAAACCAATCCAGATTAACCTATACAGATGTGATGATCATTTTTGGACAGATCATATCAGGGATATGCTTAGAGACGAAAAGGTAATAGGATTACTTGCTATAGATAGTCAGGAAGCAGGACTAGGAATACTTACTGGTGACAGATGGGAAGTTATAGATACATTAACTTCTGGAGTCGCTGGAAAGCATCGACAGGGAGGACAGTCTGCAAGGAGGTTTGAAAGGCTGAGGGAGAATGAGCTTAACGAGTATTTTCATAGAATTGCAGAGCATGCACAAAAAATCTTTATAGACGAACATAAAATTAGTGGTTTGATTATAGGAGGACCGGGTCCAACTAAAGAAAACTTTTTGAAGGAGGAATATCTTGATTATCGACTCCAAAACAACGTACTTGCTACAATAGACAGCTCTTACTCAGGAAGCGAAGGAATTAGGGAATTATTGGAAAAAGTAAACGAACAAGGAATAATCTCCGAATATAGATTACTAGAGGAGAAGAAATTAGTAAAGAAATTCATGAGTCAGGTATACTCCGATGAGGGATTATCTGTATATGGTATTCATGATGTTCTGAATATGCTAAAAAGCGGTATTGTAGACATATTGATAATTACAGATGACATATCATACACGCATTTAGAGATAAAGTGCAATAAATGTGGAGATACTGAAGAAAAATATGTTGATAGAATCAATTTGATGAATGTAAAGCAGGAAGAAGTATCAAAATCGTGCCCTAAATGTGGAAGTCAGGATAGGCAAATCACGGAAAAAGATATCGTGGATCTCCTCGAAGAATTGTCGGCTAATATTGGAAGCAAAATGGAAGTTATCTCGTCAAAAACAGAAGAAGGGGCACAGTTAGGAAGCTTGGGAAATATTGGAGCGCTTTTACGTTTTAAACCATCTCATTAATAGACCACTACTTGTAGTCTAATTTGCCTTGATTCCATAGACTGTCAGAGATTCTTTTATTTTTTGGGCAATCTTATCAAGTTCTTCACCTGAAATGAGATATCTTGAAGGCCATCTTCCGTTTGGAGAATCATAATTGTATCTCGGGATTATGTGAACATGGACATGAGGTACTATTTGATTGGCTGCTTTCCCGTTATTTTGTCCAATATTTAGCCCCTTTGCGTCAAGAGCCTTTACAATCCCTTTTGCCAAGAAAGAAACCGTTGAGAATAGTTTGCCTATTTCATCATCCTCCATTGTAAAAATATCTTTGTAGTGTTTCTTTGGGAGCACTAGAGTATGTCCAGTATTAAGTGGATACTTGTCCATAAAAGCCAAAAACATGGAATTTTCGAATATTTTGACTGCTCTCAGTTCATTGTCAATTATGGAGCAAAATATGCATTTTGTTTTCGACTTCAATAAATAGAATCCATGTTTCTTGCTGATTTATATTTTTGTCATTTTCTCTAAGTACGTGACTTTTAAATAGGTCAAATTTTTTTCTAATTATAAATGACTGAAACGATCGAAGTATACGAGTTTAACATGAAATTTACATTCACCTGTCCAAAGTGCGATTACAAAAATGAAGATATCTCTTCTGTAGATATCGCCAATGGCAATGCTGAGTGTGGAATGTGTGAAACACTATTTAGGATAGAGGGAATAGACAGCGTAAAGATTTTTGCACTCTTGGAATAATTTTAACTGTCAGATGATACTTAACTTAGTACCAATGTTATCTTAAAATACGCTTTAATCTTTATTTCACTGATGGAACTTGTCAGTAGAACTGTAGTTAGTGGTCCAGCAAGGGCTCCGCACAGGGCCATGTATAAGGCGATGGGCTTGGATGATGACGATTTATCGAAACCTATTGTAGGCGTTTCCTCTACCTGCAATGAGGCAACACCTTGTAATATCCATTTAGGAGATTTAGCGCAGCATTCAAAGGCTGGGGTAAAGGATTCTGGTTGTACCCCGAGGGAATTTACCGCGGTTTCTGTATCAGATGGTATTGCAATGGGCCATGAGGGTATGAAGGCCTCTTTAGTTAGTCGTGAAATTATTGCAGATTCAATTGAAATAATGATGCGAGCACACAGGTATGATGCACTGGTTGGAATCTCTGGATGTGATAAGAGTTTACCAGGTACAATTATGGCAATGGCAAGGCTCAACCTTCCGTCTATATTTGTATATGGTGGGACAATTTTACCAGGGATGTGGAACGGAAAACAAGTTACCATACAAGATGTTTATGAAGCAGTAGGTTCATTCGAAGCCGGGAAAATAAATCTTGAAGACTTAAAAGACTTGGAAAATGTAGCATGCCCTTCAGCTGGTTCATGCGGAGGTATGTACACGGCAAATACAATGGCTTGTATTAGCGAGGCACTGGGAATTGCATTACCAGGAAGTGCTTCTCCTCCTGCACTAAGTGAAAAAAGGAATGAAATCTGCTATGAAACAGGAAAGCAAATTTTTAACCTATTGGAAAATAACCTAAGGCCTAAAGATATTCTTACCTTTGAAGCATTTGAAAATGCAATAGCCATAGCCAACGCAATAGGAGGTTCGACCAATGCTATTCTTCACTTACTTGCGATATCTAAGGAGATAGGTGTACATCTTGATCTAAAGGATTTTGAAAGGATTAGAAAAGCAACTCCTCATTTGGCGGATACAAGACCCGGAGGTATGTATGTGATGGTCGATCTTGACAATGTAGGTGGAGTCCCCATTATACTGAAAAGTCTAATAAAAAAAGGATTATTGAATGGTGATACCATGACCGTCACCGGTAAGACAATGAGACAAAATCTCGAAAAAATATCCATACGTAATTCCGAGCCAGTAGTTTATTCCTGTGAAAATCCTCTACATCGTGAAGGAACTCTGAAGATTCTAAATGGTACGCTTGCACCTGAAGGGGCGGTAATAAAGATAGCAGGTCTGCAAAGAACAAAATTTGAAGGAATTGCAAAAGTGTTCAATTCAGAGGAGGAAGCCTTTGATGCAATATCAAAGCAGAAAATCCAGAAAGGAGATGTGATTGTTATTAGATATGAAGGTCCGAAGGGTGGTCCTGGAATGAGAGAAATGTTGGCAGTAACAGCTGCATTAGTTGGCCAAGGTCTTGGAACAGATGTTGCCATGATAACCGATGGAAGATTTTCCGGTGCGACAAGAGGATTTATGATTGGTCATGTTTCTCCTGAAGCAATGGTGGGAGGACCAATTTCGTTGGTAAAAAAGGGTGATAGAATCAGCATAGATCTTGACAAAGGAAAAATTAATTTGAATATTAGTCGAATTGAGCTCAATAAACGCAGAAAATCTTGGAAACCTGTAAAGTCAAAATATAAGGATGGAGTTTTAGCAAAATATATGCTTCTTGCTAGATCTGCGTCAGAAGGTGCTGTGACCATACCACAATTCAAATAGCCTTAATTGAGCGTGTTAATATCAGCAGTAATTAAATAGTCATGATATTTAGCCATAATACAAATTTCAAAAATCTCTTCCTATTGTCAATAGTGGCTATCTCGATAGTTTCGGTGGTATTTTTTTTGTATCGATATGAATCGGTTACGGTCAACTTCTTTCCACAAGATTCGGACCTAATCTACCAAGGTATTTTTAGTAATGCAACCAGTTTGGCCGAACTTGGAAATACTTCAAAATCTTTGGGATTAACTAATATGTCAGAGAGGGAAAATAATACTTTGGTTGACAGTCCTAATAACAACACAACGTTACCTATAGAGGATCTTGTTTCACTCAGTAATCCTGTTGACACACTTACAAGAATGATAATAAATGTATTGCAAAATACTTCAATACCGGATACGCAAAATGGTAAAGATCTAGGACTAAAAAACTATTACGAGCTGGGAGGATCATGGAATCTGGTAATTAGAGGTGATGAATTTTCAAATTTCACAGGCGTAATACGATTGAATAATACTTTGAATAATATTACTAAAAATTATGACATAAAACTTGTTACCTCCACAGCTAACAACATTACCTATGAGGCATCAAATCAAATAATAAAAATAAAGGGAACAGGTGATCTGACATTTGACGATCAAACTACCAATGTTCAATTATTGGTAGTTCTTTATAAGAACGAAAATATCTATGTAGTATTTGCATCCAAGACCGAAGAGAATCTTTTCGATAATTTCTTAGTACATGGAAATATCTTGCAACGAAAATTTGAATATTGATTTTAGGCAATTATTCTAGTATTTGATCATTCTGCACCTATCAAACCGATTAAATCAAACCCCTCAGAGCTCTTGGAGCTTATTTCTGCAATTGAAATCAAATGACCATCGGGATCCACTATTATCGCATGTTTTCCAAAAGATTCCTCTTTGGGTTTCTTAAAAAACTCTACATTCTTGTCTTTTAACTTCTTGGCTACTGATTCCAGATCACTTACCATAAACCCAACCAGGACTCCAGAGTTTTTTGTTCTTGTCTTATTTTTAGATGGATGTAGTGCAAGTACTGTCCCACTTGAAAAGAATTCTACCCATTCAGGAGAAGTATTTTTTACCGGTAATTCAAGTACATCACGATAAAATTTCATAGATTTGTCCATATCACTAACAAGTAAGATTACTGCACCAAGTCTTTTGAATGTCAAAGTACTCCAAATTAATTGACTCTGAATTAATAACTTATCGATTCTAGATTGAAAATCAAGCTCTGTTACAGTAAATTATATAAAATTTTTAATTAACATATGTCATAAAAGTGGATTTCAGATGTTGACAGTAAAAGTAGCTGATAAAAAGGTAACTTTGGTTGAATCAGAATTACCAAAAGTAAATGAAGACGAAATGTTGGTAAGGATGCAGTCTTGTGGGATTTGTGGATCGGATTTAGAAAAGGTCTACGGGAATTATGGAATGAGATCGTTGCGGGTAGGACATGAGCCTGCTGGAGTCGTCATTAAAGTTGGTAAAAATCTGAAAAAATTTCAGGTAGGAGACAGGGTTTTTGCTCATCATCACGTAAGTTGCTATTCTTGCAGATATTGTTTACAGGGCAACTATACAATGTGTAACAACTATCAAACCAGCAACATTGAACCATGTGGATTATCGGAGGAATTTATTGTTCCAAAATGGAATATTGAACATGGAGGTGTTTTGAAACTTCCTGAATCAATATCATACGACGAAGCAGCGTTGATTGAACCATTTGCTTGCTGTATTAGAGGAATAAATAAAATTTCAATAAAACATGGAGATAATGTGGCAATTCTTGGCGCAGGACCAACTGGTGTAATGCATACATTGTTGGCCAGACTGTGGGGCGCAAACAACATAGTGGTTTCTGACGTTAACCAATTCAGGTTGAAGTTTGTTGAGAAATATGGTGTCACCGCAGTGAACTTGAATCTAGAAAAGCTGGATAATGTCATTAATAATAATACAGAAAGTTTGGGAGTTGATGTCACAATTTTGGCAACTGGTAGTATGAAGGCATTCGAAAGTTCGCTCAGAATAACACGAAGAGGAGGAAAGATACTGCTTTTTGGTGTTCCTTCAGTTGGTTCAAAGTGTGACCTAGACCTAAACTCTCTCTATTCCAATGAACAGATAATCTTACCAAGCTACGGTGCTTCAGAGATAGAAACCAACCAGGCCCTATCATTAATGTCAGACAAATCAATTGATCTTTTGCCTCTTGTAACTCATCGTTTTAAACTTGGAGAATCAAACAATGCTTTCAAGTGCGCTCACGAAGCAGTAGATGCCATGAAAGTACTGGTAGTAACATCCTAGTTTTATTAATGAAAACATAAATAACTTGTATAATCAGGTTATCTACCATGGACTGGGGATTAAAAAATCGCTTATCAAGGATAATAACCCAACATGACGGTAAAGGGGTCATGTTAGCAGTTGATCATGGATATTTTCTAGGGCCTACGGAAAGATTAGAAGATCCGGAAAAGACCATCAAACCACTGTTAAAATATGCTGACTCTTTAATGCTCACCAGAGGAGTTTTAAGGACGAGTGTCGCTCCTGAATCCAATATTCCTATAGTTCTACGTGTTTCTGGAGGTACAAGCATACTAGGTGAAGATCTTTCAAAGGAGACCATAACAACATCGATTGAAGAAGCAATAAGGCTCAATGCTGCATGTTTGGCTTTGTCTATTTTTGTTGGAGGTAAATACGAACAGCAAACACTAAGCAATCTTTCCAAACTGGTAGATGAAGGTGAAAAATACGGAATTCCAGTCTTAGCAGTTACTGCAGTTGGAAAAGAAATGGCCAGAGATTCAAGATACCTAGGACTATCCTGTAGAATTGCTGCAGAATTGGGTGCGCATTTGGTAAAGACCTATTACTGTGAAAAATTTGAAGAGGTAGTTGAGGGATGTCCAGTGCCGGTCATTATTGCTGGGGGTAAAAAGTTACCAGAAAAAGATGCGCTAAATCTGACTTTTAATGCAATAAGGGATGGGGCGTCTGGTGTTGACATGGGCAGGAATATTTGGCAATCAGATCACCCTATTGAGATGATTCAAGCAGTTAGAGCAATAGTGCATGACGGATTATCAGTAGAAGAGTCATTCAATTCATTCTTTTTGGAGAAAGGATTGAGATCTAATAAATTGGAAACCCTAAATACGCGATAAATTTTTTTAGTGGATATAATTTCATGTTTTAACATGTCAGAATATGAGGGGGGTACTTTTAGATGCAAGGTATGCGCAAAGGAGTTTCTAACAAAGAATGAATGTGATGCTCATTATGATGATATTCATAGAGATGAAGTTGCAAACGTTGGTGAATAACTGCCTGTAAGGCAAATCATTAATGTAATCCGGATGAAATAATGTTAGATTTTTTAATGACCAAATTAATTTAATGTAAGATCTAGTTGAAAATTGCAGATGTAATTTTATTTGAAATTGGGATTTGTGCTCTTGAAGATTCCAATTTAGTTTACAAAAGGAAATTTGATAACCCCGTAGTTGAATATTCTTCGATCACACAAAGTAAAGATAATTACATAATTGATTTGATTTCCATGTTAAGAAATTATGATCAGGTGCGAGTTAATAATAAGAACCTAATAGAAATTTTTCAACGCGAAAATTTTGACGTTAAACTAATGTCCGATTCTACGCAAAATGAGATAAACCTCAATAAACTGGATCTTATCATAAAATTTGGATTATCAGATAAGAAAGATGAATTAGCTGCAATTCTGCAAAAATTTGCAATAAATCTTTCATCTATGAAAGTGAAGGAGACTTCCGAAAAATTAGATCTTCATTTGGTTCAAGCGGTCAATACATTAGATGAGCTGGATGAAATAATAAATACAATCAGTACTAGGATTCGTGAGTGGTATGGACTCCATTTTCCAGAATTGGATTATTTACTTCAAAATATCGTTACATATTCCAATATCGTAAGAGATGCAGGATCAAGGGAAAATATTAGCAAAGAACTCTTAACTCAACTTGAGGTACCTGAAAAGAAAATTGAGATGATTCAACTAGCAATATCAAAAAGTCAGGGAGGAGACCTTACTGTTGAAAGCTCTGAATCGCTAAAAGTTTTGGCATCCCAAGTAATAAAGTTATCAGAATTGAGAACGAATCTTTCTAACACAATAGAAAACCTGATGGAGAAACTTGCACCAAATTTGAAGAACATCCTTACTGCGACTATAGGCGCCAGATTAATTGCGAAAGCAGGTAGTCTTATTAGATTGGCACAGATGCCTTCGAGTACAATTCAAATTATTGGAGCAGAAAAAGCCTTGTTTCGTGCACTAAAAACAGGGACCAGACCTCCAAAACATGGTCTATTATTTCAGCATCATTCAGTTAACTCTGCTCCAAAATGGCAGAGGGGTAAAATTGCTCGTGCTTTGTCTTCAAAAATAGCTATTGCAGTAAGGATAGATGTGTACCGCAATGCCTCACTGGATAACTCATTATTAGATAAATTGACAAAGAGAATTGAAACTATTCAAAAGATTTATCATGAGCCTCCGAAAGGCAAGGAATCTTTCGAAGATAGGGGCAGATTCATGAACAGAAGACCAAACAGATCTATGAAATTCAAGAGAAAGAAGATGCGTCATGAAAAACGTAGACGCCATTAGTTACGTTACTGTAAATGGAAAGGAGCATATAGCAACAATAAACCTATTGAAGGGAGTAACTCTTTATGGGGAAAAACTTATCTCCAGAGACGGAAATGAATACAGAACATGGGATCCATTTAGAAGTAAATTAGCAGCTGCATATATCAAGGGACTTCATTTTGAGTTTTCTAATGTTGGCAACGTATTATATCTAGGAGCATCTACAGGAACTACTGTAAGTCACTTGTCCGACATAGTTGGACAATCTGGCAAAATTTTTGCTGTGGAGTCTTCAACAAGAGTTGCAAGAGAGTTGATTTCAAACGTTTCCTCCAAGAGAACTAATGTAATACCTATAATAGAAGATGCAAGAAAACCCAGAAGCTATTTTTCTATTTATGACAAAATGGATCTCGTTTATTGCGATATTGCCCAACCCGATCAAACGACTATTGCGATTGATAACTGTAAAATATATCTTAAAGAAACAAAGGCAATGCTCCTTGTTATTAAGACTAGAAGTATTGACGTTACAATGTCCCCAAAGAATGTAATATCACAAGAAATTAAAAAATTAGAAAGCAATTCATTTGAAATCAAACAGAAAATAGATCTTGACCCTTTTGACAAGGATCACGCAATGATAAACGCAATTTTCTATCCAAAATAGTGGATACTAATGACTAGTACCTGACACGATCAGTTGAGCAGGTTTCCATGATTTTCTAGCAATTGGAGGAATTTCATTATTTTGTCTATACCATTCTTTTACAAACTTTATTGTTTTCTTGTCGGACGGATAACCACTTCCAATATCCCCGTATTCCATCCGAATTTTGCTTATCTCAAAATCACGCATAACCTTTGCAATAATAGAAGCCCCAGATACTACCACATTCAATCTGTCCGCGTGGTGCATTGAAATCAATTTCGTATGATTTCGTTTAAGAAAACTACTGATAGTTCTCTGATACCTGGAAGGATTCACATCACATGAATCAACGTATGTCTTGTGAGATTTCATATTTCCAATCGTAATGGCCATTGCCTCAGCTTCAAGAAGGTTTAGATTGTTTCTTAAAACATGGAAATCAATATCTTCAATACCTATTCTACATATACAAATTGATTCTGCAATGTTAACGATACGCCCAAAAAGAATATGTCTTTTTTTTGGAGTAAGCAATTTCGAATCTTTAATTTCAGACTTAATGAGTTCTGAAATGGATTTTTTGGTTACGCACATTCCGGCCACGATAATCGGGCCTAGCAAAGATCCTCTACCGGCTTCATCTACTCCACAAATTATACTCTTATTGCCAGTGAACTCTAATCCCTTGAATCCAAATCAAGATATTGTTGGTATTTTATCCTTGCCCCAGCAATCATGATATATTAGTAGCCAAAGTTTATCTTACAATCTACCAGGATTGCAATATGATGTTTCAAGGATCAAAGAAGGTAAAACAATTCTTCTAGTTCCAAGTTCATCACTTACTGAGATCGTACCACCGAAAAATCCTGCTTTTTTCAATCCGAATGCAAAATGGAATAGAGATATCTCCATGCTAGTCTACAAAATACAAGCTTCATCAAATTACAACCGTACCTTTGCTGACTCTATATGCGGCGTAGGAGCAAGAGGATTAAGAGCTTCAGTAGAAGTTCCGAAAATAGATACAATTTATTTCAACGATCTAAATCCTATTGCTATAGAACTTGCTAAAGAGAGCGCAAAATTGAACCAGGTAGGGAACAAATGTCTATTTGGTTCTAATGATGTTTGCAAATTCTTAAATTTTGAAGAGCATGAATCCCGAAAATTTGACATCGTAGACCTAGATCCGTTTGGAAGTCCATCACCTTATGTGGATTGTGTTTTGCGATCAGTAAGTAATCGTGGATTGATATCAATTACTGCAACAGACACTGCAGTATTATGTGGAGTCTATCCAAATGTATGCTATCGAAAATATTATGCATTCCCCATAAGGACTGAATATTCCAATGAAATCGGTATAAGGATTTTGCTCTCTTTTATAGCACTAAATGCATCCAGATTCGATTTATCTATTGTCCCATATTTTTGCCATACTAATCTTCACTATATGCGAGTCTATCTGGGGGTAATGTTTGGAAGTTCACTTGCAAATTCTATTTCCTCGAAAATAGGATTTCTTAAACATTGTCAGAATTGTAAAAATAGAACCATTGAACATCTTAAAGAGCAAAATTTGGTTTGTGAAATATGTGGTCAAAAATGTAATTTGGCAGGACCGCTATGGATAGATCCTATTTATGATTCTGAATTTGTGAGCGCAATGTTAACTGAATTGGAAAAGGCCAAAGAAAACTCTCTGCAAATCAATGATTATAACAGATTGCTTAAATTGATACAAACCTGCAGTAGTGAACTATCATTTCCTTCATATTTTGATACAGATAGAATTGCATCCATTGCAAAAAAGAGCTCAATTTCTCTGGATAAAGTTATTAGTATTCTCTCAAGCAATGGATTCAATGTATCCAAGACGATTATGAACGAAAAGGGATTCAAAACCAATGCAACACTGAAGGAAATAGTGAATCTCATTTACGAATAAATAGTAATTTATAGAAATAGCGTGATTAAGAGAATGTATTGTGGGTGGTATTCAAATTGATTAGTTTAACATTAGAGGGGCGAAAACGTGAAATTACAAGTTAGAAATCTATCTAAAAGATTCAAAACATCAATTTCGAATAAAGTTGAATACGTTACGGCAATTGAAAATATCGACCTCACGATTAATGATGGAGAATTTGTGTGCATTACTGGACCTTCTGGATGCGGAAAATCTACTCTTCTTAACATTCTTGCAGGACTCGATAAACCTACCGAAGGAGAAATCATTCTTAACGGTCATGAAATCAACGGAACAGGACCAGATAGAATTATGGTTTTCCAAGAGAATGCTTTGTTTCCCTGGCTCAAAGTAATAGAAAATGTTGAATTTGGCCTAAAAATAGCTGGTTTGCAAAAAGACAAGAGACGTCATATAGCATTTGCGCACCTAGAAACCATGCAACTGACAAAATTTGCAGATTCATACGTGTATCAGCTATCTGGTGGTATGAAACAAAGAGTGGCTCTTGCAAGAGCACTTGTTATGGACCCAGAAATATTGCTTATGGATGAACCATTTGCCTCGCTTGATTCCCAAACACGAGACTTACTTTCGGTTGAATTGCAACTAATTTGGTCAAAGACAAGAAAAACCATCATATTTGTAACTCATAATATAATGGAATCTGTATGTCTTGGTGATAGAGTATTTGTGTTCACCAATAGACCAGGAAAAATCAAAAGGGAAATTACTATTGAGCATAGAAGACCAAGACTTACTGAGGATGACGAACTCAAACCCTATTACAGGGAAGTCTTGGACGAATTGAGGAATGAAATTAGTGCTGCACGCAAACAAAAATCTGACTAATTTTTCTTTAGCTTCTTAACAAGGTCCAGCCCATCTTCAAAACTATTTGGAGAACACAGAAGTACTTTATCTGTCAAATTGCCTGCTTCACGAATAAAATTTTCTGGCTCATTTTCATAGGAACCCCAGTCCAGACCGATATTCTTGGCTGACATTTCATTTCTCGTTGATGGACACATTATACAGGGGATAACATCAATACTATATGGTGTCGACACACTAACAATCTCCTTCAAATTCTCGATAGAACATATCGACTGTGTGACAAAAGCGCGCGGTCTTGCTTTAAGTTTATTCTCAATATTTACATTCTCTACGATCTTCTTTGGAAATGATAAATCCAGTTTTATGTAGTTATTAAAATTGAGCTCTGAGAGAGTTTTAATAGCCTTAGTCGGTGCGACGTCAAAGATTTTATTACCAATAACGGGGTCATCTCCACGAAGAATTAGGACGCTGTAGACTCTAGATAAGATAGCATCTGTGATAAATTGGAGTAATGAAATAAGATTTTTATCATAAAGTCTGCACGTACAGCTGATCGGTTTCGATATTCCCATCCGCTTTAACATTGAAACCAGCATCAAACTTGAAACCCGAGGGACACCAAGGACATTATCTGTCAAATGGATTCCATCAACATATTCTGATATACGTTTTGTTCTTGACAAAAATAGGTCAATATTTTTGTTTATTGCATCATTATCAAAATGATTATTGTAAAGAACCTTTGGAGGATTCATTTCATAAATAACGTTAATATCCATCAATATCTCACAATATTAATCATAATTAAATCCTTAATTTATAATCTTAAAATTTCTCTATGATCTATGTTTGCATAAATTTAGCTTCAGAGATCTTATTATTTGGTTAATGAGTAATACCCAAGATGATTCGCATTTGTACGATGAAAAACTAATCAAGGATTTGATATCTCCTGCTTTGAATAAGCAATCGATTTTTCCATCACCAATGAAAGAATTTAAATTTGCAGCTGTGATGATAACAATTCATTTCACAAATAGAAACCCAAATGTAATTTTAATAAAAAGAACAAGAATTGTGAAAAATCACGCTGGTGAAATTTCTTTTCCAGGTGGCAATTTTATGAAAGTTGACATTGACATGTTAGAAACTGCAATAAGAGAAACGAGCGAGGAGGTCGGAATCAAGATCAAAAGAGAGCAAGTAATTGGTCACTTGAATGCAGAGAGAACGTTGAGTTCACGTTATATAATTTATCCATACGTTACGTTATTGGACAGGATACCGGTAGTAATTGATACCAATTATGAGGTAGAAAAAATCATAGATGCTCCACTCATCCCTTTACTTAAAAGTAGAGAGAGGGACATAAAACACCAGCAAGAATATTCGATCCCTCAGCTACCTAAATTTACATATGAAAATCAGATTATATGGGGAGCTACGGCAAGAATTCTGGACCAACTTGCAAAACTATTCTCACCACGGATTGACTCCTGAGAGGTTAAAATAATTTGAGGGATCGAATATAACTACAGTATTGTACTGGATATCATTCGGACTCAATAAGCATGTACTTCAGATTTATGTTTCCTCAAACTTCTGAAAGTACCGAATTTCATTGGGCATTTGTCACATTTCCATAGATTTACCTTTGCCTGACTGTAAAATGTATATGATTGATTTCCGCTCTCATACTTACCTGTCCTTGTATTGTAATTTACAGGATTGTAATTAATTCTGTACTTGATTCTTGATGCGTTTATTTTCAATTCCCAAGCTATTGAATTCTTTATTTAAAAAAAGTGAAGTTAATTGAACAATAGGAACATATCAACCTTATTTTACAAACTCTAGATCAACAAAACTAATATCTTGTATAGAAAAAGTATCAATGTGTATTTCGAGAACCTAGGAGAATATGTAGAATCTCTAGAAAAAGAAGGTCAGCTGAAAAGAGTAAGAACTCAAGTTTCAGTAGATTTAGAAATTGCAGAAATTCTCCGCAGAGTGATGTATCAGAATGATGGTCCTGCAGTATTGTTTGAGAATGTAGAAGGATATAAAATTCCTGTACTTGGTAACGCATTTGGATCCTTGAGAAGACTGAAGATGGCTCTAGACATCGAGAATTTTGAGGATATCGGGGAACGTATGACTGCATTAACAAGATTAAAAATGCCTCATGGACTATTGAACAAATTTAAGATGCTTCCCAAACTTTCAGAGATTTCTGATTATGGTCCAAAAAGCAACAATTCAGGTCCTGTTACAGAAATTATTGAAACTTCCAATCCAACTTTAGTTAGCTTGCCTATACTCAAGTCATTCCCTAATGATTCTGGTAGGTTTATCACCTTTGGAATTACAGTTACGAAAAATCCTGAAACAGATGTTCGAAATATGGGTGTATATAGATTACAGGTGATTGGTCCCAAAAAAGCTATAATGCATTGGCAAATTCACAAGAGGGGGGCTCTCCATTATCAAATAAATAAAGATAATATGAAAAAAACAGAAGTTGCAATAGTCGTTGGAGCTGATCCTGCTACTATCTTTAGTGCTGTCGCTCCTGTTCCAGAAGGATTGGATAAATTTCTATTTGCAGGTATCACCCGTAAAAAAGGAGTGGACATTGTAAAATGTAAAACGGTCGATGTTGAAGTTCCTGCGTCAGCAGAAATTGTTTTAGAAGGTTATGTTGATCCTTCTGAGCTTAACATAGAGGGTCCATTTGGTGATCATACCGGATACTATACACCGCCTGAAACCTATCCAACATTTACCCTTACTGGTACAATGATGAGAAAAAATCCTATTTATCTTACGACAGTTGTGGGAAAACCAATTCTTGAGGATGCATATATAGGTAAGGTCATTGAAAGAGCATTCCTGCCATTAGTAAAGCTCTTCCAACCTGAAGTAGTTGATTTTTCGATGCCTCCCGCAGGTTGGTTTCAAGGTCTAGCAATTGTATCCATAAAGAAGAGATATCCTGGGCAGGCCAAAAAAGTGATGATGGGTCTTTGGGGAATGGGACAATTGTCCCTCACAAAGATATTGATTGTAGTGGATCAAGATATCAATGTACATGACATGAATGATGTTATTTGGGCTGTGACAACTCGATCAGACCCAAAGAGAGATACAATGCTGGTTGAAAATGCACCTGCTGATACACTAGATCCTGCATCTCCATTATTAAATCTAGGTTCAAAGATGGGAATTGATGCAACTAAAAAAACAAAAGAAGAAGGCTATGATAGACCTGTACAAGAGGAAGCAATTCCAGATGAAGGTACTCTTAAATTAGTAACAAAAAAATGGATTGAATATGGATTTGGAGAATAAAATGCGATATGATAAACATATCCTATTTAAATGATGAATCATGAAATTCATTCACAGTGGTAAGGTAAAAGATGTTTATGAATTAGACAAGAAGAATTTGTTATTCCATTTTACAGATAGAGTTTCAGCTTATGACGTACCGATGATTACAGACATAAAAGGTAAGGGGGAAATTCTATGCAAGTTTGCGGAATTTTGGTTTAGATATTTAGATTCTAAAAATCACATGGTAAGGTTAGATGCTAAAGATAAAATGGTTGTGAGGAAACTTACGATGATTCCTCTGGAATGTGTTGTTAGAGGGTACTTGTATGGAAGTCTATTTGAAAGGTATACTCTTGCAGGGAACATATTGGATCTTGGACCAAATTTGAAACTTGCGTCAAGACTGGAGAAACCAATTTTTGATCCTACAACAAAGTCAAAAATCCACGATGAGCCAATCTCCGAGGATCAAATATTAGAACAAGAAATTCTGACTAAAGATGAATTAAGCTATTTGAAAAATACTTCAATAAGGCTTTACAAACAGATGTTTGATATATCAAATAATGTGGGATTCATAATGGCAGATGTAAAATTTGAGTTTGGAAAAGACCCTATTTCGGATGAAATTATTTTAGCTGATTCTTTAGGTCCTGATGAATTTAGAATGTGGACCCGAGAGTCATACAAAGTCGGTGAAGAACAAGTGAGCTATGATAAGCAATTTCTTAGAGATTGGTTAACTGAAGTTGGATTCAGGGAAAAAATAAAACTAGCATCTATGGATGGGAAGAAGCCCATTCCACCCAATCTTCCTTCTAATGTGGTAGATGAGCTGTTAAAAAGGTACTCGTATGTTTATGAAAAAATATCAAAAACAAGATTGTAGATATGAATTTGCACATCATCTCCATGTTATTCACCGATCAATGTAATACTTTCTAGTCATTCCACGGCTATCCTCATTATTCCTTTTACTTGGGAATTCGTTAGTGAACTTACCATGTTTCTTGGAATATCAAGTGCAGATTTATCGCATGAAACGACTAGTGTTCTTGAGTCGACGTAATTTGATTTTCTCAATACGATGTCATGTTCATGTCTAATATCTAATCCGTTGTTTCCGTACCCAGACAATTCAAATTCATGTGGCTCTACGACAATTGTTATTTTTACAATAGTGCCCTTTGTTCTCAATCTATCTTTTAATGCAGTATTCAAATCATTGCATGCTTTATTCGCTGAAACGCCAACAATACAATCACCGTTTTTGGTCAAATAGGAATCCTTGGTAATTTCAATTGTCCTGGCATGAAGAGAAACTATATTCTTGTGGCCCTGAAATGTTATTTCTTCTTCCAAAGTTAGGTCTGTCTTACAAAAAATCAATTGACAATTTAAAGCATGATACTAAGGTAAACTTAAATTAAAGAATGCAAACAAGTTAGAGCTGATTTGTTACCCGCAGCAGCTGGTTATGATAGAGCGATAACGGTATTCTCTCCTGACGGTAGATTATACCAAGTAGAGTACGCTATAGAAACCGTAAGAAGAGGAACCTTAGCCGTCGGAATGAAAAGTAAGGACGGTGTAGTATTAGCAGTGGAAGAAAAAGCTAGGAAATTACAAGTTTCTGATATTACTCAAAAAATATTTCAAATAGATGATCACATAGGAGTAGCAGCAGCAGGATATATTCCTGATGCGAGAACTCAGGTCGATCATGCAAGATTTTTCGCTCAAAGTAATAGATTGATATATGATGAACCAGTGGATGTTGAAGGAGTTGCGAAAAATCTTGCAGATATGGCACAACAATTTACCCAGTATGCTGGAGTCAGGCCCTTTGGTGTTGCATTAATCCTCGCAGGAGTGGACAAGAATGGTGCATCACTTTATCAAACTGATCCGAGTGGAACGTATATTGGATATGACGCAGTTGCTATTGGCAATGGCAGTGATCAAGTAAATGAATTCTTGGAAAAAAACTATCACACAGACATAAACATGGAAGAAGCAAGTAGCCTAGCATTAGAGTCTATCTATTTAGTCAGCGAAGAAAAAACTGGAACAAGACACATAAAAATGGCTCAAATAGATAACAAAGCAAAGAAAATGAAGCGAGTTGAAAATAATGATATTGACAGCTATGCTTCAAAGTCAAAAGAGAATGCCAGTAAAAGGACCCCTCAATAATTTTTATTTTTTTAATTCTTAATTCGTGTAATATTGGTTTAAATATTCAAGAAATACTGTGAAGTTTGTGACAGTTAAAGCTGGTTTACCTGCACCTGATCTGAAAGTTAGCGAGTGGGTACAGGGCGGTCCTATTAATCTGAAAGATTATCGAGGTAAAGTGGTTGTTGTAGAAGTTTTTCAAGTAAACTGTCCCGGGTGTTTTATTTACGGAATACCTGAGGCCATTGATACGTTTCAGAAATACAAGAACAATGATGTGGTAGTGTTGGGACTTGCCACAGCATTTGAAGACTTTGAAAAGAACACACTTGAAAATTTGAAATTACTTTTAAAAGAAAATAAGGTCATTGGGGAAACCCTTACTACTCTTACATACCAAAGTAAGTTACTAAATGAAGGAAAGTTATCATACAGCATTCCTTTTCCAGTAGGGATGGATATGCTTGTGAAAGAAAAACTTCCTATTGAAGAAAAGAGAATTATGGAATTTGTCAATGCAAATGTTCCTGATTTTGATTTGTATCACCAAAAGGATAAAGAGCAAATTATTTCACGGGTTAAATCATATTTAGAAACAAAGCCTTACAGTCCTCTGACTTTTGAAGAATACTCCCTGAGAGGCACTCCTTCGTCAATGTTCATTGACAAGAAAGGGATTCTTCGTGAAACGACATTTGGATCCACAGGTCTAATGGCAACAACTGTAGAAAAATTATTATCAGAATGAACGGTCTACAATTTACTTGACTAATCTGTCCATTGCAATTCCTGACTCATGTCTAATAGAGTCTCAAACAATTTTAGATAAAAGTTATAAGATTTCTCAAATTTCTCGCTCATGTTCAATATTTTGTGTTAATAAAATCATCATTTATCATGATAGTAGCGTAAAAGTAGAAAAAATGGATAAAAAAATACTCAAAACAATACTCGAATACCTTGACACACCGCCCTATCTTAGAAAAAAAATTTATCCTAAAATGTGGATATTGAAATATGCAGGAATTTTACCACCCATAAAATCCCCTCATCACAAGTCATTGATTGACATAAAGAAAATCAGGAATCAGGAAATACGATTTGGATTTGTCATAAAACAAAACGATTCGTTGTATGTGGATGTCGGACTTGAAAAGTTGATAAAGTATAAGGGAAACCAATTAGGAAGAAAAGTTCTCGTAAAGATTACTAACAATGGGCAGTTGCTAGCAGAAGACATTTCAAAAGAGAATGTCGATGGCTATTGGGGATATGATGTGCAGTTTGCAGATTCATTATCAGCATTGCTAGAGCATACTGAAAGCGAAGTCTTGATGACATCTGTGGAGGGTTCGCAATTTACAAGACATGTAAATGATCTTATGAGCAAAATAAAAGCCTCAAAGAACCTTCTTGTTGTCTTCGGTGGCCCCAAATTTGGATTGAGAAAAATACTGGAATGTGAAAACAAGAAAATTTCTTCCAATAACAATTTCATGAACATGTTTCCTATGCAAGGTACTCAAACGATAAGGTTTGAAGAGGCGATTTTGGGTACGCTATCCATAATCAATAATTACTTACACGCTTGATTCGACTTCATATCATCATTGTTCAAATCGAGAAGGAATGTTTATCACAATTTTCTTTCTGAGTTAAAGTTATTAATTTATTAATGGGATCGCAAAAAACGGATTAATCATGGGTCACCGAAAATATAGTGCACCTAGACGTGGAAGTATGGCATTCTACCCGAGAGTGCGTGCACGAAGTCTCGAATCTAGGATTAGAACCTGGACAGATCCTAATTTGGAGAAGTCATCACTATTAGGTTTTGCTGGGTATAAAGTTACAAATTTAAATGTATTATCTGTCGACGATAGGGAAAAAACTCCAAACTATGGCAAAAATATCATGAATTCGTCTACCTTAATTGCTACTCCTCCCTTGAAAATAATTGGAATAAGAGCATACGCAGAAACAACATATGGAAAAAGTGTAATTTTTGACGCTTTTGCAAAAGATAGTGACAAGTATCTCTCAAAAAAGACATCGTTTAATTTCAAGGAGGGTAAATTAGAAGAAATCAATGCTCATGTTGATAAAATTAAACACGTAGTTGCAATTGTGTCATCTTATCCCACTAGTGCTTCTCTATCTCAAAAGAAACCGTTCGTGTGGGAAATAGCCATAGGTGGAAAAGATACAAGATCAAAAATTGATTATGTTATTAACAATTTTGGAAAACAGGTAAACATAAAGGATGTCTTTGAAACAGGACAGTTTATTGACCTTTCAGCCATTACGCGAGGAAAGGGAGTTGAAGGTCCCATTACTAGATTCGGGGTAAAGCGAAAACAGCATAAATCAAGAAAAAGTGTTAGAGCTCTTGGAACTTTGGGGCCAATTTCTCCTGCAGTTGTGACTTATACTGTCCCGAGACAAGGCCAGAGAGGATTTCATCAAAGGACTGAATACAACAAGAGAATTTTGATTATCTCAAATTCTGAAAAAGATAATGATATCAAGATTAATCCAAAGGGCGGATTTGAACACTATGGCATGGTTAAAAATGACTACATAATTGTGAAAGGTTCTGTGCCTGGAGTTCCCAAAAGGTTAGTCAAGATGCGTTTTCCGATTAGATCTGTTAGTAAGAAAGTAGTTGAACCTAAAGTCTTGGAGGTATTGGTGAAATGAAAGTTTCTCTTAAAGATCTTCGAGGAAAGGAAATTGAATCCTTGGAACTACCATCTGTTTTCAATACCCCTTATCGACCAGAAATTATAAAAAAAGTGTATGTTAACGTACTTTCAAACAAGTTCCAGCCACAAGGAAGGTATCCTGCAGCAGGAGAAATGGTGAGTGCAGAATCACGTAATACTGGCTTGGGAATAGCTAGAATAGCAAGGGCAAGAGGTGAAGGATTTCAACGTGCTGGTCAGGCTGCTGGTGTTGCAAGCGTCAGAGCTGGAAGGTTATCTCATCCCCCAGTTTCCTGGAAGAAAAATCACAAAAAAATAAACAAGAAGGAAAAGCAGCTAGGTTTCTGTTCAGCCATTGCGGCAACGTCTAATAAAGATATAATTGAAAAGCGCGGCCACAATGTTGGAAAAATCTCTGAATTTCCAGTTGTGGTTTCAAATGATTTGGAGAAAATAACAAAGACTGCAGAATTAAGAAAAACATTACTTTCATTAGGGCTGGAAGAAGATCTAAAAAGATCTACCAATATAGTAAGGATACCATCGGGAAAATCCAGACGACGTGGAAGAAAGAAACACTCTGCTTTGAGTTGTCTAATAGTTGTATCAAAAGACTCTCCAATAACTAAATTAAAAAAATCGTTGCCTGGTGTTAATGTTGTCTCAATAGAAAACCTCAGTATCATGGATCTAGTGCCGGGAACAAAACCTGTCAGGCTAACTATCTATACAAAAAATGCAGTTGATTCTATGAATAAAATAAATACAGTTTGGTCAATAGTACAGAGTATGGTGACTGAGTAATGAGCAAAGAAACAGAAGATAATATTCATTCAATCATCCTACGGCCTTATATTACAGAGAAGACTTTCAATTTGATAGAAAAGGAAAATAAGTTAACTTTCATTGTCGCAGACAGTGCAAGTAAAAATGATGTAAACGAAGCAATTAAGACAATGTATGAAAGTAACGTCAAAGAAGTTAATATCTTCAGAACAATTCAAGGGAAAAAAGCAATTGTTAAATTTACCAAAGATGACGAAGCGCGCCAACTAGCTACAAAATTAGGTTTGGTCTAAATTGATTTATCTAGTTAAATTTAAAAGGAGTATTTTGGAGCTGATTATGTTAGTTGGTTCGTGAGTTTAAATTTAGAGGTTATAATGTAGAACAATTAAAGAATCTATCAATAGAAGCCCTTCTTCCTTTGTTAAATGCTAGACAAAGGCGGTCATTGGATAAAAGAGTTGGAAAATATATGGATGACCAAAAGAGAAAATTACGTGAGCGTATTAAAAGCGTCAGGGAAAGCACTTCCAATGAAGCTATACGAACTCATGTTAGAGATATGATAATTCTTCCAGACATGGTTGGCATTACTATTAACATTCATAACGGAAAGGAGTTTACTCCAATTACTATAAAACCGGAGATGATTGGACATTATTTGGGCGAGTACGCTATTACAAACAAAAGGGTTCAGCACGGTGCACCTGGAGTGGGAGCTTCCAGATCAAGTCTATATGTACCATTGAAGTGATTTAGATGCCAACATATTCTTACTCTTTTTCACAATTCGATAAGAACAAACATGTCAGAGCCTCCTTAAGAGAAACCGACATCTCACATAAACATGCCAGAGAAATTGCCTTAGCGATAAAGGGGTTGTCGATTGAAAGAGCAAGAAACGTTTTAGATCAAGCTATCGAAAAAAAAGTTGCGGTTCCTTATAGAAGATATCATAATGAAGTGGCTCACAGATCAAATATTAGGGATGGTTTTTTTTCTGGAAGATTTCCAAGGAAGGCTTGTGAAGAATTTTTACGACTTTTAGATAATTTAGAATCAAATGCAGAATACAAGGGTATGGACCTTGATAGATTAGAAATAGTGTCTTGCGTTATCCATAAGGGGACTAAACTTAAGCGATTTATTCCCAGAGCTATGGGAAGGTCAAGTCCTAAAGTTGACACATTAACACATGTAGAGATTGTGGCTAGAGAGGGTAAAGTATATTGAGTGCAATAAAAAACGTAATGAAGAATAATTTCAGAAACATGGAACTCAATGAATATTTGAGTTCTTCTTTAACTGAAGCTGGATATGGAGGAGCGGAAGTTCAAAAAACTCCAATTGGAACTAAAATAACACTTTTTGTTATTAGGCCCGGTCTTGTTATTGGAAGAAAAGGGAGTGGAATTAGAGATTTGACAGCTAGATTAGAACAGAATTTCAACTTGGAGAATGCACAGGTTTCTGTCACCGAGGTTACAAAACCTGAATTAAATCCGCACATTATGGCGAATAGAATTGCACAACTTATTGAAAGGGGAACAGCATTTAGAAGGGCTTCCTTATGGACAATAAATACAATCATGGGTGCTGGGGCCATGGGTGTAGAGATTACAATTTCTGGTAAACTTAGAGGTGAACGGGCTCATTTCGAAAAACATACAGCAGGAATCATTCCTAAGAGCGGAAAGGTTGCTGAAGAAGTGGTAAGAAGTAGCACAAATAGCTTGTTAACAAAAATGGGTCTAGTAGGAATAAAACTGAAGATTTCATTAAAAGAAGAAATTCATAGTGAATTTGATTTAGTCACTGAATCTCAAGCAAAGGATGAAACTGAAATTCCAAGCGAGACTGAAGATGAAAGTGAAAAGGAGAGTCAAAGTGAAAACAAGAGTCAAACCAATGATGAGAAACTTCCAGCTGATTCAGACATAATGACTGAGAGTAAAGATATTATTAATAGTGAAGTTAAGGAAATAGCCGTTAATAAAAGTGAAACGTAATGGCTAGACTTAAATTAAAAACGTTAAGAGAATTTAATGACTTTGATTTGGAATCAAAATTGTCTGAAATTAGAGCGGATCTGTTGAAATTGAGAGTTGAGAATTCAAAGGGCACTCTTAAGAAGGAAACTGGTAATATGAAATGGAAGAGAAGAGATATTGCTCGGATACTTTCAATTTTAAAGGAACGGGAGGTAGCAAAATGACGTTTAAGGAATACATGCTCAGATATGAATTTATTGGATGTAATGCACAGATAGAGTACGGACCGGTTAGCAGTCAAAGAAAGATCAATGGTAAAATCGTTTTTGAAACTAAAAATACAATTTCACTTGCCGATCTTTTGAAAACACATGTTATACCTAAAAAATCAATAAATAGATTAGAACTGATTTTTAAAGATGAGATTTGTCTAATGAACGGTTCTATGATAATAGGTAGGCCCGAAGATCGTTTACTGAAGTGATGGTTGATAGAGAATGACTAGAAATATTGGGGTAACAGTTTCACAACCAAAAAGAACTTGCGATGATGAACTATGTCCATTTCATGGTAAACTTTCAATAAGAGGAAGAATATTGACAGGGATCATTGTAAGCTCAAAGGCACATAAAATGATAGTAGTATCACGTGAGTACCCTAGACTGGTGAGGAAATACAAAAGGTACGAGAGAAGTAGTTCAAAGGTCCACGCATTTCTTCCTTCATGTATGGATGTAAAAGAAGGTGACGAAGTAAAGATTGCAGAATGTAAACCGATATCAAAAACAGTATCATTTGTAACTGTGGAGGTAATAAACAGTGGCGTCTAAAAGTAGAGCAGTCTCTGCAAAAGGAGTAGAGGAATTTAAGCCATACATCACAAGGGCATTACCTATAACTGCAAATCTGGTTTGTGCTGACAACACGGGTGCGAAAATATTAAGAATTGCTCAGGTAACACGTATCAAAGGTAGACATTCAAGGATGCCAGCTGCCGCAGTAGGGGATTTTGTAAATGTAACCGTAAAGAAAGGAAATGCAGAGCTGCGAAAACAAATGTTTGGAGCTGTAATTATCAGACAAAAATATCCTATCAGGAGATTAAATGGTGTTCGATTATCATTTGAAGATAACGCAGCGGTTTTGGTTACACCTGAAGGGGAAATAAAAGGAACTGATATAAAAGGACCCGTAGCTGCCGAAGCTGCAGAAAAGTGGCCGAGGATTGCAAATTTGGCATCAGTGATAATATGAGGAATGATAATGTTCTATAAACTGATTTCAAAACATAAAAGGGATAAATTTTTGGGGGCCAACCTGTCTGAAAACTTAAGGGAACAACACAATAAGCGAAGCATGAGAGTCATTAAGGGGGACACTGTTAGAATATTAAGAGGAGAATATGTTGGGATAGAAGGAAAGGTGGAAAAAGTCAATACTGAAAAATCGACACTCTCTATCGAAGGTGTTCAGAGAGAGAAAATACGTGGAGGCAATGTCAAAGTACAGGTTCATGCTTCAAATGTTCAGATAATTTCTCTCAATACGGATGACGATTATCGAATAAAAGGTATCCCGAAATCAAAAGATGAAAACACAAACATAAAAAAAGGGAAGGATATGAAAAAATCAGCTGTTAAGAAGGAATTGGTTGGAGAAGAATCATAATCATGGCTAAAAAAGGAGGAGATAAGAGACTAAAAAGACAACTTGCGCCGCGTTTCTGGCAAGTCAATAGAAAAGCTGCAAGGTTTATTCTCAACACAATGCCTGGACCACATACTAGAAAATTTTCCTATCCTATAGGTGTGGTATTGCGTGATCTTTTACATGTTTGCTCAGATATTCGAGAAGTAAAAAGGTCCTTAAATAAAGGATTAATTAGCGTCGATGGCAATATGATTCATCATCCAAACTTTCCGATTGGTTTGATGGATACCGTTGAAATAAAACCTTCAAATGAATTTTACAGATTTGTACCTTCAAATGGACACCCACTACTACCTATAAAAATAAGTGCAAATGAAAAACATCTAAAGTTGGAAAAAATCAAATCTAAAATTACTTCAAAGAAAAATGTATATCAATACTGTCTTCATGATGGCAGAACATTTCTAAGTGAAGAATCTTATAATGTAAATGACACATGTTTAATCGAATTACCCCAATTTGGTATCAAAAGTCACGTACAACTAAAGGAAGGATGCAGTGTTATTGTAACTAGAGGAGAGAACGCCGGTAATATCGGAAAAGTAGAAGAAATTAAATCTGGATCATTTTCTCTTCCTAAGCGCATTTTAGTCTCAATGGGTGAGAAAACTGTAGAATTACCGATAGACATTGTCATGGCAATTGGGACTGACACTTCATTAATTCAGGTAAGCAAGTAATATGAGTACAATAAATAATATGAAACAAATCAGCTTGGAAAAAGTTGTAATTAATATAGGGGTAGGAAAATCTGGCGAGCCCTTAGAGAGGGCCAAGAATGCGCTAGAAGAATTAACTTCTAGAAAGCCTACTCAATGTGGCGCAAAAAATAATGTAAGGGATTTTGGTATCCACAAAGGGGAACCAATTGGTACTAAAGTTACACTTAGAAATACTGAGGCAATGGAATTTGCCAAGAGAATAATACAATCAAAGGAGAATCAATTGAAAAAATCATCATTTGATAACTATGGAAATATTTCTTTAGGAATACGAGAACATATTGATATTCCGGGAGCAAAATATAATCCAGATATTGGAATATTTGGAATGAATGTCTGCATATCGTTGTCAAGACCCGGCTACAGAATAATTAGCAAGAGTAATGCAAGAAAAATGGGAAAGAAACATAGAATTTCAAAAGATGAGGCCATTGAATTTTTCAAGAATCTAGGAGTTGAGATGATCTAGTGCCAAAACCAAGAGAATATGATGTCACAGGAAGAAGACAACGTGTCCATGGAAAGGGTACCAGATGGTGCAAGCGATGTGGTTGCTATTCTGGTTTAATTCAAGCTTACAATATTATGCTATGTAGACAATGCTTCAGAGAAGTAGCGATAAAATTGGGCTTCAAGAAATATGAATAGAAAAATGAGTGAGTGAGTTGCCTGCATTAAACATACTGTCAAACCTTTTTACCACTTTGTACAATAACGAAGTTAGAAGAAAAAAAGAATGCATCGTAAGTCCATCTTCACGATTTTCTAGTGAAGTATTGCGAGTAATGCAAAAACATCGATATATTGGGGAATTTGAACAAATAGATGATTCCAGGGCTGGTAAATTTAAGATTCAACTTTTGGCAAAAATAAACAAATGCGGAATAGTAACTCCAAAATTCAGCGTTAGAAAGAACCAATACCTGAATTGGGAGAGACAATTTTTACCTGCGTATAATATGGGCATTTTAATAGTTTCAACAAGCAAGGGTATCATGACACATCATGAGGCTCAAGAAATGGGAATCGGAGGAGTATTGGTCGGATATGTCTACTAACGAGCATGATTCAACATTAGAAATACCAGAAGGCATTTCAGTAGCCTTGGAAGATAGGACTATTTCAGTTAAGGGTAAACTGGGTACAATTAAGAAGGATTTTACAAAACTTCCAGCTAACTTAACAATTGAAAACAATATTGTAAAGATTCAACCTTATGGTACCAGAAGGAAGGATTTTGCAATTTCAAAAACCGCACGAAGCGTAATTAACAACATGATAATAGGCGTTCAAAAAGGCTACAAATATAAAATGAAAGTAGTGTTCGCACATTTTCCAATAACCGTCAAGGTAAAAGACGGCAAAGTATATGTAGAGAACTTCTTCGGTGAGAGAAAAGCCAGAATATCAAAGATTGTAGGAGAATCTACAAAGGTAGCGATAGAAGGCGATGATGTGGTGATCTCAGGGCCCCACCTTGAGCATGTTTCTCAAACAGCTGCCAACATAGAGTTATCAACAAGAGTTAAGAACAAGGATCAGAGAGTTTTTCTTGATGGCGTATACATCTATTCTCGAGAATAGAGTGTACACAGCTATTAAATTTGGGATGACTTTTATATAGAATATTTGTGCAAGTGAGGATTAAGTGATAACAGTTATACTTGCTGGCGGCTTGGGAAAAAGACTAAGGCCATTAACGTCTGACAGGCCAAAACCCATGATCCAAATTAATAGTATTCCAATTATAGAGTTGCAGGTAAACTGGCTAAAAAAATGCGGGATATCTGATATTATCGTACTAGTAGGACATCTCAAAGAAAAAATAAAACATCATCTAGATGATGGCAAGAAATTTGGAGTTAATATCAGTTATATCGAAGAGAACGTACCACTGGGAACAGGTGGTGCTCTAAAGAATGCGAAAAACCACATTATTCAGAATGGAAATACGGATTCTGGTTTTTTTGTAATCAATGGAGATATTTTGACTAATTTGGACCTTTTCACGATATCTGAAAAAGGATCAATGACGCTTGCGTTAGTTCCTTTGAAAAGTACGTTTGGAATTGTAGAAACAAACGGGGATCTTGTATCAAAGTTTATAGAAAAACCATTTATTAAGGATACGTGGATAAACGCCGGTGTATATTATTTTTCTAACGAAATTTTTGATTACCTACCCGATAACGGGAATCTTGAGACTGTTACTTTGCCTATGCTGGTAGAGAAACATAAATTAAAAGCAAAAAGGTTTTCAAATAATTATTGGCGATCTATAGATTCTCATAAGGATGTAGAGGAAGCGTCAAAAGAAATTCAAGAAGTATTCAAAAAATGACTGAAGAGATCGGTCAAATTGGCTACAATCCAAGCAGTCTGTTTAACACCCAAGATATTTTAGAATTTGCCAAACAACTAGATTACAAACCACAAGTAAATTCCTTATGGATACCGGAATCCTGGGGTCGTGAAGCCTTTGTCATGCTTGGTGCCATAGGAGCGATGACAAGAAGGATAAAACTAGGTACTTCTATTGTGAGTATGTTCTCAAGATCTCCTGCGACTCTAGCAATGGCGGCCTCCACTTTGGACAATATTTCATTAAATCGTACAATAATTGGAATTGGAGCCAGTACTCCTATTCTTGCCGAGGACTGGCACGGTATCAAATTTATACATCCATTAGATCGAATGAGAGAATATGTAACCTGTTTTAAAGTCATCTCTAGTGGGGAAACAATCAACTTTGATGGAAATTTCTTCAAATTAAAAAATATAAAGATAATGCACCCGTCACAAAGGAAGGAGATACCTGTTTTTCTAGGTGCGGTAAATTCAGGAATGATTAAGTTGGCGACAGAAATAGCTGATGGTATAATCTTGTATCTTAGTCCCCTTGATGAGCTCAAGAGAACAATAGAACGTATCAAATCATTAACATCAAGAAAACCCAAAAGTTTTGAAATTTGTTCTGTCTTTATCACAGCCATATCTAATAAATACCCAGATCTGGCCCGTGAAAGGGCCGCAAAAACACTGGCTTTCTATGTTGCTGTAGGGAAATACTATAACGAATTCTTGTCGTCTCATGGTTTCAAAAATCAAGTGGAGCAAATAACTACTGAATATCAAAACCATGGTATTGAAAATATCAGTAAATTTGTAACAGATCCTATGCTTGATTCATTAACTATCTATGGAACTACTGAGGACTGCATTAAGTCGCTAAAACGTTTTGTCTCATGTGGAGTATCACTTCCTATATTGCAGGTAAATCCAGTGAAGGATAATATACAATCTATCAACGACTCTCTTCTTTTGGTAGAAAATGTCTAGAGTAGCAATAGTCGATCAGTCAACCTCAAAATTTACCAAAGAAACTTCTCTCTCTGTACAAGAGCTGGCGTGCGATCCTTGCAAAGCCATCTTGGAAAAATACAAAGACATGGACTTACAAGTTGATTCGGTCATTTTATCCACGACAGCCGATGTTCAATATGGATCAACTATTATCTCAGAATACTTGGGCATAAGGCCAGCAATTTCTCAAAGACTGGACAACCTGTGTAATTCTGGCACTAATGCCATTGTCTCAGCATATTCATTGATAAAATCAGGGTTGTGTAAAAATGCGTTGGTTGTCGGGGCAGACATTAAACAAACAAAAGGAGCACAGTTAGTATGGGATATCTCAAGAGGATCTTTTACCCTGCCTGTTTACTGGGCTGCACTCTTTGCTAAGACTCACATGCGTAAATATGGAACGACTGAAGAACAGATGGCATCTGTAGCAGTAAAGAATAGAAAAAATGCTTACTTAAATCACAATGCACTGTTTAGAAAAAAGATATCTGTTAAGGAGGTCATGAATTCGAAAAAATTGGTTGAGCCATTAAAGTTAATGGACTGTTCATACGTATGTAATGGAGCCTCAGCGATATTGCTTTCAAACGAAGAAGTGTCGAAAAAGTATACAGACCTTCCGGTTTGGATCGAAGGAATAGGAAGCTCTGTTGAAGCTGCGAGTTTTAGTAACGTTAGCTCTGACCTCTCAAGCATACATTCAACTAGAATTGCATCCAATATGGCCTTTTCAATGACAAACATCAAACCAGAACAGATAGATGTTGTAGAGCTTCACGACGCATTCACAATAATGGAAATTATTGCCTATGAAGACTTGGGTTTTTGTAAAAAAGGGGAAGGTGGTAAGTTCGTATTCCAAAAAAACATATCAATCAATCCCCGTGGCGGACTATTAGGTACTGGTCATCCATTGGGAGCTACTGGTGTTGCTCAGACTGTCGAAATCTGCGAGCAGCTAAAGGGATTGGCTGGTAGTAGACAGATTGAAGGCTGTAGAAGGGGATTAGTGCATAATATGTCTGCAGCAGGTTCCTCTTCATTAGTTCTCATAATTTCTAAGACATAAATAATTGTTGCAATTTGTCCATTGTCCATAGTATTTGAAATCTCATCGATGTAATCAATTATTGATCATTTTAATTATGTGAATGTTCTTAAACTGACGTGAAAGAATTCATTGATTTCCTAAGTAGAGGAAAATTCAGAATTCCGATTTGTAATAGTTGTAATTTAAAAATCTGGCCGCCGTCAAATATTTGTAATAATTGCTATTCAAAAAAAATCAGGATGTCAAAATTGGAAATGAGAGGGAAATTAATTGAACATTCATCATCATTTATTGGGAATTCAAAGAAATTAGGATTAGTCGAAATGTCAGGGATCAGGATTATCGGTATCCTGAGTGACGGAAATATCAACCTAGGCAGCGCGGTAAAATTGACCAAATGCGGACTTGATAAGGATAACTCGCCTTATTTTGAATTCTCATCTGCTTGATACGTACTGAAGGATTTAATTAATCAATAATTATAAGTAGACATATCGAGATGTCATATGATAGATTTGTTGATGATAGACTTCTGACTAGTAGGGATGTACTAAATAGGAAACAGATCAAGATAAAACTCGTTGATTATGATGAATCTGCTAGGGATTTCTCCCAAAGATTTGGTAGTAGAATTCTGGTTACCAAGGTCTTGCTAACGATAAAAAAAACTGACACAGAGGAAATCGAAGAAAAAGAACTAGATGTTGAAGAACTGGAGAAAAGAATTCGGAAAGAAAGACTTTGGTCTTCCTCAAATAGATGGATTTCAAAAAGCGAATTAAAAAATGGATACATTGTTGCTTCCAGGCATCTTGACCTTCTTGCAAATGCAATCGCGTTGGATATTATTCAATTCTAGAAATAATTTTGAATACCAGGCTGTAACAAAGAATAATAGTACAAAACATGAATTCGTATATTGCTAAATTCGAATTTTGAAATATTTGGTTATTGTCATGTTTGGTATAAATATTAGTAACAACAATTATCGATCCTGTTAATTGTCCATGTCTATTTAGATATTAATTAAAGCGCCGCTGATCAGACTTGAACTGATGGCCCACTGGTTAACAGCCAGTTAAGCTCCAAAGTAACCATCTTTGAATTTGCTCTACCATGCTGAGCTACAGCGGCGCATATTTTACAAAAATTATTACTTTAATTAAATGTTATGGCACTACTTGACCATTCAAAAATATTTCTAAATTCGAATTTAGAAATATTGAACATAATTTCACGAAAAATTATTTTTCCTAGTAATGAATATTTAAATGGTCTAAATGATCACAAGTGAACATTGTATTAATCCGCCTGATCTGTGATTAAACTCCCACCATCTTTTCGCTCCTTTCGAGTCTTAGTCACTTTTGAATTTCCACCACGGTCTTTTACCGGACTTACTGTCTTGTTTGTTTTCCGTCTTACTTTTTGATATGTAACCTTTTACTATACCGAGTACAATTAGCAATATTCCTAGCCCAGTAGTTCCATATAGAGTTGATGTGTTGTCTCCTCCTCCTTGAGCAGCCAAGCCAATCATTCCGGCTATGATTAATCCACCATTAATAAGGAGAAGTACGACTATCAGCGTTGATCTTTTTCGTAGAGAAATTGCAAAAGCTATAATAGACAAAATTACGGGAACGGCACCAAAGACGATACCTCTTACGGCCGGATCTATTTGGAGAAAACTACTCTTTTCATCACCAGAAGTGGTTTGGGAATAAATTACGTCTGCTCCATATGTGATTAATAAAGCAAGAGAGATAAATAACAAAATTATGGATATTTCTGTATTCATCATCTAATGCTTATATTCAGATTATTAATAAACTTATTTTGGCACTACGTTCCCTGAATCAACGCAGTATGAAATAGTATCATAATTCTTGAATTTTGAAGCTACTGTCAAATTAGCTTCTAATTAAATACTGCGATTTATAATACAACTTTCACTCAGCCTAATGTACAAATAGTGCAATACTATAGCTATTTCTATTGAATAGTAATAATCTTGATAAAAGATATGTCTGGCATCCGTATACTCAGATGAAACTTTGGAATAACTCCGATAATATTACGATACAATCAGGAAGAAATTTTAGTTTTGTCGATTCCAATCAAAGGAGTTATCTTGATGGGATTAGTAACATGTGGTGCAATGTCTGGGGACATGATAGAACCGAAATAATTAATTCCATGAAAAATCAGCTTGATACTCTTCCACATTCTTCATTATTTGGTTTGGTTAACGAACCTTCTGCAAAACTAGCGAAACGCCTTATAACAATTGCAAAGGGAATGAGCAAGGTTTTCTACACAGACAATGGTTCAACGGCGATTGAAGCTGCATTAAAAATAGCAATACAATACTGGAACAATAAGGGAAAAACACAGAAAAAAGAATTTATTTGTTTAAAAAATGGTTATCATGGGGATACAATTGGTTGTATGTCGATAGGATATGTTGACGGTTACTTCTCTCCCTACAAGTCACTACTACTCAAAACAATAAAGGTAGATTCACCAACTATAAGACATGAAAAATTTAGACAGCAAGACATTGAACAATATGTTCATAAAATTGAGAACATTCTGAAGAGAAAATCACCTAAAATATCTAGCATGGTAATGGAAAGCGGAGCTCAAATCGCGGGTGGTGTAAACATCTACCCGAACAAATTTCAAAAAGAGATCAGTGACCTCTGCAAAAAATATGATGTACTTCTGATACTGGACGAGATAGCTACAGGATTTGGAAGACTTGGTAATATGATAGAATATAAGGCACAACGATCTGAACCAGACATTGTTTGTTTCGCAAAGGCTCTTACAGGTGGCTATTTTCCCCTAGCAGTAACACTAACAACTTCTAAAATTTTTAACGAATTCCTTGGAGATTATTGGGATAAGCGCCAGCTTTTTCACGGACATACATTCACCGGCCATCCCGTTGGATGCACAGCCGCACTGACAAACCTAGCTCTTTATGAGAAGGTAAATCTTATTGGAAAAATAAGAATCAATTCCCTGGTTCTCGATCGACTTTTGAAAAGTTTTGCAGAATTAGATATTTGTTATGACATTAGAAATAAGGGAATGCTTTGTGGAATAGAGTTAAGAAAAGGGAACAAACCCATCAAGATGATTGACAAGGTTCCAATTGGACAATATATTGCAAGAGAATCATTGAAAAAGGGTGTATATCTTAGGACTTTGGGAAATATAATTACAATAATTCCACCATTAGCAATAGGAATTGAAGATCTGACAAAGATAGTTGATACTGAATATCAGATAGTAGAAAAGATTCAAAAGAAAATCATATAATATTAATCAGGTGATTCATCTAAATCATCCGAATCTGGTTATAAAGGGTAGCTTTTGATATTCCAAGGTTTTTGGCGATCCTATTACGTGGTATGTTCTGAGACAACATTTTGATCAGTGTATCTTTGTCAAGTTTCTTTTTTGGACGTCCAATATTTTTTCCAGACATTTTTGCCCTTACCATTCCATCCTTTGTGCGTTGAATCAACATTTCCCTTTCCCTTTCTGCCACCCAAGTCAGGATACCAAGCATTAGTTTTCTAACGCTCGGATCAGTAGTTTGAAGAAATAGTTCTTTTGGTGAACAAGATATCAGTGGGGAATATTCCTCAATTGATTTTATTGCATCAAGTGTTTCCCAAAATGTTCTTCCGACTCGTGATAATTCATAAACTATCACCGAATCAACACGGTCAGACCTAACCAGATTCAGCATCTCTCTGAAGGCAGGTCTATTTATTGCAGGGATCTTTCCACTTACTGCAGAATCTTCGAAAAAATCAAGAATTTCATAGTCATTATCAGTCGCCCACTTTTCGATTGCCAACCTCTGATTAAGTATTGTCTGTTCGGCAGTACTGACTCGCAAGTATCCAAAGGAATATTTCATTACATAGTACTTGATGAAAACTTGATAATACTTTAGGTCAAAAAAAATACGTACAGGTGAAAAAAGGTACCACATTATTTAGACTGAATACGAGTAAAAAAATGCCAGTTTTTTTAGATGATATAAAAACGGGTCCTTTTTTGTACTGTTGGAGTCTAAAGATAAAATGACGAATTTCGTATATCTTTCCCCCTATCGAGAGTACCAAGACATCTTCAATTTTGTTGATTTTCAGCTGTTTTATGCGGTGAAAAAGATAAAAAACACCTAATAACGCTAGTTATTTTTGCCATTATCTCCTAATATCCTAATTCTTGAATACTAACTTTATTTTGAAATTCGGAGTTGGACCGATAGAGATTCGCTTAGAAAATGCAGGAGCACATAACTATCCTTATACATCAATGCGAAAAACTGTTTGTCTCCTAGTTCTGATTCTAAAAAATCCATACATATCTATGTATTAACTGATGCCCAGTCAGATAATTAAAGAATAAGTATGGGTTCTAAAAAAGAACTAATGATGCAGGATTGCGAGTTCATTGATTCTTGTATGAAGAAGGTCATTAATGGAAATAGTATTTCCTTTGATGAAGCAGAAAGATTAATTTCAACTAATAATTTGATAAAGCTTGCAGATTGTGCTAATATTATTACTAAAAAATTTAACCAAGAAATTGTTGACGTCGAATCCCTGATAAATGCCAAGTCGGGTAATTGTCCCGAGGATTGTTCCTTTTGTGCCCAATCTACATTTTACAAAACTGGTATAACAAAATATCCACTCCTAGATGACGATATAATTTTGGAGAAAGCTAGAGAAGCACAAATAAATGGTTCTGCCAGTTTTTGTCTTGTTTGTGCTTATAGAGAACCTTCACAGAATGATTTTGAAAAAATTTGCATGATTATAAAAAAATTAAGAAATGAAGTAAATCTGGACATTAATGTTTCACTTGGCTTCATGACACCAGAACGAGCGGAAAGGCTGAAATTATTAGGAGTCAAGAGATATAATCACAATCTAGAAGCCTCAGAAACTTTCTTTTCTAAAATCTGCAATACACATGATTTTTCAGACAGAGTCAAGACGGCAAGAATAGTCAAAGCGGCAGGGCTCGAACTTTGTTGTGGAGGGATTATTGGAATGGGCGAATCTACAAGACAGAGGATTGAATTGGCGTTTTCTCTTTCATCTCTTGATCCAGATGAAGTTCCGATTAACATATTGATTCCAAGAAAGGGCACACCAAAAGAACTGGATAATTGTTCAATTAATCCAATCGACATCATTAGAACTATTGCTGTTTGGAGATTTATTATGCCAAAAACAATATTGAAAATTGCTGGAGGAAGAGAAGTACACTTCAGTGACGGGGGAAAACTAGCCCTTCAAGCTGGGGCAAATGGAATTATTACGGGCGGCTACCTTACTACAAATGGAAACGAACCAAATAAAGATATCCAAATGATACATGAAATTGGCCTCGATACCCGAATTCATTAGCGCAGACATTAATAAACTGAAGGCTGAAAATCTTTATCGAAAACTAAGAATTATCGAAAATCGTGATGGGTCGTTAATAGTTAAAAACAAAGAGATAATTAATTTTAATTCAAACGATTATCTCGGATTATCTACAAACAAAGAAATAATAAAAAGTACGGTAAAGGATTTTGATGAAATTTCTCAATGTAGTTCAAGACTAGTAGGTGGAAATAATTTAGTTATTGAAAAATTGGAACATAATTTGTCAAGACATAGAAAAACAAAATCCTCCTTGGTATATCCCACAGGATACTCCGCAGTGTTGGGAGTCCTGAGTACTCTGGCAGACAGTAAAACAACTATTTTCAGTGATGAATCAAATCATGCTAGCATTATTGACGGGTGTCGATTGTCTAATGCCAATATCAGAATATTTCGTCATAATGACATGGAGCATCTTATAGAATTATTGAGAAATGTAAAGGGTAAGAAAATTCTTGTTACAGAGGGAATATTTAGCATCGAGGGCGATATGGCTAAATTGAGATCAATTTGTAAATTGGCAAAAGAGTTTGGTATCTTTACTATTGTTGATGATGCCCACGGTGACTTTGTTTTTGGAGATAGAGCTTCTGGAACTCCATCTGAATTGAGTGTCAATAACCTAATTGATGTTCATATCAGCAGCCTTAGTAAGGCATTAGGTTGTTTTGGCGGATATGTGGCTTGTACTGAAATGATTAGGGACTATTTTATAAATCGGTCGAGGCAATTCATTTTCACCTCTGCTATTCCTACTCATTTATGCAATTCCGCATTAGTTGGAATTGGTATTGCAAAAAAAGGTATTCTACAACGGGAGCTCTTCAAAAATATAAACATCTTGCACAATGGTTTAAAGAAGATAGGATATGATATTGGAAATACATCCAGTCAAATAATTCCTATCCATATCGGATCCGAGAAACTAGCCACTAAATTCGCAGATATATTGTTACATAAAGGTATTTTTGTACATCCAATGAGATTTCCCACCGTTAAGAGAGGAGATGCCGTATTAAGACTTTCATTGAGTGCATCACATACTAAGAAACAATTGGGTTATGTTCTAGACGAACTTGAAAAACTAGGCAAGAAACATAAAGTCATTTGATCTCTTTGATAGATTCATTTTATTTCTATGCTAGTTTTAACCAAATCATGGATATCCATGCACAATTGGTAGAATAAAGTTGCTACTCAATTCGTATCTTCAGATATTAAAAATACCTTTAAAGAACTGAACATTTTGTATCCTATTAAATATTTCAAAATTCGAATTTAGCAATATTTATCTAATATGAGCTGCAAATGGTCGTAATGACAGAAAGAGAATTAAAGCTCAAGTTGACAGCATCAGAACGTCAATTTAGAGAGATAAAATATTATTTCTCTCTTTTACACCCAGAATCAATAGTTTCAGGGCTAAAATTTGCGTACAATAGACAAAAGGCCCAGGATGGGGGTTATTTAATTGTTGGAAGAAAAAGTTTCGTAAAAAAAGAAACTAGCATGTTGACAAAGGAACAGGCCAGATGGCGACTTGCAAACTGGAAGTCAATGATAAAGATCTATAGAAACAAAGGTTACAGCTACCCTACGATTAGTAGAATTAAGAAGGATATCAAAATAACAGCAAAGTCAGCCAATAAAAAATAGAAATTTAGTAAGTAGATGCTTCTGTACTTTTTTCATCAATCCGCATGGATGAAAGGTCAGGAAACTTCTCTTTCATGCTTTGTTCAACTAGAGTAGTAGCTTCTTCGATAATGATTGTTGATTCTTCGCTTAATACTCTTCCGCTGTCTACTTCGTGTCTAGGAATCTGTGCTGAGTCAGATAATATTCCTCCCATGAGATCGGATATCTGAGAGAGTGATTGATCTGCTTCAGGAACCATTGATGATAAGCCTCCTTGTATGTTCTTTATTACAGACATTGCCGGGGTTAGGGTAACCACAACATCTCCTAATTCAGTGATAGTGTTTAGTCTTAATTGAATTTGTTCCAATGCTAACTTCGCAGAATCTACCATTTTGCTCATCTTGCGAATTTGTGATAGTTCATTTGAAAGTAATTTTGCGTATTGGGCATCATGATTCTGGATCGAGTGTACAATTCTTTTAAAAATAAGCTGATCCTTTTCTACAATCTTCGTCGAAATTCCATCTAATTTTGAGATTTGGAGCTCCAGTTTCTTTTGAGCTTCCTCAATTCGTGGCTTTAGAGGAGGTTGTGACTTAATACTCTCCAAAATTTTTACCGCCATATTATCTGGCTGGGTTTTGTTCCACTTGTCTTTAAAGGACATTATTTTCTCTGAAGCCTATCACTTTTTTTGTTAATAAGATCAGATGTAACCAACGTCAATAGAGCAGCGGTTACAAAACAGAATTCCAGATTGAGGATCTTTTACTCATTTTTTGGATTTGTCAAACATATGTAATAGTTGCTTCACCGCACCGTCCATGTCTTCTTCACGCACTTCTGGTGATAGCCCATTCTTTAGAAGATTGTTTATGGTATTAGAAATTTCAGAGCTAATTTCGTCAAAACTATCAACGTCGTTAAATCCTTGTTGATAGAGCCTATTGAGTTTCATAGCATACATCCTAGTTTGATCATTTATCGTGACTTTATACACATTATCATTCACTTTAATTTCCTCATTAGCCATGGTGGTTATCAATGGAAATGACCATGATCCTCTAAGAAAAATGTTTTGGTATTACCCTCTAATCGCATTCGTTGGATAACCCTATATCCAGTAAATGCCAGTTTCAATCTGTCTTTTTTCATTAATATACAAGATTCAGATTACTAAATCGGCAAGTCTTAAGTTAATCTGATAAAATTGATTTGAGTTTTTTGACCATTTTCTCACCCTCGGTTGTTAGTGAATAGTATCTGACAGCCATTGGTCTTGTTTTTGAAGAAGTCATTAAACCATATTCACTAGAAACCAATCCGGCTTTTTCTAATTTAGACAAGTGAAATGAAATAATCTTTCTATCGACGCTTATCATTTCTTCTAACTTTGACGCATACACCTTTCCAGATTCAAGTTGGATAAGAATGCTTAATCTAGTTGGATGGGTAGCTAGATAGACAGTCTCATATGTATCGTTAATTTTTTCCTTAGACTTTTTTTTGTCCAACAGAGTAAATATATTATCCATATATATATTATTTTTGCTTTATGCCATGCCATTACACTATAATTATTTGTTCTACTCAATATAGTAATATATTCCCTATATGGATATTATATATCCGCCTATAAATTGGTAAAAAAATAATAATTTTATTATCGATACCAATTTGGAATATACATCATATTCAAAAAATCAAATTTAGTTTCTTTGTTGGTTGACAATTTTCATAGAAAAGAGGTCATGGTGGGATTTGGACCCACGGCCTAAGGTTTACAAAACCTTCGCTCTAACCAGGCTGAGCTACATGACCGTCAGCAGAGTTAAATTTTTTTTATCGCATAATTAAAAGTTTATTGGCATAAGGCATGACTTACCTATCAAAATATACGTAATTCACGTTCAATAACAAAATTGAGGGTCAAATATAAACCAGGCATGCATTATGGAAAATTTCCTGGTCTGGAGACAAATAAATACAAATATTGAATGAAAAATCATTACACACTGGCGCACTTGTATGAAAGATATTGCTCTTGGATTTGAAATTTTGTCTATTGGGAATTCCATCCCTACAACAAACAAGAGTAGAATGACTCCAATCTCTGCAAACAAATTTAGAATATCGAAATTGAGTATTAGACTAAAGGGAGGGATATAAGGTCCGATTATCATACATGCGATTATAAATCCTATTACCATTGGTTGCTTTAGTTTGCATGAAATCATTGCCATTATGGAGGCATCGACCATGATAATCGTAAAATCCTGCAAGATTGGACCAATTTCAACTACCATATTCTGACACTTGGACTATGTTGCCAAACTTTTTTTTATAAATGTCGTGAAATTTTTATTGATTAAGACATTTCAGTAAAAGATTGTACTACAAATTATTGTGTTACCTGTTTAAAGACTAATTGTTACCTTTTCTTCAAGTCAAAATAAAAGTTTGTTGGTGATAGATACTACTTAATTCAGATGCAAAAAATATTGAGAAAATGTAGTGGGAGTATGTTTGATGTATCCACCTTACTTAAAAGAGAGCTACATGTTGCGTAGTGACAACAAGAAATTTATTCCAATACTTTGACAAATATAACCTAGATAATTGGTATGGGAAGGTATCTTGTTGTTGTCACAATAGAAAACAAAGATCAAGTTGGGGACCCAGAAGGAGAAACAATTAAGAAGGATCTCATCTTTAGAAGTGGATATTCAAATGTTGAATCCGTCAAATCTGCCAAATGCTATAATATAATCATTAATACAAAATCAGAAGAAGATGCGAAAAAGGAGGTAACAAAATTGTGCGAAGAACTCAGAATATATAATCCCATAGTAAGCAATTGTACAATTGGACCAATTAGCAAGCTCAACAACTAAATTAGATGACTGTCACCAATATCCGTAACCTAATGAATCGAGCTACATTCTCTTGAGAGGGGTAATACCGATTAAGGTAATGTTGATTTCAAGTATTCTTCGTATCGCTTCAACTAAAGAAATTCTTGCCTCAGATATATCAGCATTACTCTCTTTCAATATTGGTAGTTTTTCGTAAAATAAGTTGAACAGTGTTGCTAGTTCATATGCGTACTGCGCAATGAGCTTTGGTTCCATATTTTTAGTAGCTTCCTCAATAACAATTGCGTATTTTGAAAGATGCTTTATGAGACGAAATTCAATTCTATCTGAAAGGTAAGATACATCACCAGAAAATGATATTGCATTTGATTTTTCTATCAAGCGACAACATCTGGCATATGCATATTGCAAATATGGACCAGAATTGCCATCCAAACTTAATGAATCAATCATATCAAATTTAATTTCTTTTTCTAAATCATTTTTAATTAGACTATACCTCATAGCTGATATTGCTATTTCTTCCGATGTTCTCTCAAGTTCTTTTCCAGTAATTTCAGGATTTCGCTTCATTGTTTCTTCCTTAGCTTTCCCATACAGAGTATCAAGCACAAAGTCCGCGTCCACATATATGCCCTTTCTTCCAGACATTTGTACCGACTTTACATTATCCGGAATTATGCCTAGAGTCTTTGCGGTTCTACTTGAAAGTAAAACTGGACCGTAAGCCAAATGTATATACCTATTTGATTTTGATTCAAATTCATTCAAGATTTCCTTAATTATTTTTTGTAATCTTGTTTGCCGGTTATCAATCACAGTTATCGAATCTTCTGCGGGAAAGAAAGATGGTTGAGTCGTATCCTTCAAATCGTCAGTTGTACTAATCCATAGAGTTGTATCATCCCATTGTTTCATGAAAACTTGATATATGAATGGGTCCTCAATTGTTCCAACCTTTAGTAAGGCATAAGGGATATCTTTTGCGATATAAGTTGCAGTACCATCACTTCTCACGATAATCTTGCTTCCCTCATCATCAGAATTAAAAACCCAACATCCAATATTTTCACCTTCAGTTTCCTTGGTCACAATATTTTCATCTCTCATTTTTTCAAATGTTTTTTCCCATAATTTTGAACTTATTATATGCGATTCAAAATTCAGTAAATCGTATCGAGCCTTCATTCTCCAGCATGTTTTGAGCTGGTCTTTGAGCACTTTAGCTGTAATTTCGGATGCAAATGATACTATTTCAGAATCCCCTTCTTCTAACTTCTTTAACAATGAATTTCTTTTTTCAATCAATGAAGGATCCTTTTCATACAACTCATTTACCTTTACATAAATCTCGTTACCGCAGTATATATCAAACTTGATATTACTGTTAGCTGGCTTCATTGGAAATCCTAAGTATAAAAATCCAACCAGAATATCAGCGACTTGAAGTCCAGAATCATCCACGTAGTTTAATACGGTGACATCATGATTTGTGTTCTTTAGTATTCTATACAAGGTATCGCCTATTGCCACGTTTCTGAGGTGGCCCACGTGCAGTGCTTTATTGGGATTAACACTGGTGTGCTCAATAATTACTTTTTTATTTTTACCTATATCAAGATAGGTATAATCATTTTTTAAAATATCAGCAATTATCTCCTTACCAATTAAAGTAAAGTGTGCCTTAAAATTAATATATCCACTCTCATGTGCAACAACAGATGATACGTACGATAGTGATTCTGGATTTTTACCATTACGAAATTGAGGATATTGTTCAACCAGAATTGAAGCAATTGTATATGGTGATTTTTGTAATTCCTTTGTAAGCAAGAATGCAACGTTGCAGCTTAGATCACCAAACTCGTCTCTGGTCGGTTCAGTAAGAGTATAGGATTCATTCTTGATGTTTAGTTTTCCAAGTGCGTATTTTATTACTTCATTGGATTCACTGATAAATTTCTTAAAACTCATTTCTTATCTTAAATAATTTAAAGTAACATAGTCAATAGCATCACACAATCCCACTCCTTCCTTACCATTTACGACATGACTTGCATGAACTTTAACTTCATCATCAGAATGACCTAAAGCAATACTCAATCCACAGATACCAAAAACAGGAATGTCAGTTTCACTGTCGCCAATTGCCACAACTTCTTTTGGTGCTATATTTAAGAACTTTAGTGCAAGGTTCAGACCTTTAGCCTTATTTACACCTAATTCGTTGATATGAAATGCGTATTTGCTGTCTACTATATCTAGTTCCAAATCCCTCTCCTTTAGTATCTTTTTGCCCTCCTCAATATCAAAGGTCCTTTGCAATACGACTTCCGACAATCTGGGAAATACTGGTTTAGTATCTACATTAGATAAGCTTTGTTTTAATACTTCATATCCCTTCAAGCACAATTCCTTATTTCCAAGGATTGTATGATCTGAAGGTCCTTTGGAAACAACTCCACCATTCTCCCCTATAGCCATCCTAGTCATACCCAAAAACACGGACAATATGTATGCCTCTATTGAGGATCGACCTGTAACAAAGAATACCCTATACCCAATCTTTTCAAGAAACCTCATTTTCGAAACAGCGGGTAAATGGATCATTCCGCCACCGTTTTCGGTTAGAGTGCCATCAATATCTATTGCAAACGCCTTAACCCTCAGATCATTGCTCGACAAAGGCTATACTAAATTATTCTGTAGAGTCCTGCATATCATTAACTTTTCTAAAAGAACATAAAATTACACAGCGTATTACTCTTAATTTTGGAATAGGATTAACACAGTAATCCTGCAAGATTCCATTTATGAATAAATATTTCAATATTTCAATACTCAATGGGTCCGTGGCCCAGTCAGGACAGGGTGCTGATTTTCAAGCATAAGCCTCCGGAGCCAGAGTTCATGGGATCGAAGCCCATCGGACCCGTATATCTAGTACTTCTCTAATTGGATTCAGTGATTGTGAATAATTATGAATATTGAAGAACAACAAAAGCAAGTCCAAAAACAAGACTTTAAAAATTAAACAATGAAGTTTCTAACAATTTGATTCAATGGTGGGATGTCAAAAAAAATAGTGAAAATAAATAATGAAAAGACCAGACAGTTAGTAACTATACAAAAACGAATTTAATTTATATTGTTAAACTGAGTCGGATATCATTTTGTCCATAGACTATAATCTCTGGGTGCCTTTGTATTATCAAGTATTATCAAGCTTAGAAGCATAATTCCATAATATATTATTTCTTGACAAAGTATGATAATACAGAGAACACATTCTGTAAACAAATATTAGGTCATTATAACATTGCAAGCCAAAAAACAACTACATAATAAGTTCTGGACCGTATGGATCTCTTTGTATTTGGCTCTTTACTTTTAGGGAATATAACGCAATTCCAAAAAACCATTGAATATTTCTATCAATAGATTTTTAATATATGCAGTGCAAAATCATTATCATGGATACAAAACTTATTACATACTTGGTAACGGTTTCGATACTGTCAGCAATAATATATGGTAATTCATACAATGTTGCGTTGGGAGACGAGGACTTTTGTTATGATCAAGTCGGCGATGGTCAACATTGTTTTGAAGCTTTACAAAAGTGTAAGAATCAAAGACATGATGGTATAGCAGAAAGTCCATGCTATAGACACTAGATAATGCTTTGCTTATCAGATTTTATGCCAACTCTAGTCCTTATTATTTGTCAGCCAAGGTAGTTTTGTTTACCGTATTAGATCATATTTTACTCCTGTCGGAATCTAATTTTTTTGTAGTTTCTTATTGGAACTATTTTGAAATAATCAACAATGAGACAACCAAATTTTTCTTCTGAGGTTATCTAACTTCGTATAATGTTCTACCATTTTTATCCAAATACTAGTGAATTCTATAAATTCTTCCGTCATTCTTGTCATATACAAGGACATATAGAAACCCATCCGGTCCAACATCCAGGTCTGTAATGCCTCCAAATCCGTGTCCAAATACGACATCCGATAATTCTTCTTTTGTTTGTGCGACTTTATCCGTTAGGCCTTTACCCAAATCTAATGATTTTCTATCCTGATTTAATTTAAAGTAATAGATATTACCAAAGTTGATATCCCCAACTAAAATGTCATTTTTATATTCAGTGCCTAGCTTTTCTGTGTCAAGAAATTTTAGAGCTGTTGGGGCTACCGAAAGATCCCAGGTAAGTTCTGGGGAACTGTAAGTTCCCCCGTTAACAAAATCAACCAAATCTTTTGGGGCAGCCGGCGCGATCCCGGTCTTAGCCAGTGCTCCATCTACATACCAAATACCTTGTATTTTTTTCCAGCCACTATTAAATCCGGGTTCTACTAAATTTATTTCGTCACCGTAGTCAGGACCATTTTCGGTATCCCATAAATTTCCTGTAAGTGGATCAAAATCAATTCCAAAACTATTTTTTATACCGTAAGCAAAGTAGAGATTGAGAGGAGAGGAAGAACCAAGTATACCCTCGTCCACATGTTTACCGTCTTGAGTTATCCTAAGAATTCCTGCTCTTCCGTCAGCCTTTTTCGCAGCTTGGACATTTTGGGCTTGAGTCTCGTATAATTGACTTTCATTATAGCCAGTTATAGCCAAATCACCTATTGCTATATAGATATTGTTATCCGGACCAATCTTCAATACGCCTCCATTGTGCCCTGGTCCAGGCTTCCATGGAAGATCTAACAGAAGTTGTGGCTTCGATAATTTAGTGGCATTTTTATCTAATTCATATTTATAAATCCTGTTTCCTAGTGCCTCTCCTTTAATGGGTCCTTTTTCCGTGTAAAACAAAAAAGCATGGGTTTTATTGACAGTCGGATCGTTTGATACGTCCAAACCGAGTAGACCCCTCTCATCTTTACTAGCAACTGGAACTGTAATCAGTGGCTGTATCACCTTTGTTCCATTTACTATTCTTATAACTGTGCCATCATTCTTTTGGGTGACCAAAATATCATTTGGACCAATGAATACCATAGAAGTCGGTGCCCTAAGTTCTTTAACAAGCAACTCAACCTTAAGATTGGGGTCAGTCAAGGTCGGATTGGATTCGGCTACTTTAGCTCTAGCAGCATAAGCAATTAGATCATATTCAGTAAGGCCCTCTAAAATTACACTAACTGAATAAACTGATAAGAAAAGAATTGCTCCAAGGACCAATAATGACATGCCTATCATCATACACGGAATTTTTTCTGTATTCCGTATTAAGAGTTTTCTAAGATGCTGTTGTCGCTAAAAATTGAACGAAAATTTATCTGGGTAATTACAATTCAAAATTAACAATACCGATGGGAAGATATTGCGTACTCATTTTTATGGGATAGATGGAATACTTATTCATCGATTTCATACATTCGAATGAGTGAAATCCTATTTTATGTTGATTTCTTGTTTACCTCCTGATTGAAAAGTAAAGTTTAAAGCTGAGTTATGAGTGAAATTAAGGAGTCCATTGACGAACTCTTACAACTATCATTCCCATCGGACGTGTGATTCATTAGAGTTTCATGGAGCACAATTGGAAATCCTTATATGAGTAAAAAATTGATTCGATTTACAGTATATGAGTACTGAATTGGTGGTTTTACGTGATTATGATAACCAGTTAATGAATCGGAGAGAACTTAAAGTCATATTTAGAAACGTTTCAGGAAATATAAAGAAAAAAGATGCAATTGAAACAATCTCGAAAACAAATAAAGTGGATTCAAAGACAATTATACCAATAGAAATCAGATGCAATAGGGGAAGTACCGATGTTAATGCTTTTTTTCACATTTACAAAGATGAAAAGAGTGCCAAGGAAACTTTACCAAAATACCTATCAATGAGACTAATAGAAAAGGCAGAGAGAAGGAAAATCTTTGATGAGGCTAAGGCTCAAAAACTGAAAGAAAAGCAGCAAAGTTCAGAAAAGGGCAAACCAAAGCAATAGTAGGGAATTAGTAGTATGGCTGATAAAAAGAAAGATTCAAAATCTCAAATATATTCATTCTATGATATTTCTGGTGACAAGGTAACCAGAAAGAAGAGGGATTGTCCTAGATGTGGAAGGGGAGTTTTCATGGCAGAACATAAGGATAGGAATACATGCGGTAAATGTGGTTTTACGGAATTCAAACAAAAGCCAAAATAGATAACGTTATCGTTCTGTTTTATTATAGTATGATCTTAATTTACCAAGTCGTCTACATTCATTATGTCCAATATATCAAATCTATCGCATTTGCATTTTCTATTTAATATCTGTTCTAAATTCGGTAAGATATTCCCATTGCCTTCAATAAATTTTCTAATAGGTAACCCATTATCACATATTATTGTAAATTGTAATCTTTTTTGAGTCTTGAACTTGAATTCCATATGGTATATAAATTTCCAATTTTTACTTCTCCTATTGACAATTTCTATTATTCTTATTCCTGAATCATTGATTCCCTTTAATTCAGAGGCTTTCAAATTTTCCTGAAAAGAAACAATTGTCTTAACTTTCTTTACATAACCTATAGAGGAGATGGGTAACGCTCGGACCTTTTCATTTATTTCGAATATCATTCCATTAGATTGAATTGAAAAATCATTCTTGAAGCTAATTATTTTTGAATTTTTTATCGATACATAAAATGGTCTTCCATTTCCAAGAACCAAACTTTCAGGCTCTTCCTTACCCATGGGCCGAAAAACAATGGAATTAGAATCGAAACGACTCGACAATTCTTTTTTCAAGATTTTTTCAATATGACGCTGATTAACTTCTAAGCTATCATTGTTGTCAGTATTTTTGGTATTGATTTGAAACCTTTTAAACTTCTTATAGCGTCCAGTTAGGAAAACCGTACTTGAATTGACAGATACAATTATTTCTAATTTTTTACCAATTTGTATATTAATTGTAATGTCAGGATAATTCAAATTAATTTTCTTGTTTGAAATATTGCCAAATTTTTGTCTAATTTCACGTAGGAGACTAGTCTTAATATTTTCTTTTCCTCTTATCCTGAACTTGGACCTAAACTTGTCTTCATTGTCATAAAAGCTGTGGTCTAGAGTCAATCCAATAAGGAAAGAATCGTATTGATAATCTTTTGTTGCCTGGATAACCTTGTTACATGCCTTGTCTAGCTGATTCCATATTCCGTGACATATCTTGCAATCCTCAACAATTTTTTGAAGAGGGTAGTTTTTAATACATTGTCTTTTTAAACACCAATTGCATAACTTGTATTCAGATTTTCTTTTCAATTAGTTATATCGTTCTATCCTATACCTAGTCTTCTAAGCATGCCTTGCATTTGCCTTCCTTTGCTTTGCTTAATCATGCTCTTCGAGTTGTTGAAATTCTTTATCAGATCCTTGACGTCGTGTTCAGCTACACCTGAACCTCTTGCTATCCTCTTTCTTCGTGAATCATTAATCACTTCAGGATTCTTTTTTTCGTCCTTTGTCATTGACTGAATAATATAACGCCACTTTTCCAATTTTCCCTGGATTACATCTAATTGATCCTCCTTAACTACTCCAGACAGACCTGGCAAATTGTCGATAATGTTTCTAAATCCCATTTTACCGACACTCTCCATTTGTGAATAAAAGTCTTCTATCGTCATTTTGCCACTTAGTACCCGTTTTGATTGATTTTCATCTGCCTGTAATTCCAAATCCTTAGCTAAATCCAAAATTGCTTTAATGTCTCCCATTCCCAATAATCGCCCTACGAATCTCGTGGGACTGAACTCCTCAAGATCATCAATTCTTTCACCGCTTCCAATAAAGAGTATCTTTGCACCTGTTACCGCCGATGCTGCCAATGCTCCGCCACCTTTTGCAGTTCCATCAAGTTTTGTTATGATAATCCCCCCGACCGGAACAGTTTCATGGAATGACTTTGCTTGGCTATATGCCTGTTGACCTATAGTTCCATCAATTACCAGAAGAATTAAATCCGGTTTAGAAATATTATACATGCTTTTCATCTCTTCTAAGAGTTCTGCTTCATCTTTGTGTCTTCCTGCAGTATCAATAATCACTACATCTGATCCTGTACGTTTAAAATAATCAATTCCGTTCTTTACTATTAAAGGTGCATCTTTACTAGATTCGTCTCCAAATACTTCAACATTTATTTTAACACAATTCATTTTGAGCTGTGTGAGTGCACCTGGTCTCCATGTATCAGCACCAACGACTCCCACATGATAGCCATGTTTTGTTAACCATCTTGCTAGCTTTGAAGTGACTGTTGTTTTACCACTTCCCTGGATACCAAACATCAGTACAATATTGAGTTTTCCAGGAGTAAATGAAATGACTTGTTTTTCAGGTTGCTTGCTTTCAGCAATATTTTCTCCTTTATAACCCATCAGTCTTGAAAGTTCATCATAAAGTATTGAGACTATATGATCCTTCCTTGACAATCCCTTCGGAGGAGATTCCTCTAGAGATCTTTTTTTCAAATTTTGAGTTATGTTTAATACCAATCTGACATTAACGTCAGATTGAAGAAGAGCTCTTTGTACATCCTTGCACAAAGAATCGATCAATTCTTCATTTACGTCAGAAGCACCTACGAGTTTTTTTAAAGCTGCTCCGAGACTAGAGCGAAGATTGTCTAACATTATTTATCTATTAATTCATAATCTGTTATTTCAAATATTCCATTATCGCCAAACCATTTGACCTTTCCTGTTCTAATCTCAAGTTTTTTCTTATAAATAGGACAATCAAGAACGAGTGTTTCCGCCTCTCCTCCCTCAAAATTTAGATTAAATCTATATTTTGATGACAATGATTCCAGTCTCTTTACACTTTCATGATCTAGCTGAATTCCAAGCCATTCTCTATCCAAGCCCATTGCGGAAACACTAGTAATAATAATTTTAAATTTTTCATCAATCATTTTACGAAGGTAGTTACTTGGATTCAAATTCCATAACGGAGAAAAAACTGATAATTCCAAATCATTACAGATTTTTTCAAAATTCCTTTTTTGAAAATTACTTGAAATTCCACCATGAACTATCCCTTCGATACCGAATTCGTCTTTAACGCTTGAAAGTGCGTTTTCAAGAACAGCTATCTCATTTTCTAAACTTGAGGTCTTGGATTTAAAGTCTCTAATAGGTAAGTCAATTGCTTGTGCGAGAACTCTTGTAAGGTAGATATTGGGGAAATGAAATAGTAAACTATCTCTGATTTCGGGAATTATAGAAATCAAACAAATAACATCATGTCTGAGTTTGTTGATTTCAAAAATAGAGTAAGTACTGTCTTTTCCTCCAGAATAAAGTGAAGCTAATCTCAATTTTGTATGATATCAAATAAGGTAGTCGCAGTAGTCTTATATTCATTAATCTGAAACGGAAAAATTCCTAATTGGAAGATTTTTTTACCTCTCTGCAAACTCATTGTGTAGATGAAAATATCTGACGGCGCATATGTTTTGTTTTTTTATCAATCAAATAAGAATTGGTTAACAAGAGTAGAAAAAAACAAGAAACTTCATACGCATATAGGAATTATAGATTTTGATCACATATTAGGACTTGAGTACGGTTCTTCTATCGTTACAGCCAAACAAAAAAAGGTTTACCTCATAGAGCCAACGATTTATGACTTTGTCATGAAATCAGATAGAAAGACCCAGATAGTATATCCCAAGGATTTAGGATATATAGCAATTAGAACTGGTTTGAAGAGTGGATCTAATGTTCTTGAAATAGGTACAGGAAGTGCTTCACTAACTACTTTCTTCGCCAGTCTCGTAGAACCCTCAGGTCACGTTTTTACTTATGATGTTAATGAAGAATTTATGGAAATTGCAAACAAGAATCTCAAAAAATCAGGAATGGAAAAAAATGTTTCAATGTTTAAACATGATATAATGAAGGAAGGACTGCAACATTCTGACATTGATATTGCAATTATTGACCTAGGAGATCCCTGGAATGTATTACAGATTGTTCATAAGTGCCTCAAGAACAGTGGATCTGTTGCAATAATATGTCCAACTATGAATCAATTGGAAAAAACTGCTAAACACATGTACGAAATAGGATTTACAGACATTGAAAGCACTGAAATACTGATCCGCAATATTGAGGCAAGAGAAGGTAAAACAAGGCCATCAATGCGGATGATTGGTCATACTACATATCTTATATTTGGTAGAAAAATTATAGATGGAATCATCTAATGTTAGAAATTAGTGTAACTAGACCGATGCCACAATAATTAATTTTATTTACTATGAGATTGTGCTTGACAAACACGGCATCTGTAGTATTAATTTGATAATCAGTAACCTCGAGTAGTTCATTTAATTAAGTTCAATCTTAAGTTCATTCCTTTGGAGATAGATCATAACCGAGTAGGAGAACAATAGAATCTAGCTCATTATAGTAGAGCCTATCAAAACAAGTCAGAGAGCTATTCTTATAAGGTACCGCCATAGACTTGAATATGTTGGCAACCGAAGGTTATTGTGTAAAATGTAAAGCAAAAAGGCAGATGAAAGGCGAGTCACAGGTAATCATGAAAAATGGTAGACCTGCAACAAAGGGAACTTGCTCAATTTGTGGAACCAAGATGTTCAAGATAGGCGGTGGCCCGAGCAAAGCAGTAAAGAAAGGAAAGGCAAAACCAAAATCAAAATCAAAGGCAAAACCAAAATCAAAATCAAAGGCAAAACCAAGAAGACGATAAAATCCTAAATTTCTTTTTTATCTTTTTATTTTAAGAATTGTCATTTATTGAATAAGTGTATTAGTTCCATCTATAAAGAAAATTTTTTTTCGATAAGATCTAATTTTTGAATGTTTCCGTAAGAAGATATCAATTCACGTAATCTATTTCTTGGAACTTCAGATTTTACTAATTCCCTGGCTATTTTTATTCCGTCATTTATGTCAGTAGTTTTTTCTCCTGCAATCAAGGCTACTGCTGCATTGAGAGCTACTATGTCTTGCTTTGCAGGAGTAGATTTTCCATAGATAGTTTGTAGTGTTGTCTTAACAGAGTCTTCGGCCGATTTAATTTGTACCTGATCTTTTCCTACAATCTTCAGATCCAATAATTCGGGATCTACTTCATGTTTTTCAACTTTGCCTGATTTGACAATCAACATGATATTTCTTGAAGTATTTGACAGCTCATCCATGCCATCTAATGAATGAATAAGAAAAATTCGTTTGATAGTAGAATTGATCATTGCGTTCGATACAAGTTCGATAAAATTGGGATCAGAAATTCCAATCACTTGTGCCGTAATATTTGTACATGGATTACATAATGGCCCAATAATATTAAAAATTGTCCTAAAACCAAGGCGCTTTCTGATGCCAGAAATCCTTTTTAATTTAGGATGAAACTTAGGTGCGAATAAGAATGCGTAACCAAGTCTCTCAAGTGATTCTATGGCCCTTTTTTCTGGCATATTCAAATCAAATCCTATGGATTCAAAAAAATCTGCACTTCCAAACATTCCACTGGCAGATCTGTTCCCATGTTTTGCAACATTTATTCCTGAAGCTGACGCGACAAGTGATGCAGCAGTACTGATATTAAAAGAATTAGCCATATCGCCACCCGTGCCGCAATTATCAATTAGTGCACCGTTAACTTTTGGAGCTATTTGAATGGAATGTCCAAGCATGATATCTCTTATTATTCTTAACTCATTGTAGTTAACACCCCTAAATGTTAACGCAGTAAGAAACGAAGCTATAGTAGAGTCTGGAATCTCGTCTGAGAAAATAAGATTTACTGAGTTTCTAAAATCAATCTCATCAATATCTTCCTTTGATAAAATTTTTCTCGTTTGTTTTTGCAGATATTCAGCGGACATTATTTTTTCAGAATATCTATGAAATTTTCCAATATGTGATAACCATTTCTTGTTAGCACGGACTCTGGATGAAATTGAACACCGTAGATAGGATATTTTTTGTGTTTCAAACCCATAATCTCCGAATCATCAAGTGAGATTGCCGTTACTTCTAAGCAAGCAGGAAAATTTTCTCTTGATGCTACCAGCGAATGATACCTTGTTGCTACAAATGGATTTGCCAGTTTTTCAAACAGTTCATTGTCCAAATATTTTATTTTGCTCGTTTTTCCGTGTCTTACAACATTTGCATTGATAACTCTGCCGCCATACACATGAACTATACCTTGATGACCAAGACATACGCCTAATATTGGAATTTTTGGTCCAATAGTTTCAATAATATCTCCACATATCCCAAAAGACTTCCTATCTGCCGGATGCCCAGGACCGGGGGATAGCACTATTCCATCAGGCTGCATTTTTTTTATATCTTTGATAGTAATTTTGTTATTGCGAAAAACGATTGGCTTTGTTGAAAGCTTACCGAATAGTTGAGCAATATTGTAAACAAATGAATCATAATTATCGATTATCAAAATTTTTTTCATATCAGAACACCGTGATTTATGATTTCATCTCGTAATGTTAGTTTTTAGCAACTATTGATATTTAATGTTTATAAATTGACTGTACGCAAATCATTCCTCTATAAGTTATTGAATCATAGAATTATTTCTCTGGAAATGAGTTGTAAAAATCAATTAATAATACATTAAATAATCCTTCATTTCCAGTAAAAACATTGAGAAATGGTAAGAGTATTCATAAATGGATATGGAAATATTGGTAGGAGAGTAGCATCTGCATTTTCTCATGACAAAGATATTCAATTTGTGGGAATAGGGAAATATTCAATTGATGAGAAATTAGATGAAGCTATAACAAAGAAATTTCCAGTCTATGTTCCCGAAGAAAAAATGCGAGAGTTTAGACAAAGAGGTTATGATATTTCTGGGACAATCCCTGATGCAATTAAACAATCTGACCTTGTAATTGATGCTGCCAAGGATGGATTTGGTTTTGGCAATAAAGTAAATCTCTATATACCCATGAATAAACCTGCTATTTTTCAAGGAGGCGAAGATAGAACGGGTGAAAAAAAAGTTGCAGATATCATTCACAATTCGAGGATCAATTATGACAAGGTTATTAATCAAAAATATGTCATACAAGGCAGCTGCAATGTCTCAGGGATGGGTAGAATAATGCAACCTATGATCGAAAAGTTTGCAGATGAAATACAACGATACGATGTTACATTAATAAGGAGATGGGCAGATTTGGAGGATACAAAAGAAGTTAAGGATTCTATAGAGTGGGATAAAAATCCACATCATCAAGATGACGTTAAGTCGTTTCTTCCATCAGTAAAACTATATGTCGAAGCATATAAGGTTCCGTCAAGGATGATGCATCTTCATCAAATGACAATTAGATTCAAAAATAAAGTACCTTATTTTGATTCGATATCTGACATTTATCATGACGAGTTCGGAGTAGCTGTTCTCAGTAAAGCAAAAGGTACAGCAGACATTCGGCTTAAAGCACGTGAGTTTGGTTTTGAACATGACGATACCAATATGGTCCACATTCACGAGGAGACAATGAGGAAAAATGATGATACTTTAAAAATTCTTTACTCCGATGATCAGACAGGTATCGTAATTCCTGAAAATCACCTTCTGTTTCAATCGATGATGTTTGGCAGACCAAAGAATGAAGCATATAAGCGAACTGATTCGCTATTCCAAATAAGTAAGAAAAGAGACATGCTTGAAAAGCAATTTGGAGGATAAGAAATCAATTAATACCGACTCTAATAATTTCATATAAGTAATACCTCAGTTGGTGTAAAGTTTTAATCAATCTAACCAATTGCTTTAGTGAACACGAAACAATTAGAATATGACCCCTCGTTAAACGGTTTAAGATAACAAAGATTTTTTTAGTCATCCCCCTTAATTTTATTGTGTTAGCTAGCGTGTGGGTCACTCGAAAGAGAGGAAACTCCTCCCTCATAACAGGCACTCAAATTAGCGATAATTAGGTGGAGACGCCTGGCTACGGAACAGAAAGGAAATCCAGTTGATCAAAATGATGATGATGGTGAATAGCCTGAAGATGTCAATACTGGAATGAAACCGCCGACCTGAGTGGAGCAAGGACAAAAAGGGGTTAACATTCCTGTATGATCCCAGGTTGACCGCTCAGTGGAATCCCACTTAAAACAAAAGGAGGGTTACAGCTAGCAAACACATTTTTTTGAATGACATCGATTTAGTTACCAAAAAGTGATACTAAATGAGATATACTAAATTTTGCAAAGGATCTGAATGATGAAAGTAAATGATTATAAGATTTTACCAAGTTAAGATATGTGATTTCGATTTATACTCAAAAGCTAAACTAAACTAAAAAATTATAAAATTGTGTATAAATTATACTCGTGCTATCAGGAAACAATTGGAACTAAAGACTATTAAAAAAAATTTGTTATTTCCTTGCTTTCCACAAGACAAATACTGATACTGCTGCCATCATACCTGCAAGAATTATAAGTACCTGTAGTGGAAATCCACCCGTTGCTGTGGTAGTTCCTTCAGGAGCGTTCTCGGTGACAAATGCAATTTCAGAGTTTCCACTTTTAGATACGGTTGCAAAGCCACCAATTTGAATTTGACCACTTGGGGGAGGATGACTTGCATGGACATCGACATTTGTACCATTTATTACTGCATTTGCATCAGATTCTTTTGCTTCCATAACTCCTTCTCTAAAGCTACTTTCACCTAATGAGAATATTGAAACTACACGTGACCCTCCCAATTCTTGGAATCCTGAACCGGCTGTCGAAGCTTGGCTGCCCGTTGGGTCAAACAAGAAATGCCAACGCTCCATGGGGGTACTAATATCTTCAAAATCAAATAATGGGGTTTTGAATATCTCATTTGCTTCACTTGAATTCAGTTGCTGTGCTAATTCAGGAAATTTAACTTGAAGTAAACTTAATGGATAGTTAATACTCATATTACCAATGTTAGGTACTTGGAGATCAAGAGGTCTAGAAGTATGAAATCCTCTCCAGTCTAAATCAACCAAAGCACCTGCCGATTCAGAATCATTGCTCGGAAGAGTGAATCCGGTTATGCTTGGTGTAAAGACCACCTTGTATGACACACTCAACCTGTCGGTACTTCCCTTCAGCGTTCCAGTGTAATCAACTGTAGCATTTTCAATTGAGATCGGACTTTGCTTTTCCGTAAAGATATCCTTATTTATGCCCGAGATTAGTTCAGCCATTCCTGGAGTAGAAGCATTTGCTTTAAATGTTACATTTTCATTAACCGTAGATAATTTTTTTCCTAGCTCACTTGTCGGGTCAAATTGCAATGTAATAAACCGATTGGCAGTAAATACTGGCTCAGCTTGATTTAGTTGAGGAGATAATACGGTCGTCATTTGAACTGCATAAGAATTCGGGCCAATAGATGTAACTGTGAATGTTACCAAGAAAACTACAATAATGACTCTGAAACTATTCACAGGGTAGAGACTAATTCAACCGTTTATAATCTTTATCGAATATACTGGCTTTTTGACATATAGACAAATTTCATTCACGATAGTCCTTCCAAGTTGTATGATTCATAGATATCATGATGTCAATATCATGATGTTCAATTTAGGAATATTTAAAAAAGTAGTAGGTCAATTAGTGTTCTTTTATTTTGATTGCACTATTAGCGGGAGGAACAGGATCGGTAAAACTAGCGCGAGGATTATCTAAGACAACTAATGAGTTGGCGGTGGTCTCAAATGTTGCAGACAACATTTGGCTGCATGGGCTTTACATATGTCCAGACATTGATACGGTAATGTATGGTTTGGCTGGTCTCCTAGACAAACGCAGGGGATGGGGTATCACAGATGATACATTTGTTTTTATGGAACAAATGAAGAGACTTGAACAAGATTATTGGTTTAAAGTTGGCGATAAGGATCTAGCTCTTCATACTGTCAGAACTAATTTTCTAAAAGACGGAAAATCTCTTTCTTGGATTACCGAATGGATTCGAAAAAAACTGTCGGTTTCAGCTGTCATTATTCCTGCTTCAGATAATCATTTTGAAACTAGAATAGAAACTCCAATCGGCGATATGCATATTCAAGAATATTGGGTCAAATATCATGCAGAGTTAAGTATTTTAAACATAAGATACAAAGGGATTGAACAAGCAATTCCAAGTGGCAAGGCGCTTGAAACTATTAGAAATTCTGACATAATAGTAATTGCTCCAGGGAATCCAATTTCGAGTATTGGTCCAATAACTTCAATACCCGCGATCCGAAAGGAACTTTCCTCGAGAAAGGAAAAAGTAGTCGCAGTTAGTCCGCTAATTGGGAATGCAGCACTTAGTGGCCCGGCTTCAAAGTACATGCATGCAATGGGTATAGAATCGTCTCCAATTGGAATAGCTTCTCATTATGCGGACGTTGTATCGAATTTGGTAATCTCTGAATCTGACAAGGAATATGAAAATCAGATTAGGAACATTGGAGTCAACGTCCACAAGACTAATATTATCATGGACAATGAGCAGGACGAAATTAATTTGTCCAATTATATACTAAATCTTTTCAATAAGCATTAACTATGAAAATCATAGCATTAATTCCAGTTAAACAGTTTGAATTAAGCAAGACGAGATTGGAACTTACTAGGAATCAAAAAAATGTATTAACTGAATTGATGCTAAAATCAACAATCATTAATCTGAAAAAATGTAGAAGTATCTCCTCAATAGTAACTATTTCGGCAGATGAGAAGGTAGAAAAAATTTCTAATTATTATGACGTCAAATTCCTTTTTTCAAAGGAAAAAGGAGTGAATTATGCTGTTGAGATTGGTGATATTTACTGTAAAGAAAACCTAGTTAATACAAATATCGTAGTGCCTATAGATTTGATCTTTCTAGATCCATATGAGGTTGAACTATTGTTATCAATGTCTAGAAAATTTCACAAATGTTCTATCATTGTTCCTTCTTTGAGAATGGACGGAACAAACGTACTGATAAGACGGCCTTTTAACTTGTATGAGACCTCCTATGATAATAATAGTTATTACAACCATATCTATTCCTCAAAAAAGACCGGTGCACGAACCATAGTTGCCGAGTCCGTAAACTTGGCAGAAGATCTAGATACAATGGAGGATTATGAGAGAATCACAGCTAATCCAATCAACAAGCTTTCTAGGTTAATTTCTAGAATACGGAACGTGATATGAAAAAGCTCTTACAGTATAATTTGTGAAGATGAGAATATGGAAAAATAAAAAATTACGTGATGCTTGGAAGGTTTGTCCTTGTAAATTTTGAAATCATACCATTGAATGCAAAGTTAACAATCAGAAACCATCCCCACAAATATATCTGCCCGACTTCTCTACATGGTCCTTTATGAGTTCCATCTGGATTCTGTTTTATGTCATTGTTTACGTTCTCTTGAGTACATGTTATGAATGGAATTACAGGGTGGATCGGAGAAAGTGCTACTACTCCTCCAAAAATCTGCGGGAAAACTAGGATCCATAGCAGAAATGATGGAATCATATAAATAAACATAGGTTTCATTTGCTGTTGCTGGACTTCCAGGTTCATTTTATTAACATATGCCTGCTTTTTCTTTAGTTCTGCGATCTGGGCTTTATCTTGCTTTTTGACAGCGGCCATCATCTGTTTTCTAAATTCAACTGATTCTTTCATTATTTTACTCATTTTTTCAATATCAGTAGTTTTCTTTCTAAGAAATGCAAATGCTATGTTCATCGCTATGGCTATAAGAGCAGCTACAATCATTGAAGTAAATGAGAATGGGAAGGGTGGATTTTCAGAATAATGAGTAGACCACAGTAACTGCATGATGATTAAGCCAAAATCCATTTAGAGTTCTCCATGAAACCTCTACGTTTCAGAAAGAAATCAGTTAGAAGCGGCTTATAAGGATTTCAGTTTAACAAAAAACAATAGTAGGATTATGTTATCCAAGAATATCTATTATAGTAGATTCACATTCAGGCAGACATCATTCCATATATGTGACTGACGCAACCTGTACCCACTGTTCTATTTATCCTACTGAACCTTCCATTTCTAACTTTAACAATCGGTTTAATTCTACTGCGTATTCCATTGGTAGCTCTTTTGTGAATGGTTCCATAAAGCCACCTACGATTAATGATAATGCGTCAGATTCTGAAAATCCCCTACTCATAAGATAGAATATTTGATCCTCGCCTATCTTACCCACCGTTGCTTCATGAGATATAGTAGCATCATCTTCATTTACTTCTACATATGGATATGTGTCGGTTCTAGAGTTCTTGTCAAGAAGTAATGCATCGCATCGGACATTAGATTTAACACCGGTTGCACCTTTTGCCACATGTAATAGGCCTCTATAAGTGGTGCGTCCCGCATCTTTACTTACAGATTTACTTGTAATTCTAGATGTTGTATCGGGAGCAAGATGCACAGCTTTTGCTCCAGCATCCTGATGTTGCCCACTGCCTGCAAAAGCAATTGAAATTACTTCAGCATGTGCTCGTTTACCAAGCATGTAGACACCCGGATATTTCATTGTTAACTTACTTCCAAGATTGCCATCAATCCACTCAACTGTTGCATTCTCATATGCATACGCCCTCTTTGTGACCAAGTTGTACACATCTTTGCTCCAATTTTGAATAGTAGTATATCTTATTTTTGCACCTCTCTTTGCGATTAGCTCTACAACTGCAGAATGAAGTGATTCGGTTGTATATACCGGAGCTGTGCATCCTTCTATATAGTGTACCTCTGCACCTTCATCAGCTATGATAAGGGTCCTTTCAAACTGACCAATATTTTCCGCATTGATTCTGAAATATGCTTGAAGAGGAAGTTCAATCTTTACATTTCGTGGAACATAAATGAATGATCCGCCGGACCATACAGCACTGTTTAAAGCTGCAAATTTGTTATCTTCAGGAGGAATAACCTTACCAAAGTGTTTCTTTAAAATATCGGGGTATTTCTTTACGGCAGTATCAGTATCTACAAATATTACCCCTTGTTTTTCCAAATCTTCTCGGAGATTATGATATACAACCTCTGATTCGTATTGTGCACCAACTCCCGCAAGGAATTTTCTTTCTGCTTCAGGAATTCCTAATTTTTCAAAAGTATTCCTTACTGATTCTGGAACTTCTTCCCAACTCTTACTTTGTTTCTCAGATGCTTTAGCATAGTAGTAAATATTCTGAAAATCGATATGTGATAGATCGCCACCCCAGTTTGGCATGGGTTTGCTAAGAAAAACTTCATAAGCGCGTAGTCTAAATTCTCGCATCCAGTCTGGCTCACCCTTCAGTTTGCTAATTTCTTCAACTGTTCCCCTTGAAAGTCCCTTCTTACTTAAATATACGTACAGCTCTGTAGAATCCTTGAAGTCATACTTACTATAATCCATATTCAGATCTGAGGTCATTAAAAATTATAACGTCGTTATGATATATATACTATATGATATTTCCAATGGAAATAAAAAAGTCATTCAAACCAGAAGTATGTATAATATGATCGCAAAAACCCTATGAAATGATTAAATAAAGAGATGAGCATCAAATGCATAGTTCACATCAGGTGCAACTAATTGATAGTCGACCTTAACGTAAACAATAAAAAGGCGGTGGTAATAGGCGGTGGTACCGAGGGCCTACGTAAGATAAACGGACTTTTGGATCAAGAATGCGAAATAACAGTAATAACAAGTAGATTGAATAATCAACTCAAAAAAATGATGGCTGATGGAAGAATTAAATTAATAAAAAGCAGAATCAAAGGTGTTGAAATTTTAGATGGATTCACAAATGTTTTCCTCATTTTGGCTGCAACTGATGATAGAGCATTAAATAGAAAACTCGTAGAGAAAGGAAGATCTATGGGGGCATTTGTCTATGCAGCAGATGATCCGAAAATAAGTGATTTCTCCTACGCGTCGCTGGTGAATGTCGAAGGTCTGATACAAGTAGCAATTTCGACGTCTGGAAAAAGTCCAATAATGGCTAGAAAAATAAGGATGAAAATAGAAAAGATGGTGCATAAGAGTATTAATGATTCAGATATTAGCAACATCATATTACAGGAATATGCCCGCAAGAGAGTAAAGCGAAAATTAGATACGGTGAAAGAAAGAAAGGAATTCTTATATTCATTAATAAAAGATAAAAATATCCAATATTTGTTAAGATCAAATAAGCTCGACGAAGCAAAAATGACTGCATTACACATGTTGAAAAATTGGGAAAATGTGAGTAAAACATGAATTCAGTAATTTCTAATGAGCTAAAACTATTGAACGTGAGAGTAACTCACAAGAAAGCTCCAATCCACGTACTCGAAAAATTTACGTTCAAGGATATCGCAAAGGCGCATCGGGTATTCTTGACCAGTGGCGATATACGAGAGTGTGTCATACTACAAACATGCAATAGAGTAGAGCTATTTCTAGCCTTAGGAAGCATAGATGTCGAAAAGATTTTTGATACCTGGAAAAGCATTACTGGACTCGAAGATTTGTCATTTGAATTTGCCGAAATTGATCAAGACAAATCTGCAATTCATCATCTCCTAAGGCTGACTTCTGGACTTGAATCACTCGTAGTAGGAGAAGATCAAATTTTGGGTCAAGTTAAAAGGGCTTTTGAATATTCCCGCCAGAATTGCTATGTTGATTTATTTGTCCCGATAATTTTTGAACATGCGATAAAGGTTGGGAGTAGAATTAGAACTAACACTGGTTTGAATAAAGGGAGCGTATCAATAGGTTCTATGGCAGTTAATTTGGCTGAGGAATATTTTGATGATTTTCAGAATAAGAAAGTATTGTTAATTGGTACTGGTGAGGGGGCATCACTAGTTGCCAAATCACTCAAGAAGAGGCAAGTCAAATTTGAAGTTGCGAGTAGAACTTTTGAAAGAGCAAAGTCATTCTCAAGTACTGTTGGTGGCATACCAGTAAGATTTGAAGATGCTCTCCATAATTTTGATAAGACTGACATCATCTTCGTTTCTACAACAGCACCGTACTATCTTATTACTTATGATCGAATTTTCAAGTGTAGAAAGAAAAATGAGGGAATGATGATATTTGATCTTTCTAATCCAAGAACCGTAGATGACAAGATTGCAACAATATCTGGAATAAAATTAGTCAATATAGATCAAATTGCAGAAATAGTCGACAGAAATTTGAAGCGTAGACATGAAGAGATCAGATTGGCAGAAAAAATGATTCAGAGTGGAATGCAATCGATGGATCTACTTTTTAGAAAGATTAGGGCAGAACCATTTGTAGTATCGGTATTCAAGATAGTAGACGAAGTGAGAAATAGAGAATTATCGAAAGCAGCTAGGATGCTTGGTATTAAAAAAGGAATGAAAGAATTTGAAATCATGGAGCAATTGTCTTTTGCAATAGTTGAAGGTATACTGTCTACGCCTATGAATAATTTCAGAAAAGAAATTGGAAATACAGAAAAAAATGAAGAAGTTTTGAATATAGTATCAAGGATTTTTAATTATGAACCAAAATGAGGATTATGAATTCAATGGATTTCCAAAAGTACGACTTAGACGATTAAGAAGAACACCTGCAATAAGGGATTTACTGCAAGAAACTAGATTATCAGTCAAGGATCTTGTCTATCCTGTTTTTATTCAAGAGGGAATTAATGAACCAAAAGAAATAGAGTTGATGCCCGGAATCTTTAGGATCCCTCTAAAAAATCTAGTCAAAAATATCCAAGAGTTGTATGATTTGGGGGTAAAAACATTTTTGGTTTTTGGAATTCCAAAATTAAAAAACGACAGAGCGACAAGTGCATATCGTAAAGATGGCATAGTTCAGGAATCGGTGAAAACATTAAAGAAAAATTTTGGTGAAAAAATTGTAACAATAACTGATGTATGCCTGTGTCAATATACTTCTCATGGTCACTGCGGGGTTATAAGAAATAAAGTTGCAGACAATGATGAAAGTTTGAAAATACTGGACCGGATTGCGCTAAGTCATGCCGAAGCAGGTGCTGATTTTGTGGCCCCTTCTGCAATGATGGATGGTCAAGTAAAGAGTATCAGAGAAGCATTGGATAAAAGTAGTTTCAACAATGTAGGCATAATAGGATATTCAGCTAAATTATCTTCAAATCTATATACCCCATTTAGAGATGCATCACACTCCACCCCTGAATTTGGTGATAGGAAATCATACCAAATGCCATTTCATAATACGAATGAGGCACTGCAGGAAATAACGATGGATATTGAAGAAGGAGCAGATATCGTAATGATAAAACCAGCTTTGCCTTATCTTGATCTAATTTACAAGACAAGACAAACTACATTATTACCAGTATGTGCCTACAGTGTCTCAGGGGAGTATTCTCTTGTTAAAGCTGGAGCACTTGAGGGGTGGGTCAATGAAGATGAAATAGTTATGGAGTTCGCAACTTCTATAAAAAGAGCAGGAGCCGACATCATAATATCATACCACACAAAGAAAATTGCAGAGATATTAAACAGCTCATAAAGATACAATTATAACAGTTACAAAATTATGATATCATTGTTTGTCTGCTTCTCTATTTGATAGAGCAAAAGAAATAATCCCCGGTGGTGTTAATAGTCCGGTTCGTTTCTATGAACCGTATCCTTTTTTCGCCTCATATGGAAGAGGTTCAAAAATTATTACACAAGAACATGATACGCTAATTGATTATTGCCTTGGGTACGGCGCAATCATTCTAGGACATGCATATTTTGATATCATAAGTGCTGTAAAAGCACAATTGGACAAGGGCAATATTTTTTGTGTTCCCACAGAAAATGAGGTCAAACTTGCGGAACTAATTATTGAAATGATCCCTAATATGGAAATGGTAAGACTAATGAACACTGGATCAGAATCAACAATGCACTCTATAAGATTGGCAAGAGCTTTTACAAAGAAAAAAAAGGTCGTTAAATTTGATGGATGTTATCATGGTGCTTACGATTACGTTCTAGTTAGTTCCGGATCAAGTGCTTCAACCGCTTCATTTGACGGCAATTTAGAAGAGTCAATGAAACAAACATTGGTATTACCATATAACAACATAAGCGCACTTGAAAATTTGGTTAAACTGAACAATGATATCGCCTGTATAATAGTTGAGCCAGTTTTGGCCAATATGGGTTTGATAATTCCAGAAGAAGATTATCTAAGCAAACTAAGGAGAATATGTGAAAGTGAAGACATAGTTTTAATTTTTGATGAAGTTGTCACTGGATTTAGACTCTCGCCCGGCGGTGCCTCAGAATATTTTGGCGTGGTACCAGACATTATGACACTTGCAAAATCAATTGGGAATGGGTTTCCACTTTCAGCCTTAGTGGGAAAAAAGAAGATAATGGAATTGTTATCACCAAAAGGAACAGTATTTCAAGGAAGTACCTATGCTGGAAATCCAATTTCTGTTAGTGCAGGTATTGCAACATTAGAAAAATTGAAAGACGTAAAAAATGATCTATATCCAAAGCTTTCACGCTTTTCTGATAGATTAACAAATGGGATAAAGGATCATCTAAAAGATCTAAAATTTGAAGCCAGTACTAATAATATCTCGTCTATGTTCCAACTTTTCTTTACTGATGAACTAATAAAGAATGCATCTAATATTAGAAAATCAAACGACCTGCTTTATAAGAAATTATTCTATGAACTGCTAAAATCCGGGATATTCATACCTCCATCGCAATTTGAGACTTGTTTTATTTCCTACTCGCATGATGACGAAGATATTGACAAGACCGTTGAATCGTTTGCGAGAGCATTGAAAAAAGTGAAAGAAATTGAATAGTTTCAGGGTTGCTAGGGTTGCTACTCGTGGAAGCAAGCTTGCACTAATACAAACTGAGATATTGACGAACAGTTTGCGGAAACTATATCCCACAGTTAAATGCGATATTGTTAAAATAAAATCGATCGGAGATATCAATAAGAACAAACTACTTTTTTCTGTAAACGAAAAAGGAGTCTTTGAAAAGGAAGTCGATAAAGCAGTACTAGAAGAGAAGGCCGATTTTGCAGTACATAGCATTAAAGACATACCAACCGATATTGATGATGAATTAGTTATTGCATCAATATTGAAACGAGAAAAGCCAAACGATGTCTTGATTGGAAAATCAAAATCAACTCTAGAAATATTAGAACCAAATTCTCATGTGGGTACTAGTAGTTTAAGAAGAGCAGTTCAAATAAAAAGGAAGAATCCAAAAGTAAAAGTGATTCCAATAAGAGGTAATGTTGAAAGTCGCGTAAGAAAATGCATCAATGGACAGTTTGATGCCCTTGTTTTGGCAGAAGCTGGGCTAAAAAGGCTTCACATGAGTAACTTAATAGTGCAGAGGTTTAACTATTTAGATTTTGTTCCTGCTCCGGGACAAGGAGCAATTGGAATTGTATGCAGAAAGGATGACAAGAAGACAGTCAACATATTACAAAAGATTGAGGACAAACCAACAAGATATGCTATCGATGCTGAACGATCATTGATACACCATTTGAACGCAGGTTGCAGATTTCCCGTAGGTGCCATAGCATTACCTAATTTAAGAACAAATAGAATCGTAATGCATGCATCTGTTTTTTCTGCAGATGGTTCACAATCAATGAATGTAAAAAAATCAGATGTGATAGCAAACGCATCGCAGGTTGGAATGGATCTGGCAAATGATTTACTATCAAAGGGAGCAGCAGATTTTGCACATGAATGGAGAGAGGCACTAGAAAAGTGGAACAGTCAAAAGTAGGGCCAAAAGGTAAAGTGTATATTTGTGGAGCAGGTCCGGGTGACCGAGATTTGTTAACGATAAAAGCTGCCAAATTATTGTCAGAATGTGATATTATACTTTACGATAGATTAGTAAACAAAGGAATTCTTAACATGACTTCTTCCCATTCAAAGAAAGTATATGTTGGCAGGGAGTCCGGAGATCCAACTACAAATCAAATGATTACAAATGAACTAATGCTAAAGTATGCAAATGATGGTAAGAAAATTCTTAGATTAAAGGGAGGTGATCCATTTATTTTTGGACGTGGCGGTGAAGAAGCTGAATTTCTATCATCCAAAAATATAAAATATGAAATAGTGCCTGGAATATCTTCTCTAAATGGTGCCGCAGTATATGCAGGTATTCCATTAACACATAGGGACTACTCATCTTCCGTCGTCATACTAACAGGTCATGAATCAATTGAGAAAAAAAAGTCATCTATAAAATGGAATTCAGTAGCAAAAGCAGCTGATACCATAGTGATTTTCATGGGATTGGAGCAACTAAATCACATTACCAGAAAGATGATTGGAGCGGGAGTAACCAAAAAGTGCGACATTGCAGTTATTGAAAATGCTACGTCAAATAAACAGAGAGTGATAATTGGTAACTTGGACAATATTGAAAGAAAAGTTAAGCAGAAAAAAATACAATCTCCTGTCATAATCATTATTGGAAAAGTTGTTGGACTTCAAAACAAGATAGAATGGTTCCCTCCAAATAACTAGATTTATCCAAAAAAATAATATCCTAAGCTAGTAATCCTAATGCTTTTATGACTAGCTAATTTTATTATCTTGTTGAGTAAAATTTTCCTCAATAAAACTATAGCAATAACACATGGGGAAAAAGGCAGTACAGAGTTTACAAGAATTGTGAAGGATGAGGGGGGTATCCCAATTACCTTGCCAACTATGAAGTTAATTCCTATTGACTCAAATCATTTTCTTAAAAAATTCTTTGACATTTGCTCCAAAAAATATGACTTTTATATCTTCATGAGTCCTAGCTCTGTCGATCTTTTCTTTAAAATGGTGAGAGAAAATAGTTTAACTCAATTGCTGGATGAGCAATTAACGAATTGCGATGTTATAGCAATAGGTCCGTCAACAACAAAAAAACTGCAGGCGAATAATATTTCGGTAAAGTGGCAACCAAGTGATTATTCCACCTTGGGTATTTCAAAATTATTAAGAAAATTGTCACTCAAGCCAGGTGCTCGAATTATGATACCAAGGAGTGGTGCATCAAACTCTTTCCTAAAGGATGAATTAGATTCAACTGGAATAATTTTGGATGAATTTTACTTCTATTATCCCCAAGTAGAAACAATAAATCATACATGGATTGAATTCTCTAAGGCAATTAAGAATAATCAAGTACAAGCAATCATTTTTACCAGCCCATCGGCTGTTCGCTATTTCTTTTCAATTATGCAAAGTATACTTCCGAATTTTAAGGGATACGTTGAAAACATCGACGCTTTGATAAGTATTGGCCCTAATACAACAAATGAGCTTCATCTAAGAAATATATTTCCAATTGAATCTAAAGAACATACCATTAAGGGCACCCTGCAATTGGCAAAAAGAATATTTTCCAAGTGATAATGCATGGTCGTTTTTTGAATATACCCGCTAACAACAAGGTTTATTCAAACGAAATTACTAGATACTACCTGATAAACACAAATTGTCCAAAGACGGTAGCGAAGGCGTATTTGACATTGACACTCTAAAGGACATAGGTCCGGCAACTAAAACCTCTTTGAGGGAAGCTGGTTTTAGATCCATCAAGGATCTAGTTATTCGAGGTCCTTTGGATATTGCTGAGGCTACCGGAATAGCAATAGAAAAATGTATACTACTCTGCAACAGGGCAAGAGAAATATTAGAAGAAATTGGTGTTTTTGATAAGCCGTTTATTACTGCAACTCAAATTTATGAAAAGAGGAAATTAGAATATCGTATTGCCACAGGTTCAAAAAATCTAGATGAGTTGTTGGGCGGTGGAATAGAATCTAGGGCAATTACTGAACTATATGGTGAGTATGGTACGGGAAAGACTCAGATTTGTCATACTCTCTGCGTCACCGTTCAACAAAATGACGCTGAAGGTAATCTATCTAGAGCGCTCTATATTGACACAGAGAATACATTTAGACCAGAAAGAATTGCAGCCATTGCATCTGCAAGGAAATTTGATCCCAATAAAACTCTTGAAAATGTTATCGTTGCAAAAGCATACAATAGCTCTCACCAAGAAGTAATTATTCAGGAATCTCCGAATATTATCAATTTACACAATATTAGAATCATGATTGTTGATTCCATAGTATCACACTATAGGGCAGAGTTTCTTGGCAGATCCTTCTTGTCAGAAAGACAGCAAAGAATTAACAGATTGTTACACATCCTATTGAGAATAGCTGAAACATGCAAAATCGCAGTGGTAATAACGAATCAGATACAGTCTTCTCCAGATGCGATATTTGGTGATCCTAACAAAGCCACAGGTGGCAACGTAATGGCCCATACCAGTACATACCGACTCTACCTAAAGAAAGCTGGGAAAAATAGGATTGCTAGAATGGTCGACAGTCCATATCATTCAGAAAGAGAGATACTATTTGCATTAAATGACCAAGGTATTGGAGATCCGCAAAAATAGTTGTTCATATGAATCTTGAACATTGAGGGGTTTCACAAGTTAAATGATATTCAAAATACAATATCAAACAAGAATACCAGTTAATATTAAATTATGGAACAATGTGATAATCCAGCATGCCAAAATCTCACGGTATTAGAAGGAAATCTAGACATATTATGACTAGGGGAAATATGTCAAAAGGGCTTTCACATTTACTAATTAATTATTCAATCGGTGACAAAGTTGTGGTGATAATAGACCCTCGAGAGCATAACACAATGCCGCATCGAAGATTCCAAGGAAGGGTTGGATATATCAAGGAAATTGGGAGAAGAACTGCAAAAGTTGGGATACTTGTCGGCGATAAACAAAAGTACTTGCAAACAAAATTTAATCACATCCGTCCAATAAAATAGAAGGTATTACCAGTTGACAAAAATAACAAAAAAAGAGATGATAGCACTTCCTGATGTAAAAGAAATACTGGAGGCCAAGAAAGTAGATGAAATGGACCAAATTCAGAGATGGACCTATGATTATGTAAATAAGTTTTCAAAAATAGGCAGAAAACAGGCGCAAAAACTTGTAACTGAATTAGTAACTGAATGTGGTCTTACTGAAGAAGAGGCAGTAGAAGTGGTCAATATATTACCCTCTTCTCTGGAGGAAATAAGGGCTTTCACATTTGGTTGGAAGAAATTAATACTGACATCAACTTCAGAAAGCATATTACAAAAAATAGCGGCAGTACATGAAGCTTAAAAAGTCCGCAGTATATAATTGCAAGTAATTGGATTCTAGTAGTCATAATAACTTTCATAATAGACCTACCAGTCATGATTATAATCTTCACAGTCATAAGTTTGAAGAATATGCATATGTTCTAGATTTCTCTCTTAGAGGTAAATCCCTAACAATAAGGGGAAGACAAGGAATAATTATTCAGGCGATAGGCGAAAATCGTTTGACATTATTGGAATTGCTTGGAATTCAAAACGGTAATTTTGACATAGGTGAAAGAGTGTATATTGGAAAAGAAGGAAGAAACAAGATAATTAGTGTTCTTGGAAAGTTGCAATATGATTCAATATCGCAATCTGCAAAGAATGAACTACCTTCCATTGTAGAAAAGATAGTGCTGGCAAACGAGGAACGATTTGTCTCATATATTAATACAGCCCAGCCAATAACTCCAAGAATTCATTCGTTAGAATTGATACCAGGGATAGGAAAAACATATATGATGAGCATAATCAATGATAGAGAAAATAAAAAATTTTCTTCTTTCTCAGACATCCAATTGAGAATCGGACTAAAAGATATCCATAAACTTGTAGCAAAGAGGATAGTTGAGGAGATAACTAAAGAGACTAGGATGACATTGTTCGTTGGAAGATGAGAAGAGGACCTATCTTGGGCAGCATTTTCTAATAGATTTTAACGCGATTACAAAAATAATAGAGTCGTGCAATGTTGGAAAGAAAGATGTAGTATTAGAATTTGGTACTGGATTTGGTTATCTAACTAAGGGGATCGCAGAGCTTGCTGGAATGGTATACACTTATGAAATAGACAAGGAATTGTATTCTAAAGCAAAGAGTTTTCTAATGAACAATACGAATGTTATGATTTTCAATCAGGATTTCTTTGAACAGGATCAGTTTGAATTTGATTATTTCTTATCAAACATTCCGTATGCTAGATCCAAAGAGATAATAGAATGGTTATCACTACATGAATTTGGTGAGGCAGTGATAATGGTACAAAAAGAGTTTTTTGAAAAACTCACTGCATCTCCAGGTAATACAGATTATTCTGTGGTATCAGTTTTTTCTCAATATTGTTTTGATATTGATCCTCTATTTGATGTAGACAAAAACTCCTTCTTGCCACCTCCAAAGATAGAATCCAAGGTAATAAGGTTAAAGAAAAAGAGAAATAAAATGAACAAGGAAATTATTGCGGGGCTAGAATTTCTTTTTAGTTACAGAAACAAGAACGCAGCCACATTGTTAAACACTAAACGGTATCAAAATAAAAAAATCGATCAATTAAATGTTGAAACCCTAGTAAAAATTTGCAATGAATTAATTGAAAGTAAAAAATTTAAAAAATAACTAATTTGAAAAGTTGTACAATTATAAATTTGGTTGTGCATTTCATCTCTATTGTATTTACCATCAGATGACAGCATTTTCCTGTCCAATATAGTTAATGAGTATCATGGCCATTGGGCATTGGAGATAGGGACCAGTAGTGGAATCATTCTTAGAGAACTGTCAAAGAATTTTAGTATTGTAATAGGAACTGATATTGATTTCAATTCTTTAAAACATTCATTAATGATGTCGAAAAATGGTAGATTGCTTTGCTGTGACGCAGCTACGGCATTACATAACGTAAAATTTGATTTGATTATATCAAATCCGCCATATCTTCCGAATGCCATGAATGATACTGATAAAACTGTTGATGGTGGACCTACAGGTATTGAAATTTCAATTCATTTTCTAACAAGCGCGATTGATAAATTGAATAAAAATGGTAAAATCCTCATACTGGTATCAAGTCTATCAGATAAGGGAAAATTAGACCGATTTATATCCAAAAATAATCTGACAAAGAAGCAAAAAGCCCAAAAAGATCTTTTTTACGAAACGTTAGAAATTATTGAATTGAGTAAATGAGTAAATGAGTAAATGAGTAAATGAATTAATATTTATCAGTAACTGTGTTACCTTAAATGTGCCTTTGATCTTTTTGCAATTTCATTGGCCATCTTGCTTAGTGATGCTGAACCACCCAGGTCATAAGTAAGACAATTTCCTTCGTTTATTGTTTCTTCAGTTGCTCCAAAAATTGCATTACAAATCTCGTTTTCTCCGAGATATTTGGCCATTAAAGCACCCGATAAGATAGTCGCGACTGGATTAACTTTATCAGAACCTGCATATTTTGGTGCGCTTCCATGTGCTGGCTCAAACATTGCATAGTTATCACCATAGTTTCCCGAATAGACATTTCCAATAGATCCTACATGCCCTGATGCACATTCAGAGACAATGTCCATGAACAAGTTTGTACTTAGCAAAATACTCTTGTTAAACCGTTCTGGATTTTTTACCAATTGTTGAGTCATGTTATCAATATAATATTCCTCTACAGAAATTTTATTGAATTCAGAATGAATGTTTTGAACAGCTGTCCAAAATATTCCGTCAGTTTCTTTTAAGATGTTCCTCTTTGTAATAACATAAATTTTCTTAAATTCCATTTCAGTTGCTACCTTAAAACCATGCCTTACTACGTTTTCACAACTTTTCCTCGTTATCTTTCTTACAGCTATTGCAGCATCATCACCTATCTTGAATTCTATTCCCGAATAGAGTCCTTCAGTTGCCTCCCTGATACAAATGAAATCCAGTTGATGTGAAGAATTTTTGTAAGTCTTAATCGGACGAACATTAGCGTAGAGATTGAACCTTTGCCTAATGCTTACTGCCACGCTTCTAGGAGCATTAGGAGTTGGAATAGTTGTTGTAGGACCCTTGAAACAAGCGTCAGAGTCTTCCAAAAGCTTCCATACTTCGTCAGAAATATATGAATTGCCACCGCTTTTTGTCCACCACTCCGATCCTGCTTCACAAGGAATTAATTTAATTTTCGAATTACATTCCTGTAGAACGTGGACCATTGCATTAACAAGTTCGGGTCCTGTTCCATCACCCTTTATGATAACAGCAGTTTTACTCAATCCTTATCAAAAATGATACTGTCTATTTATATCTATTTGGAGACCAATGAAATCTTTGCCAAGTATGTATCACTCAAGGGCGGAGAACTTGTCAGATTACTAATTCTCACAAAACCATCTTCGGAAAAATATGAATAATCAACATTGTAATCAGCCAGAGTGATATTCTGGTATACGCTACTCCCGGTTGAGTTATCTACTACCTGAATTGTACTGTTATCTGCAGAATAGATTTTCATGAAATCATCCAACGTTAATCTCACCGGTCGTACAAATTGCACATGAATTTGGTCTCCAATATTGTCTGTATGTATTACCCTAAGACACTCCTGCCCATCTTTACTTTTCCCAACATTATCTGGCAATAGTTTCTTTTGTCCGTCAATTTCCAAGACTATTTTTGAGTGAACATTAAATGTGTCATTATGTGACTTGAGACAAACCTGTACCGGAGAGGGAGCTGGAAAGAAGTGCATTATCACAAATCCCGAAAGAGTTGCTATTCCGACAATAATTGGAGGTATCAAAATTTGTTTTTTCCCCATTTTTTTCCTCGGTTTCTCTTCCTTTATTTTTCTTTTAGGCACCCATAGTCACCTATATAGAATCTTAAAAATGCTCTTTAATATATTTGAAAAAGGTTTAGCAATATTCTACCAAACCTTGATACCAACCAGTTAGTTTCTATCGACCAACTTGCGATTGTTAATGTTATATTGTAGGCACCAATATTGAATTTTATTGTTCGAAATCTATATAGACGGTTCCAGCAGAGGAAATCCGGGTCTTTCGGGATTAGGAATAATTGGAATCAACGAAAGCAAAAGAGTATTTAGTTATAGAGAATTTATTGGGATAAAGACGAATAATCAAGCTGAATATTTAGCGCTAAAAAGAGCATTGCAGATTAGCAATTTTCAAACCAAAAATGTTAGAATCAAATCAGATAGCATTTTGTTGGTTAATCAGCGATCAAAAAAATACAAGATCAGAAATATGGAATTAAAAAACATGTCAATGGAGATAGCAAATCTTGAGAAACTGTTTGACATAGTCGAATACAAGCATATTATGAGAACTGAAAATTATGACGCAGATCTTCAGGCAAATTCAGCTATAGACGATTATGTTAAATATCAAAAAAGTAAAGTAGATAGTGGCAGCGGTGAAGATTCAGAGTTATTCTAAGAATCATCTAATATGATGAAAAGGCATTAGACTGAGCTGCCAATTTAATATAAAAATCTGAACTCTTATACCACGGTGGTAGAAGAGAAAGTGACTTGTTAAAATCCTCAAATTGCATAAAGATTAAATCTGCAAAGTTTCTTAAGTCGACAGATGAATAAATCCCTGTTTATTAGCACGACAATTTTAGGCATAGTCTCTGTGCTTTCTGTAATGCAGAGTTCCTATGCACAGAATGCCACGAGTGGTGTTAGCACCTTCCGTAGTGATGTAGATGCTAGTCCAATAGAAGCAATAATTATGATAAACGAAGATCAGAATAACACTGTATTATACCAACCTAATGTTGTTACCGTAAGGGTAGGCGGGGAAATATTAATCGCAAATAATGCTACTTCAGACCACTCCGTCACCAGTGGGTCGGGTCCTGATGATCCAATGTCAGGAAAAATGTTTAATACAGACATTATCAACCCAAGGGCTTTTGTAGAATATGTTGCTGAAAATCTGAGACCTGGCAATTACTCTTTCTACTCGACAACTGATCCACAGATTAAGGGCATCATGGTAGTGGTAGCACCAAAATAAAACAACCAATACTTCTTTTATTAGGACCATTCAGATTTGCACAATATAAACTTCAGGATTTATGTAAAGCAGTTTTAAGAAGTTTAAATATCAATATTCTAAAGATTTATCTAATCTACATAAATAATTTTTGATGATTTGCTAGATGAAAAATCACGGCTTCCTACAGTTATAAAAAATATTATAGTTTTTGTCTTGGGAGTTGTAATAATCGTTTCACTTTACCATTATCTCGAAACTGAATTAGACAATCCGTTGCCATTCTTCGTAATATATAGTGACACAATGACCCCGGCCCTAGAGATTAATGATCTGATAATTGTTGGTGACGGACATATGTTCAATAACACCAATGTTGGAGAAATTATAGTCTTCAAAAAACCCGCTGGCGAAGATAGGATAATAGTACATCGTATAACTGAAATAACCTCAGAAAATGGGAGAAGGGTGATAATAACAAAAGGGGATGCAAGTCCAGTATCAATACCAGGAGTTGATTTCCCAGTGAACAGCCACAATTATATTGGGAGAGTCAAATTGGCTATCCCAGAGATTGGGGTTCTAATCATTCCACCATTAAGTTATATACTGCTTGGAGCAATAATTTCAGCTATAGCAATCGTTATCTTTATTTATGAAAGAAAAAGGCGTCTGTAGGATAGTAATATTGGCTTTCTTCGATGTAGGTAAGAAACCTGTTAATATTGGGATCCTTCAGATATAATCCGGCATTGAATCATGAACAAAGATATTTATCGAATGAAAGAAAAATTAGAGTAGGGGGTTATATCCCTGGGGATTCCTGAAAAAATTAAAGCTATACAAGAAGAAATTCATAGGACTCAAATAAACAAAGCAACTGAATTTCATATTGGAATTCTCAAGGCAAAAATAGCAAAGCTTAGGCGCGAGCAAGATGAAAACAGGCACGGCAAAAATGTTTCTTCTGGAAAGGAAAATGAAGGGTTCAACGTTAGAAAATCTGGAGATGCATCAGTAGTACTTGTGGGATTACCTAGTGTAGGTAAATCGACTTTGCTCAATGCTTTAACAAACGCGAATTCCCGCACAGGCTCATATCAGTTTACGACACTAACTGCGGTTCCAGGCATGATGGAATATAATGGTTCTAAAATTCAGATACTTGATCTTCCTGGAATAGTAGAGGGTGCGTCTAAGGGTAGAGGCCTGGGAAGAAAAGTGTTATCAGTTGCAAGAAACGCAGATCTAGTTCTTATGGTATTGGATGTTTTTCAACCAGAACTTTTAGAGATGTTGGTAAGTGAGCTTCACGAAGTGGGGATAAGAATTAACAAGAAATATCCAGAAGTATTCATCGAAAAATCGCATTATGGAGGACTCTCGATTCATAATCAGGTTTCTAATATTCCAAATCATTTAGTAAGGGAAGTTCTAAGGATAAATGGTGTTAGTAATGGACGGATATTGATCAAGGAACCAAACCTGACGGTAGAACAGTTGATAGATGTTGTTACTGGGAATAGGATTTACCTACCTGCACTCGTAGTATTAAATAAAATCGATCTTGTAGATGGTAAATTCATTTCACAAATAGAAAAAAGGGTACAAAATTTTATTCCCATCTCTGCTGATCGCAAAATGAACATTGACCACTTGAAGAGATCAATTTATGAAAAACTAGCGTTCATTAGAATTTATCTCAAGCCAAGAGGCGATAAAATCGATGAGGATCCACTGATTATGAATCAAAACTGCACAATTCGTGATGTATGTCTTAAAATACACAGGAATTTCGTAAAGGACTTTAAACATGCTTATGTTTGGGGCAGCAGCGTTAAATTTAGTTCCCAAAAGGTAGGATTAGATCATGTACTAAATGATAAGGACGTTCTGAGAATCATTCTAAAGTAAGAGTTTCTAAATAGGCTTTTAAAATTTGGAAAACTTAAAATCTACGTTTCTGAGGTATGTATAAGGGACTCTTGAAACATCCAAAGGTTGTTCTTACCGCAGATCGCACTCTTATGTCACCATATAGAGGTATATCGTTAGCATCATTTTTCGGCTGCGCACCAGCTCTTGATCCAAATAGGTCACATGATACATTACTATACAAAATTCTTCGCAATCAGGTCACTCCTAGACTATTGTTTGACTTTATTTGTAATCCCATCTCGCATCATGGTGGCATTGCAGATTACGCCCCCTATGGACTGAGAAAAGTCGAAGCTTCGTTAGTAAGGGATGGTTACAGTAGAGAAGACGTAGTGGTTGCACATCCAGATTATGTGGAAAAATTCATTGGTCCTGAAACAGAGGTAGTAGGTACATATGAAATGGATCCTCTCGGTATGGGTCCTGTAACCATGACTTTTACATACGGTCGAAAGCAGATCTCATATGATGAATTCTATAACAGGGATCTGCATTTGAAAATAAACAGAGCAAAGGAGAAAAATGGCAGTAAAGCCAAAGTGATTGCAGGTGCTTCAGGCACATGGCAGTATAACTATGATCCGGCAAAAATTGAGGAATATGGTTTATACGGGATCGTAGAAGGCGATTTAGGTGGAATTGCTCCTGAAATTGATGGGGCGGGTTCCAAGTTTTTTGATGCATTGATTAACAATGAACTTGAAACAGCAAATCCATTCAAGAAAAATCCCTTTAAAGTAGAGATAAAAGAGTTTGAAAGAGGTGACAATGCTTATCATGGCCGATTTATTCACTATTGGAACGAACCTACAGTTGATGAAATACCAACTATAATCAATCCTAGCATGCATGGAATGATTGAGGTAATGAGAGGTTGTGGACGTGGCTGTAAGTTTTGTGATGTGACTCTTAGACCATTAAGATACTATCCTGTAGAAAAGGTTGTAAAAGAGATAGAAATCAACATGAAATATGGTGGATTAAAAAATGCATGGGTGCATAGCGATGATATTTTTGTATATGGTTTGAATCCAAGAACTACAAAGAACATGCAGCCAAACAGGGAAGCTCTTGAAGAATTATTTTCTGGAATCATGTCTACCGGTATTGAACATACTAATCCCACTCATGGGACCCTTGCAGGAGCTATTGCTGATGAGCGCTTAATCCCAAATATCTCTAAAATAATTAAGGCATCACCCGATAACATGATAGGCATTCAGTGTGGATTTGAAACAGGAAGTATAAGGTTAATTGGAAAATATGCTGATAGAAAATTATCGCCATTCAAACCTTCTGAATGGCATTGGGTTGTCAAGAATGGAATCAAAACACTGAACGAAAACTACTGGGTTCCGGCGTTTACACTAATAATGGGCTTAGACAATGATGAAACTGTAGAAGATAGTTGGGAGACTATTGAATTGATTCATTCTTTGGAAATGGAACAACCAGATTCTAAGTTCACAACAACTCCATTGACATTTGTTCCAATAGGACTGCTTGAAAAATCTGAATTTTTTGATATAGGAAATACAATGGATGCTCCAAAGTTGGGAGTGATGTACAAGACATGGCAACATAATTTCAAATATGGAATTCAGAAATTTATGCATAAGGTGGGCCGTGATAATCCAGTAAAGAATTTCTTCTTTGCAGGACTCGCAAGAACATTAGGAGGAGTTCCATTGGGTGCAATGGAAAGATACGCTCGAAGAAGAGGCCCTGAACACGAAAGGGTAATTGAGAAAATAAAGGCCAACTATTGGTAATTACGTCGAGTATTTATAGGATTAGGCGTAATCTTGATTATTCTTTTGCAATCAGGTATCGCCAATATTTTTCAGTAGCTCTACTTATCCCAATTCTAGCGGTCGAAAGTACCTTCTTAGGTTTAATCCCATTTTCTATATGTAATATTGATCGGTAGTCGGTCAGATAGAGTCCGTTATGAGATCTGTTGATATCTAAAGCCTTAGTTAGTCTGCCAGGACCGTTTGTTACATTTGATTTGCTTTTCGTGTTACAGAGATAAATCATTGTGTCTATTCCCTCAATTGGTATCAATGATCTAATCAGTACAGCTCCAGCGTCGCTATCCGGGGCGCGTGCAGTGACATTCATGCAATAGTGCATCCCGTAAATAAAATAAACATACGCTTTACCGACATCTCCAAACATTATTGAATTTCTATTAGTTCTACCGTTAAATGCATGACTTGCAGAGTCATTTTTTGAACCATATGCTTCCGTCTCAAATATGATGCCGGATAATCTCTCTAGCTTCCCTGAACCATCATCATACATCCGGACTAGTTTCTTACCTAGGAGTTCCTTTGCCACTTTTTCTGTTTCCCTGGAATAGAAATCAAGATCCGGTTGTTTCATGGTGAATTAGAAGGATAGTAAATAAAAATAATAATATTTTGTTCATAGCAGTGGAAGATCCTCATCTATACATTGTCCCGTTAATGAGGAATTAACATTAATATAAATACTGAAAATTTAATCCAGTTTATATGTTAAAGTTTAACAAATTTTATTTGTTGAAGAAGAATACTTGTGAATTTTGTGGTAAGCGTTTTAGGACTTTAGAACAATTGATGCAACATTTTCAAGTTACACATGATAATGGAACTTACGAATGTAAACAGTGTGATATGAAATTTGAAGGTATGGAAGTTATGCGCGACCATATTAAGAGGAATCACAGTTACAAAAAATGATAGTAATACCTCAATTCGACGCTTATTGAAATAAAACAATAAAATATCCTTTATGTACCATGACTGTAAATGAAATGCTTGAAATGTGGTAAAGAATTCGAAGAAAGTGAAACTCAAGACCCCTCTTCATTAAAGTATCCGTCCTGTGGGGATTGTTGGAAAGAATGGACTACTTATGGAGTTATGGTGATTAATGAAATGCATTTAGACATGTCATTACCAGAGCACAGGAAAGCACTAAAAAAATATGAAAGAGGGTTCTTCGGCTTGGACAAGATCGAGGAATTGAAAAAGAATCCTGAAAACCATGGAGCCCCTAATTGAGTATAACTTTGGCAAGGTTTGCAGGAATATTTTTCAAAATTTGCCCTCTATTAGGGTTAAGAAATAATGCTTCCTTAATACAAGCCAACAGTTTATCCCTTTCACCTTCTTCGAGCGAAGAAAAGGTATTCAATATCAATTTTGGATCTAATTTATCGAAGAGTTTGACACTATCTAAAATCACAAGATAACTGTGTAAAATCTTTGTCAGTTGATCGGGTTCTATTTCTGAGATAACTTTCATCCATGTTTTAGTTAACTTAACCAGCTTGTCTTGATTGATCAGATTGATAGAAGTTAAACTTCTAATCATGGTCTCTTTTTTTTCCGATTCAGTCATTTCAATCAACTCCTTTACTTTTGTTCGGCAAACCGAAAGCTTTAGAAAATCAGGAAGGTTTGCTATAATAAAAAGTAAGTTTTCAATATCGCCATCACTAGAATTGTTACTCATGGTAGAAAATCACGAATTCAGTTTATCATTAACATATTTAATTTGTTCTTCGTACTCATTGCCTAAAAAGTCTCGGTATAGAATTCGATGCGTTATTACAAATAGTCTTTTGAAGTTCCATTTTTGATGTTTTGGCTCATAACTATCAATAAAGATGATGAAAGCAGGATCAATTCGTTATTAATCCCTGGCTCGAGAAATACAAAATACAAAAGAAAAAAATCTTCGAAGTAGCGATTGTCAAAAATGCTCATATAGCTAGAATGATATAATATTATAGAATTCAAAATTGTCGGAATTGACTGAAATAAGAAGAGTTTTTGAAGGACTTCATACCTTGTATGAAATTCATCTTCCAAAAGTTCATCCTAAACTCATTCATGATTTGATGATGCGAAGACGAAATAACCCTGATAAGGATCCGTTTTATTTGATTGAAGTTTTTACAAAACCAGAAACAAATTCTGAAGAAATGAGAACTTACATCATTAACAAAACCGGTATGAATCCAACTATACACGACAGTGGGACCCATTATGCTTTCAATGACAAATTAACATTAGAATTTCTCAAGGAGTTGTCAGATTTGAAAGACGTAATTGCCGTCTATGGTGACTATATGGGTGCAGTAACAGGTGTGGGAGCATCACATGAACATAGAGAGCATGAACACGGATGGATAAAGTAGTGGGAGAACGACCAGATTATTCTGTTAATAAACAAAAAACGGAGAAACATGTTAAAAATTACTGTTGAATTAATTTTAGCACTTTGCTTATAATATCTTGGTGATCGGCATCTACTTCCGTTGTAACGAGTAGGAGATGATCATTATCCAGAGGAGCAGTAATGCGTTTTATCTTCTCATATTCTGCCATAGCATATTTCCCTTTGCCGACTTTAGAAGATAGAGAATTGCGCAATCCCCATCTAGCAAGCGCCTGCAAATTTGATCTCTTTGTTTCTTCAGCAGTTAGCAAGTTCGCCAGTCCTTCGCGTTGACCTCCGAATTTAATCTCACCAGATTCGTCACATACACCTGCAAAACGAATTTTTGGATCCAGATCTAATATCTCTTTACACACCTTTGTATATTCCATTTTAAATAATATGATTATTCAGAATCGACTATATAAAATTGTGTCATCTTATAATATTCTGGATCTTGGATGGGTTATAGTTTGACTACATGATGCAGATATTACCTAAGTATCAATGAAAAATTGCAAAGACCCAATTAGCTTTTCTGCGTACTAGAATGTTTCAGGAGACTTGATTATCCTTATATTTACTTGTAATTTAATTGAGATAGAAAATGACTTGTAAAGTTATTGTAGGAGGTTTTTATGGCGATGAGGGAAAAGGAAAGATAATTGCATATTTATCGATAAAGGATAAACCAAAAATAGCCGTAAGGGGTGGAGTTGGAGCAAATGCAGGCCACACCTTCGTTTACAATAATCAAACCTTCAAGGTCCGGATGTTGCCAAGCGCTGTCTTAAATCCTGAAACCAAACTTTTGATAGGCGCCGGAGTACTTGTAACACCAAGTGTCCTTAAAGAAGAATCTCGGAGATATAATGCAGGAAACAGGACAATAATTGATTATAATTGTGGAATTATTGATGAATCGCACATAAGGCGCGATATGGAAGATGCACATCTCAAAAAAATTGTCGGAACTACTGGAACAGGCACAGGCCCGGCTAATTCTGACCGTGCCTTAAGAATCCTTAAGCTGGCTAAAGACATAAGTGAGCTAAAGAATTATCTTGGAAGTGTTTCTGACATTGTTAATGAATCAATTGACGGGGGCCAATCAGTACTCATAGAAGGAACGCAGGGAACTTTTCTATCATTATACCACGGGGATTATCCATTTGTAACTTCAAAAGATGTTACTGCTTCAGGAATATGTTCTGATATTGGCATAGGACCTAAGAAGGTCGATGACGTTATCATAGTCTTTAAAGCATATGTGACTCGTGTGGGTGGTGGACCATTGGAAAATGAAATTACAGTTAATGAGGCTAGTAAGTTGGGTTGGGTAGAATATGGAAGTGTGACGGGCAGACAAAGGAGGGCATCTCCATTTAATATGGAATTGGCCAAGAAATCGATCACGATAAACAGTGCAACACAAATAGCCGTTACCAAGTTAGATGTTGTCTTCCCTGATTGTGCGGGTCTAAAAGAGTACTCCAAATTAACTCCTCAGGCGAAAAATTTCATTCAGCAGATCGAGGACAAACTAGGAGTTGAAGTTGTTCTCATAGGAACTGGAGCCGAAATATATGATATAATAGATCGCCGAACACAAACTAATTCAAGTACATAAATTACATCCTATCCAAAACAAATGTTTGTCTAGAAAAACCTCTTATTCGCATGATTTTAATAATGTTATTTTAGAACGTAGAACATTGCAAATTAAGTCACCTTTCTTTATCGAAGTTTCCACTATTCAAGATTTTGGCAGACTAGTCTGTGCATTTGAGCGAACTCCACTTCTTACTTTTTCCTTCAAATCTGGCAAAGATGATTTATTGGCAACTCAAATAGATTTTCTGAATAATATACCCGTAATATATTACGTAAAATATCCAAGTGGTGGCCAATATCTTGCATATAGAAATACCAATGGTATTGAAGATGTGTCAATAGTAGAAAACATACAATATCCATCAGTAATGTATTCTCCCATTATCTCAGTTGACAAATTTCCACCCATTTTTTGGCGGAGGCCTAAAGGTGCAAAAAACTCCAATTATGCACCAATTAAGCTGAGCAATTTCCAAAGTCTTGTAAAAATTGCGTCTTACAAAATGATTTATGAAGAATCACCACTTCCTCTATTTGTTTTCAATAGTACAAAAAAGTTGAGATATGTTGTAGGAACCGCTCTGAATATGGCCGAATCTGATGGAGTATCCTATTTTTATTATGCAACAATTCCTGAAAATCCTACTTATTCTTTCATTAGATATTCTAGTCTGAAATCAGAAGATCCAACATTTACTAACAATATACAGGAACATGGATATATTTACATTAAATTGATAAAATTATTTGGATCACATCCATTAGTGAATGTTGATGAATAAAGTTTCCTCGTATAGAGATCGCATTGAACAAATTTCGATGGATAATAAAAGTTTCATAATACTTGCCCTAGACTTAGAACCACGCTATCATAACCTTATGTATATTGAGAATTTGATAAGTAACATTTATCCATTCTTGTGTGCCATCAAAATAAATTTTCATCTTATTCTACCATTTGGTAAAAAAGACATTGCGAAAATAAACAGAGTCATACATTCGTATGGCTTGTTGTCAATAGCCGACATAAAATTGAATGATATCAGTAATACGAACAAGGTAACGTTACTATATTTACACACAATGGGCTTTGATTCAGTAATAGTAAATCCAATAATTGGACAAAAACAATTAAAATCACTTGTTCGCTTTGCCCACAAACTTGGAATGGGAGTAATCTCACTTGCTTATATGAGTCATGAAAATGCTAGCGAAGGATATAGCCTTAACGTTGCCCAGGGAAAATCAAATAAAAGCAAGATTTTGCCGCTCTTTGAGATATTTTTAAGCTATGCAAAAAAAAGTAATGTTGATGGAATTGTGGTAGGAGCTACCCATTTGAAGACTCTAAAGTATATCTCATCCGTTTCCAGTATTCCTATTTATTCCCCTGGTATAGGTATTCAAGGTGGTAACCCAAAATTGGCGGTTGATAATGGAAGCAACTTTCTAATAATTGGTCGATCTATATTACATTCAAAAAATAGACGCAAGACAATGTCAAACTTGCTCGATTTAAACGAAATCTGAAGATTAGAAAAATTATTGTATATTGTTCAAATGTTACGCAACTACATATGTAGATTATTTTGACACTAATTCTTGTTTCAACGCATGAAATCATAATGCTATGAATTAGCATTTTTGTAATTTGTGTTTGAAGGAAGATCCTTTAAAAATTTCATGGCGTAAATCAATGCGTTTTTCGCGTTTGAATATGTTAATTGTTTGACTGAGGAGTTAATATCTGTCCACTGATAACCTATATGCTCATGTGAAATTCTTACTTGGTTTACTTTTGTGGAGGCGAGAAACAAAGTTACTTGTTTTGAAATCAAAGTTGATTTTCTAGTGTATTTATAATTTAATATGTATTTAAAGCCTGGTAACAATGTAAAATTCTCAATCCCTGTCTCCTCTTTCAATTCCCTGGTAGCCGCCTGCAATTCATTTTCATTAATTTCGATATTTCCTTTTGGAAAATCCCAGTGACCTGATACATAATGAAGCAGTAATACAGAACGATCTCTATTATGAGAATCATTATCAGAAATTAGAATAAAACCTGCAGATTTTTCTGTGATCATGCCAATCTCTCAATTTGGAAATCCATATACACTAACTGCTCTCTGTAACGTCTTTTTCATCCAAATCAATATCGGTAGAAACTGGAGAATAACCATGAATCTGTAACCATTGTTTCTTGTCCATCCACCTGCTACAAAACCACCTCATTTTTTCCTGATCGTAATCACCATGTAGTGGCATTGATATTATACTAGGAATAAGAGAGCCATATCAATATTCTTCTATTTGCCATACCTTCTACGGCGCCTTTGAAATGTCCTTATTGCCCTCATAAGATCAATCTTTCTAAATTCTGGCCAGAAAACATCCATAAATACTAATTCGCTGTACGCGCTCTGCCATAACAGAAATCCGCTCAATCTCTTCTCACCAGAAGTTCTCAGGATAAGGTCCGGTTCCGGTTGTGGCAAATGTGAGGTATAAAGATATGTATCAATTGATTGTTCGTTAATATCTGATATTTGTAGCTCTTTTTTTTCTACATCATGAGCAATTTTTCGGATTGCCTCAACCAATTCTTGCTGTCCACCATATGCGATAGCAATGTTTAGAAATGTAAGGTCGTATTGATTGGTCTCCTTTTCAAGCTTGAATAGAATATCTTTTATTGCCTGTGGAAGGGCTTCTATATTTCCAATAGCCTTTATTTTCATCTCCCTTTCGTGTATTCTGGAATCATTATATAATTTCTCAAGTTTTATTCCAAGTAGTGTATAGATATCATCCAATTCTTTCTTGTCGCGTTCAAGATTTTCGATAGATAATACATATAAGCTAGTTATTTTGATCCTCAGATCATAGATCCAAGTTAGCAACTGTTCGGCCTTGTCTGCGCCCATCGCATGTGCACCCTTATTTGCCAAAAAATTGTATTTTGCCCACCGTCTATTCCCGTCCAATATTATTGCAACGTGGTTTGGTAGAGGATCTTTTTTAATTTGCGATTCTAGTTTGCGTTCATAGAATCTATAAAACCAATTATTATTGATGAGGGAATAAAAGAAACCATACATTTGCTCTCTAATTAATTGATTTTAAATCATATAATAACGCTATGTAGGTAATGGTCCTAATGTTTCAGTTGTTCTCCACCTTTTTTGTTTCTGAAATATTGAAACAAAAATGTAGTAGCAACAAGAGTAATAGCTAGACCAATAAATAAAGATGAAATAAGATTGAAAGGATTTGTTTTTTCAGTCAGAACTGAAGTAAATTGAATTACAGGTATGTATATCAATCCAAGTACAACTAACCTCAGGATATCCGAAAGAATCCTAATGCTTCCTTTAAACCAGTTACTTAGTAATATTCCTCCGAAAATAGTAGCTAGACCTATCCAGATAAGGGTTATTGAGCCATTAACAAAACCTCCTACCACGGCCCTATTTGTAACGATTTCTAAGAAGCTAGCGTCCTTCGGGATAGCTCCGTCCGGGATGTTTGATATACCATTAGCTATGCCCACCAAAATTATCATGATCCCGGCAAATGTTGAAAATATTCTGATGAATGTTGAAGGTGTAGTCCTATTAAGCGATCCTAGAGATTTGTCAATATCAAAGGCCCTGATTACAAATGCAACTCCTAATACACTAAGAACTATGGCCAAAGCTTCTCTCGTAAAACCAAAGATCGTAGCAAAACTACCACAAATGAGCAGAGCCCCAGGTACGCCCAAAAAGAATTTCGAATACCTTGGATCATAAACTAGCATCTTTACATATTTTCCAAAAACAGCATAGGAGTATTCAACGGATCTACTATGTCGTATTATTATTCTCTGTATGGATATTACTGGTACTATGGCCTGGATTAGTGGAATTACAGTTTCATCATCTTCACCGTCGGAAACAATGACAGCCCCCTCGGCCTTGAATTTTGACAGAACTTCTATTAATTCCGAAGATATTTTTTCATCTGCTTCTATCCCTCGATTATAAGCACCAGTGATTACTGCAACCTCAGCCTCATAACCTTTTGTTACAAGCTCCTCATAGATCTTGACGGCACCAAAGATTGCGTTAGCGTCGGCATCTTCAGGATCCTCAATTGCTAACCTAGTGCCTGCATTTATACATTGATCTCTTCCAAACACTGGAGTTTCAACTCCTCCATTTTTACCTAGGTCATCGTCTCGGTCTATACAAACTACAAGGACTCTCTTATAATGAGTTGAAATGGAAGCATAGTCCAAACTCCTCTTCTCCCTCATGTATTCTAGGTCCTTTGGCAATTTATCTACGACCTGAAATATGTAGCAGAGGCTAATTAATTTGATGGTCCATTGATAGTATTAATTTTTAGTAATAATATTACAATAAATGATGAATGACAACTAACATTCACTGATATAATGAAATATTAACAAGACAAGGTTAGGCAAAAAACTTAACTAAATACATCTGTATCAAAGTATCATTTGACTTCTAGTAGTAGCAGCTCTAAGGACCGGGCGTCTAGATACGCAATAAGGACTATTAAATATCAGGATTCACTTATGGTAAATGTATGTGACCTCTATCTGATTGATAAGCAAATCCAACATGGGGATATTAGAATAGATATAAAAAAGAATTACTGGATGGATAAAGTAGCAGATGATAGTGAAATAGAATCTTATCTAAAAAAATCATCTATATCAAATCTAGCTGGCAAAGATACAGTTGATAAAGCAATTGAATTGAATCTTGCAAAAAGGTCCAGCATCAAGTATTTTTCAGGTGTTCCATTTCTTATGATTTATAGATTCAGAGAATCCTACTAAGCGTAAAAAGTCAAACAATAAATAAATAATTACAGTTCATGTTCTAAGTAGGGTTTCCTATTGGACAAAAATGATCATCTAAATTTATCACTACATATACCTGAAGAGCGGATTTCCGTAGTTATAGGAAATAATGGAAAAACCAAGAATGAGATTTGTAAAAAATGCAACGTAAAGATAGACATCGAAAGTAAGACAGGAGAGATAACAATATCTTCAACGTCTAAAAATTTCGATGAATATGGAGCACTAAAGGCAAGAGACATTATCACTGCTATTTCAAGTGGTTTTTCCCCTGAGAGGGCATTTAGGATCTTAGATGAGGAAACACTGTTTCAAATATTAGATCTTCGTAATTTTACAAGCTCTACCAATTCTACCAATCGAATAAAGGGTAGGATTATTGGCGAGAAAGGTAAGGCTAGAAAAAATCTTGAAGAATTAACTAACACCTACATTTCAATATATGGACACATAATAGGTTTGATCGGTAACTATGAAGAAACAAAGCTAGCTATCGATGCAATAATGTTACTAATTAGTGGAAGATCTCATAAGACAGTCTACGAAATGCTCTATCAAGCAAAGAGGAGATCAAAAATCGAAAAGTTACAACTCTGGGAAAATTAATAGACCAATCAAAATCGTTACTACGAACGTTAAGCAAGATCATATGATCTTTTTAGGTTGTTTTATTATTTTTCTTATTTCTATTTTCTATTTGTATTTTTTTTTGTTTGAGTCATGCTAGGTTTTCTAAAAGGAAAAATAATGTAAGTCCTTTTATTGACCCTTCCATCTCTTGAACAGATCGTGTTCTATTTTTAGTTGATCAAGAATCTTGCCAACCATATGATCAACTATTTCATCTATCGTCAATGGTTTATGATAAAACCCTGGCATGGCTGGAAGAATAATTGCACCAGCTTCTTGTAACTTGATCATATTTTCAAGATGAATCCTTGAAAGCGGAGTTTCTCTTGGCACAATGATTAGTTTTCGTGACTCTTTTAAAGTAACAGATGCAGCGCGAGAGATAAGTGTATCGTCGTAACCATTCGCAATACTTGAAAGTGACTTCATACTACATGGTACTATGACCATCCCATCATGAAGGAAAGAACCGCTTGATACGGAGGCGTCTAATTTGAAATTATCGTAATTAACGGAGCAAAGAGACTTAACGTATTCTAATGTTTTGTCGGTTTCAATTTCTATATTTTTTTTTGCCCATTCACTGATAATAAGATATGTTTGAATGTTAATAGAATGTAGAATCTCCAAAAGTCTGATTCCGTAAATAATACCTGAAGCGCCAGAAAAACCAATCACTATTTTATCATGTTTTGTCTCGGATGTCAATGTGCAAAATATTGCTGAACACTTATTTATTGTTGTTATTAATCGAACTTCATGTTAACGATATTCGGAACCATTGCATTAGATACTACACGGACACCTCTTCATACTGTTGAAAGAACATTGGGCGGCACAGCTACATTTGCTTCAATCTCGGCTTCGAATTACGTGCCCACATCACTTCTCGGGATAGTAGGTCATGATTTTCCAGCAGCATATTTAGAGCTCTTAAAAAACCGTCTTGATATCAGAGGGTTAACCATTAGTCAAACCGAAAAAACCTTCCATTATGATTCTTCTTTTGGTTATGATCTTGCAAAGAGAACGACTAACAAGACTGAACTTAATGTAATTGCAAATTACCAATCAACATTACCGGATGATTACATTGATTCTGAATATGTTTACCTTGCAAATAATGATCCAGTACAAAATATGAATATACTGAAATTATTTTCGGGCCCAAAATTAGTAATTTGTGACACAATGGATTTTTGGATTGTTAATAAGAGGGACGACGTGATTAAGATGATAAAAAAAGTTGATGGAATAATGTTAAATGAATCAGAGGCCAAATTGTTGTTTAAGGAGAACAATATTTTGAAATGTGCACGCTTGCTTGCATCAAATGGACCTGCTTTCGCAGTAATAAATAAGGGAGAAAATGGATCGCTGCTTTTCCATAACGATGAATTCTTTCCAATTCCCGCATATCCTACTGAAATTATAAAGGATCCTACTGGTGCCGGCGATTCTTTTGGTGGTGCATTCATGGGATACTTGTCACAACAAGAAAAATGGGATTTAAAAACTTTGAAAAATGCGATGATACATGGAAATATTATGGGTTCGTTCGCAATAGAGGATTATGGCGTTGAAAAACTCGCAAATATCAATTCAGAAGACATTCAGAAAAGAAATCAAAAATATAAGGAGATGTTAACATTCTGATAAAACACAGAACTCCTCTGTTTAGTTAAAAGATTTAAATCGTATACAAGTTTGTTTTTTTCAGTGTAAGATTGATAACGTACATAAGACCTAATGCATAGTGAACAGGATTGATCTGATACTAATTGGAAAGCATCAAAGATGCGCTAATATCAAAAATTAACCTTTCAGATATAGAAGCACAGATTTTTTTGTACTTGATAATTAATGATAAAACACCGCCACGAGAGATATCAGATGAGCTAAGGCTTCCTCTTAAGAAAACAACCCGATTGCTCAATGGTCTAATTGAAAAGGGGCTGATATTGGATCTATCCGGTGTGTATCAAACATTTCATCCCAAATTTTCAATAGTAAATGCATATCGACTACATTGTCAAAAAATAGGAATAGAGTTTAAAAAAAATGTCCAAATTGATAGTTTAGCCTCTTCCTTAGAGAAAATGCACGAATCTGCAAGAACTAAATATGGCAATCGGAATCAATAATTTGTCGAATGTCAACCGTTCCAGAAAATAAGGTGGTCTATTTTGGAGTTATTAACATTAATGAAAACAAAAGAACGATAGGAGCTGTCGATATCTGGAGAAATGTAATAAATAAAAAAATATTTTGCGAAGAAAAAAGATTGGGCATTCTGGAGATAGTAGACTACATTGGCATGCCTACAATTCCAGAGGATCAAGAATGGGCCGTCGCAATAAATAGAAATAGAATGGGAAAGGAAAGATGGAAATTAATAAAAATCATAAAAAATGGAAATTTCTCATTCATAGATACGGATGACGAAACGGCTGTTACTGTTAATGTTATTGATTACAAGATAGTAGACAATACCTGGTGGAGTTTTTTGGTTTCCAAGAATATAAACAGAAGTATTGAGATAACAAGTGAGGAAAGTCCAAAGTGATTCGTGATTCTTATCCTTCTGATGAACCTCAAATATATGTAGAAAAAGCCCAGGGAGGACAATACGCAAGCAAATTAAGAGGCTACTTTATTATTAAAGATACCAAATTAAAGTTCAATGCCATTGCCTTTGGAAGAATTGGGGGTCATAATATAAGTCTGCATTTGACAAAAAAAACTCTATCCAAATTGAAAGAATTTGGTTACGACACCGAAGATTTCCAGTTAGTATTGCAACGAAAACTTGTCGAAGGAGAAGTAATTCTCATAGATCCTGCAACTAAAAGTCAGATTAAACCATAGCATCTTGTAATGCTGTTTTGCATTTGCACTTATTTCTGGTTTCAGGGATAGAAGGTATCAATGCAGTAAGCAATTCCTTAGTCCTATTGGCATTTTTGGTCAAGACTTCCAGTATTTCTCTGGAGGAGACCGGATTTTCATACCAAACATCATAGTCGGTAACTGTTGCAATCGACATGTAGCATATCTGCATTTCTCTTGCAAGTATACATTCTGGTACCAGGGTCATTCCAATAATGTCGCCGTGTAAAATGTCTTTAAAATATTTTGATTCTGCACGGGTTGAAAAACGAGGTCCTTCAATACAAATGTAAGTAGAACCATCATGCACACTGTATTTCAGCTGTTTACCAATATTTAGAGAGATTGATCTTAATTCATTGCAAAAGGGATCTGCACATGAAACATGACACACCTGTCCTTCGTCATAAAATGTATACTCTCTTCTTTTAGTAAAATCAATAAACTGATCAGGTAATACAATATCCCCTGGTTTGTACCTATCTTGAAGACTCCCGACAGCTGATGGTGCGATAATCCTTGATACTCCCAATGAATTTAAAGCCCAAATATTTGCTCTGCTGTTGACCTTATGCGGTGGGATTGTGTGTGCTTTACCGTGACGAGGAATGAAGGCAACAAAACGACCATTGTATTCACCGATAGTTACTAGATCAGAAGTTTTTCCATAAGGGGTAAAGATCTTTATTGATTTTGCATTAGTTAGTAATTCCGGATTATAGATGCCAGTACCGCCTATAATACCAATTTCAGCATGATATTCTTTCATTTAGTCAAACTCCATAATACAATTCACATTGTATCCATGATTTTTTAATTTGTCCACTCCCTCCAAATAATTCAAACAAATCATAAATACAAATCCAACTACTATTCCTCCCAATTTTTCGACAAGCGATGCTGATGCAATTGCAGTGCCCCCTGTTGCAAGCAAGTCATCTGCAATCAGAATTTTCTCTCCACTTAAAATTGCATCATTCTGAATTTCCATAACACGGGTCCCATATTCAATACTGTAAGATTCCTTGATTGTTGGACCAGGTAATTTTCCTTCCTTCCTAATTAAGACCAATCCCTTATTCAGGCTTATGGCAAGCATGGTACCTAGCATGAATCCACGTGATTCGATCGCTGCAATTTTGTTTATTTGAAAATTGTTATACATATTAAACAACTTTTTATTAAGATAGTTCAACGAATCGGGAGTTCTAAAAAGTGGATTTATGTCCTTAAACGAAATTCCTTTGGTGGGAAAATCATTCCAACTTCTAACTAGATTTTTAAACTCAGCATCGTTCATAATGGTTGTTTTTCATATCCTATTCTACTACATAATTAACGTTCCGATAGAACAAGACAGTTACAGTAAAGGTACATTACCCACAAATATAGCTAGATACTACCAAAGGTACTAAAAATTAATTTGTGTTTATTCCAAATATTCTATCAAAATATTCAGAATGTTCATTGACTCCCTCTGCAGACTCTCCCTCGTCAACTCCAGCAAGATCCTTGGCCAATTTTTTCTTGTATCCTAATTGCATTTGTCTTGCAATTTGGATCCTTTGAGCCTGAGGCGATCCTGCTCCATGCATTGATTCTGTAAGATATCCAACAGCATTCCGTCCAAGGGTCATATTTTCAATTAATCTCAATATGCGCATTCTATTTTCTGTGGAAACCCCTTTTCTCCCCTTCAGGTATTTTTCAAGAAGTGGTCCAGTATCAGGACTACGGAAATCCTTTTCAGATGGCATGGTGACCATTAGTCCTCCAGCTATATCTTGCGCAAGTCTACCAATTTCATATGGAAATCTTGTTACGTTGTGCTTACAGACATTAGCAAGCATATCATCATTTTGATAATTTCCGGACAAAGTCTTATGAGCCTGATATGATGATGCTATACCTGCACCAAAGATAGTTTCGTTTAGGTGTGTCATTTCTACCAGTTTATCTTTAATATGCGATGCATTTGAAATGCCATTATAATCGGCTATTGAGGCAGCTGCACCTATCAGTACATCACCAAGACCAGTCTTGCAAACATAGCTACGTCTGTGATAACATGTAAATCTCTCTACAAGCATGGAAGCAAATTCGAATTCCCCATCCATGAAAATTAGTTCATTTGGAATGAAAGCATTATCAAAAATTATCATTGCCTCTTGTCCAGAAAATTTAGAATTTCCAGCGTCCAAATCACCACCCTCCATACTTCGAGTGTCACAGGACTGTCTACCATAGATATACGTGATACCCTTTGCATCTGCAGGAATTGCACCTACTATAGCATACTGTTTGTCCTCGTCCCTCAATCTCATAGTAGGCATCACCAATATCCAGTGTGAATTTATACATCCAGTTTGATGTGCCTTTGCACCTGATATGTAAATACCATTTTGGTCCCTCTTTGAGATATGTACGAAAAGGTCTGGATCTTCCTGTTGAGAAGGACTTAAACTTCTATCACCTTTAACATCTGTCATGGCACCACCTATCACCAGATTCTCATCTTGCATTTTCTTTACGAATTTTTTGAAACGTTCGTGATATGGAGTTCCAAATTTTTTATCCATTTCAAACGTCGTCGAATATAATGAATTCAGAGCATCCATTCCCACACATCTTTGAAAACAGGTACCTGTAAGCTGCCCCAGTTTTCTTTGCATTCTATTTTGATTAACGAGATCATCAGCACTTTCGGCAATATGTAAGAATCTGTTTACTTGATTACCACTAAGTGAGGATTCTGCTAATGCCAATTCAGGATCTCGATTAGCAAGATCAAAAGTTTCAGCAACTGCATTAATTGAAGGTCTAATCATTGGATGATCTACAGGCTCATTTACCAGCTCGCCAAAAAGGTAAACCTTCATTTTCCGCCCCCTCAAGCTCTGAATATACTCTTCTCCTGTCCTTATCGGCATTGTATAAATAGAATTCAGCTTGATAATATTTATATATTCTTAAAAAAATCCGGAAAATTCTACAATTAAAATGTATGTATTATTTCTTGGCACCCAGCGTCCTATTTTTGAGTCTCATATTTTTTCCGTGACATTTCCTGCACCTTGAGGCAAGTATGGGATTTTTCCCACCACAATCAAAACATATTTTATAAAATAATCTTCTTTGTTGTGCAATCTGTTTCTTACTAGCATCAGTTATTGGCATGAAGAAATGATTTTTTTTCCTAAATTTTTGTTTTTCTAATTGAAGACAATTGATCATTGAAAGGAGGCACCTGAAATACTACTTACAGGAAAATTTGAAGTAAATGGTGTTTTGGACCTTTCTTGAATAATTAACCCAGTTTAGCGTTATTCTATGAAAACCTTATCTGCAATGAACGCATTAATAATAACATGTCTACTGAGCAGTCAAGTAAAGCTGCTGAAGGGCAAAATAAATGGAAATGTCAAATTTGTGGAAAGTCATTCGATAATGTAGATATGTTAAATTACCACAATCTACTTGAGCACAGCGAACACAAAAGACCGCCAATCGGAATAGGATAAAGCATCTTTTTGTTTTTTTACGCCTGTTTTATGCTCTATTCTAACGTGTTCAAACTTTGACCTAAGTTAGCAATTTTTATTACTCCTGAAGGTACTATATCTCAGATGTTTGGTAAGGCGAAGTGTAAATTATGCGGCCAAAGAGTCAGATTTGCTCTTAGACACTTGAATCAAAAACATCCAGAGATATTAGATGATAAAGATGTTGTAAAGTTAAAAATGGAAAATATTATGAAAAAATACTTTACATAGTAATAGATGAATTTGGTAGATATTCTTGAATACTTATGGCCCCACTAAAAAGCTCGAATGTTTTGTACGTAAAATATTGAAAAAGATGAATTATATGAATTTCAGGAAGCAATCTATAGCAAAACTCGAAAAAATGGAGGAGAAAATGAATCCGATTATATGAAAATAGAAAGCGCTCTAAGGGATCAGTATAGAAAGTTAGCCAAAGACCAGGGCTATCGTAGCAGGTCTTCATACAAACTATTGGAGATAAACAAAAAACATGATTTATTAAAACAAAATGATACCATTTTGGATATTGGTTGTGCGCCAGGTGGATGGTTGCAAGTGTCAAAAAAACTTTCGGATCCAAATGGAAAGATTGTTGGTATTGACATAGAACCCACTCAACCTATTACTGGAATCTCAACAATGCGAGTAGACATAGAGGATCCAAATGTCGTGGAAATCATAAAGAAAAAATTTCCATTTTCATTTGATGTAGTATTGTCTGATCTATCTCCAAATGTCAGTGGAATATGGCATTATGATCATGAAAGACAAATATCACTTACCCTGGTTGCATTGCAGATTTCGACAAAACTTTTGAAAAAAGGAGGAAATGCGGTATTCAAGATCTTTGAGGGGAGACAATCAGGTGATGTTAAAAAACAGGCATCCAAAGTATTTTTGAAAGTAACAGCATGTAAACCAAAGGCGAGCAGACAAAAAAGTAGTGAATTTTATCTTGTTTGTTCATCATTTAAGGGAAGTCACACTTCACTAATTAACGAGACGAAAGTTTTAGGGTTGAAGGTTGACTAAAAAAGGTTAGAGTGACTCTCCAACTCCCGGAGTTTCCTTTTCAAGTTTGGCAATTTTCTTTGCTAGATTCTCCATAGTTCCTGGGATATGACATTTGCACATACAATCCACACATTCGAGGTGCCTATTGCTTTTACAGTCACCTGAAATGGAGGTAGCACTCATTAACAGTGAGAATAGAATAATACGTATTATAGTCTTTTCTTGAATCCATTTAGGATTTTGGCATATTCGCACTTTTTTACGTTAAAATCAACTACTTAATACTTTAGAAAGATTTTATTTAATGAATAATATGTAACTTCCTACCTTATTGCTTAAATTGCATGTTTTATAGTTGAATTTGAGCAATGAAGAATTATGATCTAAGATCAATTTGGATTTGTAAGGAATGTAGATCTACATTTTCATTTCGTTCTGATGTTGAAGAACATGTCGAAAAAATGGGACATAACAACATTAATGAGTACGATATGAAGTCTGGGAAACTCCTAAGTGAAGATTAGATTCTAAAAATAAAGTTTTCAAGTTCATGTTATTTTGGGATTTAATTAATACTTAATATAAAGAAAAAATTGAGTAGATTCTAAGCCGGGGTCGCCTAGCCTGGTAGGGCGCAAGCCTGGAATCAATTGTTTATCGAAAGCTTGTGACCTGTGAAGGTCTCGAGGGTTCAAATCCCTCTCCCGGCGCTTTAATCTAGATTTCATGTGGCATCCCTAAAACCGAAGATAATCTCATCACTAATTCTAGAAAACTAAGCCCATCATATTTTTTGGTACTCAAATACAATTGGCACAATTAATAGTATTAAAACAGTTTAATTCAGATGTTGGAGATAAGACTCATCATAGTTAAAGTACATGTTTTGGCGATCCGCAAGTTTTATTAGTATTATGGATGTTGTAGGTATGAGATGTATAGGATTATTAGTAGTGGAATGATATTTGTTGCGATAGCTGCAATGTTAAGTTCTTCAGGGTCGTCATTTGTTTCGAATGTATGGGCAGACGACATAGTAGGAGATGATGATGATAATTTTTTGCCTGGCACTAATGATGAAGACAGTATCTGGGGCTTGGACGGCGATGACGTTATATGGGGAAAATCAGATAGTGATAACCTTTACGGAATGGATGATGATGATTTTATCAATGGAAATAGCGGCGGTGATTTTATTTTAGGTGGACGTGGTGATGATATTATTGAAGGTAACAGAGGTGATGATGAGATAGACGGTGGAAGAAATACCGACATAATTCAGGGTAATAGCGGCGATGATGACATAACTGGTGGGAGAGGTAACGATGTAATAGAGGGAAATGGTGGAGAGGATACGATTTATGGAGAAGAAGGAAGAGATTGGATAGCAGGTGGCGATGATGATGATTTTCTATTTGGAAATGAAGATCGTGATAGATTAAAAGGTCGTTCAGGTGCTGACCACATAGCAGGAGGAAGCGGCGACGATAGACTATGGGGAGGAAACAACAGAGACGATCTCATTGGTGGTAAAGGAGATGATTATTTGCATGGGGGTACAGGAAACGATGACCTGAAGGCAGGTTCAGGGGACGATATCCTTAGAGGAGGTCCTGGGGCTGATGAATTTGACTGCGGAAGTGGTGATGATGAAATATTAGATTATGACGAAGATGAAGGTGACGACAAAGAAGATGACTGCGAAGACTTTTAGTATTCTAGAAATCCAAGCCCATCATATTTTTTGGTACTCAAATACAATTGGCACAATTAATAGTATTAAAACAGTTTAATTCAGATGTTGGAGATAAGACTCATCATAGTTAAAGTACATGTTTTGGCGATCCGCAAGTTTTATTAGTATTGTATAATTTATTGATGTCGTGTCAAATATGAATAGAGACAAGAATTTAATGACGTATGGTTTTGTTAGTGTATTATTATTAGCATCATTTTTGATGACTGTGCCTGCGATTCAATATCGAACAATTTTTGCTCAAACAGAAGGTGAAGCTCCTGATGTAAATGTCACGGAGGAGATCATAGAAAATGCGACAGATACCGAAATACCACCGTTTGAGAGCGAAAATGCTACATTCGTCCCGCGGTCGGAGAGTGAAAGGGAAGCACCACCCGTACCTCCTGATGCAATTAAAGGCGACGAGTTGCCTGATGAAATGCCAGTGAAAGACCCTGATAGTCAACCACTTTCCGTTTCAAATAGAACTGAGTTATTAGAAATACTACCTGCAAACTCAACAAAAATAATAGAACATGTTAATGAAGATTTGAAAAATAGTACTGGCGAAGGTTTGCTTCCACCTGCAATTCTGGATAAGATTTTATCAGGTGAAGGTCAAGGCAATGATACTATTCTAGACATTTCTACCCCTGAAGAACTCGATGAAATTAAGAACTTCTCAGACGTTACAACAAATCAGACTACTGAAGAAGCTATGGAGGAAGGGGAACCTATTTCCATATCTAATGTTACAAACGCAACAGCCCCAGACGAATTACCTGATGAAGGAATGATGAATGCCACAAATGCAACCGATACAGAGACATCATCCGAAGAACAAGATGGAGAAGAGGAACAAGCTCAAGCAGGTGCAGAAACTAATATGACAAACGCTACTGGTGGAGAATCACCGGCTGAGGAAAGGGAAGAACAAGAACAAGCTCAGACTGCAGAAGAAACTCAGGCAGGAGAAGCAGTCAATATTACGAATGCTACTGGTGGAGAATCACCGGCTGAGGAAAGGGAAGAACAAGAACAAGCTGAACAGGAAGAAGAGCAAGAACAAACCCAAGCAAGTGTAGAACAACAGCAAGAAGACACTGAAGATGGAGAAGAGCAAGAACAGGCAGTTACAAATGCCACAGTACGTGAAGGAATACTTAACGCAACCAATGTTACCAGTATGTTAAACGCTACTGGCTTAGAAGATCAAGCTGAAGATTCAGAAGATAGTCCTGAAGACGAGTCTGAAGACGAATAGTCCTCTATAGGATTTGATAAAACAGAAAACTATACAAGATAAAACACAAAGAACCAATAAGTCTAGACGGCTAATTTTTTATTTTTTATCCGGATTTTTATTACTCTTCCAACCACGTGGATAGGTATCAGGCTTCATTATCAATCTCTTAATATTGAACGCAATTCCTTTGTCATTTTCCCTAATTTCTTCTGAATTCATATTGGCTTCACCTAAAGCAACAATTTCTCCTTTTAATGAATAGATTGCAACTAAATTTCCTTTTTGGATGTTTTTATCAATCGCAACTATACCGGGAATTGCCGCTTGGGCTCCATGACAAAGAGCATCTACAGCAGAATCTTTTACTGCAACAGACAGGACTCCTTCAAGTGCCACTTCAATTGGTCTGATAATTGAGCGAATTTTTTCCTCTTTCTTTGTCTCCTTAAATGTCTCTACAGCATCAACTAAATCATGCAGCCTCACTAGATTATCGGGAGATTCTGAAAAAACACTTACCCTTGTCCTCCGTAATTCAAACATAGTAGCTCCTGTCCCAAGAATCTCCCCGATATCATAAACCAGTTTTCTAATGTAAGTCCCTGCCTCACACAGCACACGTAACAGAAGTATGTTGTCTACACTTTCTAGCCTTTGTAATTCATATATTCGTCTAACACGTGTGGATCTTTTGACAGATGATCGCTGAGGAGGCCTTTGGTAAATCTCTCCAGTAAATTGTCCAAGCACGCTATCAATTAAACCAAGGTCCTTTTGCTGATGAATCCTCGCAATAGCATAGTATTCTTTTGGTCCTAACAAAAGGATTGATAGTGCTTTGGTAGCATCCCCTAGTCCGATTGGTAGAAGACCGGTAGTACCTGGATCGAGAGTACCACTGTGTCCCGCCTTAGTTATACCAAGGATTCTCTTTGTCCAAGCAACCAATTCATGGCTAGTAGGTCCTGAAGGTTTATCCAACAAGATAATTCCATTATCCAAAAGAACGTCCAATGGTCTAGAATCAGGATGATGACCATACTTTGTGCTAGTAACATCATCATTTATGATCTCTAATGCATCTAGTCTCAATGTCATTTTGTGTCCTAGTATACTACTGAATCGTCATCTTCTTTATAATTTCCTTACACAAATAAACAAGTGAATCAAGCGAGAGAAGTTCAGTATTAATCATGAAATCAAATACTTCAAAATTTTTTCCGAACTCTGAACCATAAATTTTCTTGTAGATTTTTTTATTTTCCCTATCCCTCATCTTTACAATGTCGAGAGCCTCTACTATTGTGATTTTGTCGCGTATTGACATTCTTTCAGATCTTTTTCGCTGAGAAGCACTTAGCCAGAAACTTATTGGTTCACTTGTTAACCAAGGAAGTGTATGACTAGCAATAATAACGTTACCTTTCTTAGCAATCTTAATTAATTTTTCATCCACCTGCCTGTCAAAAATTGAGTTCTTCTTACGTTCTTTCATAAAACCTATCGCTTCATTAGAATCCCACCAATCATTTCCGGATATCGTGTAGCCTTGTTGACGGGCTATTTCCTTCAGGATGTCACCCCCATTATACAACTTGAATCCGAATTCCCCTGCAAGAGCTTGGGCCAGTGTAGTCTTGCCGACAGCTGCACTCCCTGAAATAACTACACTAATATTCTGTATATTATTAGATTCCAATTCTTTGTCACGCTCTGTTATATTGTCAACCCAATATCAATATCTATGTTACCCGCATTTTGATATTTGTCAATCAGGGAGATTTCTCTAGTAATTCCACCAAAAGTGATGTGGCAGAATCTATCATGTTGTCATGGTTATAAATAATTTCAAATGGAGCACCTGTCAAAATAGAAAGCGATGAAATCATGGACAAAGAAACTTCTATATCCCTTTTTATTTCGTCATCTGAAATCAAATCTCTTGTCCTCGTACTGTCATTTTTTCTTCTATTTAGAATTTCTTCGGAATTTGCAGTTATCAAAATAAGTCTTTCAGGATTTAGCTTTAAAATAAGACTCATTGGTAATCCCGGATAATAACCTGATTGTGTTTTTATAAAAAGATGGGTATCAACAACTACTATTGAATCATTCAGGCTCGAAATATGATCAGCGGTCATATTTTGTAATCTTTGCTGTACGTCTATCGTTTGTTTTCTTATCTGATCTCTATCATTTATTCCCAATTTTTTAGCTTCCTCAAACATAACAGAACCAAAAACCACTGTGTTCAAGGTCATTCCTTTTTTGAGTAACGTTGCTATAGCATTAGAAATTATTGTGCTCTTTCCTACTCCAGGAACACCAACAATGATAACTGTTTTTTTTCTAGGTCCTTCCAAGGAGTGCCGCCAATTTAGGCATATGGATGTCTACTTGTTCTCGGACTAGGAGGTTATAATAATTAACCAATATATCGACCATAAGCAGTATACCAATTCCCGTACCAAATACATTTAATACATTTGACACTGATGCCAAGAGTCCGATTATTATCCCTCCCGCTATAGTAACAGCTGGTATGTACTTATTCAGTAGCGTCTGCACTGAACTTTGAGTTCGTCTAAAGCCTGGAACCTGAACATCTGCATCCAACAAATTCTTTGCTGCCGCCTTTGCAGATAATCCACCTAATTCCACCCACAGTCTACCAAATACGGTAACAATAGCTGTCATAAATATGATATACAGTATTGTCCTTACCGGATCATTAAGCGCATTTTCAAAACTGTTGGGAGATGTGGTATAATACAAGACTCCACCAGTTGGTTGTTGTGAACTTTGTGGATCGAACTGGGCAATCCCGTTAAACAATGGATTTGAATTGTCAGGATTATAGTTTGCCCATAGCATCTGTCCCATGAACACAGCGTTTGCTAGTAATGCCGAGGCCAAAATAACCGGGATGTTAGACGTATATAGCAATTTTATGGGATATACAGCAGTAAACCCTCGATATTTTGTAGAGACTATAGGTATATCCACATGAATACCCTGAGTGTACACGAGTGCCAAAAGAACTAAGGAGGTAACTATTAGACCAAAAATACTAGGGAGCTGACCGCTTCTAAAGAGTGCGTCTGAGATGTCTCCGTTAATAGCTGAATCTATGATGAATGGAATTACTCCCACCGGTCCATCTTGTGCAGGTACCGGACTGAATATACTCCATAAAATTCCCTGAGCAACTCCTGCCATAATAAAAAGACTGATACCAGAACCTAGTCCCCATCCCTTTTGAATTAGTTCGTCAAGGTACATTACAACAATACTGGCCCCAATAAGTTGTCCAATCAAGATAGGAATAAGACTAGGATGAGCCAACAAACCTCCATATACACTAACACCATAAAGTGCACCCTCTGCAATAATGACGATAATAGTAACTATCTTTGTTGCTGATGTGAAGAGAGACCTATCATCTGGGTCCTTGAAATTTAGCTTAATTAACTCTGAGCCCTTTAATAGCTGCATCAACAGTCCTGCAGTAACGATTGGACCTATTCCTAATTCTAGTAATGTTCCTTGTTGTGCAGCAAATATGACTCTCGCAAATGCCAAGAAATCAAATTGCGGTGAATCTGTTACTCCATAAAGTGGAATTTGACCCATAACAAGGTATGCAAATAATGCAATTCCGCACCAAATGAATTTCTCACTTAATCCAATTTTCTTTTTAGGCTTCTCAACTTGAGGAATGTAAGCCGAGACTTTCTTGACTACTGTTCTTACAATACTTTCATTGTGCACTGTGGTCATTTGAAATTATACTACCTCCTGCCGACTCTACTTTCTTTTTAGCACTTGCAGATGCATGTGCTACCTTAATTACATAACTTTCGCTAATGCCGCCGCCGCCCAAGAGTTTTTGAATTCCTAATGATCGAAGATCCAGAATAGTTTTATCTTCCTTTTTACCACTGAATCTAAGTGAGAGATTCTTAAGATCTCTCAAATTAATCCATTTTTTGACTGAAAATCGACTATATGAGTTGAGTGTATCATGTCCAAAATGGCCGGGTTCTTCAATTACAGTTCGAATCCAAAAATGCTTATGTTTTCCTCCTCCGCCTATTCCACCACGGCTACCAGATTGTCTATGCTGCCCTATTTGGCCCCATCCGCAATATCTTGTACCTCGATGTCTGCGGCTTTTTCTCAATCTAGTTGCCATGTATGATATACCTATACAATCAAAATAAGAGTGTAAATATAAATGTAAAACTCATTTTTTCTTCAACAAAGTCATACCATTCTTTTTACAATTTCAAGCAATTCCTTGTTATTGCCAAGGATACCGCCATCTGAGAACTGCTTTTTAGTATTCCTTTTAAAACCTCCTTGGGGTGGGTTTAAGCTAAACCAAGGTTTAATATTGTTTTGATCCGAGAATTTTATTTTATCATTTACAATGACATCTACCAATTCATCAATGCCCTTGTAGTCAGATTTACTCTTATTTTTATCCTTTGATTCTAATGTGGGGTTTTTCTTTTTACCTCTTTTCTCAATCAAGATTTTTATTATATCCGAGTCCGCTTTTGACCATGCTACCCATTGATTTATCTTTCTTAACATGCCCAAGTAATTCGTTGTTTCGGGAACGAGAGTGGCAGAAAATTTCTTCTTCAAATAGAGATTCCCAAGGGTAGTCAGTGCCCAATATGGCACATTAACAGTTCCTCTCATTCTAACTACTAATAATGCCATTTATTCACCCTGTGATGTAAGTTGAGTTAAGAGCATTAAATATTGCCTTAGCAGTAGAAGTCATTGTATTGGTAGATCCGAATGATTTTGTCCACGCGTCCTTTATCCCGGCCAGTTTTAATAGATTTTTTATATTTTCACCGGCTACAAGTCCTAATCCTCTTGGTCCTGGTAGAATCTCTACTTTCACACTTCCACCTCTTCCTCGCACATTGAAAGGTATCGAATGCAGTTGCGTGCATCGGCATTCCCAACTGCCACAACCTAATTTCACTGGAATAATGTGAAGATATGAATTAATTGTTGCCTTGTCTATAGCAATTCTCATTTGAGATGCCTTACCCATTCCGATCCCAAACCATCCCGCTTCGTTACCAACAGCAACGAGCGCACTAAATCTTGTCATTTCTCCAGCATCAGTTTGCTTCTGTACTATTCCTACGTGCACAACTTGGCTCTTTATATCCGGAAGCAAGTGTTTTACAATCTCAGATTCTTGAATACGCATACCGTTTTCATAAATCTGTTCCATTGAACTAATCTTATTTTCTATAACCATCTGTCCCAGAGCAGTGCGTGGCTTCCATACTGTTGCTTGTTCATTGCTTCTAAGATTGCTCATTTTGAATTTCCTTTTTTCTTGGACGATTTTGACTTAGCAGTTTTAGACGATTTACCTGATTTCTTTTCGCTCTTATCACTTACAATCCTGTCCTTTACTTCTGAAAAATGACTGGGATATTTTTCTGGCTCCAAACCTAATCCTAAGTTTGACGAAAAGCGGGATTTGTAAAGATCATCATTTGACTTTATTTTTTTTGCGTACTCTGCAATATGATTTCCTTGAATTCTATCTTCAGAAGGAATAATATCTTTTGAAAATGGCATTTCTAATCCTGCCTCAGACAAACCTTTCAGGCATGCTGCGATTTTTGTCGTAAAGTGCCTCTTGCCAATATACAATATCGCCCGCGTAATCTTTTTTTGGAGACATTTTTTACCTAATAAAAGACCGACTAGGTAGCATGAGGGTATATTCTTGCGTGAACCTTTCCAGCCATATGATAGTAATTCGTTACTATGTACAGATGCCATCACCTTGTCTCCCTGGAGATCCGGTCTTATTAGCTGAGCTGAAACGTTTTGATCACTTACATTAACGGTTACAAAATCCTTTTTACCAATAAGCAATTTTTCCCTCTTTCTGTAATTTGTTTTTCTTTCTCTTATTCTTCTGAGTGTTGAAGTATAAACCATAAACTGAAAATTCACCTGTCTATCCTATTTATAAATTTGACAAGATTATGAATTACTTATAAATCTTCATCATATTGCTTTCATTTTGGGTTTAGGTTCGGTTGACATCTTGTTTGCTACCATCGCAGCAAAGGCACCAGCGCCTATTCCATTATCAATATTCACGACGGTCATACCCATTGAACAAGTTTGAAGCATAGATGCCAACGCTGCAACCCCATTCGAGCCAAATCCATACCCTATAGAAGTTGGAACTCCAATTACTGGTATGTCAGTTACTGAAGAAACAAAAGAACCTAATGCACCCTCCATTCCAGCTACCACAATTATTATGTGAACTTGAGATTTTATCATCTTCGCGATACCCTTCAGTGTTCGATGAATTCCTGCAATACCTACGTCGTATTCTACGACAATTTTGCTGCCCATTACTCGCGCCATAATTTTTGCTTCCTCAGCAATTTTAATATCCGAAGTTCCAGCACAAAGTATGCCTACTTTGCCATTCTTTGTAGGAAATTTGTGGGATTTGCAGGACACTAATATTGTGTTAAGTCCCATTTCAACCCTCAGATTTTCCTCTTCAAATTTTTTACGTAACCTCTCCATGTATTCTGGCTTAACCTTACTTATGACAGCAAATCTTTTTTTAGATATTGTAGCGAGAATAATTTTATAGAGATCTTTCAGCTCCTTTCCTTGAGCAAGAATAACTTCTGGTATTCCGCTTCTTAATTCCCGCAATGGATCTATTTTTGCTAAATTTTTTTCTACGTACTCAATTGAATAGAGTCTTAATTCTTGTTCTGCCATATGAACAGATATTTCCCCCTTTGCTAGCTTTTCTAAAATTTCTTTAAGTTCCATTTCTCTGTAATTTTGTTTGTTGTTTCCAAGATCATATTGAGAAACTCTTGATTGCATTTTTTACACTCTGCACTCCCAGGTCAAAGACTTTCAATTCATTTTCATTCAGCTTTAATTCAATTATTTTCTCCGCACCATCATGACCCAAGACGCAAGGTACGCCTATACAAACATCGTTATATCCATATTCACCTTCAAGTAAGGCGGATACTGGTAGAATTGTTTTTTTGTTTTTTACAATACTTTCTACCATTGTTGACACTGCATTTCCAGGAGCATAGACTGTCGCACCTTTCAATGAAATTACTTCAGCTGCTATCTTTTTAGTCTTGTTCGTAAGATCTTCTGATTGTTCTGCGGATATGAATTCAGTTAATGGTATCCCACCCAAGCTTGAGTATCTAACAAGTGGTAGCATGTTCTCGCCATGTTCGCTTATTACCATAGCTTGAACTGAATCTCTAGATATTCCAGTGATCGTACTTATGTGTTCTTTAAATCTCGACAGATCTAGCATTCCGCCCATACCCATTATCTGGGTTCTTTTTCCACCAAGTGACTTTAGTATGAGATATGTTAGTGGGTCAAGTGGATTTGTTACTACAATTATCTTTGAGTTTGGAGCATAACTCTTAATTTTGTCGCACACCGACATTACTATGTCGGCATTTGTTTTGAGCAAATCCATACGCGTCATGCCTGGCTTTCTGCCAACTCCCGCAACAACAATTACAAAGTCAGATCCCCTCATATCTTCATAATTATTAGAACCCTGTGCGATACAATCTATTCCGCGTTCTGCCAGTTGATGGTTAATATCCATTGCCTCACCTTGAGGTAAACCCTCCACAATATCAAGAAGCAAGGTATCCCCTAGTTCTCTCAATGAACAATTCAATGCCACTGAGGATCCTACCCTTCCGGCCCCTATCACAGTAATTTTCATTTAAGAATCAACGAAGTTTGAGATTATTTATAAATTTTCTATATGCGATCAAATTCAAGATGACATAGTTTAGTTTTCATATGATAAATAAAACAACCACTAATTCCATTAATCTTCGTAAAATGTGAGTATTCGTGATGCTAGATAGGCATAGTTAGTAAAAAGTACAGTAGTAGATCATTTTTTATATAGTTTTCCTAATTGGAACAATGATTGCGGGATCTTTTATCAAAATAAACATTCAATCCATAATGTTTTTATGCACACATGAATTCTATTTTTTATGGAAGGATACTGTGTAAAGTGTAAACAGAAAAGAACTATGAATGATGAAAAGAAGATAACAATGAAAAATGGAAAACCCGCAACCCAAGGGATATGCTCAACTTGTGGAACTAAAATGTTCAGAATAGGGAAATAATCAAATCTGAAATTTGCGGATCCTTGGAATTGGTGTTTTCCATCTAATTTTTCTAATCTAGTCTGATGATGTGAAATTTCTAAGCGGATCCCTTTTGTTGGTTACATTCAGGTCACATGATTGATCCAAATTCTTTTCTAAAATCTGTTCATTCCCTGTTTCTGTTGATTTTGATTCTGATTTACGTGATTCATAACTATCAAGTTTTTCAAGAGCTTGAGTGATTTCATACTCCAAATTCTTTATCTTTTCTGCCTCCATATGCAGTGACTTTTCCAGGTTTCCTCGACCCAATGAGGTACTAGCAAGATCTTGATATGTGGTATCAGCACTTGATTGTTTAGGTTGTTTCGTCAACATCTTGACATTACCGTTTGAGATCTCACTCAATCTTGCATCTATAAGCTTGATCTTGTCCTCTATTATAGAAACAAGATTGTTTTTTATTGAGCTTAATTCGTAAAGATCAACAACTGATCGAGTCTGCTCAATTTCCTCTTCACATTTTCCTAAATCTTCAGCATACTTTATCATTAGTCTATCAAACTCCAATTGACTGAGCTTACCTTCTCTGAAAGTTTCGTGTATTTTTCTTACAGAACTAGTAATTATTGATCTTTCAACTTCCAACGAATTTAATTCATTTTTCATCATTTGAAGATCGGAACTATTTTTATTGCTATCAAAATAATCGTCCTCGTTATTTTTTTTTTTCTTAGTTCGTGATTTCACAATTCTATGTTTTTTGATTTGACGAAAAACTAAAGAAGATATTGCACCTAACCCAATTGAAAATGATGCAATAAACAAGTCCAATTTAAAGTATTAGATTACAACCTACTGTTAAGTTTTGTCCTTAGACTATCTAAATTACTCTACGTTTAATCCAGTCGTATTTTCTTATTTTTGGATCTGGATATCCACATTTCGCGCAACGCCTGTGCCTCTTGTGAAACGCGTTATGACCGCATCTCCTGCATCTTATGTGGGTACTCTTTCGGGTGAATTTCCCCATTGATGTTGTTCCTTTTGTCACTCTAATTTCCCTCCAAATGCATCAAATTTGCTCTATCAGACTGGTGGTGGAGATATCATAACAACGTTATCTCCCCTTACTACAATAGTCCCTATTTCATTTGACTTTCCTTCGTCTAGTAATTCTACTGAATTATCTAGTAACAAATTCATATGTTGATCAAAACCATGTAAATTCCCACGAATTACTTTACTTCCTTTCAGTTTTATCAGGACTATTTTACCCAAACTTTCATCAAGTATCTTTACAGCCATGTCGACAGACATCTATATTATTACCTATGGTATTCCTTAATGAAGGTCTATATTAAAGTTAATAATAATTTGGCATTCCATACATGAATACTTTTTTTTCAATTATTTATTTAACATTTTCAGATTTATAAGTTTCAAAAATAAGTGTTATATTTAGAATATATCTACATAATTAGCAGATCATCTAGTTCTTTTAATGTTCTCACAAGATTCTTCATTGTGATTGATATTATTTTCTTGCCCTCTTCTTTAGTGGCTTTTCTGGGATCTCCCAAGACACCATTTCTGGTGATCTTAAATGACGAGGTATTACTCAGAAAAGTTGTGTATGTAGAATGCAACATTTTTTTGTTCAAATATCCGCTCTTTGCCTTATGCATTTGAACTAATTTTGGTGCAATGCCCAGCATTAGTGAGGTTTCAACAAAACCGCCATGATCAAAATCTCTTTCTATTAATTGCCAGTAATTGATTCCAAATACTTTTACTTTTGAATTAATTCTTTCTACTTTTTGTGGAATGTATTGCACAACCCCCATATTTCCGCGATGGCCATTTAATATTATAATTTGATTGAAACCATTTTCTCCTAACGAAATACATATCTGACTTAGCAGTTCTGAAAGGAGATCATTGCTTATCGAAATATTGAAAAATGGCCGGTGTTCGAATGATACCCCAGAAGGAATACCTGAAAGGGAATAAGAAGGTATTTTTTTTGTGAGTTGATTTGCAAAATACTCTGCAATTATTGTGTCTGTACTTACTGGAAGGTGTGGTCCGTGCTGTTCTGTTGATCCTAAAGGAATTATTATCTTCTTGTTTCCTCTCTTTATCTCAAAATTACTAAGATGATATAAGGACATTAGTATAACAGATATTCTACTGAGTTATTAAACTAATGAAATGAATCTTCTAAGTGTCGAGTAATCTGGAATTAAGATTTAGATCCTATTTTTAGTCTTTAATTACTACTCTTCCCCAGTTGACCTCTATGCGATCTTCTAGAAACAGCGTTACTGCTTCAAGCAATGTTACTGCTTCAAGTTTCTGTCCCCTTCTTTTTATGGATTCTACGCTATCTTCCGGTCTCACCCTAAATGACTCTTGACATATTATTGGTCCTTGGTCCAGGTCTTCTGTTACAAAATGTGCAGTACACCCTACAATCTTAGCCCCTCTTTCATATGCCTGCACATATGCGTAGGCACCGGGAAATGCGGGTAGTAATGATGGATGTATGTTAATTATTCTATCTGGATATCGCCATACAAAGTTTGGAGTCAAAATCCTCATGTATCTGCCCAGTACTATCAAATCTACATTGTAGCGATCCAAAATATCCAGTATTTCATTCTCTGCGTCTATCTGTTGCGAATGTGCGACATGATAAAAAGGGATGTTGAATTTTTCTGCAATAGAATTTGTTGTATTCTCACTTCCTACTATCACAACGATATTGGCTTTAATTTTCCCGGAACTTTTCGCGTCTAATAGTTTAAGAAGACAATGAGTTTCTTTGCTAACAAATATTGCAATGTTCCTTAATCTTTTGGATTCTTGGTAGTGGATTTTTATCTCCATCTTTAGTTTTTTTGCCAGTGCTTTTAGTTCGTCATCAAAAGTTACTTTTTTAAAATTACCCTGCTGGAATGACGCTTCCAGCTGCATACCAAAAAGCCCATTGATGACATCTTGATTTATCTGTTCAATATTTCCATTATTCTTAAAAATAAAATTAGTTATATCAGCAACTACTCCCTTCCTATCCTTTCCTACAACTGTTACTTCAATTATCAGTCTCTCACTTTTGTTCATAAATACAATGGATTAAAATGCCTCAAAATTAAAGGATTCTAAAATTTAGATCGCTAATGCTTAAATAAGCTGGTTCCGATTGTAAAGCAATGATAAACACACTTTTAGTGAATTTATGTCTAAAAGAATAGCAAGGATATGTTCTCCACGTTCAATCTTTTCAATTTGGTTTGCAAGAAATGAGTCCGGAGCAGAGACAGAAAATTTTCAAAAAGTCAAGAAGGGATTTTGATTATAATAATCCCACACGAAAATGCTCAGTATGCTATACTTTGTCAGGCTGGCATTGTTACAAATGCAACGCAGATTTCTGCGATATTCATTTTCATGATGAAAACCACAAAAAACTATGCACTATTTAATTGAATCATTTCTATACACTTTATGTTGACGTGAAATAATTCAGACTACAGTAGTGTTAGATTGAATTATCATGACATTTTTTAAAATTTATGCGGGGGGTGGGATTTGAACCCACGAATCCCTAAGGAACAGGGATCTAGGAATGTGAATGTTATCCATTCTAAGCATCGCACTCGCTTTTTGCGAGACCTGCGCCGTTGACCTAGCTTGGCAACCCCCGCATCTAATTGTCTACCTAATGAAAGTTAGCCGACCAAATTTATCTATTATTTAGAATATATTGGTGTTTAGTTATGATGAATAAGAATATGCCACTTTTTGGTACTAACGGAATTAGAGGAGTTTTTGGTCAAGATCTTTCTCTTGAATTCTTACTGGATATTACTCGGTCACTTGCAGCTTATTACAAAGAAGGTTCCATTTTGGTCGGTAGAGATGGTCGAAACTCAAATAATATCATGTTTAACATTGTTACTGCGATCCTAAATTCAAATGGTCTGGACACGGTGGATGCAGGTGTTTTGCCCACACCTTGTCTTCAGTATGCAACTAAAAAAAATCAATATGAAGGCGGCATTATGATAACAGCATCACATAATCCTCCGGAATACAATGGTATAAAACCAATAGCCAATGATGGTGTAGAATTATCAAGAGAAGACGAGTTAGTGGTCGAACAGATTTTTGAAAATAAATCGTTTATTAGTTCAAGCACATTAGGTGGTAATTTCAAGGAAGAAATGATAGTTCATGACTATATTGATGATGTTTTAAAATTAGTAAACGTGGACAAAATTAAGAAACGAAAATTCAAAGTGACTATGGATTTGGGAAATGGAGTCCAAGCCATAGTAGCACCAGAGCTGATCAAAAAACTTGGATGTACTGTAATAACAGTTAATGGAACCGTCGATGGAGATTTTCCTGGAAGAGGATCAGAGCCTACGCCATCGAACCTCAGTCTTCTAAGTTTTATTACAAAGGAAACTAATTCTGATATTGGCGCTGCCTATGATGGAGATGGGGATAGATCCATATTTTGCGATGAACAGGGAATCGTTCATTGGGGTGACAAGACAGGAACCTTATTGGCCAAATACTTGATCTCAGATAAACACCCGAAAGCGAAAATAGTTTGTCCAGTAAACACCACTCATATCCTGACAAAAATTGCAGAAGATAATGGTTCAGAGATTATTCATACAAAAGTTGGAAGTGTTGAGGTCTCTCGGGAAATGGTTAAGCAAGATGCTATCATAGGAATGGAGGAAAACGGGGGTTTTATGTATGGAGTATTAAATCAGGTAAGAGATGGTGCGCTGACAACCGCATTGATGTTGGATTTGTTGGCGTCAGAAGGAAAGACTCTCTCAGAACTACTCTCTTCTCTTCCTCGAGTTTACCAATACAAGTCCAAATTTCAATGTGCTGAAATGGGGTTGATTCAAAAAGTGATGGACACATTGAAAAATCATGGTAGTCCGATGAAGATTGAAACACTTGATGGGGTGAAGATTTGGTTTGACGAAGAAAGCTGGTTGATGCTTCGCCCCAGTGGTACTGAACCTTTAATCAGAATTTATGGAGAATCTACTGACGAATTACTCATTAATTCCAAAGTTAATGAATACACACGACTAGTTAAGGAAACTCTAGGTGAAAAATAATATTTTGCTCGGGAACATTTTTAATACTCCTCTACTTTTATTCAGTAGATTAAAGATGATCCCAATGGGTGATGGATTATAAAATGAGTAAACCGTTTTATGTAAAATTTGAAACTCCAAAAGATCTTGTGAATGCAGTGTATGAGGCAGTTAGAGTGGCCAAACAAAGCGGAAGTGTTAGAAAAGGAACCAATGAAACCACAAAGGCAATAGAAAGAGGAATTGGCAAACTGGTGGTAATAGCTGAGGATGTTCAACCCCCGGAGGTCGTCGCACATATCCCTATTATATGTGAAGAGCGGAACACTCCGTACATTTTTGTACCAAGTAAGCAACAATTAGGAGAATCACTGGGAATTGAAGTTGGGTCTGCTGCAGCAACAATAATTGATGCAGGTGAAGGTCAACATATTGTTGACCAGGTAGTTGGATCATTATCTAGTATTAAAGACAAGAAGGAGTGATATTATTATTGAGTAAAGCTGCAGAAGTAAGAGTAACCCCAGCAGAAGTTATCCAAATAGTTGGTAGAACAGGCATTGCCGGCGAAGTAATCCAAGTAAGGGTAAAGGTTTTAGAAGGAAAGGACAAAGGTCGAATTCTTACTAGAAATGTTAAAGGTTCCGTTAGAATGAAAGATATCCTCATGCTGAGAGAGACTGAAAGAGAAGCTAGGAAGATAAAATAGTGTTGTCAAATGAGTAAAGCAGCCACTTCTCTTCGTAATTGTTTCTTTTGTGGGAAACATATACCCATACATGAAGGTATGATGTTGATAAAAAACGATGGATCTATTCAATGGACTTGTTCCCCAAAGTGTAAGAAAAACATGAAGTTAAAACGTGATCCAAGAAAATTCAAGTGGACACGTAAGTACGTCAAAGGCGGAATTAAAGTTAAAAAATAGGAACAATGATGTCTAAATTAGAACAAACCCTCATTGTTGTAAAGCCTGATGGCTTTAAAAAGGGGCTGGTTGGAAAAATTATTTCAAGGTTTGAAGAGAAAGGCTTCCAGATAGTGAGTCTCAAATCATTTCAATTTGATGAAAACACAGCAAGAAAGTTTTATGAGGTGCACAAAGACAAGCATTTTTTTAATGAGCTGGTTTCATTCATTTGTTCTGGCAAGACTGTTGGGTGTATATTAGAAGGAACCAATGCAATTTCAACTGTAAGATTAATGGTTGGAAACACCAAGTCAACAGAAGCCCTGCCAGGAACTATCAGAGGAGATTTTGGGATAGGCTTTACTGACAACATAATACATGCTTCTGACTCGGCTGAAAGCTTCATAAAAGAGTGTAAAATCCTTTTTAATTAAGTGGAACTTCGCCAACCAGTCGTAGTAGTTTTGGGTCATGTAGATTCTGGTAAAACATCGCTACTTGATAAGATTCGTGGAACAGCAGTTCAATCCAGAGAAGTAGGTGGGATAACGCAGCATATTGGTGCAAGTTATTTCCCAATTGAGACGATCAAAGAAATTACTGGAAAATTATTTGATAAATTATCAAAGTCAGAGAATCCTGTTCCCGGTTTACTTGTAATTGATACTCCCGGTCACGAAATCTTTGCAAATCTTCGCATGAGAGGTGGTTCGGCTGCAGATATTGCAATAGTGGTGGTAGACGTAAATAAAGGACTTGAAGCCCAAACAATTGAAAGTTTGGATATATTAAAAAATAGAAAAGTACCCTTTGTGATTGCACTTAATAAGATAGACCAATTATCTGGCTGGAAAAAAAACAGCTCTATTCTAATTGCGGATCAATTGAAAATACAAGACTCAACAATTCTGTCGTTTCTGGATGAAAAAGTTTACACAGTGGTTGGTGCTCTGTCTCGATTAGGATATAGTTCTGAGGCATTTTGGCGTGTCAAAGATTTTACTAAGGAACTTGCGATCGTTCCGGTAAGTGCTACAAAAGGAACTGGTATACCAGAGCTACTCGCCGTTCTTGTTGGATTGACTCAACAATATATGTCAAAAAGATTAGAACGTCATGAAACCGAAGTAAAGGGAATTGTTCTAGAAGTTAATGATGAAATTGGACTAGGACCAGCAGCAAATATTATCCTTCTAGATGGTACCCTAAAACAAGGGGATAGAATTGTAGTTGGTAAAAAAGATAGTATTACCACTACCAAAATCAAGGCTTTATTGTTGCCAAAACCGCTCGATGAGATGAGGGATCCAAGGGATAAATTCAGACATGTTGACAAGGTTATTGCAGCTGCGGGGTTAAAAATCACTTCTCCCGACCTTGAAGGGGTCCTTGCTGGAAGTCCGCTCTATGTTGTCAAAAATCCAGACGATGAAGAAATGCTAAGATCTAGTGTTGAATCTGAGATAAGATCAGCAATAATACAGACAGAATCAAATGGGATAATTCTAAGATGCGATACGATAGGATCTATCGAAGCTATTACTGAACTGTTGAAAAAGGAAAATATTCCAATTAGATCTGCGGATCTAGGTAACATTATACGCAGAGATATTCTTTCTGCTTCTGCGGTTAGGGAAAAAGATCGTTACCTTGGAGTAGTGCTAGGATTCAATGTAAAGGTCCTTGAAGATGCAGAGAAGGAAGCATTTGAAAGAAAAATAAAAATTTTCAATGAAAAAATAATATATAATTTAGTAAGAAGTTACTCAGAATGGGTAACATATGAAAAGGTTCATGAGGATTCAATTATATTTAATGAAATACCGCCAATCTGTAAATTTCAATTCTTGAAAGGTTATGTTTTCAGAAGAAATAACCCTGCGGTATTTGGTGCTGAAATTTTGATCGGTAAACTGAGACAAAAGATTTCTGTGATGAATGAAAAAGGTAAGAAAATAGGAGTAATACATCAAATACAAAATGAAGGTAAAAATCTCGAAGTTGCAGATAAAGGAACGCAGGTTGCACTCTCCATAAAAGAACCTACTGTAGGTAGACAGATAAACGAAGGCGATATATTTTATACTGACCTTAATAGCAAGGAAGCAAGAATTTTACTAGAAAGATTCGCAGATAGGTTTAATGAAGAAGAACATCAAGTATTTAATTTCATATTGTCCAAGAAACGCGAAGTAGATCCTGCGTTTGGATATATATGAAATAAGGTTCTTTACAACTAGTTTCCTGCGTTTAGTTCTCTTACTGGTACTTTTCCAATAATCCTTCTAGTCCTTTTTCACCAACTGCGCCGACAGCTTTTTCGACAAGTTTTCCATTCATAAAGACAATGAACGTGGGGATTGCATAAACGTCAAATCTCATTGCGACTCCCTGATTATCATCTACATTTAGTCTGCCAAAAATAACTTTTTCTTCATATTTTTTTGCGAGCTTGTCGAAGATTGGAAGCATGAACTGACATGGGCCACACCATGTTGCCCAAAAATCAACAAGAACCGGTTTATTACCACCGATAACTTCGTCAAAGTTCTTTTCAGACAATTCAACTAGTGCAGGTTTATTGGGATTTGAACTCATTGTTACAATTTATGATCGGAATTGATATTTAAATCTTGTAATGCACTGATTTTCAAAATCAAAAGTTGTTAGATAGTCACCTAGAATCAAAGCTCTCTAATCAAAATATCTTGAATCTAGTTTTATTGGTTAGAGATCTAGTATGAATCTGACTTTGTACTGATCATCTTCCTGGAGAACTTGCATTTCATGATAGGTAATGCCCTTTATCTCAGTCTTGTAATTATGTTTTGATAGATCTATTGATTCAGCCATACCCCATGCAGTCAGACGATATTTTGTATCCAGCTTGGAGATCTCTATTTCGAAACTTGATATTACTTGATTATCTATTGAAATAAGTAAAAGCACTTTTTCTAGCCAGTTGAATAATAATTCTAGATAATCTTCACCTTCTACCTGGAAATCAGTCCTGCTTGTTCCTCTGACATTCTTGATTTCAAACATTACATTAATTGTAGCTGTGGCGGCGTAGCAAAAAGCTTCTTCTAAACTATCGCCCCATGCCTCGATGTATGCGTCTGTTATGTGCTCAAGATATTTGAAACCACCAGACAATAATCTTTGTTTTTGTCCAGGTTTTATTATAACTAATCGCAAAATCTAAATGATCACTCACGATCCTCATGATTGTGAAGTTAGAGCTTCCGAGAGGAATGAGGGATTTGCCATATGAGGAATTAAGAAATATTTCCTTTATCAGAGACAAATTTGTCGAAACTGCAGAAATCTTTGATTTTAAACAAATTGAACCATCACCTTTGGAACTACTATCTACTCTTGAAGCGAAAAGTGGGCCATCAATAATTCAAGAAACATATAGTTTTAGGGATAAAGGAGGCAGAGACGTTGCATTACGGTTTGATCTAACTATTGGACTGTCAAGATTTGTTTCTATGCGTAGAGATCTTAAACTTCCGGCAAAATTATCGTCATTTGGAGGTGTCTGGCGTTATGACGAGCCACAACTTGGGAGGTATAGATATTTTCATCAATGGGACGTTGAAATATTTGGATCCCCGGATGTAGATGCCGACGCAGAAGTGATAGACTTTGTTTCATCATTTTTGAATAAATTGAAAATTGATTTTGTTATCTTGATAAATCACAGATCAATACTAGAAGAGTATCTCTCAAAATATCTAGACATATCAAGTAATTCTGTCAGGAGTGAGATGATGAGGGCTATTGATAAGTTATCTAAAAAAAGTTCAGAACAAATCATTAATGAATATGCGGGAAAGCTTGACTCTATTAAATTGCAAAAATTTATCAAATTTGTTTCCGTTACCGATCGACCAGATAAAATATTAGATAATGGCAAGTTAATGGAATCTAAATCATCAAGCAAACTACAGGAGTTGATTGATTCCCTAAAATCTAGACGGGTAAAAAACGTGATGGTAGACCTTAGGATTGTACGTGGTCTTGATTATTATTCCGGGTTGGTATTTGAAGCTAAAGAACCTTCTTCACAAGTCGGATCACTAGTAGGCGGTGGTAGATATGACAAATTAACAGAGGCATTTGGCAGAAAGGATTTGTTTGCAACAGGTGCTGCAGGAGGAGTGGAAAGGATATTATCTGCAATTAAAGACAAATCTACCAAAATATTAAAAAAACCACTGATTTATGTCGCATATAACTCGAAGAAAGAAAAAAAATATGCGTTAGAAATAGTTTCAATTTTAAGAGATCTCGGATATTCTACTGACTATGATATAAACGGAAGGACCATCAGTAAACAGTTTCATGAGGCATCCTTAAAGAATGCACTCGCAATCATAATAGTGAGCCTTGACGAATTCAAAAAAGGGCTTGTTACCATTAAAACGGGATTAAAGGAACAAAAGCAAAGTATTACAGAAATTGCAAAATACTTGGACCAGATGATTTAAAGTTCTTCAATTAGTTATTCGTGTAATTGTCTATTATTTTCGCTAAATCTTAATCATCCGGATATTCTTCATCTTTATCATACCGTTTTCCTTCTTATCATATACGATTCTCACTACCAAATCCGGTGGGTCATAGCTAACATACAGATCATCTATTTCGAGTATCTGGATGTCGTGCCCTAACATTATCTGTGACTCATTTATGCCATTTTCTATCAATTTCTTTTTTGCGGCTTCTGCAATGCCATCATCTGAAGTATTGGTTGTCAAAAGAACTTTTCCGGTACAATTCAGGGTCATCTTTAATGAAAAAATGGTTCCTCACAAATAAACTGTGTCTTCCTTCATATTTCATTTTTAATTTTTTTATCCCAATAAAAAAAGAATAATATATTTACTATTTGAGAGTCGTATGTACTGCAGATGTACTAGAAGATTCGTTTACTGCACATTAATTTTAAAATTAGCCTCTCTAGGAGGGTCGAATTTTGGTGGTGGACCTTCATTACCCTTAAGCAAATCGACCACCTTCATATCTATATTATGTTCACCTTTAGGCAAATCATGCAAGAATAAGAAATACCCGGTAGCAATTCCTCTATACGTGCCAGGTTGAATTTTTCCAAAGAAGGCTACAGGATTTTACGGATACGTAACATTAAAAAAGTCAGTCTTAACTGGCGAGCCATTAATATCTACTTTTTTACCATCAACAGTAACCTGAATATTACTTGTAGGCGTTAAAATATTATCTGCGCACTGGGTCAATTCTGTATCCGATACCGGACCTTCAGTGCCTCTGTCGCACATAGTCGTCGTTAATGGGAGTAGAATAGCGTTACCAGAGGGAACATCGCAAGTTACGCTTATCTTCCCCTTACCAGGAAGAATATCTGGTAGAAACCATACAGGGTCATTCTGCATGACAGAGCATCTTTTAGAATCAGAGTAATTATTTGTCGGGTGTAGATCATTAGGGATGCTCAGCCACCATGTCCACCATTTTCCAATCTATTTTGGGTATGGACTTTGATATGGTGAAGATTCGCTAGAAAATACCCCATAGTTCGTGCCGGCTGCAGTATCTATCGTATACGAAAGGATTAAGACGGATGTCAGCACAAATATAATACGAATAGCAGACAATCAGAATCAACAAAGTATGTCCTGGTTTTAATACTTTTTTTACCAATCTCGGATGGCAATTTAATTTAGTTTGCGGGCAACAATGACGTTTATTATTATTTATTATTACTAACTATTCGTAAAAATTAAAAATACGGCATAAGACTCAACTTATTGATAACTTGCGGTCATATCTTTCAATACTCTTTAGTTCATCTATTATTATTATTGTTGCTTTTGCAGTTGTTGTGCTTCAAGTAATTGACAGGACCGCTGGAGAAACTCTGACTTCAACCGGAGGTTCCATTTCTCAGGTCATGATAATTTATTCTATTATAACGGTAATATCGTTGATTGTCCAAAATTTCCTTCTTGTCGTTTGTGCAAAGACGGCATTTGGAGTAAAGAAAACAAATTCCCATTCCCGATCAGGCACAATAATTACCTATTTGTATCTAGTGTCCCACATTACGACAATAGTCCTTATTGCTTATTTGCTTTGGGACCAACTTGCCTTTTCTACTTATCCTATTATCTTATCCCAAACGATAGTCGCGGCAAGTCTTATGATATCTGCTATAACTCTGGCTTCAGTGTCAGTTACATTCGTCAAATCCTATTCATCTCACAGGAATAAGATAGTGGGAGTATATGCTTTGGCTATGATTGCCCTTTCAGCACAATTAATTAGCGCCTTTTTCTATGTTGAGATCAGTCTATCTAGCAAGCCTGAATACATAACTCCGGATAGGAATCCATGGGCGACTTATAACTACAATGCTCTACAAAGCAAAGCGTTATCCATTTACGAGGTAAATAAGGCTATATCTTTTATTGCATTATGGGTAGCCTCTGTGTTCCTTACGAAACAATATGCCCAGAAGATGTCGAAAACAAAATATTGGATAATAGTGAGTATTCCAGTAGCCTACTTTCTATTTCAATATTCTCCAATATTGCTAACACAAACTGGAACACTGAGTTCTCTTATTATGCAAGAAGACCCGATTTACCTATATTTTTATACTTTTGTCTTGAACACAGTCAGTGTAGGAGCAGGCATTTTATTTGGAATTTCGTTTTTTATTGTTTCTAGGTCATTAACATACAAGCAGTTAAAATTTTATCTTATAATATCAGGCGCTGGAATCATGATTGTCTTTAGTAACAGCCTATCAACAATCTTAACTTTAGTTCCCTTTCCTGCATGGTCTATTGCTTCACTTTCATTTATCTTACCTGCTTCATTTCTCCTATTGATAGGTCTTGATATCACAATATACCATATTGCGAGGGACAAGTCTATACGGGGGTTTCTATACAATTACAAAGACCAGTTTGAACTCTTCAGAGCATTGGGCTCTGCAGAGTCATTCAAAGTTGTTGAGCGAAACGTTGAAATCGTAAGTAAAAAAATCGTTGACGAGTTAGAAACCGAAACATTGTTTAAACCGACCTTAGAATCGGAAGAAACTAAAAGATATGTCAAGCAAGTAATAACAGAAATAAAAGAATCTCGAACAACTAGAAATAATAATAGAAATAATAATTCAAAATAAAATTTTTTCTGACCAGCTTTTTATTTTAAATTTTATTCTATTTTATAGCCCTTAAAGCTTAACCTAAACGCATCGAACAGAGAATTGTGTGAAGTCTGTTCTTTGTTAAGAAGATCACTACACTAAATCGGATTTTCTTTTGAAAAATCATAGCCATCCGCATACTGGACGTTTATGAGTGCCGATGCATCAAGAGCTTCTTATACACCCAATTAGACTATCTCTGTAGCTGAAATTAGAAAATCTTAGTGTTATTTGGTAAACTCCGTGAAGTTATATATTTATTACTAGATAGAGACGTCAACGTAATGGATAATGGTTGAGGTTGCAATAATTATTTGACAGACCGTATTTCACATGATATCCTGATCATAGGTACGGGTTTGGCAGGATTGCGAGCTGCTATTTCCTGTGCTATGAGAAACGGGAAACTGAACATAGGGGTAATTTCAAAAGTGCAGGTGATGCGCTCACACTCTGTTTCGGCGGAAGGAGGAACTGCGGCAGTCCTGTTTTCTGATGAGGGTGACAACATTGAATCCCATATTTATGATACTATTAGAGGTAGTGACTTTCTTTGTGATCAGGATGTTGCCGAAAAACTTGCTCACGAAATACCCAATGAAATATATCAATTGGACAAATGGGGAATGCCCTGGTCAAGAAGGGATGATGGAAGGATTGATCAGAGGAAATTCGGAGGATATTCTTTCCCGAGGGCAACATATGCACAGGATAAAGTGGGATTCTATGAAATGCAGTCACTATATGATACGTGTCTAAAATATGATAACATTCACTTTTACAATGAATGGTTTTGTACTTCAATCCTAGATGATGGGAACAATAACTTTGCAGGTGTTACTGCGATAGAGATGAAAAGTGGCAACTTCAATGTTTTCAAATCTAATTCTGGTATTATTGCCACTGGTGGAGCTGGCAGGCTTTACAGTTTTTCAACTTATGGGTATTCTTCTACTCCTGACGGTCTGGATATGGCTTACCGATCTGGTCTAGCGCTAAAGGATATGGAATTTGTGCAATTCCATCCTACAGGAATTCTTCCATCAGGTATTCTTATAACTGAAGGAGCTAGGGGAGAAGGAGGCTATCTTATTAATAATTTGGGCGAAAGATTTATGAAAAACTATGCGCCTGAAAAATTAGAACTTGCTCCTCGTGACGTAGTTTCCAGATCAATGATAAAAGAAATTGAAAATGGAAGAGGATTTAAACATGAAACTGGTGTTGATTGTCTCAAATTAGATCTAACGCATTTGGGAGAGGAGCGAATAAAGGAGAGATTGGCCGGAATTCGAGAGATAGGTATCAAATTTTCAGGCGTTGACATAATAAGTGAACCCATAGAGATAAGGCCAGTATGTCATTACATGATGGGTGGAATTCATACAAATATTGACGGTCAAACGGAGATGAATGGCTTGTGGTCAGCAGGTGAGGCCGCATGTAACGGACTTCATGGAGCAAATCGACTTGGAGCAAATTCTACTTCTGAATGTTTAGTCTGGGGAGCTATAACGGGAAGGTTGGCAGCTGATTATGCAGAGAAGAAAAAAGATATAACGCTCAGCATAGCAGCTAACAAGATTCAGACAGAAGAAAATAGAATATTTGATGGGATTTTCCGAGGAAGGGGTCAGGTAAACCCGTATGATGTTAGAAAGGAGTTTACTGATTTGATGGATATTAAGGCATATATATTTAGAAATGAGAATGACCTTGTTCAGGGTCTAAGTAAAGTTAGAGAGCTTAGAAAATTAACTTGGAAACACGTTGATGATAGCGCAAAGGAATATAACACAAATTTCATAAATGTAATGGAGATAGATTCATTATTGAGAATAGGAGAAATAATAATTGTAGGTGCATTGAACAGGCGAGAATCAAGAGGTGCACATTTCAGGACGGACTATCCTAATAGAGATGATGTTAATTTCTTAAGGCACACACTAGCATACTATAATGGCGATAATGAACCTCAGTTTTCATGGCATCCGGTTACATTAACAAGGTATGTCCCAGCAGAGAGAAAATATTAATGAAAGAGTTTGAGCAGCCAAGTCGCAATAATTTGGAAGGATTAAAGGGATGGCTCAATCCTTCAAGATATGGATGGGAACGTATTTCCTATTGGTTTCAGAGATTAACAGGAGTTTTTCTTCTGATATACTTCATTGGACATGTTTATGAAACAAGTACAATAGTCAATGGTCAGAATGCGTGGGAATCATTTCTAGAACTAACTCAGACAGTATGGGGACATCTGTTCCTAATTATGGTAATAGGAGCAAGTACATTTCATTCTGCTAATGGTATTCGGCTGATCTTTACTCATGCGGGTATCGGATTGGGGACTCCTAGTAGACCTGACTATCCTTACAGTCCTTCATCGTTAAATTACAGACAAAAGTCTGGCATTTGGATAGCACTGATTCTATCTGCCGCTGCAATGTTCTATGGATTTAATATCTTGTTTGGAGAGTAATCATGGATAGTCACACAGTGCTAAAAGAAAGTCAGATAATGAAGATTCATTACATTACAGGTATTGCCGCAATTTTTGTGGTTGCTGTCCATATTCTCATGAGGCTCATAGTTCCATTTGAATTGAGTCTTGAATACGATTATATTATTGCAAATTACAAGAACATCATTTATGTTCTCATCCTCGAGTCAATCCTTGTATTGATTTCCGTTCATGGCTTTAATGGAATGAGAATAATATTGCTGGAACTAAGACAGACCAAACCCTGGGAAAATATGGTTACAATTGTGACCATTTCTGCAATGGTTGCCCTGATTGCTTATGGAACTAGAACAATAATATTGGCAAATGGATTGTGATTTGTAATATTGAGTAATGCTGAAAGTAAAAACGAAGAGACGATAACACTAAAAGTATATAGAGAAAATAGGGGTCAAAAAACAGGATCACATTATGACAATTTTCAAGTACCATACAAAAGATGGACTACTGTATTGGATGCATTATTGTATGCAAAAAATTACATTGATTCGAGTGTTGCCATCAGATATTCTTGCAGGATGGCATCATGTGGTTCGTGTGGAATGAAAATTAACGGGATTCCTAGATTGGCCTGTTATACCAAAATCTCCGAATTGGAAACATCAACTATTGAATGCGAGCCTTTAGCAAATTTTCCTATAATAAGAGACCTGGTTACTGATTTCTCACTTTTCTTTAACCATCATAAAGAAATGCAACCTTACATCCAGAACAAAGAAAATTCTGGAAATGATACTGAAAAAAAGACGTTTTCATTTTACCAATCACCAGAAGACGTAGATAAATATCTTCAATTCTCGTACTGCATAAAATGTGGATTATGTTATTCTGCATGTCCAACAGTCGGGACGGATTTGAGATTTCCTGGGCCTCAAGCCTTGGCACAGCTATACAGATATTATGCGGACACAAGGGATGAATCAAAGAACAGGTTGAACATAGTTGACGACAGGCATGGGATATGGAGATGTCACTTTGCAGGATCTTGTAGCAAAGTATGTCCAAAAGGTGTAGATCCGGCCTTGGGTATCCAGTTGCTAAGATCTTACATGCTTGGTATTTCAAAAAATAACAAAGAGCCGGCAAAAAAAATTGAAATAATAACAGACAAAGAAGAAAATAATGACAATAATAGTTAGTTCAGATTTTTAGCCTGAGCGAACTATTTTGACGGTAATTTACTTTCATTTACTTGCTTGTTTATGGCATCTGCCATAAAGTGATTGCTTACATTTACTTTCGATTCCGTTACGCCATGTATCTTGTAGACATTATCGCGTATATCTTGAGCAATCTTAAAACCAAAAATAGCAGGACAAAAAGGGCTTGTCAGGTGTAAGTCTATTTTTACCTTTCCTTCTTCAATATCTACTTTATCAATAAGTTCCAATTCCATAATGGAAACTCCGATTTCAGGATCTACAATCTTTGTGAGTTCATCAAATATTGACTTTCGTAATTGCTGAATTTCCTGACTCATATATGTAGTGAATTTATTTTTATACTATTTAACTATTGATTTAATTGTCCCATCAAGATCATGGCCATAAAGACTCAATTATATATATATCAATAAATAAGTCTAGCAGTAGTTTGTTTTCATCATGTATAGATCAAGACACAAACAAGATCTTGATAGACGTGCATTGAATTTCTTGTCGTCAATTGACATTGATGATAAAATTCTCTATTATGATATCTTGTGTACCAAAGCACATGTGATAATGCTTCATGATATCCACATATTAAGCAAAAATGAACTTTTAGAAATTGTAAATGAGCTAGATCGTATTTTGCGTCAGCCAGAAAAACTGGTAAAAGAAGGATTTGAAGATATACATGAAGCGCTTGAAGCTCAATTAATTAGAAAGATTGGAGTTGATGTTGCAGGTAAGGTCCAAACAGGAAGATCAAGAAACGATCAGGTAATAACAGATATTAGAATCAAAGCAAGAGATGATTTAATTAATATTATATTTCAGCTGAATAATCTCGTTAGATCACTATTACAAAAATCCGAAGAAAATTTGAAGTCAATAATGCCACTTTACACCCATCTACAACAAGCCCAGATTGGAAACTTTGCACACTATTTGCTAGCATATTCTGAAAGCTTGATGCGTGAAATAGATAGAATGTTTTCTTTATATAATAGGATAAATCAATCTCCACTGGGTGCTGGTCCTGTAGGAGGATCGATTTTTCCAATTGATAGAAAGATGACTGCAAAACTATTGGGCTTTGATAATTTAATATCAAATACAATAGATGCGACTTCTTCAAGAGATTTCATGATTGAGTTTGTATCAAATTTATCTTCAATAATGATAACATTAAGTAGAATTGCAGAGGACATGATAATTTGGTCTTCTCAAGAATTTGGATTCATAGAAATTCATGACAAGCATACATCAACTTCTAGTGCCATGCCACAAAAGAAAAACCCCGATCCATTGGAGTTGATAAGATCAAAAACCGCGATTGTAATCGGAAACCATACCAGCATTATGACAATTCTCAAATCACTACCTTCCGGGTACAGCAGAGATTTACAGGATACAAAGGTTCCATTTTGGAACTCGGTTGACATAGTCTCCTCGTCATTGGAGATAGTAAATGACGTTATTGTTTCTCTTAAAGTGAACAAAGATGTCATGTCCAAAACATCAAACACCAGCTATGCAATAGCTCTTGACATAGCTGAAGTAGTAGTTATGAATCACAACATCCCTTTCAGAATTGCCCACAAATTAGTAGGAGCGCTCATTAATACAGCGATGAACAAGAAAGGTGACAAATCTTTGAAGTATTTGTCCAGTTCAGACATCAGTGAAGTTTTAGAAAAGATGAAAATAAAGATGCCTCCCGGTAAACTAATTCAAATTATTGAGAATAGTAGTCCTCAAAAGTCGATAGCGCACCGCCGTTCTGAAGGTTCCCCGAGTCCGCAGAATCAGATCAAGACCATAAAAAACTACAGATTGCTCTTGAAAAAATACCTTAACGAGGTAGGTAAAAAGAAAAAGAATGTTGATAGTTCTAAAGAAAACATAACAAATACAATAAATCTGATAAAGACCAAATCTAGTTCTTAACAATAGTATTACTAATTCTGATCCTAATCTAATACATCCTGTGGCATGCTATTATAATCGTTACTATTCATATGACATTCATACTTAATCTAGTAGTAATAAATGGAAAACTTGAAGAAAATATGGTTTGAGGATGATAATAATAAGTTCTAATAAAAAATATCATAGGTTAACCAAGTAAACTAGTGAGGAGTGATTTTTGTACATGGAGTCTGTTCTCTGCCTCGTCCCACACGACAGATTTTTTTCCGTCTATTACGTCCGACGTTACTTCCTGCCCGCGTCTTGCAGGCAAACAATGCAAGAAAATTGCATCGTCTTTTGAGTAACTCATGAGCTTTCCGTTTACTTGATACTTTGGAATAAAAGTAGATTTTCTTTTCTCGTCCTCTTTTTCCTTTCCAATAGATACAAACGTATCTGTAACTACAACATCTGCATTCTTTACTGCATCAATTGGTTCCCTTACTATAGTAAACTTAGAGTTTTTCAATTTTGATTCTTTGGTTACTACATCAAGTATGGATTGTGGAGGCTCGTAGCTTTGTGGAATGGCAGCATTGATATTAATTCCCATTTTTGCACATCCTATTAACAGGTCATTGCAGACATTATTGCCATCCCCAACCCAAGCTAGTGTTAAATCTTTAAAGCTCTTTTTGTGTTCTAGAATAGTCATAAGGTCAGCCAAAATTTGACATGGATGATATAAATCAGATAGGCCATTAATTACAGGAATCTTACAATTTTGTACCAATTCTAATATTGTGTTATGAGAGTAAACTCTTGCCACCAAACAATCTACATATAATGAGATTGTTCTAGCAGTATCTTCAATAGATTCACCTCTAGATAGCTGAAGATCATTGGAATTTAGATAGATTGTATTACCGCCCAATTGAAACATGGCAGTTTCAAAGCTCAAGCGAGTCCTAGTGGATGGTTTTTCAAACATTAGAGCAAGTGTCTTCCCATATAAGGATTGATTGCTACTGTTCCCATCTTTCTTATTCTTAAACTCAATTGCATGTTCAATTAATTTTAGAATTTCATCAACAGTCAAATCCTCAATACTAGTGAGATATTTCTTACTTAATGAGATCATTTATATCATCATCAGTCAAATAAACAACCCCATCTTTCTCCTTTCCATTTTCAGATTCAGATTTGGTCTTATTTTCCTTCTTATTCTTTTCTTTTTTACTTTCAATATCATCAACTGTATTCTGTTTACAATTATCAGTATCCTTTTTGTTTTTATCTTTATTATCACTAAACATCTTTTTGAAAAATGACCCACTCTTTGATTTTGGTACATTAATCTCCACATTTGATTCCATTTTCTGTTTCTCTGAATTATGATTTAATTGGCCATCAATCAACTTCTGATTATCTTTGGTATGTTTTGATTCTGCTTCTAATACTGGCGACGTTGATAGTTTCTTGGTCTCCATCAATTTATCAACTTCGTTAGCTGACCTTGCCTGTTTAGCAGAATTGGATTGTGACTCCACACTTGGAATCTCAATTACAGATTGTTTTTTGCCAATATCATCAATGGAAGATATTCCGCTTAGAGTCAGGTCTTTACTAGTTTTTTCATATACCCTATCTTTGAAAATAGAATCAAGAAATCTATCATGATCAAATTCTTCCAAATCTCCATATCCCTGTCCCATTCCAAGATACAAGATTGGTTTATGTGTCAAATAGGCAATTGAAATAGCTGCGCCACCTTTGGAGTCAGCATCACTTTTTGTTAATATCGAACCATCATACTTTGTATATTGAAAAAATTCTCGAGATTGGTTAACAGTATCGTTCCCCGCCAGAGAGTCACCAACAAATATTTTCATATCAGGTTTTGTAACTCTGATTATCTTACTAACTTCCTCCATTAAATTCTTTGAAGTTTGCATTCTTCCAGCGGTATCGATCAATACAACATCAATGTAATTCTTTTTTGCGTGTTCTAATGCATCTCTTGCAACTGCCGACGGATCAGCACCATATCTCTGTGAGATTACCTTAACATTAAGATTGTTACCATGATGTGTGATCTGTTCTATCGCACCCGCTCTGTGTGTATCTGCAGCTGCCAGAACAACCGAAATTCCTCTATTCCTTAATAATTTACAAAATTTTGCAATAGTGGTAGTTTTTCCTGTACCATTGATACCAAGAAAGATAATAGAATACGGACCAGCTTTTGATTTTTTCTTTTCCAAAATAGATTGAATAATATCTGTTTTGGTATCAGTCGACAAGAATAACTCGTGTAAAAAAGAATATAATTTTGTCGTGATTACCTCATCAGAATTTTCGTTCCTTTCGCGTTTCAAATCCAACATTTCTGCTTTTATTTTGGATGTCATTTCATCAACAATTTCATGAGCTACATCATTTTCCATAAGACTTATCTGCAGTTCGTCCAGAATAGACTCAATATCCTTTTTAGAAAATGATTTTTGACTAAGATTTCTTGTGGTTTCAGAAAATATTTTTTTTAATTTTTCAAACAAACGGACTGCAATCCTACCTCTTATGAATTTTGAGCTCTTTGGGATTTTTGCATTTCAGCATTTACTTCATTTTGGAGTTGATTCATACGAATTGCAATCTGCTCTTTTTGTGATTGTAATTGTTTTAATGCCAGATCAAATTCCTTAATTTTTAACTCAACATAATTTTTCGCATTTTCCTTAGACTTTTCAATAGTAACGCCTGAGCCTACATTAACAAGTAGATTTCTTACCTGTGGAACTGTGACCTTGAGATATACGCCAATCCCTATCGGGACGAGAGATTCTTCCTGATTAGTAGAAGACAATTCTTGAATTGCCTCTGAAGCCAGATGGGCCTCTGTTATAAGTCTGGTTACTGTGGATTCCTTTGTTAAAATGTCATTCATGTAAGCTTCTAGTATTTTTGATTGCTGGAGCATTTCACTGATTTTTTGCTCAGATGAAATTTGGTCTTTAGAATTTTCTCTAGAGGTCATCTTATTACTACATTTTGTGAGTAAAAAACTGGCATATAACTTTGACTAAAAAGTAGGTAATTCATAGAGACTTTTAGATCGTGTTTATCATAGAAAATTTAGGATCAAGTCTTACCCTTTTTTGAAATGATGTAAAATCCATGAGCAGAAATCAAGAAGGCGGCCAATGACATCTTTGTTGCAAAGACCAAGTTCCACGGTGTTTGAGGGTTTGGATACGGAATATTAATGCTATCTAAATTAATGCTTCCACCTAAGGCATTGAGCGTTATCATAGAGCTCCATACGACAAAATTGTAGACAAATTCATACAGTGAAACTACTACTATTGCCAAAACGATTATCTGGAGTATTGAGCGCAGAGCCGGCGAAACCTCCTTTACTTTGTCAGCACCTAATTTGGTAACACAGTACCATGCTATGACTGAAACAATCATAAGATAGGTAATCAGTTTTGAAAGTCCTTTGAATGGAAATTCTGTTTTTACTAAAATCTCTCCTATCACAATTTTCCCAGTTGCAGCATACTCAATTATGCTTTGATATAATGCATAAAATGTAATCGTGGCCATAAAGATTGCAGATATATAGAAAACAATAAGGTATACAGTTCTAGCAGTTATCCTTTTTTCAATTGAATAGTACATGATGGGAATTGCTATATTTGACAAATGCTATCAAATATATAATTATACTTCTAATTGAGTGGATCTTGATACTAATCCACCACTTGTATGTATTTCATTCAAGACCAGACACAACTTGTTCATCTGTAAATACCGGATGATTACAAGTAGGAGAGAATGCCGCACTAAATACATATTCAGTTGATTTATCCATACCAGTAAATGCGTATAATAATATGCTCACATGAAGCAGATATTGACGGTATATATTCTGCCTCCGTTGCCTTGATGAAGTTTCCCAGGGCTAAACTTTCATTCTATAACTATGGATTGGATAACTTTAAAAAAATGTTTGATTATGTAAAAAATGAATCCAAGAAGTCATCCACGGGCCTTGTGGTTATTTCTGATCTTGGTATAAATGATGATAAAGTATCTGCATTGTGTATGGACTCAATTCAATATCTGAAAAGGAGACGATGGTCTGTTATTTGGGTAGATCATCATCCCTGGCAAAAAAAATCGATAATGTCAATTAGAAAGATGTGTAAATTGTTTCATAGTTCATCTGGAAAAAAATGTGCCACCGAAATCATGTATGAAAAATTCATGTACAAGAACAAGATTGCTGAGCAGTTAAAGCGGTTAGCTCACAGCTCGGACTTTATGACCGATATCAAAAGACATGATTCCAGGGTCTCTGAATTAATCCATTTTTACAGAATTAGTGTAAATCCTAGACAAAAACTTGAATTTCTGGCACAAAAAGCTTCGCACGGAATATTGTGGGATTCAGATATGCAGGAGGATTATGTAAAGTTCCTAAAAGTTGCGGATTTTCAAAAAAGAGAATCACTGAAGACGCTAAGAATAAAGAAAATCTTGTCATTTGATGTGGCCTTTGTGTTTACATACCCGTACGTTCAGGCAAGCCTTTTTTCTCATGAGCTATTCTCGAACTTGAAGGTTGACCTCATCATGCTCATTAATCGGCATGGAAAAGTTAGCATAAGAAGGAATTCAGACAGACTTTCATGTAGCAAGATAGCATCTTATTTCGTTGAGGGAGGGGGACATGAATTTGCATCAGGTGGGATGTTGAAAAGTAATCCGAAAGACTTTACTGCCTGCATAAAAGAGATGAAAGAGGCAGTAGTTAAGTCCCTAAAATGACCATCCATATTTACAACAAGTCATATGGTATATACTGCTTGATTTGGAGCCAACTGGAATTTACGAGAAAACAAATAAATTTCAATTCACATAATGATAATTGTGGCTAGCGAAAATACGATTGGTAGTGTAATTTACGAATGTATGAGATGCGGTACTCCGGTTTCTAATGAAGAGCTTTCCAAGTTACCTGAAATAAAGTGCATATGTGGATTTAGAGTATTTCGAAAGGCAAGACAACCAATAGTAAAGCAACTAAAGGCGGTTTAGTGTCGAATTAGAAATTTCTGTCATATCGACCATTCGAGTCTACTCAAGGCTTATTTGTTAGAATTTAGGTTGATAATAACATGAAGATAGTCTGCCCCGATTGTAAGAAGCCCGCTGAACTTTCAGATGATTTTAGCTTTGTGAAATGTCAATTTTGCAATTTAGAAATGACCTATGGGGAATATGTAAAGTACATCGCATATAGAGATGTAAGATATAGAGACATTCTGAATGATTATAAGAAATAAAATACCAAAGATGGTAACTATAATTAATTAAGATTTACCCTCCAATGTAGACAATCATCATTTATACTACCTTAAACTCGATACTCTATTTGGCCGGGTGAGAATTTATAATCGTATATTCCAAGTTTTAGATTGGTAATATCTATTTTTTTATCATGGTCGAAACTATAGACAGTACATCTCGGTCCTTTATTTGATAGTCACCAGGTAACCTTAAGCCATTTCTGACATCAACGGCATATACAATGCCTTTGGACAATTCGGTATGTATATCACTTGCTAGATCTTGTACGGACGAACCATTTTTCATTAAAAAGGCATCAGGAAGTACGTTACCCTTCTTATCTGACAATCTATTTGGATCTGAAACTGGATAAACGACATTCATATTTAATAACTTGAAGACTGCGATGTTTAATGCAAACTGTACACCAGTTCTAAGATATTCTCCCAACACATCCTTCCTGATAAAATTGAGTGCCCACTTTTGTTTCTCATTGAGTATGGTATTTTCGTAAATATCGAATATTTCGTCTCCGGGTGAATATTTTATCAAACCTCTATTCTGTGCCCTCCTCAGAGTAAGTTCAGCATCGGCACTTGACGGAATTACAAACATATGTTTATTGTGTTCACGAAGTCTCTTGAAATTTTCCGCAGCAGGGGGTAGATCTATTTTATTAGCAACTATCAACGAAGGCTTTGATATCTCTCTCAGAGTAGAAACAAATCTTCTACTTTCATAAGAATCTAATTCATGTATGTTCCGGTCAGTTAGATTATTTTCAATGATTGATTTTCTTACGTGCCATTCCTTTACTCCTATTCCACCAAATATTTCAGTGACGGCACGGGGTATGTCCATACCTGTATTTGTCATCCTTGAAATCTTTTCTCGATTCCCCTCAAATAATTTGAGGTACCACAAAACCAGTTCTTCTTCAATATCCGATACATCTGCAATTGGGTCACCGGCTCCGGCCTCTGCTATTTTTCCAGATGCATCAATACTCCCAGATGCATCAACAATGTGGAGCAATACATCAGATTGTGCGGCAACGGACAAGAATTGATTACCAAGACCCTTACCTTCCCACGCACCCTTTATGAGACCAGGGAGGTCTATCAACTCTACAGGAATAAATCTCCATCCATCCTTACATAATGAATTCCGAGGGTTGTCTTCCACTCCAAATTCTTTGTGTACACATAGGGTAATTACATGAGCATTTCCATGAATTGGCTTTTTTGTTGTAAATGGGTAGTTTGCAATTTCTTCATTGCCTAAGGTAGCGGAATTAAAGAAAGTAGTTTTGCCAGTGTTTGTTTTACCTATCAAACCAATTCTTATCACATATCTATTATTTTTGCTTGATTATTTATATCTAGCAAGTATGTTTAACCAGAAATAAAATTCCAGTTAAAACAGCTCTATCCAGCATAGATGAGAGCATTCAATTTTGTACATAAAGTTCTATATGAACCAAATAGAAATTTCTTTAGTGATTAACTTACGTTTTATTCCATCTCAAGACTTTAATAATTATATTATGAATCTTTAATATCAACAAAAATGCACACAGAATTAGGATCTCAAATTAAAAAAGTTCTAGTTATCGGCCTTGGGCAACTGGGCTTGCCTGTTGCAAAGTACGTGAAAGATAGAGGATTTGAAACATTTGGTTATGATATAAACCACCGAAGACTAGAAGACGCAGAAAAAACTCACGGAATAAAAAGTATAAAACGGTTTGATGATATCGATGTTTTTATATTGTGTGTATCGACCCACGATCCCAATGATGAATATACACCTTTTGTAGATGGCTTATTCTCAGTCGCTCAGAAAATATCAAGAGAAGCCAAAAATGGTTCGCTTGTTTCCATAGAAAGTACAGTACCCAAAGGAACTTCAAAGAAAATATTTGAAATGCTAAACCACAGACTTCATGTGGCTCATGCTCCTCATAGATGGTATTCGCTTGAAGAGGATGTACATGGTGTAAATCAGATTAGAGTAATTGGCGGAGTAAGTGATTGCTGTTTAAAAATAGCTCTACAATTTTACGATAGTAGTAACGAAGTTCTAGAATTCAATGATAACATTGCTAGTAATAATAACCACGAAAATTGCGGAAGAAATGGTCTTGGTATTCCAATGCACCCTGTATCTGAAATAGAAATTGCAGAATTGAGTAAAATAATTGAAAATGCTGACAGATATATGCAAATAGCATTCTCTGAAGATCTTTACCTTTACTGTCAAGCTAATAATGTTAACTTCGGAGAATTAAGGGACGCCTTGAATACCAAATGGAATGTGAAGATACTTGAGCCTCGAGATGGGGTAGGAGGACATTGCTTGCCCAAAGACACAAAAATGTTCTTGCAATCATCAAAGTCAATAAAAAGCAAGATCTTGATGGCAGCAATGCAAGTTGACCAGGATTATCGAAGATTTAGAGAGTTGCGAGGTTACAGATTAGTTCCACCAGCCATTAACAGTTCATAAATAGGCTAATTATCTAACTCTGGTTGTATGGAATCAAAATCAATTCTAGTATTCGGAGCCCACCCAGACGACCTAGAAATTGGTATGGGTGGCACCATAGCTAAACTCTCTGCTATGGGTTATGAGGTTCAACCCATAATAGCTACGTTACCAAATTTCGTAAAATCTGATACCAAGGAAGGTAGAAAAACAGAGTCTATGTTATCAGCTAAAGTATTGGGTTGCAAATCTCCCGTGTTTCTTGACTTGCCACCAGATGAGATGGTATTTGGAAGAAAATTGGTTACATTGATAGATTCATTGGTAACTAAATACAAGCCTGATTCAATTTTTACTCAATGGTACGGAGATTCCCATCAAGATCATCAAATTTTAACAAAAAGTGTAATTTCAGCCTGCAGAGATCAAAATAACATATTTATGTATGAATCTACGATACCTGGAGGAATTACTGAAAATTCATTTAGACCACAATTGTATGTAAATATTACTGAAACTATAGAAACAAAGAAAATCGCTCTGGAGTGTTTTGAATCTCAGTTTGTTCGTTGTGGCGAAATATGGATCCCGGCAATTCTTGGTAGATGTTCCTATAGAGGATATCAAATTAATTCAAAATATGCTGAGGCCTTTGAAGTAATAAAAGTTACAAAATGGTAAATAGATAGAACCATCTAGTGGTTCTTTTTTAGAATGGTTTTGGAAAATCTCATAACTAAATTATTTTTAGAAAAGAATGTATTTGCAAAACATTGAAAAAATGAGTATGGCATAAATCGGGTTTATGTAAAAGCTCTCTTTCATGTCTTAATAAAGAAAACGCTAGAAGTTTTGAACAGTTTATAAGTGAATATTTTATTTCCTTTTTGCAAAGGATTTGCTGTATGTAGCAAAACAAATGGGCTCGTAGCTCAGCTTGGATAGAGCGCCTGCCTTCTAAGTCTTTAACAAAGAGAGCCGGAAGTCGAGGGATCGAAGCCCTCCGGGCCCGTGCTAATATTCAACATCAATAGATTGTCAAGTTGATATTGTCAACAAAAGTATTACAGGTAATTTCTCGGTTCTTAGGTCGAATCCTAAAAACGGTTTCCATAGTACAAGTAAATGTATTAACGTAACTCACGTTTATAAGAGGCTTGAAGTGTAAAATTTTCAACTATGCTTGATGATAATCAATTAAAAGGTATGATAAAAAATGCCCGAGATGGATTTGAAAAACGAAATTTCACTCAATCTGCCGAATTGACCCTCATATTAAAAGACATTGATGTTAAAAAGGGTTTTAGCATAAATGAAGTCGTAAATCTACCTAACAAGACAACCAAGACTTCTAGCATATGTGTATTTGCATCTGGAGATATGGGAACGAGAGCGAGAAAGGCTGAAGTTGATAGGGTAATTGAGCCCGAAGAATTAGACAGACTTGGCACGAATAAGAAAGATGCAAGGAAGGTTGTTAAAGCCTATGACTTTTTTTTGGCGGATACTTCGCTTATGTCGAGCGTAGGTCGGTCGTTAGGACAGTTCATGGGACCAAAGGGCAAGATGCCATCGCCTCTTGCTTATGGAGCTCCGATAGAGAATATTGCAGATAGATTCAGAGGATCTGTTAGAGCCAGGACAAAGAATCAACTCAACATATCTGCCAAGATAGGTGACGAAAAAATGCAAGACGAGCAGCTTGCTGGTAATGCACTCGCAGTAATCTCTGCAATTGAGAAAAAATTGCCACAAGGCGACAAAAATATTCACAATGCAGTAATAAAGTTTACAATGAGTAGGCCCTCCAAGGCTTCAGAAGTAGCACAGAAACAAAAGTAGGGAGACAGATAATGGCAGCCGAAAAACACACTCGAACAAGTTATCCAAAAGGAAAACAAGATTTGTATCAACAGATGCTTGAACTTCCAAAATCTTACAATGTAATTGCCCTTTCAAAGGTCAACAAAGTACGAGCAACTCAATTGATGATGATAAGAAAAAAATTCCACAAAGATATTATTATAAAAGTAATAAAAAATAGGGTAACACAGAGAGCCTTTGAAAAGATATCAGATGTCAAAGGCATTGACAAATTGAGTTCCCAGTTAGAGGGACAATGTGCACTTATGTTTACTAATATTAGTCCATTCAAGCTCAATCTAATTTTCGATCAAAATAAGGTATTTTTACCTGCAAAGGGGGGAGACGTTACTAAAACGGAAATAATGATTCCGTCTGGCGATACAGGGATAACCCCAGGTCCCGTATTATCAGAATTCAAAGAAGCAAATGTTCCTACAAAGATAGACCAAGGCACAATTTGGGTAAGTAAAGATACAATCGTAGCAAGGCCCGGTGATGTAATTTCCACAAAACTTGCTTCCCTGCTCTCGAAGATGAATATAAAGCCAATTGAGGCAGGCATTATGGTTAATTATGCTCTTGAAGATAAATTAGTCTTTGCAGAAAATGACCTAAGAATTGATCTAAAAGAATTCAGAAATGAACTGAGTAGATCGCATAATGAATCAATATCTCTTGCTGTTGAATCAAGTTACTTTACAAAAGAATCGATGGGATACTTATTGTCAAAGGCGTCCAGAAATGCACAAACACTAGCAATTGAATCAAATTATATGTCAAAAGAAACTGCAGGACATATAATTTCATTATCAGTACTAAGAGCGAATAATGTAGCTGGCCAGTTGAAAAACAAGGGCTACTCACCCAATTAGTATTTTAGTAATTATCCAGTAGTAATTATCCAGTGTAGATGGATTTGAAGATTAGCTTGCATGAGCGATTTCAGAACAATCCAAAAAAGCTGACCCCGTTATTACAAAATCTTTTGACTTTTCATTATAAGATTGAATGCCTAGTCCATTTCATTGATTAATATAAAATCTGGAAAGAATCTAAAAATAATAAAAAAAGGTAAACTTAGCCAAATAGAGAAGATAGTCCTTCTAAAGCTTCTTCTTCCTTCTTTTCATCCTTTTTCTCTTCTTTCTTCTCATCTTTTGCCTGAGTGGCTCCAGATTCAGCAGCAGCTCCTGTAGCAGCAACAGCCATGGCCATCGGAGTTGCTTTTAGCGATTCCTCAATGTTTACTTCACTCAAGGCTGCCACGAGAGCCTTTATCTTTACTTCATCTGGACTCGCGCCAGTAGCCTTTATCACATTCTTTACATTATCTTCAGTGATATCCTTGTTTAATTTGTGTAGTAATAATGCGGCATATACGTATTCCATTTTAAGAATGCTCTATTCATGACCTTAATATAAAACTTTCAAAATTACAATATTTTTGTACTTCTAGCCACCGCATACATGTGTTCTCTTAGGTCTCTTTCATATAGTGAATTCATTTTTTCTAATAAGATTGCCCTAGCCTGCATTCTATCTTCATTACTTGTGGCTCTTAATACGTTAGCAAAAAGTTCAGGAAGGTTTTCTTTTATCCATCCGTCGAGTATGTGAAATCTTTCTTCATTTATCCACTTTACCTTTGATGAACTCATATCAATTTCTTCATTAAAATTACCTGTTTCAACATTATCAATTAGCATCAAAATACAATTATTTGGATCCGGATTTTTTAGAACTTCTCTTGGCCTTCCCTCGCCCCTTCCAGCAGAAACTTTCTCTATCAATCCCACCGGGATAATATACGAACCGCTGATTCTTGCGACTGACTCGGTCAGAGACACTATTCTTCCAATAACCAATCTAATTTTACCAGCATAATCTTGAGTTACAAAGGCATAATCTCCATTCTTTATCTTATTCTTTCCAAATAACATATCATAATGAGTTTTAGTTACCAATTAAGTATACTAAAACCATTTAGTTCCCCCCATTTCTTAAAAATCAATTGGATGTAGTATTATTTATATCTAAATAAGATACATTAACTTTGATTAATAGGTTATCAAAGATATTTAGTTTGTTAGATAAATGTCTGACTCGCCGATATCGAAGCAAGACTCAGACTTTTAAGACAAACAGACAGATCATCGCCACCAAATTCGTCAATTTCGTCAATTCGCAGAATAATTACCCAAGATTAGGTTTTTACCGGAATTGAATAATTTATGCAACCTTATAGTGAGCTGTGAATTAATACCAGGTATTTTACATAGGGTGTTGACAAATCCTGATAAAGCACAAATTATTAAAAACCTTCTAAAACTGTTTGATGTAAAACCTGCGCCTGAAGAACAAACAAGCCTTTTCAAGGATTTACCTGACAAGCAAAATGAGCTGGATAAGGCTTTTGAATACTGGATTGACGAAACGAAAGAAATATTCGGTGAACCGGGCAAGATAGAAAAAACTCATGGTTTGAAAGAATCTGGGATAGACTTGTTATTGAATTTAATCGATTCTAAATTCAAATTTGGATTTCAGATTAAGACATATAATGACATCAAAATATCCATGCCTGTAAACGAAGATGCGCTAAAAATCTTGAATGAAGTTGAACAGAGCGTTGAGGAGGAGACTAGACAAAAGTTACCCGACATACCTTCCACGATTAACGTAATTAAGAATAAGAATGAATTTGAAACCCTCTTAGAGGAAAACGAAGTACTATTATAAATTTGATTTTCTAATATTTAGTATGCAATCGTTTCGTATAGTTAGTCATAATTACTTACCACCATTTAATCTTCTCCTACAAGAATCTAGGTAGGCATATTCTGTCAGAATAAAGGAATCTTTGCGATTCTCAAATGTAGGATGTTGTACATGCCACGGATATATAGCATATACTGTCTGCGAAGATGATAGAACACAACACGACTAATTTGACAATGTCAAAAGAGGGAAGGCGATTTCACGCTCAGTTGTTTTCGAATTCTTTACTTTTGCGCAACAAACGCCACATCCGGATTCTGAGTCTATTTTCCCGATAAAAATTGAGTCTGTTCTTTCTGAGGTCAGTCTTTTGTCATATCGTCGTTATCATCATTTATGTAATTTATGATACCTGGTCTGTTTTCCATCATGCCCTCTAATTCTTTGTCTTCTTTTCCTGCTAGTTTTGTAATTTCGATATTATTATCTATGGATTTAAGTTCATGTTTATTTTTTCTTCTCTTCTTACTAATGGTAACAACCTTAGTTGTAGACTCAAAGGGATTTTTAGTAGGAACTGCCTTAGGTTCGTATTCTGTAAAGTATTTTAAATCATAAATTGGATAAAGTTTACCACAATAGCAACATTGTCTGAACTTTTCATCTTTTATACCGTCTACAAATCTAGGAACTAGTTTGTTTAGTCTTCCCGTTTGTTCCTCACATAGACTACAATATGCTTTTCTTAACTGATCAACTCTTGAATTTTCAATGAAAGTAAAAGGCTCTCGTCTCATTTTCAATCCTCTACCAGCCTCCCTTATCTTTATCTCCGATTGTGGCATTTTGATCTCCTCGTCGAAAATATCTAGCTTTATCTTTTTCCCTGTTCACCGGCTTTTCCCACTCTTTATCTTGCGGCTTCCATCCATAATATATCAGGTCAATTATGTTAGTAAAAAAGAAGTAGGTTCGAATTTACATGCGGTTATAGATTGCTACAATGGAGTCAATCACGATCACGTAGGAAATATAACATTTTATGACACTCCACTTCCATATAATACCTTTACAAATAATATAATTCGGATCTACTTCGATATCTCTCGTTTTAATGACATCATAGGCCTACTTCGTTATGAGAAACCGATTGTAATGTATTTTGATGATTCCTCAAAATATGGATGGATCCTGGCCTATACCTATGAGCCTGTTGGAGAAGAGGAAACGTGAATAATTTAGAGTATATTTACTTGTTAAGGAACAAACTTCGTATAACGATTTACTCGACGCTTTGAGGCTTAGTTTAAAGGGATATAAAATAGAATAGAATGTTAGTAAGATTAATCATTTTACTTTACATTCAAATATTGTGATGTATTAGATATGCTAATGAGCTTGGATTCAGTGTTGGTTTCAAATGTTATGAAAACCAATGTCAAAACTGAAAACGAGAATCAGAATGTCATGGCTGTGTGCAAGGTCATGTATGATAATGATATAGGGTGTGTAGTTGTCATAAAAGAGCAAGGCAAGGACAAAATACCTGTGGGAATAATTACCGAAAGAGATATCGTTCGAGCTTTAGGTAAACTGACAGTATTTTTGTCGATGCCGCTAAGTAAATTCATGAATAAACCGATAATTTCTATCCAATCTGATCATTCTATCAGGCAAGCAATGCAATTAATGGATTCCAAGCGTGTAAGAAGGTTAATTGTTGTTGATGCCAATGACAAAATGGTGGGGATAATAACCGAAAAAGACATCTTAAGTCGAATTGCTAAGGATCCAAATATGATAACAGATTTTGTTAACCAAAATTATCAGAAAGGGCGTGAAATTTACCAAAGATTTACTGAACATATGTTACACATGCTTCCGAAATTGAACTCGGCCAAAGGAGTAAATTAATAGTTATGATGATTTGTTAAATGCATTAAGACTTTCATTTAAAGCCTATCAAATAGAATAATTATAATTGCGGTGCATTTCAGTGCAGACCCAGTCCTTATAGATTCTCTAATTATTATTGGCCATACGTAACGAGGCATTGTAAAGGGGGATTGGTATTCTTTCATAACACTACCATCATGCAATCCAGTCCCCCGCCTTTATACAATGATTTGTTAAATGCATTAAGACTTTCATTGAAGGCTTATCGCATTGAATAGATTTTATTAAATCAAAGAACAATTCAATCTCATTTTCTGTCTTTTGCACTTGAAAAATAGCTAGTGGATGCTATAAAAATATAGTATATACTTGTTCAAATTTTAATATTAGATAATTTGATAATTTACTGGTGTGCCGAGAGTATTTGTTGCCGCAGATATTTATAGAAAAAATGAAATTCAAAAGATTCAAACGGAACTACTCACATATCTGAACTTGGAATATAAGTATCTTAAACTCGTGCGGCCAGAGAATTTCCACTTCACGTTAGTCTTTCTTGGCGAAGTAGACAATTCAATCCTCGACAAGATAGTTACCAAAATTTCTGAGATCGAGTTTCAATCATTTGAAATAAATTTTGGAATGGTAGGAGCCTTCCCAAATAATAATCAAGCAAAAGTAGTATGGATAGGATTGGATGAAAAAACGAAAGATGCGTTCTATCAATTGTCTGTTTTGGTCATGTCTAAATTAGTGGATTTAGAGCTAAAGTTAGAAAAAGAGATAGAAAAACAGATAATACCACACATAACACTATTTAGAACAAAAAGGGTTTCAGTTAGTTTGAAATTGCCTGGAGTCAAATCAAATTTTAGTATTAGCGACAGAATAGATACAATTTCCGTAAAGAAGAGTATCGCCACACCACAAGGTCCCATATACGAGAACATAATTTCTGTGAAAGGTAAATGAATACGATAGATTCTGTTATACAAAAGATTGCAGCGTCATCTGTCCCATCAAAAACCAAACAAAGTAAATTAGAAAAAATATCAAACGAAATTCAAAATGAAATTTTGAACTTTAAAGACAAGCGAGTGTCGAAAGTAATAGTTGGAGGTTCATTTGCCAAGGGTACCTGGCTTGAAAGTGATACAGACATTGACTTTTTTGTAATGATAGAACCCAAGGTAGAACGCAAAGAATTTGAAGAATTAGGAAAATCAATTGGCTTCCACGCTTTAAAAAAATACAAACCTTATCTACGATACTCTGAGCATCCATATGTTGAAGGAAAAGTTGACGGAATCAGAATAAACATAGTGCCCTGTTACAGGGTTGAAAAAAATAAATGGAAAAGCGCCGCAGATAGATCTCCATTTCATACTGATTTCATGCAGACCAATTTGAATGAATTTTTGAAAAGTCAAGTAAGGATACTAAAACAATACTTTAAAACAGTTGGAATTTATGGTTCCCAGATAGCAGTTTCAGGTTTTAGTGGTTATGTGACTGAGGTACTCATTTTGAAATATGGTTCATTCAGAAATGTTCTGCAAACATTCGCTAGAATGGAACCAAATCACATTGTCTCACTCGATTCGCCAGACGAGAAGATAATTGAAAAATTTTCAAGTCCCATAATTATAATCGATCCCATTGATTCAAACAGAAATCTTGGGTCTGCAATTTCAACAGAGTGTCTTGCAAAATTTGTTTTAGCCTCAAGATTATTCTTGAAAAATCCTTCTCTGGACTTTTTCATAAAACCTCATAGATTCAATGCAAAAATCGTGAATCAGATCAAATATAATTTGCTAATAGTAGAATTTAAAATCCAGAAAAGAAGTCCGGACATATTGTGGGGTCAGCTAAAGAGAAAATTAACTAGCATTTCAAAGCAGATGATAAATGCTAGATTCGAAATAATTAAGAAATATTGCTTTACAGATGAAGAAGAACGTGCAGTATTTATTTTCATGATAGAATTTCCAAACCTGCCAAGGATTACTGTAAATAGGGGACCTCAAATATATCTAAGAACAGAAACAGATTCTTTTATCAATAAAAGGGGAAAGAAATCCATCATGATGTGGACTGATAGTAACAGAATTGTAAGTATTGAAGAAACCAAAAACATGTCGATAAAAGAACATGTAAATCGAATAATTCAAAACGATATTGGTTCAGGAAGTCATGGAGGCATAACATCCGATCTTAAAAAAAGCTATTCAATATATTTGGGAAATGAGAGGAAGTTGAGTAATTTTGTTTCCACTGCCATTAGTCACATGGTTCATGATGGAGAATTTATTGGACAGTGAAAATAAGGAAAGCCTAAAATTTTTATTGACTTATCCCTTATTTGATCAAGATACGTTTGAATGCAGGATAAAAGAATTGTTATCATTGGATATTAACGGCGTTTTCTCTTTTGGTAAAGTTCAATTGAAGAAGATTGGTATAATTGGGAAGGGCTCTGTTGGTTTGGTAACATTAGCAAGATTCAAGGGTAAATATTTTGCTCTAAAGATTAGAAGAACCGATGCTAACAGAACAAATATGTTCGATGAAGCGATTTACCAATCGCTGGCAAACTCAGTTGGAATTGGTCCATTTCTTATGAATTTTTCTGATAATTTTTTGTTGATGGAATTTGTCAAAGGTTCTAACATAGTAGACTGGTATAATTCGATACGGACTTCAAATGAAAGAATATTGAAATGTACTGCTCTTATCCTTGAACAATGTTATCTTCTTGATTGCCTGAAACTTGATCATGGTCAACTGAATAGACTTGAACGCCATATAATAGTATCAAAGGATGACAAGCCTACAATTTTGGATTTTGAAACTTCAAGCGCAATAAGGAGAGTCAGTAATATAACAAGCGTATCTCAATCAATTTTTCTACATGGTCCAATATATTCCAGACTTCGAGAATCAATAAATAAAGATAGGACACAAATCATGAAAAATATTAAAGACTATAAAATTCATATGAATCATGAAAAATTCAAGAAAATTCTGAACCTGCTAAAACACTAAGAATGACTGATGTGAGAAGCAAATCAAATTAGAATGTGCAGTAATTATTGCTGTTTGTACATTAATATTCTTAAGGTAGTACCGTTAAATTTAATTAAATGTCTAATTCCCAGCCCTTTGTGATTAAAGCTCTAAAGAAAATGAATCTCAAAGGTGGAACAGTAATAGATGGTTTTGCTACGACGGGCATTACTAATACTATTGCTGCTGAATGTATCTTACATTCAATTAATACTCAGCTAATAGCAACCATAGAATCATCTTATTTTTCTCAGCTATCCGTTGTTAGGAATTCTATTCCATATTTTCCTGTAAGGATATACGCAAATGAGCAATTAAAGACATCAATTTTCATCTCTGAAATAAATATAGACCCTTCATTATACTTCTTTATTGGAAACATTATGTTGAATTGGGCAAAGGATAACGAATGTGATCTCATAATTAGCTCGAGTAATATAGTTAACCCACCGCAGCAGACAAAGACTATTAATTCAAAAGAATATTCAATCTCAGGTATTGGAAATACAGAAGGAGCAAGAAACAGGTTAAAAGATTCGAAAATTTCATTACTCAAAAACGGTACAATAGGGGGTATTCCAGCAGTTCTTTTAAATCAGAGTTCCGAATTAGGTATCGACGTAGTAATTTTGTTAGTAAAAATTGTTGAAGGAATTCCTGATTTTAGGGCAGCAGCAGAATTATCCACAACAATAAGTCGACTTGTCCCCGGTGTATCATGCGATATCCCGTTATTACTTCAGGAAGCAGAAAAGATTGAAAAAGAAATAGGCAAGATAAAGACCCAAGATACCGAAAGCGAATTGAACGCTTATGGATAGAATGCCATCAGCTTGTAGATATTGAATCCTGTCTTAATTTTATTAGGAAATTAAGGCTTGTTAGACCAAACTAGGTGGTAATGCACTATTTTGTACTGGTTGTGTTAATTTTTATCAAGCTTTTGACAGTTGCTAAATTTAGGTCGACCTGTTCTGCAATCATCTCTTCAGATATTCCAGAATCGTACAAATTCCTGACACTTTCTTTTTTGTCCTGACTAATATTTTTGACTTCCAACTCAAGGTCTAACTCGGTTTCTCTATTCTTAATGAAGGATTGTACTTGTTTAAAGACAGAATCAATATCGATATTCTTGTCTGATGAAATAACAACTATGTGATTTCTTATTGGAATGCTAAACATAATTACCTTATCATAAATGTAAATTACCGAATTAAGATGTCCCAACTCATTTTCAAATATTTTTCTTAATTCAATTATATACGCCGATTGAGAATAACTAATTTCCGGGTTTCTACCTTTAAGATGTTCACTAATTCCCTGTCGAATTACACTTGCGCTTAGGTGCCCAGACTTTTCGACCAATCCTGAAAACCTCAAAGATGGGTTAATTGCGAGTAGACTATTTAAGAAATCAACTTCATTCATGGAAAAGATCTAGTGACCCAGAAATATATCTGTGTTTATGCCAAGATGTAAAGCCACAGAATGGAAAGGGCTATCAAATAAGACCACCAGTGTCAGCAGAGCTACGAAAACAAGATATTGATCTTAATAATTAATTGAACCAGTATGGCAGAAGATATTTCTTCAACAGCTTCGAATACTATCCCTTTTCCTACGTTAACAATAGTATACCTTGTAAGTCAGGCGGAAGGATTGATTGATGAGATAAGCCAAAGGTATAACAATATCACCGTGGAAGATTGCAATGGCTTTTTTACGGACGGTCTTAAAAGAGATTACAAGAAGATAACGATTTGGAGTCAAGGGATTGATAGCCTGTGGTTTAATGCTTTGATAGCTAGGATAAAAGAAATTGCAAATGTAGACTCAGTTCCTATAGTATCTGGGGGAATAATGTATTCAGTGTAGCTTTTGACTTGTTTTGCAATTATTTTTTATTCAAATCAACTAATTTTGTGGATTTCCCAAGGACAAATCCAAAGGAAATAGGCTTCTAAATATGCGGTAAGATTCATTTTATTTGGTATCAGGTTTTATATCTATCAAAATCTTGTTTCCAACCGCAGGGCTGCCTATATTTTCATACTTTTTTCTTGGCATATTAATCTGAATTACTGTCTTTGGATAGGTCTTGATAACGGTTTGTGGTTGAGACCGCAGGATAGCTTCAAGTATGGGCTTTATTTGCTTCTTTACTTCATCATCTGAAATAGACCTATCAATGGCTTCTAGCATTAACTGCTGCTGTGACACCGATTCCAGTTCGATATCCTCAATTAGGGACAGAGAAATGCTAATACCATTATCTGAAAGCTGCGTTATCTTGTATTTGATTTGAGTATCTTCCAATTCTGAAGATCAATAATTTTGTTTGCTTATTACTTTTTACTAGCATCTGTACAGTTAGGTAGCTGAGGCACTATTGACATCCACAAGACATATTAAAATTGATTGTGTATTTATAAAAGCATTAATTATGAAATACAGAAGTAGGACGGATATTTTTGCCTCAATTTTACAGTCCGCCAATAATCCAAAAGGAGTGGGTATCACGACTATCATGTACAAATCGTTTCTCTCTCATTATCAGCTCAAGAAGTATCTATCCATAATGCTTGAAAATGATTTGATAAAACTTGAAGAGAAAGAACATCTTTACAAAATTACGGAAAAGGGGCTAAGATTTTTGCAGCTTTTTTCTAATATTAATGAACTTATTGATACTACAAAAGAATATAATATCTGAATAGCAATTTTGTATTGTAAATGGTAAAGTTTGCCTATCGATCGTGAGATACTCAATCATCCGTTTTGAGTTTTTGTTTAACGCAGGACGGAGCATTTAATCTGTTTTGCTTTTGATACGTTGGAGCATAAATATTCGACTTGTTATTTGAAGAAAATAATTTGAATCGTACTAATAATTTTGATTGTAGTGTTGAACCAACCGTTACCTTTATTGGTATTAGAAGATTAGAATAAAATCAATTTAGCCCGGCCCAGATTCGAACTGGGGTCAAAGGCTCCAAAGGCCTCTATGCTTGGCCACTACATTCAGCGAATTTGAAATTCTCTACCGGGCTGCCGGACATTTTCTTAAGGAATATCTGATTTATAAAGCTACGAATCTATCAACAATTTTCATCAACTTGTCCGCTGGATCTTCCATTTTGTCCAATATTCGTTGTGCTCGATTTTTTTGATCGATTTTAAATTTATTATCAAATTGTATTCGACGTAATAGTTTCACAATTTGTGTTGAATTTGCAGTCTTTTGAATCAAACCAGTTTCAACCAAATAATCATCAACATAGAATTTGATTGGAGAAATGGAGATAGTCGGTTTTCCGAGTAGTGCAGATTCGGCAGTCATAGTACCACCCCCTCCAACAAACACATCTGCAACAGATATTAGCTCCAACCCATCGACTACATTTTCCAAGACTTTGATCTTATTGCCATATTTCTTTTTGAAGAGCGTTATTTGATCCTGATATCTGCACAATACCAATATGTCGGACGTATGATTGAAGTTTTCAATTATTGAACCCAAAATATTATTCACATTGTTATTTTTGTCAATCAAGTAGGATGCCTTACTTTCTTCTGGTCTAATTAGAATAGTATTGTTCTTCGAAATGCGATATTTTCTCTTTAATTTAGCGTTATCGATATTCCTAGTTTCTCTTCTAATCCACGCAACTGGATCAAGTGCGTGATAACGAATTATTTGGTTTTTTGAAATTGCCAAATTTTTCCATGCGGAGTAGGGAATAATCCAAGGGCATAAAAGATAACTAACAAATGGAATTGTCAACCTCTGAACAGCATGAGCATGAGGGGAATCACTAAACGTAATATGGGGAATTCCTAAACCAAATGTTACTCTTGCTGCCTCAGGAGATGAAAAGCTAACACATAGATCGGGTTGAAACTCATTTATTTCATGTGCCAAATCAAAAATTCTGCTAGAACTTGCTCTTAGTTTGTCGTATTTTGATGAACCACCGTACTTTCCTACTATTTTTAGCTCAAATTTGTTTAATTTAGATAACTTAATGCATTCCCGATAGTTTCTTCCCGTACACAGGATTTCATGATCTTTTTCGTTTAGCAATTTCACTGAATGTTTGAAAAACATTACTTGTTTTGGGGTTAAAACGTCGAACCAGATTCTCAAGCACCATGTATAAGTATCCTCATGGAAAAAACTTTTCTTCAACCAATCTTAATTTTGGTTCAGGAACAGAAATATGTTATTTGGGGTCGGAAATACCTGTGAGTGCTAGTTCATTGAAGGTAGCTGTATATGGTCTAAGTACAGAGGGATACAAAATTGCATCACATATTTCCAATAAAGGTATACCAGTTTCAATTATTGATGACTCGTCAGGAATGGCTATTACACTTAAACCAGACATAGCAAAGACATATTCTAACGTAACTTCATTTATTCAGGATGAAACACTTTTAGATTTTGAACCTTTTGATGTTGCCATCAATAATGCCTCCTTTATCTTTTTTACTCCCAGAATAAGAAAATCTTGGCCTGACGCAAAGAATCACATTGGATCTAAGTTTCAAGACGTGATAAAACATGTGAACAAGGATAGTTCCATAATTAACACAGTTCCTGCAGGTTTTGGCACAAATAATGAAAATATAACTTTGATTGAACACAGAACCGGTCTTAATGTTGGAAAAAACATTTTCTATCATTATATGCCAATCAGTTCCATATCCTCAACATTATTCGATGTAATTATTGGAACACGATCCAAAGTGAATCCTAATCTTGAAAGCATGTTAGGCGAACTTTATCCCGACAACACATTGAAATTAACAGATATCGAATCTGCAGAATATTTCTATTGTATAAGAATCTTAAGACACTATGGTTTAATGTCACCTATTTTTGAAATTTGTAAATTTGCTGATTCCTCATTTCAATCGCAGATGATAGAAAGTCAATCCTTCGATGATCTATATCTTGACGATCTTGTGAGCGGGTTATTTGATTTGAATACTATTCTATCATCTCTCACTGGGATTTCTCCTCTAACACTTCTACTGAAAGGCAATATTGCCACGATTGAAAATTACATAAAATACTTAACTGAACAAATCAAAATTATCCTTAAGAAATATGAATTGAAAGCTAGTAAAACAAAAGCGATAATTTCATGGACCTTTGATCCTAATGAAATGAGAGGAGATAGATTGGAAATAATATCTAGATTGGAATCAAGACTAAAAGATTACGTAGGAGATGTAGAAAGGCACGATTCCATGTTTGACTTTTATTCAAGTGAAAAAAAGCTAATAGTGGTTTCTTGCTCCAAGATTGATTTTGAAAGAATAAATAAAAATAATCCTAATTCAGAGATCATAATTGTCAGGGCAACTCCTCTATTGGGACAATCTAGTCTACAGAGCTAATCACCTAAAATATAATAATAAGAAGAGATGATCTAGTGTTGGATTGCTAGATGCAAAATGCGCAAAGTGCAATAACAAAGCTCAAGTAAGTGACGATATGAGTACTATACTGTGCAAAAATTGTGGTTATTCTGATAATTATGAAAATTATATGGAAATAATGAAGTCAAAAGCAGAGAATATGGCCGATAATTACCAGTTTAGCGATAACGTTTGAAGTTAAGGTTGTTAGTTTTAATTTACTTTTCTTTCGGTTTAATGCATAATTGAAAAATTGTAGATTATTCGATTTGATTGAATTTTTCGATTTTACCAAAACAAGCCTTTATCAGAGCAGGTCAACTCCGATCCGCAATTTTCACACCTAAGATGACAGCTTTGAATACTAAACATTGTGAATCCGCATCTAAAACACCTTATTTCTTTTTCATCTTCCTTTTTTTTCTCGCGTTGCACTTGAGATATTTTTCGTAATAACATTTATTAAAGTATTTAAGTTGATTCCAGTCGTAAAGATTAATTAACGCTGTGATACAGGTTGATTCCATATTGACTCAGTTTAAGATTATAATTTCCGATAAGAAGGGCAAAAGTGTTAGCAAAGAGCTAAAAGACAAAGAGGCTCAACCCTTAGTTGGTTTGAGAGTAGGAGAAATTGTAGATTCTTCAGTTGTCGGTATACCTTCTGGTAAGATCGAACTAAGAGGGGGTAGTGATAAATCTGGAACACCGATTCGGAGTGATGTTCATGGTGGTGTAAAAAAATATGTTTTATTATCGAAAGGGGCTGGAATGAGAGACGATCGTGAAGGAATCAGAAAAAGAAAACTAGTTAGAGGAAATATGATTACAGAAGAGATATACCAGATAAATTGTTTACTCTTGGAGGGAAAGTTACCGCTTACTGCCGAGACGACGGACTCTAAAAAGGCTGAGGAATAGCCATCGGCTAAATAAAAATCAATATCATTCCAAACACTACCATCATAATTAAATTAATATCTCTGTAAAATTTCACTATACATATTGCATTGGAAGGAAACTCTACCTGAATGGTACGTAAAACAATATGGTTATCAGCCATGTGTTAACATAGGAACATCTGGTCATGTCGACCACGGAAAAACTACCCTAGTCGAATCAATAACTGGCGTTTGGACAAGCGGACATAGTGAAGAATTAAGAAGGGGAATTACCATAAAGGTTGGATATGCCGATGCTGCTTTTTACAAGTGTAAGAACTGTCCTCCACCAATATGCTATTCAACTCAACCAGATTGTAAGAATTGTGGACAGAAATCTGAATTTGAACGAGTAGTTAGCTTTGTAGATTCTCCTGGTCATGAAAGTTTAATGGCAAATATGCTCTCAGGAGCGGCTTTGATGGATGGGGCAATTTTAGTGACAGCAGCAAATGAAAAGGTACCTCAACCACAAACTAGGGAGCACTTGTTAGCTCTACAAACGCTTGGCATTAAACAGATTGTATTAGTTCAAAACAAAGTTGATTTGGTATCTTATGAAGAAACAATAGAGAATTATAAGCAAATAAAGAATTTTGTTAAGGGAAGTGTAGCCGATGCCGCCCCTATAATTCCGGTTTCTGCTCAACACAAATTAAATATTGATGCTATAATAGAAGCTATCCAGATTAAGATCAAAACACCTGAAAGATCAAAAAATTCTGAACCTTTAATGCATGTGCTAAGATCATTTGATATTAACAAACCAGGTTTGCCTATCGGTGAGGTGAAAGGCGGAGTAATTGGAGGTTCACTAATCCAGGGAGATTTTAAGACTGGTGATGAAATCGAAATACGGCCGGGACTATATGATGAGAAGAAAGGAAAATACGAACCAATAATGTCAAAGATCTCATCACTAGGAACTGGAGCAGGAATTGTACAAGTTGTAAAGCCTGGGGGCTTGGTAGCACTTGGAACAACTTTGGATCCTTACATAGTTAAGAGTGATTCATTAATAGGGTCATTGGTAGGACTTCCACACTCACTTCCTCCTGACATTTATGATGTTACTATTGAACTAAATTTGTTTGAAACTGCAGTAGGAACGCAAGAGCTCGTCAAAGTTGATCCAATTAAAATAAAAGAATCATTGCGTCTGAACATTGGAACTGCAGCAACCCTCGGTTCCGTTACACATGTAAAGAATCATACTGTGGAAATTAAACTGAAGAAACCAGTTTGTATGGTCAGTAATAACAGAGTCGCAATAAGTAGAAGAATTTCCGACAGGTGGCGTCTGATTGGTTCGGGAATTGCATCGTAGGAATTTCGGTGCAAAAACCAATCTACCTCCAGCACTTTAGCTCATTCGAATTCTCATTTATAGTCAACCAGTAAGCCCATATTTTCTTTCACCTAATTTCATAGATACAGCACCCTTTCCTTTTGTGATGTATCCTATTTGATGATACTTTACTTTGTTCTTTTCTAATATTTGCTTCAAATTATCCACCCGTGACTTTGAAACGATAGTACAAAATCCAATTCCCATGTTAAAAGTAGAATACATTTCCTCATTAGAAATTCTACCAGCCTGCTGAATCAGACTAAAAATATTGTCTTGTTTTGGAAGTTCGTATAAATTAAAATTGACTTTGTTATTTAGTCTCGATAGCTTGCTAAATGATCCTCCTGTTATATGGGCAAGTCCATGAATAGAATCTCTTTCGTTTTGGAGAATCTCAAGGATGGGTTTCACGTATATCCTTGTTGGTTTCAATAGCTCTTCACCTAAAGAGCATTCTAGAAACGGGTGAGAATTTTTCAATTTATACCTTGGAAGTAAGACCTTGCGCGCAAGTGAATAGCCATTTGAATGCAACCCATTGCTCTCTAATCCAATTATTATGTCTCCTTCAGTTATTTTATTACCCATAACCAATGATTTCTTATCAGCTAGTCCAAAAACAGAACCCACCAAATCAAATGAATTTTCTTCCTTTTGGCTAAAAAGATCTGGTAAAATTGCAGTCTCCCCTCCAACTATTGCAACTCGGGATTCCTTTGCTCCTTTTGTTAATCCTTTCACTAGCTCTCTTACAAGGTAACTATCAGGTTTTTTTAATGCAATATAATCCAGAAAACCAACTGGTATGGCTCCAACGCAAATCACATCATTAACGTTCATGGCAACACAATCTATACCCAACGTATCAAATTTCTTCATCAATTGTCCAACAATGATTTTGGTTCCAACCCCATCAGTGTGTAGGGCGAAAACCTTAGATTGAAATTCAATCAATCCTGCATAGTGTCCAAAACCTGACCATACGTTCCAACTTCTATTTTCAAAAAAGTGAGTCTTTGACACAAATTTACCAATATCGGTTTGAATTTTACGAATTTTCTTTATATCGACACCAGCTCTAGAATAATTCCACATACAGATCTCCTAAATTCTACAATGCATATTATAAATAAAAGCATCATTTGATTCTTTCATGGAAAGCTGGCAAATTGAAAATTAACTTATAAACATGAATATAATTGTAATAGACATGGAAAATGGTGAATCTGTTTTTGAAGACTCTGAAAAAACATTCATAGAATTATCTAATTCGCAACGACTTCAGATAATAAATGCATTGACAAACTCTAGTATGAACTTGACCCTAATTGCGAAGCATCTTGGGATAACTATGCAAGAGGCGCATAGAAATTTTAACAGACTCATGGATGCAGGAATAGTAAGTAAAGATTCCAGTGGATCGTACTCTTTAACAACATTTGGAAATACCATAGTGACCCAGATCCCGTCTATCAATTTTCTTTCAAAGAATAAGAATTATTTTTCAGATCATTATTTTGCTGATCTTCCTATGAAGTTTGTTCAAAGGATTGGATCTTTGGACAATAGCAAGTTTATCCAAGGCTTGGTTGCAGTAATTGAGGAGATCAAGGAAATGTACAGATATTCTGAGGAGTACATTTATGGAATGATCCCCCAAGTTCCGCTGGATCTTATGGAGGTGGCTGCAAAAACAGTAAAGGAACGTAAAATTAAGTTTAATTACATATTACCAAAAAATGCAGTAATACCAAAAAAAGGTAAAGATTTTCTAAACGAGATCAATTATCCAGAACTATTAAAGAATGGATTAGTTGAGAGAAAAATGATAGAGGATGTAAGAGTTTCTGTGGTTTTGAACGAAAAAAAAGCATTAGTGATGTTTCCTTCCATTAAGGGAGAAACTGATATGAATGGAGCATTTTCTAATAGTATTTACAAAGAGAACAACAAGCTGTTTCATGAATGGTGTTTAGACTATTTCAGATACTGTTGGCTAAGTTCAAAACCTTTCGATAACGCTAAACTTAGAGAGGTGTGACCATCTAGGTTTACCTAAAAATAGTCTATAGGTATCAGAAATCGATCTGATTGATACTAATTATGGTGATTGATCCCTTGCTGCTTTCATAGCAGAGAACATTGCTCCAGCTTTTTGCTCTGTTTCTAGGTATTCATTTGTGGGAATAGAATCCATTACTATCCCCGCCCCAGATTGTATATAGGCGTTATTTCCATTTATAAACAAAGATCTTATTATTATCGCAAAATCACAACATCTATTGAACGAAAAATATCCTAGGGCCCCTGCATACGGTCCCCTCGCAGTCTTTTCTAGTTCTGATATTACTTCCATTGCTCTCACTTTGGGTGCACCGGAAACCGTACCGGCTGGAAATAAAGATCTAAATGCATCAAAGCAATCGTATTCATTGTAAAGATCACCTATTATATGCGATACCAAATGCTGTACATGACTGAATCTTTTCACTATCATCAATTCTTTAGGTTGCACGGATCCAAATTTGCATACCCTCCCCAAGTCATTTCTTGCCAAATCCACCAGCATAGTGTGTTCAGCTAGCTCCTTTTTGTCGCTTAAAAGTTCATTCTTTAACTTTCTATTTTCACTCTCTTTATGTGTAACTGGTCTTGTTCCTGCTATAGGAAATGTTTCAATCCTGTTATTAATTACTCGAAGCAGCATTTCAGGACTTGAGCCAATAATAAATCTCTTTTTGCGTTTGAAGAAATACATGTAGGGCGATGGATTTAACTTCCTCAGATTCTCATATATATGCATAGGATCTCCACGGATCCTAAAATTAAATTTTCTTGATATTACTACCTGAAAGACCTCGCCTTCATATACATATTCCTTTGCTTTTTTCACCTTAGAAATAAATTTGTTTTTAGTTGTTTCTGAAACTGGTTTTGAAAATGATAAAGATTTTGCCAAAACTTGTTTTTTCGAGTTTAAGATTTTTTTTATTTCATCAAGTCTGGATTTTTTACCAATATGAAAATAATATGTTGCCTTATCTCTTTTGTCATGAATCAAGCCATCAGTATAGATTCCGAATTCCATCAAGGGGAACATATTGTTAGCTCTCTTTGTTGGTAGCTGTTCCCAAAATTTGATTGCATCATAGCTAACGTACCCCACAGCGCCTCCTATATATCGGAGTTTTTTTTCGTTAATCGTTGGCAGGATTCTTCTTAATTCCAAAAGTGGATCCTTTACTTTTTTTTCGGATATGATTTTCTCATTCCGATAAATTTGGAATATTCCTCTATCACACTTGACAGTAAATTCGGGGTCAAAACCTATTACTGAAAATTCTGAAAGTTCCTTTGGTCCGGTTAAAGATTCTAAAATGAATGCATTATCATAACTCATGTAAATTTGCTTAAAAATCTCAAATGGATCCCTGTCAGTATTAATTATTTTCTTATTAAGCGTAAAGTCTCGGGAACTTGAAATAAAGTCATTGAGCATTTATAATGGTTACCATAAAAAGGTGTTTTAAAATATGATTTAAGGCTTTAGATTCCGTTTAAAACAGATTTCCGGTACTCCGTATTATTAAAGGGCATTAAATATGCAAAAAACGTATAGTTAAGATAGCATATTACAAATAAAACTTGATTTAACCTTTACGTTCAGATTTAAACCAACCCAGAACTCAAATACATTTAATCTCAAGAATGTCCTTCAAGTTATTATCTTTACCAGCCTAAAGATTTTGCAGACTTTGTGGCAGCTTCATCTACCGCTTGCTTTGGATCCTTTGTACCATAATAAACTGCGTCTAATGCCTCTTTAATATAGTGAGCAATCTCTGGATATTCTTGAATACTTGGTCTGGCTCCTCCAAATGGAATAGCAGAAATCATCTTGTCATAATAAGGAATATAAGCTGATGTATAAGGGCGGGATCCACCTTCTCCTATTGTTATCTGGGTCGGCAGAAAACCATGTTCCTCCAACCATGGAGCAAGTATCTTTGGTTCCAGCATTTTCGTTATCAATTTCCATGCCAGGGCTTTGTGAAGTGACGTACTTGGAATACTAAGTTCCCATCCGCCCATTAACGTAGAGTTTTGGTTACCTTTAACAGGGACTGGAAACATAGGAAGAAACCCAATTTGTTTTTCAAATTCAATTCTGTCACCAGAATTTTGAATTGGTTTCTGCTTAGAACTTGGAAGCCAAGATCCTTCTGTCATAACTGCGAACTTCCTGTCATTAAACTCTTTACCCCAATAGTGCTCCTTCTGTGGTTTTATTCCTGCATTAACTTGATCCTGTATAAAGGAAAGTGCCTTCAAGCCAGCAGAGCTATTAAAAGCAGGAAACCAGTAAGTACCCTTTGTGGGGTGTCCTTCTCTCCGCTCTAGGATATCTCCACCAAGCATCCAAAGATACGGATACCATAGATCTGGGGCATGTCCAGCTCCAGTGAGATGAATCCCTTCTATTCCTTTAGGCTGAAGTACTGAATTTAGTTTCTTTGCTGCTGCAATATATCCATCCCATGTTTTTAGCGAGTTCGGATCCACACCGACTTCATCTAGCATGTCCTTCCAATACCATACTCCCCTTATGTCTGTCCAGGCCCATATGCCATAAATTTTCCCCTGCGACTTTCCACCCTCCCAATTTCCGAAATACCAGTCTGCTCGTCCGTCTCTATTCCACCGTTGTGTAGTGTAATTTGTCAGGTCAGTGAGTAGTCCCTTCTGGGCAAATTCGCCTAACCATATCTGATCTACCGTAATTATGTCAATCGGAGTTTGATTAGAAATTAAGCGAATTGTTTCATTTCTTGTTGAGTTGTAAGGATATTCTATATACTTTACATTTATTAGAGTACCAGTTTCATTTTCTAAAACATCAAGGGCATGATTTATCAGAACTCTCCCTGCATTAGGTTGTCCGCCTATTTCATTGAATAATATTGAAAGTGTGGTCTTGTTATCATTCTGTGTCCCAAAAACAGTGTTAAATGAAAATACGAATATTATGACTGATGATGTGACAAGACCTGCTGTAAGTACTGGCTTCGACATACCGGTGTAATACATATAATAAATATTCTTTTTAGGTTTGTTTATTACTAGATAACTTATTGTCCGATAAGTAATATCGATAAGCTCGTAACATGCCAGTACGGCGTTTCGCAAGTCTATCAAAGTTAAATTAATTGCCATTTTGCCTTCAGTTATCTTAAGTGAAACGACTCAGAGATGATTCTTGGATCTAGGCTTTGCGTAAAGTTCAGTTAGTACATCATGTAAAATTTCTCTCAGGGCAATAATTCTGCTGTTTATTCAAAGGACTCGGCTCCATTTGGTGTTCTATATAAAGATTGGATTGCAAGATGGTGGCAATGGAATGTCGGTACACCTACTTTACAGCATCCAAGAGACAATTATACGGCAGAAAAGTGTACAGTTAATCAAAACGGTTCTGTTTGGTTTATACCCGATATTCTTACCGGGAAAGAGAAACGTCCATGTACTATACCTGAAGGAAAGGCAATTCTGGTCCCGTTGCTAACAGGTGAGTGTGATACATCCGAATCTACATCACAAAGTGATGCTGAACTCCGACAATGTTCAATGGCAGGTGACGAATACGGTGCAATCAGTGCTACGTTGGACGGTCAAAAAATTGAAATCTTGGACAGCTATCGTACAGCAACCGACTTTTTTAACATATCTTATACAAAGGATAATATTTATGATCTCCCTGCAGGTACATATAGAGGAATTGCTGATGGCTTCTTTGTATTCCTGAAGCCATTGTCCTTGGGTGATCACGAATTACAGTTAAAGACAAGTGTAACTAATCCTACGACTCCTTCATACAATTATGCTTCAGAGGGAATATACAAGTTAAAAATCATCCAAAAATCACAAGTTGAAAATAATATCAACTAAACCAATCAAATTCCATAATGATAAAATAGAAGAGTATCATTCATGATTTAATTGAAATTCCCTTTCCGTATAACGGTAACAGATACTTACACTCTTATGCATTAAAGCATGATTTAAATCTTAAGAGAGGGTATTACTATAAGTGAATAGCTCATTTGTTTATGTACCGGAGATGTGATACTAAACTCAAAAATCGGTTTATTAGTTTATCCGATTGGGAACATATTAATCGCGGATTCGAATTAATACTTATTGCTAACGATCAATTACGTTAGTATTTGCCAACGGTTTTCTTCCCATAAATCCCTCATCTTTTCTATGCCAAAATTTTATTTCGTTCTCACCTTCTTTCCAGCAAAGCCATACTTCTTCATCAAACCTTAGAGATGGAAAATCTAAGAGACCCTCGTCAACACTCTTGATCATAACTCCCTTATTTTCCAATTCTGCTATTGTTTCATACAATTTAAAGACAGCTTTGTTTAGCTCCTGTTTTTTTGTTATGAACGGGGTAAATTTTGTTCCAGCGTTAACCATTCGTTGTAATTCTTCTTGAAGCTTGATTACCTTGTTTTTTTGAATAATAATGCTAGAAAATAGTCTTTTTACCTCAGGTAACATTCTATTAGCATCTTGTGGAGTGAAGTAAATCGACATACATTCCAAAATTTACGGCAGCCAATTTAATCATTATTATTTACCTCATCTGTTATTTGGTAGTGTCACAAATTATAAGAAATGGGTCGGATTTTCCTATTTTTGCGTTTCTCCTTTCTGATTTTATTCAAATCACCTAATCCATGTGGATAAATTTCCCATGAATTAGATCTTCCGAATAGATTGTCTAATTTGTCAGAAGCATTTACAGAAAATTTATTCAATGCAAGATGTATTGATTCGTGGCTTATAATTGAGGAAGCGACCTCGGCTGTCTTACCGATCGAATCATATTCTCTCCAAGATCGATAATTTGAGATAAAAGCCCTCGATTTGCCATAGTAAGATACAAACATTAATCCTCTCCTTCCCATCGATCCACGCAGACGAAGATCCGCAACCATTTTCTTATATTTACCTTCATAGTACTCATTAATGTTTACAGACCTTTTCTGCTGTGCACATATTAAATGTCTTAATAATAATATGACTAAACTCTATTGTGCCTTAGAAAAATTATTAAGAAATTCTCCCATTATTGTAAAAATTTTACTATTTTTCAAATTACGAATTTACTCAAAATATTTATTTATTTGGGATACCCTGCTCAGGGTTATACTCTTTTAAAACATGATGTAAATGGAGATTTCATGGCGAGTCTGAAATTACAAAATAAATCAAATATATTGAAAAGTAATTATTCTGATTCGTTATCCCTAACACTAGACGCCATAGAGGTTGGTTTAAGATCGGTTAATCCGAAGCGGATTATAGAAAATTCGGTAGAAATGAGCCACAATTATCTAACCATAACTGATTATAATGGAAAGAAAATTGATTTTGATCTTGGATCGGTCAGGTGGATTTACTTAATTGGAGCCGGGAAAGCAACAGCATTAATGACAGAGGCATTCATAAAAATAGCGAACCATAGAAAAGTGAAAGGAGGTTGCATTACAGTTCCTTATGGAATAAGAATGAAAAACAAGTACTACTCAACAACAAATGCAGCTCATCCAATTCCAGATTCCAATGGTGTTCTAGGTACAAAAAGAATATTAGAAATTCTGGAAAAAGCGAAAACAAATGATATCGTTGTAATGTTCTTATCAGGAGGAGCCTCAGCTCTTATGCCTTTACCTTTAGATATAATAAGTTTGGCAGAGAAGCAGAATATAACTAAAAAGCTCCTATCTTCAGGAGCAACTATTGATGAAATGAATACTGTTAGAAAACATCTTTCTAAAATTAAAGGTGGAAGACTTGCGGAAATAATCAACAAGAGATTTAGAGTATTAACACTAATTCTATCAGATGTGGTTGAAGACAAAATTGATGTGATTGCGTCAGGTCCTACAGTACCGGATCCGACCACATTTGAGGATACCAAAAATATATTGGTAAAATACAAACTTTGGAAGAATCAAAAATTGATTTCTAAAAAACTTAGAGATTTAATAATTGACGGTTTGTCAGGAAATATCAGGGATACACCAAAACCTGGAAATCCTGTATTTACTAACATTCACAACGTTATTATTGGCAATAACAATATCGCATGCAAAAATATAAAATTATTTTTCGAAAAAAGAGGTATAAAAACAATGTATTTGGGTTCAAGTTTTACGGGAAGATCCAAAGATCTTGGACACTTTCTCTTCAGACTCGTTGATGATTTCCCCTCAATCTCGACTCCCTACGCATTTGTTTTTGGTGGTGAAACAACAGTTGATTTGAAAAATAAGATTAATGGTATTGGAGGTAGAAATCAAGAAGCAGTGCTTTCTGCTACATCATGTTTTGAACATTTAGATGATGACATTGATTTTACAATCACAAGTTTTGGAACAGATGGTATTGACGGAAATTCTCAGGCTGCCGGAGCTGTAGTAAATCCCGTGATACTTTCGACAATAACTCGAAAGGGATTAAATATATCAGAATATCTTAAAAACCATAACAGTAACACATTTTTTAACAAAGTAAACAGTGCGCTATACACAAAAATTACAGGCACTAATGTTAATGATGTTTCAATTGTATGTAGATTGAAATAGCAGTTTAAGGCAAAGTAAATATCAATTAACTAATGCCAATGGAATCTAATGGTAATGTAAAAACAAATGTAGCCCCTACACCATTTTCATTATTAAAACCGATTATCTTTCCTCCGTGGGATTCTATTATATTCTTAGAGATGAACAACCCCAACCCAGTTCCCTGCTCGGAACGGGATACGAATTTATCAAACAGGCGATTGATTATCTCATTATCTATACCCTTACCAGTATCGGTAATCTTTACTGTCAAGTCCTTACTGTTTACGATTCCTTCAATAATTATGGTTCCTTGTTCCGTGAATTTTATTGCATTATTAATTATGTTCGAAATAACCTGTGTAATTCTATATTTGTCCGCAAATAACCTTACATGAATAGGTTCGTAAAATATACTTAGTTTTTTATTTTTTGAATGATCATTTTCAATCTGCCTTGAATATTCGGTAACCAATTCTGATAAAATTTCGTCGATATCAAAGGTGCTCTTATTCAGTTTTAGTGATTTTCCTTCAATATTTGTGACATCTAGTATGTCTGCAGCTAATCTATCCAGCCTTTTTGCGTTACGAATTATTGACGTAATCTGTTCTTTGCTTACACTTGCAAATTCGTTGTCACTAATGTCGTTTTCAATTAATTCTGCTTCTCCTAGAATTGGCATTATGGGTGTTCGCAATTCATGAGCAGCTACATTAATGAATTCCTTCTGCATGTTATCGTGAATCTCCAGTTGTTTGTTTGCTGAACCAAGCAAACTATTTGATTCAATTAGAGATTCATTTGTTTTCTTCAACTGTACCGTCCTGGATTCTACGGCACCCTCTAATCTCTTATTCCAAGATAGTATCAAAAATGCAATCCCAAAGGCCATAGAACCAACAACAATAATTACGATAGTACTGAAATTCTTTTGTTGGTTTATTAAGTAACCCACATTAGAGGCCAGACTGTGTGGAGTACTAATATATAATGACCATAGGAACTCACCGTCCAATGTAATTGGTTGGTATGCAATAGTCGTCATGTTATCATTAAATGAGATATCTCTTAATCCAGAACCACCTGTCAGAGAGGTAGCCAAGACATTATTGTAGACATCTTTGATCTCAGGAGGAATAAGATCTTGAAATTCAGGTGCTAGGTAGTTCTTGCCAACCACGTCTCTATTTTTTGAATATAAAATTACGCCATTCTTATCTATTAAACCAACATTGCTTGCAAATTCGGGAGACAGCTCCTTCTGTAAGAATTCACCTAGTTTAGATAAATCAATTGTTGTATATACTAATCCTTCAAAATTTGACATGTTGGATTGAGTAGTGGTATTTCTAAAGGTAACGTTATCTTTTATTACTGGATATGATATGAACAGTTGTGGAAATTGGTTATTAACATCAATGATGCTACTATAATATGGGGCATTGCGTGTTTTGGGTGAGAGAAAGATATCTGATGAATTTGGTTTGATACCATTATAATTTGTCGTGATTGACTTATTGCTCGTTCCAGAAATAACCTCTCCATTCATATCAAACATATAATATCCATTAGTCAAATCCCCAGTTGATGCCTGTGATGAATTAAATAATTTCTGAACATTGTCCTTCTCAACATCTAATAGAGATATGGAATTGCTCAATCCCTGAAGATTGTTAGAAATAGACTCCATACTCCTTACGAGAATACGGGAGAGTTGGTAGACCTCAATTTTGGCATTCGACCTAACATCTTGAGATGAAATGTTTGCGATTTCATTTGCGGTAAAGGAAGAATATTGATATGAAAGTATCGATAGCCCAATACCAATTATTGCGATTATAAGAAGAATTATGACATTGTTTCTAGAAAAAGTTGCGCCGAGCAATAAAGTACAATAGATAGTATAAAACTTCTAATAGATAAATTAGCGCTAAAGATTATTCTAGCATAGTTTATACTATGTTTATTAAGTTAAATAATTGAATTACAAAAATCCAAAGGATATCTCCTTGAGAGGAATTCGGTAAATAAAATTTAGTCTTAGGTCGTCCATAATCAAAGTGGCTAGGACGATAACAATAGATCAAAAAGACTAACTTAATTGACAAAGATGAATAAGATACTCATTTTAGATTTCTATAAAATGAGAACCTGTATTTGTGGACATGATGTAAGTTGGCACTGGATGGATATGCACAGGAAAGGAAGATGTGTCTATCATATTGCTGAATTGGATGCTTGCCATTGTAAAAAATACGTTAAAGATGAAGACAGAAACAATGAATTGTCTCTAAGAGAAACCACGAATTCAACATGAGCTACAATTCGTGTCTAACCCAAGATAGGATTTTATTAATTGAGTGTTGAGTAGTCTGAATCATTATCATTATTTTGAATGTCTTACAAATCTGACTTGGGCAAAAATCAATTCCATAATCCGCGTAGTCTCTTCTTGAAAAATACTTATACTCAACGAAGGGTGACATTCCCATAATAAGTTATTTTCTTAATTGAGTCATCTCCTAATTTCATTATCAAGGACCCATCCTGATCTATATCAACAACTTCTCCCATAATCTTCTCAATTCCATCGTAAACAATAGCTCTTCTTCCAAACATGTCAGAGTTTTGTTTCCATAATTCTACTATCTCTAAAGCTTTCCCACTACTGAGAAAATTATAATAATACTCAATTCTGTCAACGATCGACTTTGTTAAATACGCTAGATCAATATCGTTACCATATTCTTCCCTGAGGGTTGTGGCTTTAGTGGTATCAGCTGTTAAATAATTATTAATCAAAGAACTCTCAACATTTGCATTTAATCCTAAACCCATAACAATATTCTTATCCTTGCCTTCAAGGTTTAAGTCTACCAGTATTCCGCAGACTTTTTTTTCATTTATTAAAACATCATTTGGCCACTTTAATCTACTTCTAATATTGGTAGCTTGCTGTATGGCGTCTGCTACTGCTAGTGCCGCAATGAACTGAGTAAATATTATATTATCCACACTAAAGTCAGGTCTAATAATTATCGACATCCATAAACCACCCTCAGGTGAAATCCAAGATCTACCTATTCTCCCTTTACCCACATTTTGCTTCCTTGCTATTACTATAGTGCCATGTACTGATTCATTGATTGGTAAAGCATTGGCATAATCCTGTGTTGAAGCCAATTCATTAAATACATAAATAGATTTTCCAAACCTATTTGTCCTCAACAATTTTGCAAGTTTAGTTTTAAAGTTTGATTCAAAGGCTTCTGTCAATTCTACCACTCATCGAATAAATGATGATTTCTCCACTACTGTAGCCGTTAATCGGACAGTATGATCTCGTGAGCATATTTCATTCTCATATTATAAAACTTATTGCAAGAAGTAATCCGCATATCCTTGAATAGAGTATTGAATTTGCCATACTCGAAACTAGCTGAGGCGTTTCATTATATCTCCTCAACTTGTAAATTGCCTTGGCGGCGAATGGTATGGACAGTAACCCAATAGTTGAGAAAATTGGAATTACGTTGTTCATAGAACCGCCAATAATCATGCCATACGTCACAATTACAATTGCAACAAAGATTTTAACTGAGTTTTCTTTCCCTGCAATAATAATCAAAGTACGTCTTCCACTTTTTTTGTCTGCTTCATAATCTGGAAATGATGTTACCAAGAGCACGACAGCTGATAAAAGTCCAACAATAATACCAACATAGATCGATGTAAAATCAATAATATTACTTTGAATGTAATATGATCCCAATACTATCATGCAGCCTTTGATTGCCACAAAAAGTTCTCCTAGACCCGCATTTACTATATTTGTAGAATAAAAATAAATTGAAATAATTGCAAAGGTCAATAGTATTAATATCAAAATACCTTTGATAGTAACAAAATATAATCCGGTCAACCCACCTAAGATTAAAAAAATAATTCCGGCGCAATAAATTACTCTAGAATTAATGAGATTTTCAGGGATAACGCCAGTCCCTCCACTATATTTTGTTCTTTTTGTATTGGTATCAATCCCTCTCTTAAAGTCAGAATAATCGTTTAGCAAATCAACACTGATATGCAAACACATAATTCCAAAATAAGTTAGTAATGCGTATCCAAGATCGATATCACCTGTTTTCCAATAGCTAATAGCGATACCATTAGTTACTGCTATAACAGATGCCAGGAGAAATTTTATTCTTATTGCTCTAAACCAAAGAAATACAACATACTTTATTTTTTGGAGCTTTTCGTAAAGCGACAAAGTATTTATTGCATAGAGAGAATCTCATACATAAATATTGAATGTTCTAAATTAGAGCACACGGACATGATTACCCTGTTAACATTTTCCAACTTCATTCACTGTATCCAGGAAAGATAATTTTTAAATTTGCGGATAATCTCTTTAGTGCTGAGCTTTTTTATCCCACGACATTTCTCCTCCTTCAATTGCCTCGCTTAAAAACTTGATTGAGTTGTCAAACGTATTTCTGTCTGTTGGGAAAGGTACTCCATCTTTACCTCCGTATGCAAAACTGAATTGTACTGGAACATTCCAACAGGTTTTGTAGCCGTAAATTAACTGAAAAATAAGCGAACTAGAATTCATGATTGTACGAGATTTTACTCATTTCAATCGATTTATAAATGAGAAATGTATGGTTAAAATAGTCATCAATGAATTTTGATACTTTGGTTCAAATTGCGGTTGGCCTATTTGTTGTCGGGCTCTTTGCAACTATATTATATGAGAAAATAAGCGTAAAATCAAGTCAAGATCCAGAAACAGAAAAATCGAGAAGTTGAATGAGTGTCATTGATGAACAGATCATAGAATCCTTCAAAAGTGAAGGATTTCAAAAACTGACAAAAATTCAAGAAATTTCTATTCCAGTTATCTCCCGTATGCAAAATTGTCTTCTCGTTGCTCCTACAGGGTCTGGGAAGACAGAGGCCTCAATGATTCCAATATTTTCCCTTCTCGAAAGGGAGCGAGGGAATAATGCGAATTATACTGAGGATAATGCCATAATTGTGTTATACATCACACCCTTAAGAGCACTAAATAATGACGTTCATCGGAGAATAATTGACTATGCGATTAAGAGAAATTTTGATGCTCAAATAAGACATGGAGATACTACAAGAACTGCAAGACAGAAATTAGTAAAAAAACCCCCTCACATTCTCATAACTACGCCTGAATCTCTTGGTATAATTCTTACGCAGGAGAAATTCAAAACATATTTGAAACAACTTAGGTGGGTGATAATAGATGAAGTTCACGAATTAATTGGCAATGAGAGAGGAACTCACTTAACTGTAAGTCTAGAGCGCCTACAAAACATAAGTTCTCATAATGTGGTAAGGATAGGATTGTCTGCAACTGTTGGAAATCTAAAAGATGCTGCAAGTTTTATTGGTGGAACAAACAGAAAGTGTTCCATTCTTGTTGATAGTACAATAAGAAACTATGATATTGATGTAAAATATCTAAAAGGATCCATAAGTAATGTAGCCAAATTCGTATCGAAATATCTGACTGAAAACAAGATATGTGGATCAGTGTTACTATTCACAAATACTAGAGATGAGGCGGAGTACATAGGTACCACAATAAGAAATCAAAATAATATTCCAATTGAAGTACACCATGGATCCCTTTCAAAAGAAACACGAGAGGAAACTGAAACTAAACTTAGAGAAGGCCTAACTAGTGTCGTTGTTTGCACATCTTCTCTGGAGTTAGGCCTGGACATTGGATCCGTAGAACTAGTAATTCATTATGGTTCATCCAAACAGGTTTCAAAGCTCGTACAAAGGATTGGTAGGAGTAGACATGCTAATTATAAATCAGCCAAAGGGTTGATAATAGCAAACAGCGGAGATGATGAATTAGAGTGCCTATCATTAATAAATAGAATGAAGAAGAGGTCAATAGAAATACAAAATCCTCACACTAACTCATTAGATGTAGCAGCTCATCATTTAGTCGGATTTGTAATGTCAACATCCGAGCCAAAAAAATTGGAGGAGGTTTATCAAATCATTACAAGAGCCTATCCATTTAGGGAACTTCCTTTTTCTGATTTGGAACAATGTGCGGTATTATTGGACAGTTTTAAGATAATAAAGTACGATTCCAAGAATCAGACTTATTCTCGAAGAATAAAGGCATACAAGTATTTTTTTGAAAATATTTCTACTATACCAAACATAGTAAAATTTGAAGTTTTCGATGTGATAAGAAAGAAGAGAATAGGAACTCTAGATCAACAGTTTATAGGCGAATTTGGAGAAAGGGGCAACGTGTTTATCTTGAAAGGAACTCAATGGAGGATAATAAGTGTTGATGATAACAAACTCCAAGTCAACGTAGAGCAAGTCTTTGGATCTCCTATAAATATACCTCACTGGGTTGGTGAGATGATCCCGGTTGATTATGAAACTGCTGTAGAAGTAGGTAAGCTCAGAAATAAAGTCCTCGAGGATAGTAATTTTAAGTTTGCATCAGATATTAGGAACACACTACAAAAAATTCCTATAGTTCCAGATGCCAGGAACATCGTTGTAGAGAGTGTCAGTTCTAAAAACGCAGTTGTAATCCATTCGACTTTAGGTACAAAAATAAATAATACGTTGTCATCACTTTTATCCACTTTTCTTGCATCATATGTAGGACATCTAGTAGAAACAAAGTCAGATCCCTATAGAATCCTATTAAGTTCGTCCGTCAGATTGTCAAAAGGAAATATTGAAAAAATTTTTTATGATGAATATGATGTTGAGACAATACTTATCACATCTTTAACTAACACATATAATTTGAATTGGAGAGTTTGGATGGTATCAAAGAAATTTGGTCTCATTGATAAAAATGCAGTTTACGATAAGAGATTGGCCCGTTTTATATACGATAGATATTCTAAAACTGCAATAAGCAAGGAGTCCATACGAGAGTTGGTTCATGATAAGTTTGATATAAAATCTACCCAAGAAGTTCTGCGAAGAATAAGAAATAAAGAAATATCAATACATTGGCTAGATTTATCAGATTTTTCTCCAGTGGCTCAGAGTATTGTAGAACATCATTCCAAATCGTCGTCTACGCCATTAAGCATTGAGCGTGGAATCCTAGAACTCATAAAGGACAGACTCGATAGAACCAAACATCGACTGATATGCATCCGATGTGGCAAGTGGGAGAGATTGGTTGAAACAAGGGAAGTAATGGACTTCATATCTTGCAAAAAATGCGGATCGAGACTAATCACTACTACCTTTTCTTCCGATTATGAACTTTCCAAAATAATCTTGAATAAGTTAAGGGGATCGGAAATCAATTCAGAACAGAATCACAAATTTGAAAGGGCGTGGAAAGCTGCGTCGTTGATTAACAATTTTGGTAAGATAGCATTAACAGTACTATCGGGTTATGGAATAGGTGTCGAAACAGCTGCGCGCATATTGCGTAATTATGTTGATGATGAAAATTTATATAAGAATATATACGATGCAGAAAGACAGTATGTTACAACTAGAGGTTTTTGGAACGATAACCAATCAGCTAAAGACAAGAAAATTTAGGGATTGCTTGTTGGAAAGACGCATACTGTAATTTCAATTACAAACGAAATTGCACCGTAAAGTAAACTGGTATGGATAAAACTGTCTTTAATGGAAGCATCTTTTCCTTATTATGGTTCAAGGAGGTCAGACATTGTCTTAATTTTGTTTTTTAAATAATAAAAAGCATGATCACATGCAAAATATTTTGGTATCAAATCATTACATTGAATTGAAGTTATGAAAAATCCTTACTTGCCTTTTGAATTTCAAACAGATGTAATTTAGAATTTCTAAATTTTTTAAAATAAACAAGTGGGACCTTGAGAAGATAATTCCCCACCTGCAATGTATCATATTGATGGTTGACAAAGCCGACTAGACAACGGTCTGCGGCTTTTTATTCACGCTGGAATTTTAAAAAGATTGCTTTGTTTTGTCCGCTTGAGGTCTATCATCATACTTTCCTGCAAAACTTGCTCATTTGATATTAAATCATTTAAGAGAGAAATTTTGGATTTCATTAGTTTTCCAACAATTTTACGTTCTTTCTCTCGCCTCTTTAGTTCTTCATTCTTGTTTTTTGAGCCAAGAATACTTATTGTATTTAATATCCGATTAGTTTTACCTGCTATATCCCGAGCAATCTCATCATACAATCGCCTTTTTACATAATATGACAGATATTCTTGAGTCAAAGTTCTCAATTGAAATTGTAACTCTATAGCAATCTCTATTAGAAGGTCAATCTTTTCGTATGTAGTAAAGACGTCGTCTTGAAAAGTATCAAAATATTCTAAGAAATTAAATCATTAGGTTTTGTTTGGTATAATTCTGCAGCCTTGTTGCTGTCAATTCCTAAATTTTCATGCCACGCATAACTGTGGGTATTAAGAGATAACAGTAATGTAAAACTCGCTGTCATTGCTATTAACGCCCAATTTGGTTTCATCTATTATCCACAGGTGCAAGGGGGGAATTATTATCCATTACTGCCGATTTGACCAACTAAAAAACAGTCAAGCCCTGCACAATATCTTAAGCAAAAAACAATAAAAAATTTACTCAATGTCTTACCTTTTTATCACAAATTCCACGCAGTCACATCTTTTACAACGTCCAGTCGGAAGACCTATCCCTATGGCATGGTCATTTCTAATGTGTTGACAGATACATTCATCATACTTTGATATCATGCTTTGATTGAGTTTAGTTCAAATATTTAAGATTCCAAGCCTTATTGTCGCATGTATTCAGAATAAGATAACAGTTTGCCACCTTTTTTCAACTCACGTTTCAGGTCCTCATCATTAATGTAATCATAATCATCTTGTTTCCTTTGCCTTTTCTTTCTTCTTGATGTCCTAGAATCAACGCCAAGAAACTCAACCCCAAAATCAAATGGCGATGAAATCGGTTCTACTGCATTTTTAATTTTTGATTCCTTTTCAATTTCATGTATTGCATATACAGTGCCACAATCAACGCATTGCCCCCATTGGTCATTATCTGCAGGAACGGAAACACCTTCTGCATAAATTCTGTTTTGTAAGGGAACTTTAAAACCATATTTTTCACAATGTGGACAATATCTAATATCATCATCCTCTCCAAATTCATCATCAGAAAAGTCAATCACTGCCACTTTTGGACGTCTGTATATCAAAGTTAAGCAATACTGAAACAATAATGCTTAAAAAGATAGCAGTCCTTAACTTCCATTGTATTGATGGCTAAAGACCATGAAACTTTTACACAAGTAGAAACAGAAACTAAGGAACCAGAAACTAAAGAACCAGAAGAAACCAACAACAACAAACCAAAAGCAAAAGAATCAAAACTCAAGGCAGAGTTAAGGCAATATCAGAAAAAGACACTTGATGCGTATGGCAAGGCAGGAGTGGCAAATAAGATACCTTATGATATACATGGCAAACTTTACAACAAAAATCAACTGAATGATTTCCTCAGGAAAGTTAAGGAAGACGAGCAACCAATTCAAAAAATCATTATGACAATGAAAAGAATTCCAAAGTTAGAATATGATAAAGATGGTAAACCCCACAAAAAAGATTACCTTGAAGTCAATTCAGAAATACGTGGAGTTGACTGGCTGGGAAACTCTATGCGGGTATTTGAGATATTTGACGGTTTTCACTGGGAACCACAATTTAGAACAACCTACACAAGAGATTATGAAACAGGTGACATGATTCCTAATAAACAGTATCAAGGTGATAAAAAAGTGTGGGATATCCCATTAGATGATAAAAACAGAAAGAAGATAATTGAAGATATAATCAACAATAGTCACGGCACATCAGTTGACCAGATAAAATTCTATTATCAGATTCCTGATTCGATTAAAGGATCAGGACACAGAGATGACAAATACACCTATGACCAGTTTATCAATTCAAGTCCCGAAGAAATGGAGAATCTAGGATGGACTAGACCATTACCACTTCATGCCATCAAAGATAGAAAAGGTTACATGGGTTAATTGGTGATTACAAGGCATGATTTATGAAACATTGAAAAGACTTCAAAGAAAACAACCTTCATACATTTACTTGGATGAAACTGACGGCAAGATAAAAGAAAGACCATTGCAAGATTCTGCTGGTGGTGCATCCATCAATCACAGTTACAAAAACCCAGCAAAATTAATTCATGATTCAATATTCCATGAGTTACTCTAATCAATTTTAAGATTCTTAGATTTCAAAAATTTCTTAAGTCCAAAAAATAACACGCACATTAGACCAGATAAAAATATTATAATGTAAATTGTTCCCCAGTCCATATTAGTCTCATTTATCTTGATAATTGCTACTATAACGAAAAAGATACCTAGAAACAGAAAAGCAAGTAATCCAGCAACTATCATATGAATTACATACTTGATCTTCTGTTTCCTATCATCTGGTTGATGATTCACAAAAAGCACAACAAAAACAATGCTTTTAATATTTATTTCTGGAATATATTTTTCTTAATTGTTTGTAGTGTTCAAATATTATAGACATAAGAATGGGATGTAACAAGATAGGTCTGCATGCATTGCTACGTGCAGAGTTATACAATCTTGAATAATCCAACATTTCATCAAATATCTTTCTGTCTTTCTTATCCAATCTTTGCCTGAATGTTTTCCATTTGGTTCTTTCAATTTCTGTGGCAATCCGATAAGATGGAATTGTTCGACCCATGTGAATTTTAGTGAATTATTCAATTTATAACCCAGAACACTGAGAGGGGAGGGGAATGTAAATAAGCGTAATCAAGATTTGAAGTGTTATGGAATCCAATCTTGTTATGGCTATCATACTTGGAATTATTTCTCCCGTGGTTACTGGGGTAATAGGTTTAATTGCTTATAAAATGATTAAGAAACAGTTTGCGTCTGCCCAAACGCAACATCAAGTTCAAGGTCTATTAGATGTATTCAAAATACTTGACACCGATGAACATAGAAATTCTAGAAGCATGGTATACGCTTTATATTTTGAATATTTAGATACTAAACAGATAAAGTCATTCAAAGGCTCCAAAGATGTTGAAAGTGTTAGAGGAGCCTTTGATGTTATGGGAATATTGGTTAAGACCGAAAACATACACAAAAATGATTTTTTGGAAATGTATGGTGTTCTCGTTTACAGATGTTGGCAATGTTTGAAAGCCGACATAGAAAATGAAAGAGACTCTCGGAATTTTCCGAAATTCATGTTTTATTTTCAATGGCTCGCTAACGCCTCACACAATTATTGGTTACAAAATAATGATGTGGACATATCAAGGATCAAATTATACCATCCTGATGACCCAACTAGGTGGGTAGATTTTTCAACAAAGTGAAAAATTAATTCACGGTTTTATGTTTCACTAGGATTTTAATTTCCTGTTTCTTTTTTTGTTCTTTCTTATGCATCTCTAAATGTTCATTTACTAAAGAATATTTGGGGACCACTTGACCGCACGACCGTTACCGTCTTGCTTATAAGATAAATAGAATCTCAAATAGTGTTACTTTATATTTAGATTATGGCAAATCATTGGTTAATGAAATATTTGAAAATGAATTTGTTTATTTTATCGGCTGCCTTGACCCTCATTTTGGTCCCATCATTTGCACTAATTTCTTCCTCTCAAACTAATGACACATTGTCCGATGACACACTTTCCGAGGACACATTATCCAATGAAACTTTTTCTGATTTGAGCAGGGACCTCGCTCAAAACCAATCAGATTCAAACGATGAATCAGACCAAGAAGCCGATGACTAGAACTGGATAAATTAAGTTCATAGTTCAATTACTTATTTCCGTCTGATTATTTTTGTTCTCGTTCTTGTGTGATTCTAAATATTCAGTTACTAAAGAATATTTGGGGACTAGACCGCACTTGACGCAAGTCCACATGGTCATTTCGTTGACATCAACTTTTGAAGGTCCAGAGTAATTCCAATGTCTTGCAGTTTCTTTTGAACTGCCTGCAAAGTAATTTCTTGCTGCTTCTTTGTCCTGCAATCATGTGGTCCATTATTCAGGTTATAAGGTAGCCAATTGCCAGACTTGTCAGACATCTGAATTTGTTGTTTGCAGTAATCACATTGCTTGACGTATGTTTTTGACATTCTTATTTACCTGAAGCATATACTACAGGTAGTCAGCTATATAGATTACTATACATATATACCTCTGGTAAAACATATATAATATAAGTAAGGTATCGACTGTTAGTATGGAAGAAGAGAATTTGGGTATTGTAAAGGTTGATGCGTTTAAGTGTGAGCGATGTGGTCATATCTGGATTTCTGAGAAATTTACGGTGAAAAACCCACCTGTTGCATGTGCCAAATGCAAGTCACCTTACTGGAATAGACCTAAGGCATAGGCACTTTTGCTGACAAGTCAGCGAGTTTTATTCACTCATTTGACTCTTGCATCAATTTCTTCTCGGCTCTACGTGTTGCAATTCTCTTCATTCTATTCCATTGTATTGTATCTTCTATCTCTTGTTCGGTCAGAGGTCTTCCATTGCCTCCTTCTTCAGGTGGTGGACCGCCCCTGTAGACATTATGCCCCAAGGAGGCACGTGCTAATGCATCAATCTTTGCATCAAGTCTTTCATAATCGGTTCTTTGACTTTCGAGTTTCTGGACCTTAATCTTGAGTCTGTTTTCTTCATTAATTGTCAAGTTGTTAACTGCCTTTTGATATTCATCATACATTTTTTGTTCACTTGGTCTGTAGTATGCCGAAGCAAGACCTATCTTATGACCTAGTAACATTTCCCTTATCTCAGGATTAACATCTGAATCAATAAGTTGAGTTGTAAAGAATTTTCTAAAACCGTGCATCATCTGAACATTTGCATTTATACCACTTTTACATAAAACCTGATAGAATATACTACGGATTGAATGTCTGGATATGCCTTCTGCTTTTCTTGTTACGGTATAATCGTTAAAATGATTCCTAATAAGGTAAGAATCGGGTGTTATTATTTCATGTAACATCTTTTTCTGTATTCTAGATATTCATTAATGTATTTGGAACATTCGGGAGTTATAAAAGTGAAATACTCTTTGTGTTTTCATATACAGTTAATTTATTGTCCTGTAAATTTCTTAATTTTAAATCTGAAATAGCACCATATCTTAATCCAGAACCAGCCATTAGTAAAATACAAACCTTTAATCTTAAATCGGATAGTTCCAAAAACTGTCCTATTTCTTCACGAGTATAAGCCCTATCATGTTTAACTCGTTTAAATTCACCTTTGAATTTTGAAATCTTTGTTTTATTGATTACAATATCATTCATATCGTAAAAGTGGTAAATTGAGGCAATTCTGTTATGTAGTGTTGCTGAACTAACTTTATCCCTCATTTCAATGATGTATCTTTTTAGTGATTCTTCCGCATTGACCTGCAATAATAATTCTGGATCGTCTATTCCTAGAAACTTCATGTATAGACGTAGATTGTTTCTATAAACTATTTTGGAATGTTTTAATTTTATAGTATTGATAAAATTGTCATAGGCTAGTTCCTGTTTTTGCATACATTTGATATTGAATTTAAGGTATAAGTGTTTATAATTCTAAACACAAATCCTTATTTGTGATAATGCTTAAAATTAATAAAGGAAATGTGAGTGATGATAAAAATTTACAGTCTTTATGTTTTGGTTACTCTTTCTATCTTTTCTATTGCCATGACGAGTTTTTATGCCTATGGGGTGGAGGAAATTTGGGAAGATTATGAAAATATGGAGGATATGGTAAAGGACATTAGAAATGGAGGCAAAGATGACGACAAAGTGGATTATAATAAATTTAAGGATTCTAGTGTTTACAAGAATGAAGACGAGGATTTAAGAAATTGTATAGATTTGGCTAACAAAATAGGAGAGAAATTGGGAGATTATGAAATTGTACGCTGCTTTGAAAATACGAATTACTATATGGAAAAATATACCGATAATGAAGGAACCAAAAATATGGAAGAGGTAAATCTGCAGGAGCAGAATGAGCAAGAACAAGTAGGGCAGGATAATCAAAATCAGACTGTAAGTGGAGCAAGGGTAAACACAAGTAAACAACAACAGGATGAGGAGGAACAACAGGTGCAGGAACAAGAGCAGCAGGAAAATCAGACTCTAAGTGGAGTAGAGGAAGATTCAGATCAGACACAGGGTTCTCAGTCTGACTTCACTCCTCAGGAAGGATGTGATTCTTCATACCCCGAGATATGCATTACAACCTATTCCGCAAAGTTGAGTTGTGGTGATATTCCCTTCAAGAATTTCAAGGTTTTACTACCCGATCCCCACGGTTTTGATTCGGATGGGGACGGTATTGGTTGTGAAGGTTGATGAATATGGTTCGCGTCGTCAGCTAATTATAATCCTATAGTCGTTTCGTTGGTAACATCATCAATATTATATCATCTAATAGATAAAGTACAAATATTTACCCCTAGGAGGATACACAAAACCTGACAAATTTTGGAGCTTAAAATTACACGTAAATATTTATTGGTTACATTGATATGTTTAATATACAATATTGCTACAAAAGATTACTAATTGATGAATCTTTTCTGAGGTTCAGTTCTAGTTTTCCCTCTCTACCAGTATTTAGAAGAGCCCCAATAATCCTTACTCTATCGCCAACTTTTAGCTTTTCTAGTTCATTGCTACTATCCCGCCAACCAACAAGTCGAATTTCACCTGTATCGTCTCCTATCAGAGTATCGGCAACTGAAACCAATTCCCCATTTTTTGTGTTTACTTGTGTAGTATTTGGTTGCTGTAAAATAATCGATTCTATAATATATGAATCACCCACTGTCTTGATGTCTTTTATTTTAGAAATGCATTCTTCAATCATAGGAAATGAATCATTTTCTACTAATTCTAAATACGAGTCTTCCTTTAGAAATACCATATTGCCAAAAATCCTGTTAGGAATGCAGTCCATAATTGAATTGAGAGTTACCTTATCGGATAGTCCCTGAAGATTGACATAAACCAAGTTTTTATCCTTATCTATGCCAATATAATTTACAGTACCGTTTTCAGTTCTTCCATCAGTTATTATTCTTATTGAATGAATTTCATAGTCCTGGGGTTTTTCCTTCAACTCAATGATAGTACCTTCGTCACCATGAATCTCGTAGTCACCATTACCATATTGCAAGTTACCTTCCTTTATTCGAGCTCCTATAATTCTAACTGGAAAATTTATTTGAAAAAATTTAGGTAAACTATCTTCGTCAATGTTCCATAATGCAACCCTTAGTTTTCTATCCCCTGATTCATTTGATAGCATAGTTTGTAATGATTTTTTCCTCTCTCCTCGTGAATCAGAAAATTCTATTATCCTGGGAATAGAACTAATTAGTCCGGATACAACTGCATTCTCTTTTTCTGCTTTAACGTTATCAATGTTTGATGTTATACCATCTAGATCTGGAATAGTAATATCGTTACCATCGTAAGGATAAATATTTCCCCCTTCACCAATATTTATTATCGGTTTTCCGTTGAGGGCGCTTTTTACGTAACAATTTCTTATTTGTATCAGATCGCCAGGCTTCAACCTATTCTCTTCAATCACGTGAGTTAAATTATCCCACAACCTTACTTTTATGCTTCCACCAGCATCATATACAGATATAGTTCTATTTTCAATCCTTTCGTTTGTATCTTTTTTTGTAAATACCCGAATTGGGTAAGTACTAAGAAGTCTGACGGTCAAATCCAAGTCTCTAGCGCCAATATAGAGATCCTTAATTCCTCTTTTTGTTCGCTGAACATTATCAAAAGAGGCGCCTAAATCAGCAGCCACGAGGAACAATGCACCCTGATCAGTCAAGTAACCGGCCCCTATCTTCCTCTTTTTTTCTTCTATGAGCTCTTTTAATTGTTCTAAATTAATATCTGGTTTCTGTTCTAAGAGTATGTCAATCATTTTCTTAAAGTCAAGTGACAATCTAGATGTAACCTCCAAATACTAGATTCAATCTCTTGCCTATATGTTTTGAGAATCGGGTAGAAATTGGAAATTTTGATTCAGGTTTAGAGGTGTCTTGTATACCGTTCTTACAAAGACGTCCAAGTATTACAACTGAAATTTCCTACAATATCCGATATAGACATCGATTAGGTCTTTAACTTCTGAACTTTTCGTATTATGCAACATAAGAATCCAGGAGTGAATGAATCTTATTCAAGCCAAGATCAGAAATATATCCGCCTAGTCTTGGACCACTATCTGCGTTTATTAACATCTTGTACATCAGTTTGAAAATTTTCCTTGGTTGCTCTTCGTTTTCCTTTGAAGTCTCATAAATCATTTGTTGAATTTTTTCAGGATCGAGATTTGACTCAGAATTTGCGATTTCGAGGCTTTCCAGTATTTTTCTAATTATCATTTTTTCCTTATCGGTCAATACCACATCAAATCTTTCTGTCGAGTTATGATCATCTGACCAGTTACATGCTAATTGAATTTTTTGTTCCAAATCAAAAGTCAGCTCAGTTGCAACTTTATATTTTACCAATCTATCAAAGATTTTTTTTATTCTATCAGCTCCTGAAAAAAAAGATGCCTGCTGAGCCATCAGCATGTAAGGAACGTGCTGTAATGGTTTGTCAGAGGTTTTCAGATGATTAACATATTCATATAATCCTTTTGTTTTAACTAGCTTTTCTTCATTATCTTCTTTCTTTTTACCAAAATAAATATCCTCGCAGATGTCATACTCTTCCATTAAGGTAGAAATATCATCTGTGCCAACTTGTCGGGTTCCAGTAATTCTTTTGAGTAAGAGTAATAAAAGAGATTTAGGTGTTCCATACCGTAACCATACTTGTGGGGTAAGCACATTTCCCGTGGACTTGCTTATCTTCTTACCTCCTTTATCAAGGAACATCTCATATTTTACATGCAATGGATGAGCGTAATGTAGTACAACATCCGATACCCAGTCGTTTACTCTTACCGAGTCCATTATATCCTTGCCATAGGCCTCAAAACGTATGTCAAGAGAACTCCATCTTGCAGCAAATTCTACCTTCCATGCAAGTTTTCCCTTACCCGCAGATATCGGAATTTCTCCGGTATAACCGCACCCTTTCACATCTTTGTTACCTAGCTTGGTTCCATTACATATGTAGCTTACTTTTTTCTCTTCTCTTATGTATTTTTCAGCGTGTGCCACATAAAGCCTTCCACATGATTCACAGATTGGAAAATAAGGAAGGGATTCTTTATATTTTGACTGGCCTACAATTTCCTCAATCTTGTTACCAAGATCAGGAGCGTGTGATAAGATAGTATCTATCTGGCTTGTCAACATCCCATTTCCGTATACTTTTGCCGCGTTTAGAAACTTGTAATTTATTTCAAGTCTTTCTAATGCATCAAGCAACAAGCTACTCATGTGAGATCCATACGAGTCATGACACTGGCCAATAGGATCTGGAATATTAGAAACGGGTTTGCCAATATAATCTCTCAACCATTCAGGAAGACCTGATGGGATTTTTCTCAATCCGTCCAAATCATCAGAATATGCTATTAACTTTGAATCGTAACCTAAATTTTTAATGGCAAGGGCAACTCCGTATGCTCTCACAGCATCCCCCAGACTACCTATATGTGGAAAACCGGATGCGCCTAGACCGCTCTCCACTTGAATTAACTCTAATGATCTTCCAATATCTTTTTCTCTTTTAATAATCGTAGATGCAAGCTTATCGATCCAAGTTCCTTTTCCTATGATCTCTCTCTTCATATTTAGTTACAAATCCTTTGATACATATGGTCCATTCAGTTTATATCCAAATTTCTTATAGTACTGTCTCGTCCCTATTGCACTTATAATAGAAATAGAATTCAATTCGAATTCATTTTTTACAATTTTTTCAGCATTTTCTAGTAGTCTAGAACCATATCCCTTGTGTTGAGACGCAGTGGTCGTGAAATCACTATTATTCCCAATATCCACAACTTGTCCAAGCACGTGTAGTTCACGAACAATAGCTGATGGATTTCCTTCATTGTCTTTCAATTCTGGTCTATGGGGTTTCGCTAATTTTCTTAATCTTAAAAATGCGAATAAAATCTTTTTGTCATTGTCCTCTAAACTTAAAAATACTTCTTTACCATCTGAAGAATCATAATCGATTCGTTTGAGAGTTATTCTGATATCCTCATAATTTGCTAATTTTTTTATTCCCACTTCTCTACATCTAATGCAGTTGCATTGCAAACCTTGCTCTCTCAATTTTTGCTGCAGTATCTGTCTAATATTACTGCTGTTATGACCACTAAGGATATTTTCTGATTCTATCTCACGTTGAATTCGCATAATTCTAACCCATGACGGAATAGTCTTTTTTATTTCAAGTAACAAATCTGTGAACACGTCGTCCGGATACGGCTTGTAAAGACCCTGTTCATACAATTTAGCCAGTCCAGTATCTCTCAGAAGTAATGTAGGATATATTTTCAGCATATCAGGTTTTAAACGCGGATCCTCAAATAATTTCTTAAAATCTTCAAGGTCTTTCTGTGGATTAGAACCGGGTAGCCCAGGCATCATGTGCGCAACGATTTTGTATCCAGCATCCTTTGCAATTTGAAATGATTGGTAGACATCTACAATGGTGTGACCACGGTTAATATTCTTGTATACATTTTCACTTAATGTTTGGACGCCTATTTCAACTCGGGTTATTCCAAGTTCAAGCATTAAATCAACATGTATTTCCTTGCAATAATCCGGTTTTGTTTCGACGGTAAAGCCTACGCAACGGATGTCACTGGTTTCATTATGTTTTTGTGCCTTCTGTAAAGATTTAGATTCGAAACCGTTCAAAGCGTCAAAACATTTTTTTATAAAATTTCGCTGATAATCTTGTGGCATGAATGGGAATGTTCCACCAACAATAACTAATTCTACCTTTGAAATATTATGTCCCCTTGAAAATACTTGTTCCAATTTTGAGGTAATCTGATATTTTGGATCAAAATCAAATTTTTGTGCCAGTTTAGTTACAGGCTCCTTACCTGTATAGCTTAACGGAATATTGAATTCCTTCCCACCAGGACAGTAAATACATCTTCCATGTGGACAGTCATATGGCTTTGCCATGACAGTAATTACTAGCACGCCAGACGCAGTCTTGATAGGTTTAACCATCATTGTTTTTCGTATATTACTGTCAATTGGTAAGTATTTTACAATATCTTGAAATTTGGGAGTTTTTGATAGGTGATATTTTGATGAGGCGTCTCTAATATACGAAGATATCTCTTTTAATGAGAGTTCTTCCAGTAGACTTAATTTATTAGCTATTTCCATGCAGACTAAATCATAATCGTAAGACTCATTTTGCAAAATAGAATCAAATGTACTCTTCATCTATGACATCATCGTTTATCAATACATTTATTTCTTATATACTATAGTATCTATATTCGCATTCAATAAAAAAAGAAAATTTTTGTCTGATTAATACAACAATGTCGGAAATCCCAGATATCTGAACCAACCATTCAAGAAAATCCTATATTTACATTGAAGTTCAAATATTGGAAAATGATCCAGGAAGGCTATATACTTGAAATAACATGTCTATTTTGTAGATTCATGATGAACGTAGCATTTATGAAATTTATGATTGTGAGATAGACACCGAGCCCAAAGTAAAAACCTTCGTGAAGAATTATTATTCCTATTTTTTTAAAAATCCTAGAACAGTCACATGACAGTATAGAGGTTAAGGAATTCCTAGTACTTTCTTCACGATATCAAGATCAAGAGTGTGATTTCTTTCTGTAGATACCAAGGGCCGAGTAACATTAGTTGTAGCGTTTATTGTTGGAACTTCGGTTGGGGCAGTAACATTAGTTGTAGCGTTTATTGTTGGAACTTCGGTTGGGGCAGTA
>DASPFY010000005.1:0-10454 GCA_035620895.1 Nitrososphaeraceae archaeon
AAATAGTTGAATCCAAGCCTTGTACTTTACAAATTGCAGTTTTTCCATCCTTGCTTGAACTGCAATTAGTAACATCCGCGAATACAGAACTTGTAGTTGAGATGTAAATCACAGTAGCAAAAAAAATACCAAATATAGCGAACTTAATCAATCCGTTACGCATTTCAGTAGTAGATACCTAAAATTATTAATCTTTTTCTATGACTGAAATTTTAAATCAATGTGTAATTTCTTGTATGAGAACGTCAGGATTCGAACCCTGTATATACTAGGGTTCTACTACTTAGTATTTAGCTTTTTTCTTTATGGACAAAATTCAGAGACGATTTCAGTGTAAACATTATTTGCGATGTGTGATATATTGATTGCTTAGTTTGCTCAAAGTCTGACATAAGAAATTACATGGAGTCTGTTCAAAAAATATATCTTCAGCTTTTAAATCATGTACCTTGATAGCATGATCTGCTCCTTTGCTCAATATTTCCTCTTCGGTTTCGCCCTCTATAACGAAATCGCAATCCAATCCTGTTTCACGGCAAATGAGCCTTAACAATACAGCCGCTAGACAATATGCCACATAAAGTATTAAGTTTTCTCATTCAAAAGTCTGAGAACTCCAAAATCTAAGGGGATTCGCGTTTTAAGGTTTATTTAAGATGTCTGGATAGATTATGTGCTTTGAAGCTATTATCGCTAAACGTAGGTCTTCCACGTCAAGTGAACTTCCAGAATGAACTTGTGACCACTGGAATCTTTAAGGAACCAGTAAGTGGGCCTGTGAGATTAGGGAAACTGAATCTCGACGGAGACAAACAGGCTGACTTAACAGTACATGGAGGTGCCGACAAAGCCATCTATGCATATCCAAAAGAACATTATAATTACTGGAAAAAGGAACTTCCTGGAATGTCATTGCCTTGGGGTATGTTTGGTGAAAATTTTACTACACAAGGAATGTTTGAACAAGCAGTTAACGTTGGAGATCAATTCCAGGTTGGAACAGCAAAAGTCGTGGCAACTCAGCCTAGAATGCCATGTTATAAACTTGGAGTAAAATTTGGAAGAATGGATATTATTAAAAAATTTTTAGCAAGTGGGCTTACCGGTGTCTACTTCAAGGTAATGAAGGAAGGAGATCTAGAACAAGGTGATGAAATAAAACTTATCAAAAAAGATGAAAATAATGTTACTATAAAAGATATAGTTAGGTTATACACTGTAAATAAGGATGATTTTCAAACAATGGAACGTGCCGTCCAGGTTAAAGATTTACCGAATGGTTGGAAGTTTCATTTCATCGAACAGTTAAAGCTGGCAAGAGAAAAATGATCGCCAACATAACTCAGTATTCTAATAAAAGATGAGATTCGTGAAAAGAAAATTAGTTGATAGTTATGGTAGAGTTGCAAAAAAACTAAGAATCTCTGTCACAGACAAGTGTAACATGAGATGCGGATATTGCATGCCTAAGGACAACACAAAGTGGTTTGAGACTACCGAAGTACTCTCTTTTGAGGAGATTATTAGACTTTCATCTATTTTTGCTAATTTAGGGGTTGAAAAGATAAGAATAACAGGAGGCGAGCCCCTTGTTAGACCTTCAATAGAAGAGTTAATTAGGTCAATCGCAAAGATTAATGACATTAAAAGCATCGGCCTAACAACCAATGGTTTACTATTTTTAGAGAAAGTAAAAGCATTAAAATCTAGTGGCCTTGACAGTGTAAATATCAGTCTAGATTCATTTAAAGAGAATAGATTCAAGATGATGACGGGGGTTAATGGATTAGATAAAGTCATAAGTTCTATCCAAAAAGCAAAAGATGTTGGACTTGATGTAAAGATAAATACAGTTGTCGTCAGGGGTTGGAATGATGATGAAGTTGTTGAATTTGCCAATTTTGCAAGACGCACAGGCATCACCGTCCGATTTATAGAATTTATGCCACTAGATGGGACAGGGATTTGGAGAAGCGATCTTGTTTTTAGTAAAAAGGAAATGATAGTAAAAATAGAAACCGATATTGGAAAAGTCTTTCCTGCCTCAGAACAAGAGATGTCAGCACCTGCTAGTCTCTATTCTTTTTCAGATAGAGTAGGCACTGTAGGATTTATTCCCTCTGTAACAGAGCCTTTTTGCAGTCAGTGCGATAGGATAAGACTGACTTCTGATGGAAGATTTCTTACATGTCTGTTTGAAAACCCAGGCTACGATATCAAGAGTTATCTGCGCAAAGGAGCATCAGATGAGGAGCTTAGTCATTGCTTAATTCACTGTATGACTATGAAACAGGAGGGGATAGCAAGTCTGATAAGAATTAATGGTCTTAAGCCAAAACTAAACCTTATGCATACAATTGGTGGATAAGCTCAAATTGAGATCGGATATTCAAGATAATGACAAAATAAAAGTCAAATTATTTGCAATTTTGAGAGAGAGAGTGGGTGAAAGCGAAATAACAATAACTATACCTTCTGGCATCACAGTTAACCACTTGAATAGTGAAATATTAAAGAAGTATCCACAGCTCAAATCGTTTGGTAGCAAATTTGTAACTTCTGTAAATTGTAAGGTTACTACTGGAGATACCGTTATTACTTCGAAGGATGAAGTTGCTCTTTTGCCACCCGTCAGCGGGGGTTGAATCTTGATTAGTATTACCAACAACCAACTAAGTTTGCAAGAGGTAATGCTTGAACTGGAGGACAATTCTGCAGGTGCGTTATCAGTTTTCATAGGCAGCGTCCGTAATCGAGGGAGGTGTGGTAACGTATCGGAGATCTATTATGAGGCTTACAGTGAGATGGCAGAACAAAAAATGAGGGAAATTGAAAATGAAGCACAAACAAAATGGGGAATAAAAAAATTAGTTGCAATTCATAGGATCGGAAATATAAAAGTCGGTGAGTGCAGTATTATAATCGGGGTCTCTTCAGAACATAGACATGAAGCTTTTGAGGCATGCAAATATGTTATAAATAATGTGAAGACTCGGGTACCCATTTGGAAAAAGGAAATATCTAAAGAAAGTCAGAAATGGGCTGGTGGGATTTTACTTGAATAGAGAAAAGAAGAGTGATAAAAAGAGCAGGGGTATGTTTGATGTTGGTGCAAAGCCAGATTCGTACAGAACCGCACGAGCAAAGGCGGTATTGAACATAGAAGCCAAATCGGCAGTATTGATTAGGCAAGGAAACTCTCCCAAGGGCGATATAGTGGAGGCAGCGAAGGTAGCAGCCACTTCGGGGGCTAAAAAAACATCAGATCTCATACCATACTGTCATCCAATACCCATAGATCACATTAAAGTTCAAGTATCAGTAAAACCCCGATCAATTGAAGTCGACGTAGAAGTTAAAAGTATTTGGAAAACTGGGGTAGAAATGGAAGCCCTAAGTGGAGCTTGTATTGGTGCATTGACAATATATGATATGCTAAAACCAATAGACGATACACTATTTATCTCATCTGTCAAGCTTGTTGAAAAGTCAGGAGGATTAGGCCAATTTGCAATTAAGAAGGGAAATAAGATCAGAGCAGGTGTGATCGTCGTCAGCGATTCAGTTGCAGCTGGAAAGCGGGCAGATAAATCCGGAAAATTCATCGTTAAAACACTAAAAGATAGAAGTATTGATGTAGTCAAATACCAGGTAGTACCTGACGATAGTTCTGTTATTGAGGAACTCTTAATGAAATATTCAGATGATCTCCATTTAAACTTGATATTGACAACAGGAGGAACAGGACTTGGCCCAAGGGACGTAACACCTGAAGCTACCAGAAACGTCTTAGAAAGGGAAATAAAGGGAATTGTCGAGGCGAGCAGGGCATATGGGCAGAGAAGAACACCTTTATCGATGCTGTCAAGAGGAGTTGCGGGAGTAAGAGGTAAAAGTCTAATAATCAATATTCCAGGAAGTCTAAACGCAGTATCAGAGTCCTTAGAATTCTTATTTCCGGGGCTAGAGCATGCATTCAAGATGATGGAGGGACACGGCCATTAATGAGCAACTACTGATAATACTTGCCCCTCTTTTCTTTGCAATAAGTTTTATTTATTCTAGTGTTGGATTTGCAGGTGGAAGCAGCTATATTGCCATTCTAATCCTTGTTGGGGTAAATCTATTCACGATCCCTCCCATTTCATTAGCTCTCAACATAGTTGTTGCTTCAATTGCGCTCTTCAATTATTTGAGAGCAGGTCACCTATCACTTCGTATATCTATTCCGTTACTTATCTCAGTACCATTTGCTTTTATTGGAGGTTCCACCATACTACCTGAAAAAACTCTCATATTAATCTTCGTAATTGCCCTTTTTTCAGCTTCGGCCATGTTACTATTAAGTGGCAACCAAATAAAAATAAGACAGGAGAAAATACGAAAATTAAACCTAAGTTTACCTAGGCTTTCATTAATTACATTACCACTAGGTGCTATTTTAGGGACTGTTTCGGGCCTTGTTGGAATTGGTGGGGGAATCTGGTTATCACCAATCCTGATATTAACCGGCCTAGCAAATCCAAAGACAGCTGCGGCTTCAGCAAGCTTGTTTATACTCACAAATTCGGTTAGTGGACTTGTTGGCCATTCAATTACCAAGGAGCTTGATTTTGCACTGATATTACCATTGGCCTTTGTCGTCCTTCTTGGAGGATTTCTAGGCTCTAGGTTGGGCGCCTTTAAATTGAGTCACGAAAAATTGATTTTTATTATAGGAATTATAGTGGCAGTTGCAGGGATTAATCTGGCAACTAGGTTGTTTAAATGATAAATTTCTAAAACGGAAAGAATGATTTCTCTGACAGGTAAGGAATCTCTATTGGGTTAAGTGATGAAAAAGACTGACCAGGAAATATGTTTATTTTTACTTTTTGTCCGCTTTTTAACTTAGTCAGGCGTTCGGGAACCAAAATAAAACCATTGCTCCCTGTTAGCACTGTTATGTCTGTAGTTTCCCCAGTTATAGGCTTTGCATGAAATTCACCTGATGCTGAACTGGTCATCTTCACATATACTATTTTGGTAAAGTTTTGAAATTTTTTTCGGGCGTTCCAATCTTCAGTAAGCTTTGCCGAAATAAATGGTTTATAAAAAGGATGCAGACCCAACATAAATCTGATGAGTGGTTGAGCAAATACAATAAAGGCGTTGACAGCTCCTTGTATCGGTCCGGGAAGGATAATAATTGGTCTGCCGCGCAGTGCAGCGAGTCCCGTTACCCTCCCTCTATCAAGTTTTATCCCATGCACCAGAATCCCTAGTTTTCCAATCTCACGTATTGAATCAGCAACAAGGTCCCGCAATCCAACAGAAGATCCACCAGTTGTTAATATGATATCACTTTCAGATAACGCAAGTCTAATTTTGTTTTTTATCTTGTGAATATTATCAGGTGTAATTCCAAGATCTAGAGGAGTGCCTCCTAATTTTTCAATTAAATAAGATATGACTCTACTATTAGTATTTAGTATTTTTCCGTGCTTTATGTCAGCAATTTCTTCAGTAAGTTCATTGCCTGTAGGAATAATTGCAACTTTTGGTTTTTTAAAAATTTTTAGCCTTCGAATTCCAAGCATTGCGATTAATGCTAAATCCTGTGCCCTAAGGATGTTACTCTTACATAGTAACAAATCCTTGCGTGCGATTTCACTACCCTTATACGATACAAACGATCCTTTAGCCAACTCTCTTTGAACCATAATTGTACTATTTTTAGAATCAAACTGTGTATATTCAACAGGAATAACTGTATCTCCAAAACGTGGTAGGACTTCGCCAGTTGAAACTCTAATAGTTTGTCCTGTAAGCAGGATTTGGTTTTCCCTCTTGACCTCTTTTCTCCTGGGCACTATCCTAAGTTTCATTGGTCCATGTTGAGATATCTTGCTAATATCATTATATTTTACAACAAATCCGTCCATATGCGAACAGTTACTCGATGGAATATCAGTATGTGATACTATATCAGTCCATAGAACCCGTCCTACTGCCTGCTCAGCAAGAATTGATTCTGCCATTGGTCTGATATTTATTGCATTCATTAGTTTGGAATAGCTTGCCCTCACTGACGTATATTTTGAAGGTGTCCAATGCATTCATATTATATGATTCATTTAGTATTTAAGAGAGTACCGCTAAGAGAATTAATCAATTAAATCCAAGATTAGATATCATATTCCGTTGGCCCGATCTTTTCTGTTAGGTCAGGAGCGGGCTTATTATTGATAATAAAATCAAATTTGAATGGTAGAACAAGAGAATGTCCCGAACCAACGAATATTTGACAAAAGCATTTCTTGTACATTTCAGTGTTTCGTTACGCATTTAGATATTCTTTATATAATATGATTTGGTCATAACTACTACTTCTCGCAATGTCAAACCAAATAAGTATTAGCATATTGGTGATAGCTATTGGTGTTGTTACTGTTCTGATAGCAGTAACATCAAAAGTCATTTTCAGTCAAGACCTATCAGTGAACGATATGCAAGATGAATCTGCTGTCAACAATCAGACGATGATGATGATGCCTGGCGGCAATATGACTTTTGGATCTTCCCTAAATAATGCTAGAATGCATTTAATGGAGGCAATCATGGATTTAAATGAAGGAAACATCAAGGGCGCAATTATGCAGTTAAATATGACGGATCAAGGAATTAAGATGCATGAAAAAGAGATGATGGACATGATGAAGATTATGAAACCGAATATGTTCGCCAATATATCGAAGACTCTAAATCAATCACCATAATAAATGTGGGAAAGATAGATTAGGTTGCTAAAGAAATCAATCAAAAAAATCTGCCTCTAACTGAAAACTTGCTATCAAACACACCATAGTTTATCGTACGATGAATAAAAAAACCTTAAATCGTTAAAATTCGAACAATATACGTGGCAAGAAAGTCACACAGATTGCTTGTTCCGTTTGTTGCCGGTCTAGCGGCAGGAGCAGTGGCTGTTGCAGTGTCAATAATACTAAAAGATACGAGTGGTGGATTGTTTCTCCCAGAAATTGCGTCTCAGGCATTGTTTTCAGTAACACCTGGAGAATTTGAATCACAGGCAGTTGAAAATTTTGGACCTCTTGCTAAATATTCTGCGTTTATTGGTTCAATTATTGCTAACATAATAGCTTCTGGAATTATGGGAATTTTTCTTTACAAAGTATTCGCTAGGGTGAAAAGAACGGGATATTTTCTCGAGGCTCTACTATCATCTGCTTTGTCGTATATAATTTTCATAATTATAGCGATAATACTGGTTACGCTAATTCAATCACGAAGTGGTATACAAGTCGTGCCACTATCCCTTATAGCACTATCCCTTATTCCATCCCAGCTTGCGTTCGGATTTGTGTTTTCATCATTTTTTCATGGTAGAGCAAAGGACAAATCAAGGAAAATACTCGAACCCAAGCCTGCTTCTGATAAAACAATTGATGCCATGGACATCAAAAATAGTAGAAGAGCATTTCTTCGCCTAATGGTAGCCTCAGCTGTAGCATTGCCCATAATTTATCTTGGAGTTGATAGGCTACTTTCCAGACAAAATGAGACACAAGAGCTAGCATCGACTACTACCCCTAACCAGTTACAACAGGTTGGTCCTCCACCTAAGGGCTTCGAGGATCCAAATCTAGCACCACTCCTTGCTTCTGAAGTTACTCCAACATATTTGTTTTACAGGATTGATATCAATCCAATAGTTCCGCAAGTCGATTCAAAGTCTTGGAGTCTTACAATAAAGGGGCTAGTCGAAAAACCATTGACTATTAACTATGACCAGATCAAGTCAATGCCTTCAGTAGAAGAATATGTCACATTGGAGTGCATAAGTAACAAGATCGGTGGCGACCTAATAAGCACCGCTCTTTGGAAGGGCGTAAGTTTAAGCTATCTGCTTGATAAGGCTGCTATTAAGCCAAACGTAAAATATGTCGTGTTCAGATGCGCCGACGGTTATGATGTTGGAATACCAATAGAGAGGTCCCAAATGGAAGGGACTATACTGGCTTATGATATGAATTATACACCACTTACGCCGAAGCATGGTTTCCCCGTTAGGGCAATTGTACCAGGTCTATACGGTATGATGAATCCAAAGTGGTTAACAGAAATTGAATTAGTAGATAAGGTTTATGAGGGCTATTGGCAGCGACTAGGATGGGCCAATAACGCTGAGCACAAAACTGGCTCGTCCATATTAATTCCCGGTCAGGCGCCAGCAAGACAAAGATTCAGAGGGCTAGATGAAACAGAAGCCACCCCTTCCGGGGGTAAAGTTCCAATGGCGGGGATAGCATTTGGAGGAGACAGAGGAATATCCAAGGTCGAGGTCAGCACTGATGGAGGGACCACTTGGAAAACAGCCAAAATCAAGGATCCTCTTTCGCAATACACGTGGGTACTCTGGACAGCTGGATATTTACCACCAAATATAGAAAATTATAGCATTGTAGTTCGAGCAACTGACAAATCAGGAAACACCCAGACTATTGAGATGAGTCCGCCTTTTCCCAATGGCGCTACTGGATACCATACAATAACAGTGTAGGAATGGATTATCGATTTAAAATGTCAATCAATTATCCAAGTCTCCTTTTCTATAAGGCAGCAGGTAAAAGTCGGCAAAACTCAGGTTCATTATCAAATTGTTGAATTACAACTAAGCCAAAAGGATTTTGACCTGGAGGTTTGATCAAAAATAAACTTTATCTATTAATGTGAGAGAACTTTACTTAATGTTTGACAATACCTGCCATACTAGATTGTCGGTTTATGTGTTGGTTTTATTGTCGGTTCTTTTAGGAATAACATTAACTCTTGATACGAATGCCACGGAAGATTCTGATGAGCTAAAACAGCAGTCTATGGAGGCCTACAAACAGTTTAATGCTATGACAGAGGACCAAAGAAACTCAGCGATAAACAACATGAGTAATACGGATATGAATATGGTTATGATGGGCGCTGCGCAAATAAACAATGAAGTTAATGAAACCATACAGGCGATGGCTCCACCAAATACAGATATGTCGTCAATCTATGAATTAAGGAGTGGTAACTTTACGAATTCTGGAAACATCTCAAAAGTCAGCGGGATTTCAAGAATTCTCTCCGTAAATGATATCGAGTTCCTACGATTTGAACGCTTTAACATAACCAATGGGCCAGAGCTTCATGTATACTTTACTAACAAAGGAGATTTAGTAAATAGTAAAGATCTCGGGATACTGAAAGGAAATATAGGACCACAAAACTACTTCTTAGGTAATGTTGCTAATCAGTATGACACTGTAGTGATAGCATCCAAGCCATTTAAGATGGTGTATGCTAAAGCAATGTTGGAACCCTGACCATGTTAGAACTCAAATAATTGTGAAAAGGATTTGCAAATGACACCTAAAGAATTTCTCATCTCATATGTAAAAAAATTCAACAGCGGGGATATAAGTTCCCTAATAAACTTGTATGAAACTGAAGCATGTTTTGTCTCTCCAGAAGGAGAAGTCATAAAAGGCATAGAAAATGTCCGTCAACGTCTACAGAGTTTTATCAATATGAATGGCAGAATAGAATCGAAAGTAATTGGAGTGGTTCAGACCAACGATATCGCTCTTGTAAATACTGAATGGTCATTCAACGGCAGCGGACCTGACGGTAAAGCAGTTACTATTACTGGGAAAGCTACAGATGTATTACGTCAACAATCAGATGGCACTTGGCGAATTCTAATAGATAATCCTTGGGGAACTAATCTACAAATGACCGGTTAGAAAAATAGATAATAATAATTAGGATTGAATCGATGAGTCTGGAGCCGTCGGTACCCGCGACACTATCGGTCCAAAATTAGGATTCTTGATTATAAAAGTGGACTAATAAGCTTTAAAGCTTTCCTTGATTTAAGGAATTTGAATCAATCATTAAGAGTTAAGGCGGACTGACGGAATGAACTTCGTTGCCGCAATTCTTGCACATAAATGTGTTACAGCTTTCACACCATTCTACTTGACTGCCTGAATTGCAAGAGTCACTTGAGTGCGTTCTATCGTCACTGCTGTTTCCAATATTTACCATTTTTATGTCTACGATACTTCTTATGGATAACAAAACTATTAAGAAGTTGATGAGCTGCAGGATTCGAACCTTGCATGTACTAGGGTTCTATTCGTTGGTATTTAGCTTTTTGTTCGCATTGTATTAACTGTCTGTGGAATCATTACAACAATACTAATATTGATATGAATTTGCGATTTGAATTATAAGATTATGAGTAAAAACCTTTAAGTATTCTAGGACAAAAAGGATTTTATGTCGGATCCTGAGAATTCAGAAAAAGAAACGGAAGCTCTAGCCCACCGTTTTCATATGGATATATTTCAAAAGGGAGACTTGTTAGTAGCAGACCAGATTCTTGCCACTAACTTTGTTTGGAGAAGTCC
>DASPFY010000006.1:0-31588 GCA_035620895.1 Nitrososphaeraceae archaeon
GACTTTGTCTAATCCATTTACCCCCGTCATCAATTTAAATCTATCCTCTTTAAATGAATCTAGACTAATATTCACGCTGTCAAGGCCACTAGATTTTAACGCTTCTAGTCTCTCTAGAAGTAGTAACCCATTGGTTGTTAGCCCGATGCTCTTAATGTCACCAATCTTTGCAACTGATTTAATTAGATTTTCTACTGAAGGTCTGACCAGTGGTTCACCTCCTGTTATTCTTATTTTTTCAACCCCTAAAGTAGCAAAAATAGATGAAAGCCTAATTATCTCCTCAAAAGTGAGAACTTCAGTAGTATCAAACCACCTTGTATTGTCTTTAGGCATGCAATATCGGCATCTCATGTTGCACTTGTCAGTAACAGAGATTCTTAGCTTTTTTGCAATTCTACCATAATTATCTATTAATTTGCTATTCATAGATCTTGTCATTTGCTTGTATACCAGATTACAATAGATATCATTTTTTTCTTGCCTGCTTTAACTGTTCGATGAAATGAAACTTCCAACCATTCGGTAAATCTTTAACCTTGACGGCACGTTCCATTGTTTGAAGATCATCCTTATTTACGGTGTATAATGTGACAATATCCTTTATGGTAACATTATTTTCATCTTTTTTGATAAGTTTAATTTCATCACCTTGTTCTAACTCTCCTTCCTTCATTACCTTGAAATAGACACCTGTAAGACCACTTGCCAAAAATTTTTTAATAATATCCATCCTTCCAAATTTTACTCCAAGTTTATAACATGGCATCCTAGGCTGAGTTGCCACGACTTTTGCTGTTCCAATTTGGAATTGATCTCCAATGTTAACCATTTCTTCAAACATTCCTTGTGTAGTGAAATTTTCACCAAACATACCCCAAGGCAATAACATGCCATGGAGTTCCTTATTCCAGTAACTATAATGTTCTCCTGCATAGGCATAGATGGCCTTGTCGGCACCGCCATGAACTGTTAAGTCAGCTTGCTTGTCTCCGTCGAGGTTGAGTTTCCGTAATCTTATACGACCACTTACCGGTTCCTTATAGATCCCAGTAGTTACAAGTTCATTCTGGAAGTTCACTTGACGTGGAAGACCGACATTTAGCGATAATAGCTTCAAGGCACATAATCTATCCAAACATCTTAAATAAACCTTCAAAAGCCACATTGCGACCCAGGTTTTGGAGTTCTCAGACTTTTGAAGTGAAAAAACTTATACATTATGTGGCCTATTGTCTAGCTGCTGTATTGTTAAGGCTAATTTGCCGTGAAACAGGATTAGATTGCGATTTCGTGATAGAGGGTGAAACCGAAGAGGAAATCTTGAACAAAGGAGCAGACCATGCTATCAAGGTGCATGATTTAAAAGCTCAAGATATATTTTTTGAACAGACTCCATGTAATTTCTTGTGTCAGACTTTAAGCAAATTAAGCAATCGATAGATCACGCATCGCAAAAAAAACTTTGTGTTGAAATCATCCCACGCTGAGCAATCTAAATGTAACTTTTATCAAAAAAAGAAGCTAAATACCAAGTAATAGAACCCTTGCAATGTTCGAATCGTGACGAACCGAGTCATCTGTCAAAATTTTTCCCATAAAAAACGATCATTATAAACACTGGGCACAAAAATTGAGTCGAATATGATTCACAAATCACCGGGCCTGCATGATTGATTCAAATTCCTAAAATCAAGGAGATCTTTAAAGCTAAGAAGTCCATAAGAGTTTCGGAATCCCAATTTAGAACCGATAGAGTCACGGGTACCGACGGGCCCGAATTGTCTCAAGTTTTTTTGTCTATGCTCTTTGATCTAATTAAAGTTGCCATCAAGTCATAATTTCTTCAATCTCTTCTTCACGTGAGTTTATAGTTTCCAGGAAGCATATACAGGTTTTTCTTTCGACTTTGACATAAGATCTTAGCGTTTATTTGATATCAGTGCTAGTAGCTTTTTAAAAAACGATTCATAGTTGTATTCTCGCATTATCCAGATCAAAGTAGATACAATATATACAGGGAGAAAGTCACCTACAAATGGTATAAATTCAGCAAGGTTCATGATGACTGATACCTTGCCTTTAGTTATCGAGTAGAACAACCAAGTTGTTATAACATCAAACACGTCACCGATTATTGGGATACTAAATAGTGGACCAGACAAGCAATCCAGAACGTCTGCAATAATTGATATTACTAGAGCTAAAGCAGCAGTTGTGAAACTACGTTTAGTTTTCTGGCAACTTTATCTCCTATGACAATTTCTTTTAGGCGAAAGTAATTCAATATCCCATCAAGAACTGGCTACTTAATCTCAATTATTAGTATCATTTCCTTTCAATATTACTAACATAAGATATTTGAACCTAAAAATTAATTGAACTCTAATCACAAGTTTCCGAGGTAATAAAGATCATAATTAAACACTTGTCATACCTGGCATTTATTTGTAGAGTAACTTCATATAGGAGAGATTACCTAATTAGTAGTACTTGTAAATATATAATGAATATATCAATTCATGACAACAAACGCTTTTTGATGATGGCTCTGCAGGATGTCTGTAAGCAATGACCATGTGTGAAAAATGTAGTAAACATGAAGAATACCACTCATGTTCTGAATGTAATCAACATTTATGTATCGAGTGCTTTAATACAGTTCATTTTGGTATTAATGCTCCCAGATCCAGTAGTTCTATAGTATATAACAAATGCGTCTTTTGTGGGGAAATATATGGGAGTAATGTTAAAGTTCAAGTTTGCGATAAATGTACAATAATACTGACTTGGATATCTTCGATGAATTATCTAGCTGCAGTAAATAGGGTTTCACAGTTGATAAGGACAAACAGGTTTGATTCAAAGCTAAAAAATGAGAACTATTGTAAGGCAAATTTTGGAACACACGCTACTCAAGTTATTATGGATGCAGTAGACAGTTCAAGAATACAGTAACAAAATCCTAGTTTTAGTTCTTGATAGATGCCCACCAAAATCCAGTTCTTATTCGAACTTCCAAGAGTTCATAAACTCAGTTTCTTATGAAAAAACGAAATATCAGACCAGAACCTACTACATTGAAGTATCTAATCCCGACGCATTCGAACTATTGGTAATAGATTTGGATTTTTATATTATCTGGATCTAGTATAAAGAATGATTTCTTGTTTATTTTATTACTATCATCCGTTAAGACTTCTATTTTCATTCTCTTCAATTGATGTAATAATTCCTCAAAATTTTCTTTAGATTTTAGATTTAAGGAAAAATGATCGAGACCATGTTGTGTTGAATCGGCCTTAGCTATATCGTTACCTAGCCATGTGTTGGTCGCAATGTGATGATGATAAGAATCGGCAGCAAAGAAATTTGCGCCGGGATATGAACAGGTATGATGGAGGCCAAGCACTTCTGAATAAAAATTACTTGATTTAATTAGATCTGACACGTGCAAATGAATATGACCCATTACAGTATCAGCAGGCATGTGCCACTCTAACTGAGCTTCAGCTTCTTTTAGCAACTGTTTCAGATTTAGATGATCGGTCTTCATTTCTATCTGAAATTGGCCCGTTCTTTTCCACTCCGATGGATGTCTATCCCTGTAAATCTCGACACCATTAGAATCGGGGTCACTTAAGTAGAGCGATTCTGAAACTGCATGATCTGCTGCTCCTTCAAAATATAGTTGATTCGAGTTCTCAGTTAAATGCTTGAATATGTTTGATAGATGTCTTCTTGACGGTAACAAGATAGCAAAATGATACAGCCTTGCTTTTCGAATTGTTGATTGTTCTCTTTCAATCACTGTATTTGATGTATCTATTCTACTTAGGTGTAAAAGATAATCTTTATTGTTACTGCCAATCGGTGAAAGTAATGCACTATCGTCTGAAGTCTTTTCTATCAACTGGAATCCCAATAAATCACGATAAAAGCTCAGAGACCTTTCTACACTGTAAACATTGAGTTTTACATTAGCTACAGACATGTTAGGACTAATCTCAAACGATTTGGTAAATTCCAAGTCCGATACTAGATCTTTCTACAACTTAACATCTACATCAAACCAAGCTGCCTCATCATTCCAACCAGATCATAGAATAGATTTTCCTCTATAATTTTCCCGTCTTTCCAGTGGGCTACCGTGCAAAAATCTACCTTAAAAGACTTGTTTGTAGGCTGTATTGTATTTCCGTCAATGCCCATCATACTACCTTTATGAGTACCTGTAAATTCTACTACGGAACATGTCCAATCACCCTGTGCGAAGAAGATTTTGTACGGATTGTTCCCTACATGATTATCAGGAAATGCTTTGAAAAAATATTCTCCTTCCTTTTTGTGTGCTTCTATTCCCATAGTAGGTGGCTGACTCGGCCAACGCACTATTACATCATCTGCATGACGTTTGCTAAAAGTGTCCCAGTCCTGCGAATTCCAAGCGTCGTCTAAAGTCTTCATCAAATTCGTATTTTCTTCGCTCATAAACAACATATCAAATCTAAAATAGAAAAGTCTTTCCTGAATTAACTTTGGTTTTCACGTGTTTTCCTCATTAATTAGGTCATTAATATCTAGAAAAAAGCTAAATACCAAGTAGTAAAACCCTACTACATGCAGGGTTCAAATCCCGAAGAACCCTAATTGTCAGAAGAGATAAATCATCCGCTTCAACAAATAATTAATTGGATTACACCAAAAATGATATTAGTTTCTGCTGCGATATTGTTGTGAAGTAAGGTTCTTTATAAAGATACTAGAAATTTCTAACTTTGACTAATCTGAAAAACCAGATCCGCCCCAACGGCCTCAGAGCTCGCAATTTACTCCTGACTACTAGTATCGATTTATAGTTCAAGTTATGAATAAAGTAACTTAATTCGGTAAATGTGAATTATAATTTGTTTTTTAAAATTATAGCGCTATCGTTAACGGTCTCTATGGACCGGTCCAATCAAACGGAAAATGCTTACTGGATCTGCCACTTCTCTTCCATTCGAAGCGAACATGTGGAGCATTAACTTCATCTGCTACTGCTATTCCCCATGTTGCAACGGCGCCAGGACCAACCTCACTCCCAGGAGCGTTGATGGTCTGAACTCGTTTGCCAGGAGGAGTCGTCGGCCCTGTCAATGCTTCAGCCTTAGCGATTACCTTTCCTGGTATTTCGGCACTCCAATAGACGAGATCCTCAGCCATTTCAAATTTGATAGGTGCGTATTCAAGTCCACGGACTTCTCCAATTAACTTGCCAATTTTTCCCATGAATCCGCCAGCCTTCCCAGTAAAAATCATATCCAAAGCCTTGCGCTGCTCTTCATCGGCTCTCTCGTCAAAAAATAATGCAATATCTAATTTGGTATCACCCGCCCAAATGTTCCCTTTGAAGTAATCTAATATCAACACGTTCAATCCATCAAGTAATGTTTCCCCATACTGTCCCTTGTTGATATGATATGCCATTACTCCTTCGCAATCACCGTAACTAGGAGTTTGAGCGAATGTGCATGGACATGGTATGTTACATTTGCAAACATCAAACCAATCACCTGTCAGTTTCCAACTTGGAATGGCCATTTCTTCTTAATAGCTTTGGGAGTATATTAGGATTATATCTTTCTAATTTCCAGATCTGAGTAAACTAGAAGTTTATTGAGAAAAGCTAAATACCAAATAATAAAACCCTATAACATGCAAGGTTCGAATCACTATTTTTGAATTCATGAATTAAATCCCTTAAAATTTGATGTCAACATTTTATTGATTGCCATTTAGCTATGCCATATAGATAAATCGTTATCAAAATACATACATTTAGCACCCTGATACCGGTGTTTAGATTTTGTGCTCAAGAAAATTTGGGAAAGTATGAATCGATACTATTCGCTAACAACCTTCCAGGTTGGGTGTATTTCATGCCATCCCTTTGGCTTATCAGTAACCCATGCTCCCCATACATGCACCCGGTCGCCTTCCTTCGGAAGAATTACTCCGCCGTTGCCTTGATCAGGTGGAACTATTTCTACAACTAAGAATCCATCTGTTTTTTCATCATTCTTTTCATTTACTAGGAACTTGAATGGTTCATCTACATTCAAAAAGAATTTGTAATCTCCATCATCCATCTTTTTAGTATGCATAACTGTTCCTGTTGCGTCTTGGCATTCGGTCAAGACCCTAAGGTCTTCTGCATTTGAAGCGCCAGCTAGAACATTTCCTGTCTTGCAGTCAGGACCAGTGAGCCCCTTATGTTGCGTTACTACATCGCGATCTATAGATTCAATTCTATTCTGCTCTTCTACAGAAATAGGTGCCTCACCTTCCTCTTCTGAAATAGCGATTTCCAATCTTTGTTTCATCTCAACGTTATTTTGAATGTTAACTGTCTGATTATTCTCAGTTTGTTGTTGAGTTACTACAGTTTGGTTAGTATTTTGATTCAATTGATTTTCACTAGTTGCCTCAGTCGAGGTTTGATTGTCTACAGAACCTTCTTCACCACCCAAACTTCCGTCGGTCAAATCACTACCCGTCTGATTAACCCCATCCGAAACCTCTTGACTACCCAGGCCTCCACCAGTTAATTCGCTACCCGACTGACTAGCCCCTTCTGAATCTTTGCCAAGATCGGGAGAATTCCCTATGCCATTTTCAGATTTATCTTGGATTTTTATGTAATAATTCTTTAATATATCGCCAAAAATTGGAGGCGCGTCAGCCCATGATTTTTTCATGTAACCGTTTAAGGTCCCCGCCGATGCAACCAATATAACAGAAATGCTTAGTATCAAGAAAGATGTCGTTCTGATTCCAAATCCTTTCATTAATTCTATCAATCTCCAATATGCCAACAAACGTTATAAAGCACTACTTTCCCTTGAAATGCCAGTCAGTAAAAGACTACTCCGATAACCTGGGCAATACAAATCAAAACTTAAAGTATTAACTTTGCACAAATGCCTCTATGTATACAATTTTATGTCGTGATGCCGGTCGAGATTGTGACTGCATTATTGAAGGCGAGACTGAAGAAGAGATTCTGAAAAATGCTGCAGAACATGCAGTGAAAGAACATGGCTACAAGGAACAGGACATTATGACTCCTGAGATGAAGAATAAAATAATATCATTGATACGTAAGTCCTAGAATTTGAAAATTTATTGTTACCTAGTAGAGCATATGCTAGCATAAGGATTGATTTAATCTGTTCCCCATGGATTATCGATAACAAATCGCCAAGTTCCATCAGGCTGCTGCCGTAGCACGTCTGCAGACTTGGCGGATATATGAACATGCTTGCCGTCAGGGTCAGTTCCATTGAATGACCATTCGGTAGTTACAAGAGCAAGGTCGTTTGCCTTAAGCACTCTCTTTACACTAAGGTCCAATTTGCCGTTCATATCAATGAAACTGCGTAGGCTTTCACGTATTCCTTCTGGACTTTTAGCAAGCTTTCCAGGTTGAGAAGCAAAACATGCGAGAGGCTCGTATAATGTCATCAGGGAATCTATATCACCGGCATTGATACCTTCTGTTGCCGAGTTAAGCACTTCTTCAGGCGTCATGTTTCCAGACACATAGCAATATTCCAATAGCTGTTACTATAAATTTGTTATTTGCGAGTTAATTTACTCCAAAATTAGATTGATGAAAAACTCAAATTCGAATACCTTCACAATTGTCAGTTACAACACGGTCATGGTTCCAACATTGCTTTTGCATATACCATTTAACAGGACCTTACTACATGAACTGTCCGAATCCCCCGAACCCGACACATCTTTACGATCTTTTAGTAAACATAATAATAAATTGTTGAGTTTATTAGATTATATAGACCTTAGACCTCCAGAGAATGACTCAAGCGAACGATGGACTAAAATAAGCAAACAATGCCGTTACAAAGTAATCAGCAATACAACTGATGGAAGGAGTTTTTCAAGAGATTCCTCCAGTTGTTTTTGTTGAAACGTTATAGTTACACTGCTCTATAAACTATATAAAAGATCCATGTTTTCTTAATTTTGGTCTTTTAGACCATCCAATAGCAAAGGGTTGATCAAAATTGACACTTCTAACGGTAGAAATGACGTACACATGAATAATTGAATGCGAAGAACTCACTTAACTCTTATCAGCGATTTTCGTTTTTGAAACTCATAGTTATGTAACTGACTATTCACTTCTTCACGCAAGTGATCTAAGCGAATAGGTTTCTGAAGAAAACCATTAATCAAGTCTTTTTTTGCATATTCTTGAAATAAATCGTCTTCTATTGCAAACGCTGTCATGAGTATTGTTCTTACAAATTGATTTATCTTTTTTAACTCATTTATTAATTCCATTCCGGTAAGACCCGGCATTCTAAGATCCGATATCACTAAAACATATTTTTGTTTATTAATCTTGAAGTGTTCAAGTGCCATTACTGGATCTGTGAACGTAAAAATTGTAATACCATCAAGTGTTCCCAGGGCGTCACGAAAGAGATCAACGATATCAATTTCGTCGTCGACTATTGCAACAAGTCTACACCTAGAGATTGAATTATCCGCCAACTAATATTGTCTGTAAATATATTATCTCATCCAGTATAAACATCTGATATCCAAAAAAAACATAATTTCTATCTCATGTGTGCTTAAAGTGGTGGGCAAGCGTAAAATAAATTCAATAATCAACAAATTTTTGAAAGATTTAATCATTCATTATTTTGAGCCTGTAGCAGTTTTTTAATAATTCGAGATAAAAAATAAATATCTAATTATCGCATTACATGGAAAATGTATACGCAACCCGGTAAACCTGATATAGGAATATCGCAAATAGACAGAAAAATATTAAAAATTTTGCTCGTTCCTAATGGTCAAAAATCTACCAAAGGTATATCTACAAAGTTAGGAATTCCTGTTACTACGGTTAGGCGAAGACGTAAACGACTAGAAAGCAAGTTTTTGAAACTACACTATGTATTGGATATTGAAAAATTTGGATGGAGGCGTGTCGATTTTTTATATCTATAAGAAACGGCATGGTAAACGCTGTCGCTAAAAAACTAATGGAACTGGATGATGTCACATATATCGGGAAGAGTATAGGAGAACATACTATCGATTTAAGAGTGGAAACAATTGTAAAGGACAACTCCGCATTGCTCGACCTTCTGGAAGTAATAAAGGGCATGGAAGGCGTTAGGGACGTGGTCTGGAGCGAAATTGTTAGTATTGTAGGAAGGAAAATATCAATACCCACTTCCATTATCGACAAAATCTGACTAACATTCTCATGGCGTGACTGACGAAAGGGTCGTAGGCTCAAAGGTGACAGTGTAAATACATTATACATCTAATCTCAGTTTGTAAACTCGTGTGAAATTCCACATGGTTCCCACAGAATGCGAGTTAATATCAATAATAATGTTCCTTTGATTCGAATCAAAAACGGTTAATATAGTGTCACTTTAAACTGAGGAATGGTCGTAATACTGTTTTTTATAATCATAAACGCATAGACTTAATTGTCGTCTTTGTTGTGTTGATTTGTTGTTTGTCTTTTTCTGGTCTAAATTCTCCACCCTATTACACCAGTTCCAATTGTAGTAATAGTTGTCCATGTTCCTGTTAGGGGATTAAACCAATCTTCCAGCCATTAAATGCCGGAACCTCACGATTTGGATTAGCAACGTAATTTAGTGTTAAATTTTTTTAACTGAGACAAAATGAATCATATTTTGTAACGGTTAAAACAAATCCAACGGATAACGAATGGTATCTAAAAAATGACTATTTTCAAAATTACAAATAATAGACAAAATGCGAATTAATAATTCTCTTAGGAATTGAATATTTATTAAATTCCTTTTCCATTGGGGTAATATGAGTTAAACAATAATCATAGTTCCAAACCAAAACTAATATTAATACTAGATTACCAATTAGAATTGAAGTTCTACTTTAACCTACTATTAGAAATTCTAAATTGGATCCACCTGAAATTCCAGATTCATCCCTCCGGGCCCGAAAATTATGTCAAATTTGATTCACAAACCACTCGACCAAGAGTATAATTCATAATTGTATTCATGTACAATAATTTACATTGCAGGTATTAATCGGATGTTCTGGTTGGAGCTACTCTGATTCCTTTGAGAAAGGAGGATGGGTTAAGGTATTTTATCCTGACACACAAACTAAGAAACTACAATACTATTCTCAGTTTTTTAACACTGCAGAGATGGACGCAACATTCTATGAAAAATTCTACAAGTATATGACTAAAGAAACATTTGTGAACATGACTAAAGCGACTCCGGATAATTTTCAATTCTCAGTTAAGGTTCCTGAAACAGTAACACATGATATGAGACTCGATGTTAGTAAGGGAGCTGTGAGTCATCTTCAAGAATTTCTTGATAAGATATCGCCCCTAAAAAGTTCTAACAAGCTGGGGGCAGTAATTATCCAGCTGCCACCTAGCTTCACAGTTAAAGAATTTAGAAATACAGAGGAATTTCTTGATAGACTTCCAAGTGGTTTTGATTACGCCATTGAATTGAGGAATCCGTCTTGGAATACTGAAGGGCCATGGGAAATGTTAAAACACTACAATATAGCAGCAGTCATGACCGATTCACCTGAGCCAGATAAGCTGAAATTCCTTTCTGAACCGATTGTAACTGCGAGCCATTCTTTTATCAGATGGCATGGAAGAAATGCCAAGCATAGATACAATTATCTTTACTCAGAACAAGAATTAAAACCATGGGCTGAGAAGGTTTGAAAGATATCTACTGAAACACCTGTTATAAGAGGTTACTTTAACAATCATTATGGAGCTCGAGCTGTTGTAAATGCGCTACAATTCAAAGAGATGTTAGGAAATTCATTATCGGAAGTCGAAAAACAAGCTTTGAATCATGCACAAGATTACTACCGCCAGAAACATAGCCCGTCAATTCTAGGACAAGTAACACTTGATGATATGACATGACAGATAGTTAGTAAGATTTGATTTATGCATTTAGAGCCTGCTAACGATAACATTTGTTAAAGATGCAATCGCAAAATTAAAAATTTATTCTATATATAGTAGTTCTCCATTACCATTGGTTGTTGTCTAAAATGCTACTGGTTTATGCTGCGGCAGCATGTACACTGATAGCAGGAATATTGCATCTGTATTTGGCCTCAAATGTTATAGGTAATAATTTATCTGTAGGTATCTTCTTCATAGTTGCTGGCATTGCACAGGTATTCTGGAGTCTTCCAACGTTGAGAACTTGGGGAACAGTATGGACTTATGTTGGCATAGGTGGTACGGTAATCCTCCTCATAATCTGGATAATTACAAGATTTCCGGACAATCCAATAATTGGAAGAGACCTTCCTGTAAACTCAATGGGAATAGCAATAGAAGTCTTTCAAATTACCTTCGTAGTTCTCTCTAGTCTTATAATCACAAGAGGTCAAGGGAGAAAGCAAGTAATCAAGAATCAACTCTGAATTTAGTGAATTATTCTTCATCTTACATCGGAATTGTTTCATTAATCATACGAGTGTGAAACCTCGATTGGTCCTTACGGGCGCTATCTATGAGAAATCAAAGGTATGAAAGCAACACTACCAGCTCTCATAAACAAATGCTATTTTAAAAAATATAAAAGAGCCACATTAATTCTTGCTTGGAAATGAAAAAGGAATTTATTCTTTCAAAGATTGAGGCGGTCCGCGACGGAAGCCCTTACGTTTACGTAGGATTTATTGACCCCAACGATTCTAAATCGGGAGAAGCGCGGCAGCAGAATCCCTTTGCACCTAAGGCGATGGCATTCACTTCTCCAGAAGATTTGATGAAAAATTTGCCCAAAGCGATGGGAAATATTACAGGAATGATGGGTGGTGGCGGTGTTGGCGATTCTTTGACTTTCAAGTTAAGTATGAGAGAGTACGAAGACATGGGCCTAAAAGTCGGTGACAAGGTATCAATAGAAATTAAGAAAAAGCAAGATAGTGGTATTTAATCTGTATAATAATTAAATTAATTAGTTTATTACGCACATACTTTCATTTAGTTAGCAATTAATGCGCCTGTGGCATCTACATACATTCTTTTTTTTAGTTTTGAAAGTTCTTTTTCAGGATTAGCGAAAGTCTTCATGCAGTTTGAACTGCAAAAGTAAAACTGTCTACCCTCGATATCGGCTTTTAGCGCTGTTTTGTCATCGACGACCATTCCGCAAACAGGGTCTTTAGCCATTCTATATCGTACCTCTCTCGACTTCTGCTTATTTAATTTAGGTACATCGTGTATTGCAGTGCAATCTACAAACATTCGGTCAGAGAATCGACCTGTTTGTTATTGATCAAGTTATCTTTAATAGTCACTTTTGAGATAACAAGAATATCAGATGGCAACAGACCCTGTTTGTGGGATGAACGTACAAGAAAATACCCCTTTTCTTACTAACTATGAAGGAAATAAATATTATTTATGTTCAGAAGGATGCAAATCGTCATTTGAGAAAAGCCCACAAAAATACCTAAATAAGTAACAATAGATTCAGGATTAATTAAGCAGTAGTCACAGAAACACGGCGACTATAAGATACGGTCGTGAATATTTTTCAGGATATTTTAGTGCACAGTAATATCTTAACCTAAAGCTTGGTCTGCCAATTTGAGATGCATAAGTGCTCCGGTTGAATCACCAACACCTAGTGTCTTCATTCCTTCTTCAAAATGTTTCACTGCGTTAGTTGGAGCATTAGCCATGGCTTGTTTCGCGAAATCGAGATGTAAGTTAGCCATTTGAATATTTCCAGCCTCTAGTGCTTTAATACCTTCTTCTAGATGCATTTTTGCAGAGCCTGCCATCATACCTCCAGGAGTCATATTCCCTGCCATCATACCTCCAGGAGTCATATTCTGTGCAACAACAGAATTCAATCCTACTAATCCTGGCCCAACAATTATTGCCGGAATAATCGCAAACATGAATACACGCTTCATTAAAGGTTCCATTTGTTAAAGACACAATTCAAGATATTTAAGGAATTCTAAGTTTCAATTAGATAGAGCAAATTCTTAATGAGATTCAGGAATGATAAAGAAGGAAAAAATAAACAATCTAATCCTATCAAATTAGGACTACGCCCAAATATTCAACAGTTTCTAATTCTCGTTTTAGTTAATGCTTTTGTAGGTGCAATGATTGGATTAGAACAAACTGTTGTTCCACTTGTAGGTAAAGTCGAATTTGGTATTGAATCAAGTGCAATAATAGTATCATTCATAGCTAGTTTCGGAGCAGTTAAGGCTGTTATAAATCTCTTAGCGGGGAACCTATCTGATAAATGGGGAAGAAAAAATGTATTAGTTTTAGGTTGGCTTTTTGCAGTTCCTGTTCCAATTATATTATTATTTGCGCCTAATTGGGATTGGATTATTTTTGCTAATATTCTTCTGGGAGTGAACCAAGGACTGGCTTGGTCAATGACTGTGAATATGAAAATTGACTTGGTTGGTAAATCACAAAGGGGATTAGCACTTGGTCTTAATGAATTTGCGGGATATGTTGCCGTTGCTGTTATTGGATTTTCTACGGGATATCTAGCGTCCACATTCGGTTTAAAACCATATCCATTCTATATTGGGATTATATTCGCAATTCTCGGCTTGGCAATCTCTTGGATTATTGTAAAAGACACAAGAAAATTTACTAGTCTTGAGATAAACGAAGATGCTTCAGAGTCACTTAAAGAGGAAATTAATGTCAACGACCTCAGTTTCAAGGAAGTTTTTCTTCAAACTTCTTGGAAGAATCGCACCCTCCTGGCCATTAGTCAAGCAGGTTTGATTAATAATTTGATTTTTGGTGTCACATGGGGTTTATTTACTCTATACTTTGCTTCTTTTGCAATTGGAATTAGCGAAATTGGGTTTCTGAAAGCACTTCATCCTGGAATATGGGGAGTTCTTCAATTATTAACTGGAACACTTAGTGACAAAGTTGGAAGGAAGATTCTCATCTATCCTGGAATGATTATCCAGGGCATTGGAGTTTGGGTAGTGTTATTCATCAATTTCTATTGGGGTTGGATTGCCGGAATGGCTTTACTCGGCATAGGAACTGCTCTGGTTTATCCTACTTTGCTTGCTGCAATAAGTGATGTGGCGAATCCAAAATGGAGAGCAACATCCTTAGGCGTCTATAGATTTTGGCGAGATTTAGGATTCGTATTTGGAGCAATTGGAATTGGATTTCTCGCAGATATATTCGGATTAAACATTGCGTTTCACCTAGTGGCATTACTTGGAATAGCATCGGGAATTTTTGTGCTTATGGTTATGAAAGAAACCAGTAGACAAGGATGATATTACCAATTCAATAAATTATTGACTGTTTAGTCATTAATTAAATTTCTTGCGCAATAAACAACTGGTTGATAGTTATCAAGTGGAAGTCCATTCATAAGCACTTGCAGAGAATTCTTCAGAGTACACAGAGCCAGCTAGTTCTACAAGGATGATTAAACTATTCATCCAAGATAAATTTTGTGAGTTCGTAAATCCTGTTACGAGATTTAGACCTCGGATTTTACCATCTTCAGAAACTTTGCTTTTCTCATGCGCCCACCACATGAACTGCTCAGCATTTTGCGTCGTTAAAACACCATGCCAAGTAGCATCAATTATTCCATGTGGATATTTGGTCATTGTACCAGAAGCTAGATTTTTGCCACTTGGAAACCTATCTATTCCTTTGATGTCTGAAATAAAGGTGACTTCGGTTGTTACTCCTTCAATCGGATGAACCTTTGTCACTTTGAAACCCGCTATTTTACCAACCTCTTCAAAGAGTTTTTGTCCTATAGCCATAGGTAATATCTTTGAATCCATTATATTTGAGATTTTTTCCAAGATAAGTCAGGCTTATGCCAAGTTTACTGTCCACAGCTTAGCACACCAAATATATGGTAAAAAAAGTATATGTTATTCACTTTGTCTGGATGCTTCCACTTAATCGCCTAAGGAAAGGTAAGTGTCAATTACATATAACAAATGAATTTTAGCAGCTTGGAACACATCCTTTTTTTACTTGAATATACATTTAATCATGTGATATGGTAAAACCTAAGGCCAAGGCCAAATCTGTCTCTGTTAAAAAAATTTTAGTTCCTGTCGATGGGTCAGAAATATCATTTAAAGCGGCAAACTATGCGATTCATATAGCAAAGTTAGCTAATGCACAATTAATTCCGTTAAATATAATTGAAGACGTAAAGCAGGGAGGTGCGATAGGCTTGCAGGAAAGATATGGGAACATATCTGTTGTAAAAGGCTTCAAGAAAGCAAGAAAACAATCAGCTGAAGATTGGCTAACGAAAATAGAAAAATCAGCAGAAGAGTTAGGAGTAAGAGTAAAGAGTGTAATATTGGATGCAGAGGGAAAAAATGAGAAAAAGATGGTAACAGAATACGCGGTAAAAAATAACGTTGACCTTATAGTTATAGGGTCTAAAGGACGGTCTATCTTTAAGGGACTTTGGATAGGTGGATTTACCAATTCTGTTCTACATCACTCCACTGTTCCTGTATTAGTTGTTCCTTGATGCCCAATCCATAATATAACAGCTATAAAATTCACCTACTGTTTGACCTCAGTAACTAATTTTTAAATCTAGCAGCTATTCCAGAAAACTATGTGTTTTAGAAATTTTGATTTGTTTCGTCGCCAGAAATTCTATAAAATTGATTAATTTTGACAATCAACACAATCAGTTAATCCATAAAAGCTGGGATTATGATAAGCTTGATTGTATATTTATCATACACCGAGCTGAATAGTTCTTATATTCACGGATCTTTTTATTACATTGATGTTTTCAACTGAAACCAGTTGGTATCAAAGGAGGCACATAGTTGCCCTATATTAGCAGTACCGATGCACTTAGACAACTAATGCTATCAGAAGATACTGGGGCATATATCGTAAAAATTTCGCCTAAAGATAATACACTAACTAACGGAGTGGACTACTGTTATGTCGGATTAAAATGCAAGGATGGAACTAACTACTCTGTACAAGCGTATGGAAAAGAGGCAAAAGAATTACATGAAGAGGCCACGTTAATGGCGACAAGATCAATAATGCTAGTTTCTCCTACTAATCCAGAAAAAGTTACCGGGGCTTAATCTTCCATGTTTGCCGAGAATAGAATAGTTAGTATCGTGGACGACGACCCTGGTATTACAATGTTTTTTCATGAGGCTTTACGAACTATTCCTGGAATTGCAATTTTTACTTTTACAGATCCTATTTTGGCACTCGAGCATTTTCAAGTCAAGGGTTATGCTTATGTGCTAGCTATATCTGATTTCAAAATGCCTGGCTTAAATGGTTTGGAATTGTTAAACAAGATAAAGGATTCGAATCGCTTCGTAAGAACGATACTAATGACTGCATTTACAATAGATGATAATCTATTTCAAGAATATACTAAAAGGAAAATTATAAATGGATTCCTTCAGAAACCGATAGGTTTACACGATCTTGTTAAAGAGGTAAAAACTCAGTTGGATTCTTACGAATTCCAAAAAAAATATCCTTCCTAATAGCACAATCGTATAATATTTCTATTTCAAATTTCAATTGTTTATTCATCCATACTCTTTCTTATAATTTGTTGGGTATTGTCTTCTAACCAAATGTTTGACTACAGGATAAGTATACTCGTCACGGCCCCTATTGTAAAAGCCAATAGAATCCCAAAGATTATCCATACCAATATTTTTCCTTTATTCAATCACTATCGGCGTACGCTAGAGCGTATTAACTTTGCATACGACTGGATCACTTATCACATGATAAGTAATACTTATTAAAGAAACGACAATGTGTTCGGTAAGAGGAAATGAAATCAAACAATGTATTAGTTACGCTGTCTATTTTGGTGTTTCAGCCATGGCCATGGTTCCAATTGCTTATGCTATCGATGTATATCAGAAAAATGAGCTGCCATTTGGCAAGCCTTATGAGGATTGGTTCTAGGAAATGGCTTTAGTTTATTATTAATAAGGATTATAACAGTGAACAACATGTGGGGGTATTTCAGTACTAACTCTAAAGGTATCGATGTGTTCTTAATTCTCTTCCAAAATTTTCTCTCTGACGTTACCTTATAAAGAGACAAAATATTTTTATAACAATCGCATCAATTGCCACGTTATCTTTGGAGTGATAACTAATTGTCTTTTATCCTTAAAACTATTTACATTACGAAAAATATAGATACACGTTTACTATTTAGAAAATATTGTAAATAAGCATCTGATTGGAAGTAATGAATCGAAGACACTGGACAAGTAAGAATACTCCGAAAAGTCCGACCAGTTGTATTAGTATATAACGAAAAAGTGTCTTTTAAAATGATTGATAAAGATAAAAAAATTCATGGTTTGATCTTATTTTGTAATTTTAGTATTTCATTTACTTTAATAGGTTAACTCTATGAGGATTGCATTAATATATCATATGAACCAAATTCTGTTCACTTGTCAGTTTTAGTTCAAATTTCTGATATTCACGTAGGCAGTCTCTATAATTCATCTGTATTTGATAAGATTGTTGAAGAAGTCAATAGTATGAAACCTGATGCCATAGTAGTAACGGGCGATTTAACGGACGAAGGACTCCTCCCACAATTTGAGTTAGCGAGAAAGGAATTAGCGCGATTCGATTGCCAGAATCTAATTGTCATACCCGGCAATCACGATTACAGACACACAGGATATTTGCTGTACAAGAAATTCTTCCCAAGCAAGCAGATCCATGATATGGATGATGTAGTAGTAGTAACGCTCAGTACAGCAAGACCTGATAGAGACGAAGGAGAAGTCGGCTATAGACAACTATCGTGGATGCAGAACACTATCGATGAATTTGAAGGACAGCGCAAGAAAATAATTGTAGCTATGCATCACCATCTGATTGCGATACCCGATACTGGTACTGATAAAATTTTAATCCTAGACGCGGGCGATGCTCTGAGGGCTTGCTTGGAATCGCATGTAGATCTTGTTTTATGTGGTCATAAACATCGCCCATGGATATGGAATCTTGGTCCCCTTCAGATTGCTTACGCGGGAAGTGCTAGCACCTCAAGATTTAGGGGATTCTTTCAAAATTCCTATAACATAGTTGAAATAAAGAATGCAGATTTAACTGTCAAATTAAAGATAGTTGGCGGAGAAAGTATTCCGCTGTCAGATCTAGTTTCCAAGTATAAACCTTATTCTTGATACTAGGTAAGGTTCCGATTGAATTTTCAATCGTATCCCGACGGTTTCAGATTTTTATCTGACATTATTACCAATATTAAGTAAAATAAAATCGATCTATTAGCCTCTCAACCTATCTTGATTAAACTCTGGACTTCCATATTCACTGATCTTTGCCTTTCTCCCGTGGACCTTTTTATGAATTTGGAGACGCTCTTTTTCTTCGAATTGTGAACCACAAATCTTACATTTAAAGATCAACTTAATTTGTAACTTCAAACTTTTATAAAAAGAATTTCTTCTCCAAGATTAATTGGAATTTTTTGAAGTCAATTCTGGCCATTTTTTCTGTATTCTTGCCGGCATGTGTCATGAAAGAAATATAACATATCAAGGTCCTTAATGTCCATGTTAATACCGCAGTACTTGCAAATTCTTGAGCCCTTGAAATAATTTTCCATTAATGAAATTCTAATCTAAAATACACTGGTTAAACCTTTTCTATATAATATTGTAACCTCTCTGTGATAACGTAACAAGAATGAACAAAATAATGTTTCTATTATTTAGATCTAATCAAAATTCTGGACTATCTCCTTAAAAAATATCTCCATTTGTTGTAGGTAGTCATTTACTGGCCAGAAATGGATACGTTTTACTCCTGATTCGTAAAGGAGAGAGATCTTCTTAAGGCATTGATCGGGAGAACCAAACATCAGTAAATTATTCAGTTCATCAACCGACCTTCCTAGAGCTGGTGACAGTACATTTTTTACCATTCTCTGCACCTTTTCTTTATCATTATCTATATATCCAAACATTGTCATGAGAGAATTTTCAAATGACTCCACATTCTTATTCATCTCCCTTCTATAATTCAGAAGTAGCATCCATTTCTCTTTGAACTTGACCGGTGTAATGTTATAAGCTGAAGCCATCCAACCGTCCCCATATTTTGCCACCCTCCTTAATCCTTGTTCTGAACCCCAACTTGCTATCATGATAGGAGGACGAGGTTTTTGATATGGCTTAGGGTCAGTACGTGCTCCCTTCAATCTATAGTACTTACCATCATAATCTAGTAACTGTGAATCAGGCTCACCTCTTTCATTCCAAAGGGCGTGAATAACCTCTAAAGCCTCAGAAAACCTCTTCCACCGGTCTTCAAATGCAACTCCACAAGCATCATAGTCTCCTTTAGATGACCCTGGACCCAAGCCCACAAATAATCTGCCTGCAGATAAGATATCTATTGTTGATGAAGCTTTAGCGCAGATAACTGGATTCCTTATAACTATGTTCAGTATTGATGTACCAATTTTGATCCTATTGGTAACAGCAGCAATTGCCGATAGGGAACTTATGGCATCAAGCCAACCCGTTCTGAAAACAGTATGATCATTCACACTTAATGAATCGTATCCTAACTCTTCCGCCTTTTGTGCAAATGAGATTATCTGCTCTCTTGAAGTAGCCTCCCCTCGAACAAATCCCATCACGGGTAAATGTATTCCGAAGCTGATCAATTTCATTTAAACTCTTAATGTAATTCATACATATAGTTGTAGATTATTAATGGAAATAGTCTTGTACCAATATTTAAGTTAATTTCGCCTGTACACCAAAAGGTCGTGTCATGAATTAGGATCGTATGAAGGAAGCTTGGATTGTTGATTAAATTCTGAAAATTTTTATACATGTCTCATTTACTTCAATGTTGAGACCAACCAATAATGTTATTTCCGTATTTGCCCATGCAATTATTTTCCTGGTATTTTTTGTTCTGGGCTTTGATTATTATACCTCAGCCTCAGAGGATACCTCAACAGAAGTAACAGAGGATATAGAAGCTCAGGACATTTAGGCATTAATTCAATCCGCTTCGCAATATGTTAATTAGACAGCAAAGGCAATAGAAAGCGGAAATTCTACTGAGGCACTTGAACTTCTGGCCCAAATTCGTGCAGAGTTAAACAATATAAATGGGAACATAACAGATCTTATCTTCTCTGTTTCCGAGACACCGCCATAGATTAAAATTGAGAATCTCGATTTCGTCTGCGTGCTTACTCGTTCGCACATGGAGGAACAAAAAAGCTAAATACCAAGTTGGTAGAACCCTGGTACATGCAAGATTCCAATCCCGACGGGCTCATAAAATAATGTTTACCAATGACTAGGCAAGTTATTCTAAAGTGATGAAATAAAATTAGAGTTGGTCAAACATGGAAATCATTTTGTTTGCCATCTCTTTTTTTAATTTTTCCTTTGTTTCTGGACTGGCTCCTGCAAACACCTTATTCAAGCACTTTGGCATCATTGTAGAACAAAATTGAACACGTTCTTCTACTGACATTCCTGAAAACATTTTACCCATCATTTCCTCCATCATGCCATGCATATCCTCAGGTTTCATATTGTTACTATTGCCTCCCTGAAGTTCCCTTACTTAATGCCATCGCACCACCAATAATTCCAATGATAGCACCAACTATTGAAAGACCCATTCCAGTAAATCCTATCACTGAAAATACCAAAACAACTATTCCCCACAGGGTAGTTTCTTGTGGTCGTGTATTCATCATTACTGCTCCCAGAATAACCAAAATTCCTGCAATGAGCGGTATGCCGAAGAACCAACCTGCCGTCATTGTGCCCATCATACCTCTCATCATTCCTCCTCCCATCATCCCACCTGTCCATGTCTGAATGTTTGAAAAGATTAGTCCCAACAGTATGCTTCCAAATATGATTAGTATTCCACCTACTAACGATAGGGCAAAAGCCGAGGAGGATGTTTTTTCAGATACGGTTTGTCCCATGCTTAATTTGCTCGACTATCAAAGATAAGAGGCACGTCTGCAATGCAATGCAATGCCATCTAAATTTGCATAAATAAATAAAAAGAAGAGACAAGTCCAGATCTAAAAAAGATTCTTACGCATTGACTCAATAAATAAATGACTGGTGATATGGTGGAATATTGTTATGAACTAGATAAATCTAAATAAATCCCACTACTCGTCGTTTTAGAGTTCACAAGTTGAAAACAAATCGTTCTTCAGAGTAAAATCATAAATATTTATTACATTATTCATGACTATGCCTCTCAGGACTTGGTCAAAGAAGTCGATAATATAAAAATAACAATTTTGATGGATAATGTAACAGATTTATTATTACCTAGTTCACCAGTCGTACAACGACCACCAATAATAAGTAATCAAAGATTTAAAAAACCACCAATTGCGGAACATGGTTTTTCAGCAGTGATAGAAATATTATATATACATGGAAATCAGAAACTAGTGAATAAATTTCTATTTGATACCGGAGTTAGTGAAAATGGTATTATTTATAATGCAGACATCTTTGGCATAAACTTTGAAGATATTGAAACAATAGTATTAAGTCACGGACATATTGATCATATTTCAGGGCTTGTAAGTGTATTAAAAAGGATAAACAAACCAACAAGAACTATAATACATCCAGATGTATTACTAAAGCGATGGGTTGTATTTCCGGGCAACAATAAAGCAAAATTAGATACCTTGAATGAAGAAGAAATCAGAAACGTTAACGGTTTAATAATTAAAAACAATACCACAAATTATTTACCATATAAAGAGCCATTTATCAATAACAATAAAAAAGATTATGAGGATAATCACAATCAACGGGATGTGGATAATAGAAGGATATTGATAACTGGAGAAATACCCAGAATTACATCTTTTGAGAAAGGATTTCCATTGCAGTACAAAGAAGGAAGGAAAGACACGGACCTCATACCCGATCCCCTTGTTAAAGACGATCAAGCATTGGTAATGAATCTAAAGAATAAGGGTTTGGTTATATTAAGTGGCTGTGGGCATTCGGGAATAATAAATACTATAAAATATGCTATCAAGGTTACCGGAATTAGAAAAATTTTTGCAGTTATTGGTGGATTTCATTTAACAGGAAAGGGATATGAGAATATCATTTCTTTGACAATAAACGAGCTCAACACAATTGACCCTGAGTATATTATTCCATGTCACTGTACTGGATGGAAAGCATCTAATGAAATAATTAACAAGATGCCACAAAAATATATTCAAACAAGTGTCGGATCTACATTTATTTTTAATTCAATGGAGTAAAACAAAATTACAATATTTAACTTGTACAATAATAATCTATTACACTAGTTTCCGAAATCATTGGTAAAAATCAAGTTTGGTTGTAATTGCAATTTTAGAAGTATTTTTATCTCAATTAAAATAATTAATTTCTACAAGACCAAGAGCGATGTCAAATTTGTGCCATAACTACTGGTCCTATTTTAGAATACTGAACTTGAGTATCTGGATGGTACGAATCCTTTCTAAATAACAATTTTGGATTCGAATTGTTAACAATGCGATTCCCGACGGCTGAGCATCTGCGTGTTAAATTTATATTTTTTAATTGTTCCTTGTACAGGTTAAAACCTCTCAATTTCTCTTTTTGCATGTTCTTTAATGCTACTGATTAGTTTTAGGGGGTCTACAGGCTTGCGAATGAACTGATTTAATTTTAGCTCAGGTAATATAGAAATTATCTCGGGTGAAATATCAAGTGCTGTTATAAATACAATTCGAACGTTCGGATTAAAGGCCTTTAATTGCTGATATAATTCAAATCCATTTAGACCAGGCATCCATATATCGGTAACAATCAAATCATAGTGGACCGGTCGTCGTTGGTAAACCAAGGGCAACTGTTACGAAATAGGAGACTATCCATACAATGACAGCAATAATTGCAGATCTAGTCCAACTAAGACCATTTAAACCTTTTAATGCAAATAGCCAAGCTATGCCTCCAATTACTATTGCTAATAATCCATGACCTAAGAGATAATATGTTATAATTCAAACTAACGTTCCTATTAGTGCTGTTACGAACGCTTTTCCTATGTTTGTTCTTCTTCTAAATAACTTGGTTACAACATAAATTATAATCGTTGAAATTACTAGACCTATTACGAAAATGACGACTGGATTATCTATTACTAACGAGGCCATTATGATCTAATTTAGTATGAAAAGCATAAATAGATATATAGATTTGGTGAAAAGGACTGCACTTCATAAGAATAACGAGGCATTATCTATCTGCATCAATATTAAACATCAGAGCTTTGGATCGGATCAAAACAGATCAAGAATCCTAAATTAGAACCGATAGCGTCATCGGTACCGATGAGCTCGAATGAATTAATTTTAATCAAGTAAAAGAAAACTTAATCTATTTAGTCTGCTCTAGTATCCAGAGTCCCTACTTAGAACCGATAGCGTCACGACAATCCAACTTTATACAATTGGTCCAAATTTCTATCAAAATTAGTAACGATTTTTAATATACGACTTAGCAATATTTACAAGAAAGTTATTAATTAAATTAAATGTGGACTAATAGACTGAGCAAAGATTAGTCCTCCATGAAGATCTTAACTAAATCTAGATTACCATAAGTTAGAAGCGCTCTATAATTTAACTATAATATCATCTAGCATCCCTTTCGGCTTCCTCTATAATATTTATAATATCTTGGTCACTTAATGATGATTTGATTCCTGCTGCCTTTTGTGTACGTTCCTTTTGTTCCTCTCTTGCCTTTAGCACTATTCTCCTTGTCAAGTCCCTTTCCATATGTGCTGTTCCCATGCTATCAAGAAACTTTGACTCACGAAGTGTAGATTTTCTTATGGACTTGCGTAGCTCTATGTCCTCTGATACTGAAATCGCACAAGAGTAAAGGGCCAGCAATATCATATATGTTGATAATCCGTATAGTGACATAGTAGCAAGACCAAATGGTGGATACAGGGTATTTGCCAGTGTACTCTGACCTGCACTGAAAAAAAGTAGGAAACCAAATCCGCACATTGTCAGGTAATCTCTAACAGCCATATTTCCATGAAAATGCCGAGCGGCTACAACAAAGCCTATGTAAAACAAGATTCCCCCTGCGGTAGAGTTTAAGGAAGTATAGAGATCCCAGTAAAGACTATCTATCTCTGTATGAGGCTCATATAGGTGATAGTCGTCCAAATAGGTACCTGCAAAATATATCAGTGGAAGGCTGATCAATATCCAGTACTTGATCTTTCCCATCTTCCGAGAGTAATGATACAAAAGTAATGCTGTAGCGACCCATTTCAAAAGAAAGGAAACAATATCAGCGTAATGATACATTTTAGCAAGATCATACAATAGTGACCCTGGCTTTGATTTTGCCGAAGGGGTTAAATCTTCAGGAGAAATATAAGTGGGTTTTTCCACAAGCCGATAAAGACTACCTGTTAAAAAAATTGCTGACGCAATGACTACGGCTGCAAAAGACAAACCATAAATCAAAATTACTATTGAATTCCTATTTGATTTGTACCAGGAGAAAAATATGATGGTAAAGATACTCATAAGACCAATAGTCAAGCCATAAGTCGCCGTAGTTACTATCGTTAGAGCTATGGAAGAGTACTGTTGAGTAGTAATTATCTGGACCAGTACAAATACAAAAATTGATACTACCAAGTATTGAACAAGAAATACTATCTTATATGAAATGCGAAGATGCGCAGCCTTCTTACGAATTTGACTGCTCTTCTGCCTAACAAATCCTAGAATGTATAACTGGCCATAAATAACTATAATTCCCATACAAACAAATAGAGGAACGCTGAGCCCCGAAATCTCAATGTGGGAACGCATTTCAGAATTTTGATTAAGGCTCGTATCTACTACGATGATGGCAAGAACGGTATAGACAATAATATAGATCTTTGTATCGTTGTGGATTGAGCCAGGTGCAAATTGGTTATAGAATTTATTAAGGAATGACATGCTAGAATTTCCAGTCCTTACCATCCTCTTGGCAGCACCTCAATAAAAAAAGGGGAGTCGCAGAAAGCTGATTATACTTCTGTAGGCTTTTGACTTTTTTTATCTATGGAAATGGATCTTCAACACCGGATATGTTCCCAGTTCCATTTGTCATGTTTGTGTCTGTCATATTAGCAGCCCCCACTGTCAGATTTCCAGCCATTGTTTCATTATCTTGCTGTGCCATAGCTGAAGAAATAATAGTCAACCCAGCGAATGCTACCGTTCCTATGCTTGTTACGAGAATGGCAAACATTGCCAATAATGCTTTATTTTTCATTTCAAAGCTATGGGGTTTTTCGTACTATTTAAGTAAATCATTGAGTGATCTTCCTCACCGGTTATTTGACTAGAAGATCGGTAAGGTACGACTCCTTGTTTTATGATTCTACTAATAAGCACATATTGAAGGATAAGATTTACTATACCGTGCACCTGAAATAACCTTAAGTGAATCCCTGTCTAATACGCAATTACATGACATCTCTTCAGCAGTTGGATCTGAATTGTTAACAATACGCATCCCGACGGCTGAATACCAGCGAATTAGTCTTATATCGCATTATAGTTACAAATTACCAATCTACCTTCACGAGTCAGAAAATTATGGAGGAACAGAATTCTTATATTATAAATACTAAATGATTGGTAATAGTAAGAACCACTCGTTACTAGACTTAATCTGTTTGTTAATCGATATAGAGAATATGAGCGAGAACAAAGCGAAAAAGGAGGTGCGAAAATGAGCATTTTGTTGCATGTTCCAGTTCCAAGACCAAAATTAGCTACGAAATCCACGCATTCTGAATCAAAAACTTCTTCTATTCTACTAATATCAGCAGCAATCAGTATCGCTTTAATTTTGACGGTATTTGTAGGATTGACTTATACTGATGGAATGATGGGAGAATATTCTGCCTGTAGAGATAAGATAATAGGTTTTGAACAACATGGAATGTATGGCAGTCCGGAACAATTCAAACTTGCCTTAACATATTGCGAAGGTAAGTAATAAGGAATTTTTTTTTTAATTATCATTTCAGATTCTTGGTTTTTGTAAAAATCACTGAGAAGCAAAAAGCTAAATATCAAGTTAGTAGAACCCTAGTACATGCAAGGTTCTAATCCCGACGGGCCCGTAATAAAAACTTGACTTTAGTTCTGGCCATTTTTTTTACGAGGAAGTTTTAGGGCGTATATTTAAATCGAGAATAGAAACCATTTTTACATGAGGAATCCCATTCAAATCCAAAATCTTTATAGGTATGTTTGGTAGCTCGCGCTATTACAGGTTCATACCCTGGAGCTACAGTGAAGGACGGATTTGTTACCTGACTATCTTTGTTGGGATCGTTCCCCTTCAACGTCTCTATCTCTAATTCCATATATTCCGGTACGCGCACAAAACGACGTTTTCCTTCCATCCCAAACGTTATCGGAGCAGACTTTATTCCAACCATCTCTCCAATAATGTTTGCTGCTGCAGCAAAGAAACCACCGAATTGCCCAGAAAATATCTTGGACAAAGCCTCATTTTGTTTTTGGTTTGCGTGTTCGTCCAGGTAAAAAGCAGCCTTCATCTTCGGTCCAGTAAACATGTTTCCAGGCGCTACAAAAACAGCAACGGCATTTAACCCATCAAGTTCTGTTTGTTGGAAGTGACCTTTATCTACATGCCATGCTACAACGGCGTTGCAGAAACCTTTGTCAGGATCTTGCAAAAATATACATGGGCGAATTGAGTCACAGTTGCAACCTTCAAAATAATCACCCTCAAGTTTCCAATCATTAGTATTATTACTAGCCATTTTTTCTCAAAGAAAACGATCTTTTAGATATAAGGTTTATCCTGTAAATGGGTTTTCAGAATTACTACTGATATGATATTTGAAAGGCACATGTTAGCAATAGGTCCGTGGAGTTATCCATTAGAATCGTAAGAGATACCTTATCAAGTTCTTGGAGTGTCATTTATTTCTCCTACACTTTAGAATTACTATATTATATCAATTCAATAAGCGACGCAAGGTACAAGAGAACTGATGTCTTCTACAACGGACATGCAGTTCATGCAATATGTAGCCTTATGGTCCTTTCCAAGTGTTTTCTGAAAAACTACCATATGTTCCTTCATATCGAAAGCTAAGATAGCCGTCATTTGCAACAAGTGTTTTCATAGATGCTTGGTCCATTCTACTAGACTCAAAACCTTCAGGGATTTCAATTATTGCTCTATGGGCTTTACCAGTTACAGGATTTCGTATAGGTTCAAGCCAAGCTTCAGCAATGACATTTTTAGACTGCTCTCCTCTGATTCTTCGTTTCTTATCCTCACTCGTTCCAGACACACTGACACGACTTCTAATATCCTTTGTTTGAAACTTTACACTTGCTTTCTTGGGTTCTTGGATTTCTTCTATAATGCTTGCATACAGAGCGAAAGGTCCTCCTCCTGCCCTACCTGTAATAATGTTTGACAATGCCTCAAACTGTCTTTCATCTGCTCTATTGTCTATATAATATGACGCTTTCCCACGCCCCTCATGCAACGGACCAGGCCAAGAAGCTATCATTGCCATATTAAGTCCATCTAGTTTAACTTTAGTTCCATAACTACCAGTTATTATATGGTATCCGGCAATTCCTTCGCAATTACCATGAGTGGGATTAGCATTAAACTGACAGGGACATCCCCAGTCACAATTACACGCATCTAGAAAATATGCATGAACTTTCCAACTTTGGATATCCATTTGCTATAAGTAAAGTGGAGTGGTATTTTAGGATTCTATCATTCTAATTTCTAAACTTGTGTAAACCACAAGTTTAATATGAGAAAAGCTAAATACTATGTAATAGAACCGTACTACAGGCAGGATTCTAATCCCGATAGGTTTAGATTTTTATCTAGTATTGTTATCAATAGTGAGTAAAATAAAATCTATCTGTTAGCCTCTCAGTCTACCTTGATTAAACTCTGGACTTCCATATTCACTGATTTTTGCTTTTCTGCCGTGGACCTTTTTATGAATGTCGATACGCTCTTCTTCTTCGAATTGTAAACCACAAATCTTACATTTAAAGGTCAACATAACTTGTAACTTCAAACTTTTAGAAAAGAATTTCTAATTAAGTTCCGACTGAATATTCAGTCATACCCCGTCGATACCCGCGACGCCATCGGTTCTAAATGTGGTTCTAAGTGTATTAATGGAATGGGTAAGCTTTATAGTTTTTTATCGGGGACAAATCGGGGAACCGAATTTGTTATTTAGATTTTCTTTTTTCGACTTGTGTGTAACATCTCCAATATACAGAATAGTCAAGGTTTCACTAATTTCATTAATTCACTAACCATAACGATATTTCTAGCTAATTCCCCCAATATGTGAAATCGATATCTAGGCGTGAGAAAAAAGGTCAGACCGTCCAAATTGAAAGTACAAAAATACCTAATAAGATAGTCAACAATATAAGATTGGCGTGAGTAAGGGATAATGTTAGTATGTCTTTTTGGGAGTCATTCTGTAATTTTTGGAAGTGTAAGGGGAATCCACCAAAAATGAAAGATGACAAACCAGAAAAAGAACAGGAAGACCGTGTTGTTGGATCGCCACGTGCAAGGTTGTTTCTCTTTTTCTATCTGATTATTATAATAATGGGGGCCGTTTATTTAATAGTAAATTTTTGGGTTCCATCCATTCCTTCGATAGATATAAAAAGCATCACAACAGCTACAGGGAACCAGTCAAATATTACCGTACCTGCTGTGCCTGCTACAATAACAGCCGAAACTGGCGTTAACGCGAGTAATATCACTTTAGCTCTTACAGAACCAGCTAATCTTACTACTGTTACTACTACAAGTGAAAATTCTACAACATTAGAGACAACGACCGAGACGTTTCTTGAATTAGTAAACGGAACAAAACAAATTCTAAGTGAAAACCAGACATCTGTACCCAAAAACGGAACCATTGTTTTCCTTCAGTTACAGTCGACCAACCCCGAGGTTCGTTTGCTCTCAGTTGCACTTTTATTCGGAATCTTGGGAGCTTCAATTTCAGGAATGACTTCTGTGCTCAATCGTAAGTTATGGACCAGTAAACGAGCAAGAAGCGTGAGGTTGAACTATGTATATTTTGCAAGACCTTGGGTTGGCTCAGCAATTGCCCTGATAACTTATGCAGTCATTAGAGCAGGATTACTCAATGTGGCCAATATCGCTTCGATAAGCGAATTTGGCATAGCCGCTATATGCGCACTAGTTGGTCTTATGACCGATGAAATGACAATTAAACTTAGGGATGTCTTTAGGACGTTGTTCGGTATCGCGGGGTTGCAAGCAGAACCAGAATTAAGGCTGTCAATTGAGAGAAAAATTTCTAAAAATAAAGAATATTTGATTTCTGCAACTTTGACTGACTTGAGGCCAACCCAATTGGTCGAGGCTCACTTCTTAGTGCAAGACACAGACAAGGTCGAGCTAACAATAAAAGACAAAATCTATTTCAATGACTCTGGTGTTGCAATTGCGTCTATTAAAGGAATAAACGAAGGAGAAACACTTGTATCGGTTATTGCGGGTGATTTGGATTTATATGATTCACAGAAAATCGAAGTTGAAGCGTAATAGAATAATGGATCTTAAAAGAGCAAACGGGATCGGAAAAAAATTTCTATTTTCACATCCTGGGATGCTTTTAGAACTAATTTTATTACGGGTGCGTCGGATGCGTATTGTTAACAATTCGGATCCAAAATTAGTCTCGCCAAAAATAGGATTGAAGCTAAGGAGTGACAAATTTAAATTATACTAGCAGCATCGATACGCTTAGACGCCTAATGCTATCGAAAGAGAAAGATATAGTGAAAGTATCACCTAAATATCATTCACTGAGTAACTAGCCATGTTATTTAGTAAGAGATATCGGCAAACTGGCTTCGATACTTGTCACTCTCCAAGGCAGTCTCTGACATTTTTTTTACGACTGGTAAACATAAAGGTTAAACTGTTTGAACAGAGTAATTGTAGATTGTAAAAATTTTTTCATTCATGAATTAACTAAATTGTTACAACTAATAAACAATTGATAGAAAATGCTTTAGAGAAGCAAATTGATTCTATATTATGGTAAGCAAAAATTCAAAGGAGGAGGATAAAAAATGAGCAATTATAATTTGGCATGGTGGAACGTTGAGAACCTCTTTGATACCGAGGATTCACCAAATAGAACGGATAAATTGAAAAGAGCATTGGGTAAGGAAATAGAAGGTTGGACTGCTACTATACTGAATAAAAAGATAGATCAACTTTCAAAGATTATTTTGACTTTCAATAATAACACAGGACCGGATCTCCTTGGCGTTTGTGAAGTGGAAAATAGACCGGTCGTAGAAAGATTAGCTGATAGTTTGTCAGACTTGCACCAACGAAGTTACAAAGTTATTCACGCTGACACATCAGATGAAAGGGGAATAGATGTTGCATTTATTTATGACAGCAAAAAACTAGAAATTGAAAGGGATCAGGATAATAACAAATTAGTGTTCTCCCACTTTATTCTTAAGCGCGTTGCAACGCGAGATATTCTACAGGTGAATTTTAAAACGAAACCGAACGGAAACAGATTAGTTGTTATAGGAAACCACTGGCCTTCAAGAAGCGGTGGACAATACGAATCTGAACCTTATCGTATGCTCGCAGGAGAGACCCTGAGTTACTTCCATAAGCGCATACTAGAAGAAAATAAGGACGAGGATGGAAAAACAGCTATAATAGTAATGGGCGATTTGAATGATGAACCACATAATAGGTCAATAACAGAATATGCTCTTGCTTCCAGAAGTATACCTAGAGTTCAAGAGTCAAAAAAAGCTCCAAGATTGTACAATTTAATGTGGTCATCAATGGCACAAGGTTTAGGCACTTTTTTTTATAATAGTTTCCCTAATCTTCTTGATCAATTTCTCATTTCGAGAGGGATTGTAGAGGAACATAAAATAAGCGTTACCTCAGACTCTGTACAAGTTATAGCCTACCCTGAAATGATGGGTGGAAAATTTAATGCTCCAGTCCCTTTTGGCAGACCATCTAATAAAAGCCTAAACCTAAAAGGTTTCAGCGATCATTTTCCTATATCAGTTACCATTGAGGAGACCTAGTCACATCTGACATATTATCAGCGTGACATGAGGTCTTTGCGACAACGAAGTTTGAATAACGAAAAAAAAGCACACAGTCATGAAAAGACCCTACTGGATTTTTACTGACAAAATAAAATTACACCTTTAAGAGATATAAGAGACCACTTCAAGGCTTCGAACTTTTTCCTTTATTTGGGAATTTGAATCATCTATTTTTTACCCAAATTAAATTCGCAGGGTTC
>DASPFY010000007.1:0-23754 GCA_035620895.1 Nitrososphaeraceae archaeon
GATTTCAATTATTAAAAACAGTGAAGGATTTGAACCCCGAAGTAAGAACAGTTTTGATGACAGCCTTTGAAGTAGACGATAAACTATTTCAAGAGTATAGTAAAAAAGAAATCATCGACGGATTTGCTCAGAAACCAATCAGTCTGGACAATTTACTACAAGAAGTTAGTGCACAATTACATAGTTACGAACTGCTAAAAATACCTGCTTCCAAACGACTGGAATAATATATTGTCCTCCTCCCCTTGTTGGTGACTCAGATTTTAAATCCAATAGTTAATCACCAAGAATTATGGGTCGAACAGTCCCGTCGTATTGAATTGCAACCGAAATGGAAAGAAACAAATGGAAAATATTCAGGCAGCGACTAAATAAAAAAGATAGAAAAACGTTTGACGAAATGCTTGATTATTCACACCTTTATAATTCTGCTGGTAGCAATGCTTGCAGACCTATATTAGTTCACCCGATTATTATGTCCATTATATTTGAACATTACAAGGAATTGGAGAAATTCCGAAGATCGGTTGCAAAATAAGAGTTAATTATTTATTTTCCATTTATCGAATTCGATCGACTCTTCTATAAACGAAAAGAGCAACAAACCCAATTATTATGGCAATAAGACCAAGTAAGGCATTAACAAATGTAAGAGTGTATATCCCTATAATTATTATTATAATGCTAATAAAATAAGCAACGCTTTGTGTGAATCGCATTTACTTGATAGTCTTCGTTCTTTCAGTTTTGTATTTAAGGTCTTTGTTGTTAGGCGTTTCAAAGCCAACGGGTGGATTTAGTTTAGGTAATTTCTATGTCCTGCCAGATAATATGATGACCTTCACTTCGAGCCCAGAGAGGTTTGATAATCCTGAAATGCGAATAATTAGGTGCCTTTTGTTACCGTACCTGTTGTTGCCATAAGGTATACAGCGCTGAAACCGTCGGATACTGACAATCTTGAAGTGTTAAATAACTTATTGTAAGTTAATTGTTGTGGCTGAAGATTCGTTCAATAAAATAAAGAAGGGTGCTAAACAAACTGGACGTGGTGTCACAGGTACTTCGGAGGGTACCATAGAAACTGCAGAAGGCATTATAGGGGGAATTAAAGAAACTGCAGAAAGCGTTATCGAGGGCGTTAAAGATACCGTAGAAGGCGCCAAAGTAGGAATTGAAAAAACTGCAGACGCTTTTGAAGATACTACAAAACAGGCATCACACGCACGTACCTATAAGAGCAGGCGGAAACGTAAAACCACGCCGAAACGTAAAACCACGCGAAAAGGAACCAAATCTTGAAGATCTAGTTTCGCACGAGCAAGAGAGAAATTAGATAATAGCCACTCGGACCTCAAATTTAGAGAACTCAGATAAATGCTAATAAATCTTAATGTCGTAAATATCTCAGCAGAAAACATTGAGTGTTCCTTTGGACTCTCTTAATAAGAAAAAACGACTATTTGACGAATTAGTATTAGCAAAATTGATGAAATACTATGGATTTGAAAAAAGAGATGAACTGTTAGAGTTTTTAAAATCCGAACACATTCAATATTAGCAATTAACTTCCAAATACAATTTTTTTTCTTAAACTTTTAAGTGCTTTTAGTGCAGTTTTATGTACATGGTGAAACCAAAAATCAAAAAACCCCATTATGATGATGAAATTTTAGAAAGAATGAAAAAATATTATAAAGTTGATAATGACGATGATCTTTTGCGATTCCTAAAGGCTCATGGATTGAAGAATTATAATCTCGAGATAGACAATTAAAATATTTAATTAAAAAGTTATTTTACGATGCATGTGTGTTATCTTCTTTAAGATATGTCCTTTGTCTTTTCTAATCTTGCTGTCTAACATCCTCAGATAATTCAGTTGTGAGAATTCTTTGCTTGGAATACCTCCTGGAGGTGCATTTAACTCGTGTTGTCCGTGGTATACGCCTTCTTTATTGTATGCCTTGACAGTCTTGTACCCACTAGTATTTGTATAGTCAATATTATGCCATTCCTTTTTAGTCTCTAATCTTATTTACTCATTTCGAAGACTCCTTTAGTATCCTACCTATAATTTGATCAAATGTTTCTCCAAATTTACCTCCTTTCATCAGTTCTTCATGATTGCCTTTACTTACCCAAATTGTAGTTCGTTCATTACTCATATATAGTATCTATAGTAGAGAGATGGTAATAAAGGAAGTAATTAATTATTTTATAAAATATTTAGTTTTCCATAGTAGGCAAATCCATCTATTGTAGTTTGTTGAGTATATTGAACCTCAGTATCGTTATCCTTATTTTCATCAATTCGGGTTATAATATCACTAGCATCATTAGATTAATCTGTACTATTATTCGTTGACTGAAGTTGAGGGAGATCTTGTAGATTGGGAACTTTTGTAGTAATCTGAGAGTTTCCTTTTATCGCGGCATCTAATGCGTTATCGAGTTCAGGGGATATCGATTCTGCTTTTACGGCCTTCACTTCTTCACAGCTCCAAGTTTTGCCATCCTTATTTTTCGTGCACTTATAATTATGACCTTCATCAGTCTCCGTATCATACGTGGAACAATATGTAGTTGTTTTACTAGCACCCTGGCAAGAAGTAATAATTTCCGCAAATACGAAATATGAAGATGAACTATAGATTGCAAGAACAAGTAACGTGCCTGTAATTACAAATAGCACAAATTTACTCCACATCCACTCTACCTATTCGAATTAACCTAATAAAGGTTTTCTATGTCTAATTGAAAACTGGCGATTTTAATACTTTGTCATACTTTTGTTGAAAACTTTAAGGATTTCAACACTTTTATTCAATATTATATCCTTTTAACGCTAATCTAAGAGCATCTAAAAGATCGTTATAGGAAGTATGTTCCTTCTTTAGGTTCAACTCCTCGGCTTACTACTGTTCTTCTGATATCATTATTGTGCATTGTGACGAACAAGAGCTCAATATCTGAATCCAACACAATCAGAGTTCGCTACTCTTACGTGTAATCGAATTATTTGTATGTTTTCATGTTTGATGTTCAAACAAGTTGTGAATCAATTCAAAGACTTTTATACGTTGGTGGGTAATTAGGGCTTGTGAGATTTCTAGTAAGGGCGCAAATTTCCACTGACGCCGGTAATAAAATGGTGAAGAATCCAAAATTTTTGCAAAATATTGAAGACTATATGAAGAAAGTAAACGCTGAGGCTGCTTATTTTTTTGAGGCAGGGGGAGAGAGAACATTTGCATTCATAGTTAACATGGATACTGCTGATATGATGCCAAGTGTTGCTGAACCATTGTTTCAGGACCTGGGAGCAAAGGTTGAGTTTCATCCAGTAATGGTATTAGATGATCTAAAAAAAGCATTGGAACGCTTAGGTTAAAGGTTCTATAAATGAGATGTAGAGTCTAATCAGCTAAATAGCTGCGTGGACTACAATGATGAAATTACTAAGACAGGTTTGCAGGACCATTTGTACTGGGTGGCGTCATAAAGATTATCTATGATTTGGCATAGTATTTTAATTTCAGAAATATTAAATCAAAAGATGAATATTAGATAATTAGAATTAATGTTACTAATGCTTGCATTTGGTGCTTTTGCACATGTGCTAATTTAGGGAAATTATTTTATCTAGTCATGATGAATGATGATGAGCTCTGGAACATTCCACTTTCCACATTCCACATTCGCTTTTCCACTTTCTTGTAATGACATTGAGATGCAATCTATTTTCAGAAAGATTCACTAATAAGTCCATTGTATGTTAAAAGTAATATACATGTCTGAAGACAAGCTATCTCAACTATCAAATTTTAAGTACATTAACATTGAAACTTACAAGAAAAATGGCTCTGGAGTCAGAACTCCCATTTGGTTCATAATTTACCAAGGTTTTATATATTTTAGAACTGATGCAAAATCAGGTAAGGTAAAGAGGATTAGGAACAATCCACATGTCAAGATTGCTCCCTGCGATATTCGTGGAAGCGTTAAAGGCGACTGGTTTGAAGGGAAAGCAAAGTTTTCTGATTCCGCAGAATCTTCAATTGTATTTTCAATGATTGATAAGAAATATGGGTTTATAACAACTCTCATCAGATCATTTAACAAGATTAGGGGTACAAATCCCATAGTACTGGCAATAATGCTGGACTAAACTCGCAATTAATATCCCTCATAATTTGGAATTTTTGTCTGAAATTCAGGAATTATTTATTTTTTGTTTATGACAAGATCCCTATGCAAAGTTCCTTGAGATCGTATCAAAAAAAATAGCTAGTGTTGACATTATTTTCTGGCCAGGTCAGAGACTACAACCTTACTTAAATAGGATATTATTTAATATAGAATATGGAAAAGGAAACAACTGGGAAAGAAATCAATTCTATTGATAATTCTGATGAAACCAACGCCAAGGATCGATCAATAAGACTTGTGACAAAAAGTAATGAAACTCCAGAAGGTGATGGCTTTGTAGTACATAGATCCTTTCCTTCACAGTCTATTCGAAATCTAGATCCTTTCTTACTCTTAGATGAGATGGGTCCTTTGGATTTGTTACCATATGAGAGTAAAGGCTTTCCAGAACACCCCCACAGAGGTTTTGTAACTGTTACATACATGCTTGAAGGAAGATTCGAACATAAAGACTCTCAGGGAAACTATGGAAAGCTTGGACCTGGCGATGTTCAGTGGATGACAGCAGGATCTGGCTTGGTTCATTCGGAAATGCCAGAAAAAGAGTTTGCTAAAAGTGGTGGAAGGTTGCATGGATTTCAGCTATGGATAAATCTTCGCAAAACTGACAAGTGGAATAAACCTGATTACCAGGATGTCCCTTCCACAAAAATTCCTCAAGTCAGTACTTCTGATGGTAAAGTATCTGTTAAAGTTATTGCAGGAAATTTCGGTAACACTGAGGCGGTAATCAATACTTTAACCCCCATTTTGTACTTGCATTTTACCCTGCAACCAGGAGGAGAAGTTGTGCAGTCCGTTCCTGAAAATCTTAATGCATTTGCGTACGTTATTGGTGGTAAAGGTCTTTTTGGCAAGGATAAAACAGCGGTCGGTGAAAAGAACTTGATTGTGTTCAAAAATGACGGTGGACATATTTCAATTAGAGAATCGGATAATGCAAAATCTCCTCTGGATGTATTACTTGTCGCAGGAATGCCCCTCAATGAACCAATAGTACAGTACGGACCATTCGTTATGAATACTCGAGAAGAGATAGATAAAACATTGGACGATTATCGGAATGGCAGAATTGGAAAGATTGATTTTTAAAAAGTATTAGGACATTCCCATTATATTCATTTTTATTTTTTTATTTTATTTTGCTTTACCTGTTTTCATAAGATTATGCACTATTATTTTTAACCCCTCCCCTCTCGCATGCTAACTAAAATTCTGAATATACCAACTTTGGCATGTTCTTCTGTTATTAGGATCAGCCCTCCCTCTCTAAAAGTAGCTCCTTGATTAAAAAGAGTACAATGCACTAAAGCTAAGCTCCATGTCAAACCGCGTTGAAGAAAGACTGGAGGGTTCTGTACAGATTTCCTTAGTCAATAAAATTAAGAACCACAAGCTTAGGAGTGCTCTTGACTACCTTAATCAAATTTCATTTACAGTTGACGGTACTTCAAACAAAACCATAGATTTGTTATCTAACGACGCCATGTGTCTGCTTGGTAACTCAAGAATGACAAATCTCATGTTAACAAAGCTAACGGTGCATTGTTTACTGCCAAAGAAACATGGAGGATTTAGAAATTCAAAAGTGTTTATCCTTGACGCCGGAAATTGTACTGATGTCTATCAGTTTGTAGATTTTATGAAACAATACGGTCTGAACATCAAAAAAAATCTCAAGAAAATAATGATATCCAGAGTATTTACTGTATATCAGCTTACCCATTTTCTAAAATATGAGCTTCCCAAAACTGTCCATGATTACAGAATTAACATAGTAATAATTCCTGACTTGTTGACAATGTTTCTGCGGGAAGCAGAGATGGACTTTAACGAAGTGAAGTTCTTGCTAACAGAAATTATTAATATTCTTAAGACAATTACTCATGAAGGTAAAGTACTGTTAATAACTTCACTTTCTCTTGACGATAAATTGCCACCTTTCATTATTGAATTAGGGAACATGATCGTTAAATATTTTAGCAAAAGTGTTACAATTGACAATAACAAGACAAATAATAAATTTAAAATAGTCATACAGCAAAAACAAGATGCAGACTATATTGCTGTTAAAAAGTATACGTCATTAACTGCAGAAGATGTGTTGACGGTCAAGGGAAGATGATGAATGGGAAGGACAATTCCGTCTTTTAGGATAGCATGTGTGGCCGAGGAGTTGAGGTGGCGTATATTTCGTTCTCTACTGAGCAAGAGTGATAGAAAAAAATTCGATGAGATGTTTTCGACTTGCCGTCTCTATAACAGCGCGTGCGCAAATTCTGCTAGACCAATAGTTTTGGAGTGTATTATAATGTCAATTATTCTAAATGACTTCAAGCGACTAACAGAAATACTGAAAGAAAGTAATAATAAGAATATCTGGACTCAGGACCAATCTAATGAAACTCGGTGATAGAGTTGACATTCTTTCCAAACGAAGATATACTAACAAGAGAAATTCAGGCATGGAGCGGATTTGCTGACGCACTACGAGAGGAAGACAGAGTACTATTTCTGCGTATGCTAAAGCAATGTTACCAATATATTGATTCAATCAATTCAAAAGGAGAGTACTATTCGACAGAGTCTCTACTAATAAGTTTAATCTTTGTTCAGCATAAGATTATTGATTGGTTAATCAATAATGGAAATTTTAACTTGCAAGAGTGGAGATAATCTAATTTAGGGATTAGCAGCCAGATATGTTCTCAGGATGGTTATTTGATGCATATGCCAAAAATGATAAGATGGTCTTTTGGATAAGACAGAGCAATGGAGAGACAATAAGACTAGAAGATGATTGGTGCCATCCCATATATGTAGCTACAGATGAACATTTATTATTTGAGCAAATTTTAACAAGCGAAGACATTGCCAAACATATATCGAGTTCTGAAATTGTACAGAAATATGAAAACTTGACAGATTCAAAAGAGTCAATGGTACTTCAAATAAGACTAAAAGACTCTAATAGTGCTGCAAAAGTAGCTTCAAAAATTGAAAAAAAATTCAGCTTTGGGAAAATTAGACTCTATAACGTGGATGTACTTCCAGCTCAGACATATTTTTATGAATACGGCATATTTCCGACATGCTATTGTCATATTAATACAAACAAATCTGGTTTGGATTGGGACGTGAGAGATAATGTATGGTCTACTGATTATGAGTTACCACAATTTGAGAACGTACATCTCAAAGTATTTCCAAAAGTAGCACGAGGTACTATACCAAGATATACAGATAGGATAGACCATATTGAAATACAAAAATTTTCGACAAATGAGATAATTCGGATTGAAAAAGACTCTGAAAGTGATATACTTTGCAAACTTATGAAACAAATGGCAAGTATAAATGCAGATTTCGTGCTGACAGATGATGGAGATTCGTTTACTTTTCCGTACTTGATTGAAAGGGCAAATAGTAATCGTATAAAAATAGAACTAGGAAGAGAACAAGATGGAGGTGAATTAGTCAAGCCCGCAAAAGAAGGCACTTCGTACTTTTCATATGGTAAAATTTTTTTCAAGCCTTCGACAATAAGGTTACCCGGAAGGATACACATTGATACGGATAATTCATTTATTATGGCAGAATCGGGATTACCGGGCTTATACGAGCTGGCAAGAATCTGCAGAATGCCCTTTCATACCGCATCTAGGGCAAGTATAGGAAAATGTATGAGCAGCTTGCAGTTCTACACTGCTGATAGAAAAAATGTTCTTATTCCATGGAAACCTACTCTGGCTGAACACGTCAAGAGCCTGGAAGAACTTTTAATTGCCGACCGAGGAGGGATGATTCTTGAACCTTGGATTGGAGTACATGAGAATGTAGCGGAACTTGACTTTGTTTCTCTGTATCCATCGATAATGGAAAAGAAGAACATATCAGCAGAAACGGTATTCTGTGATTGCTGTCCTGATTCAAGGCTAAGGGTTCCTGGTTTGTATAACTATTACAGGTGCGAAAAAAGAAAAGGATTAGTGCCAACAGCTCTTGAGATTCTTCTCGCCAAAAGAAAAATCTACAAACAGCTGAGAGATTCGGCTACCAATACTCAACTGAAAGAAATCTATGATGCAAGGCAAACCGCAATTAAGTGGGTTCTGGTAACAAGTTTCGGATACCTTGGTTTTAACAATGCTAAATTTGGAAGAATTGACGCTCACATTGCAGTTTGTGCCTTTGACAGGAAGATTTTAATCGACACCATAAAAACTGCCGAGCAACAGAATTTTAAGGTTTTACACGCCATTGTAGATTCTATTTGGGTACAGAAAAAGAATTCAAACACAGATATAACCATTGACCGCTATGAGTCATTGAAAAAAGCTATAGAAAACAAAACAGGTTTCGACATATCACTTGAAGGGGTGTACAAATGGATTGCGTTTGTTCCTTCAAAAAGTAATTCCATGGTTGGAGTTCCAAACAGATATTTCGGTATCTTTGAGGATGGAACACTCAAGCTTCGAGGAATTGAAGCAAGAAGACACGATACCCCTGTTTTTTTCTCCAATTACCAACAATTAATTTTAAACGTCTTATCAGAAGCAGCCAACATAAGTGAAGTTAAAATGATGTTTCCGAAAATAAAAAAAATATTCGAATCCCATTTGAAACTTTTAAAAGAAAGGAACGTTAGTCTGACCGACCTGGTATTTACTAAAAGAGTTTCAAAAAACTATGATGAATATGAAGTTAGAGACACTGTCGAAAATAATGCCCTACTAGACTTGAGTGGAGGAGGTAAATCATTAAGAGCTGGCGAGATTTTAAAATATGTTGTGACTGACTACTATCGAAGGCATTCCAAGAAAAGGAGTATCCCTATAGAACTGGCAAACTCCCAAACCAAATACGACGTCAAAAGATATTGTGAAATATTAATAGAAGTAACTGACACAGTTACAAAACCTTTTGGTATATCATTAAAAGCTGAGAATGCGATATAATTCTAATTACTTCTCAGTATCATCCAATGTTATTTGTCTTGAAGGTTGAGAGAATAAATTTCGGGCATTTTCCAGAACTGCTCTATCCTGCTGAGTCAAATTTGTGCCTAACATCTCTTTGAACTCTATCGCGTTAACGACAGCTCTCGCGCCATAATGGTTGTTAAAGTATCCTCTGACTACGACAGTCTCTGTAGATAGTTGTTTAACCTTTTCAACCCATGGCGTTAATTCGTCTCTTGAGTAAAGATAATTATATCTAGGCTTTACTTGCCTTCCATGCCATCTAATAAAAGAATGATTAGAAGTTACTATAGGTTGGGATAGAAATTGTAGTTTATCTGACGCTGGAGAGTCAGTCATGACAGCTGCTATATTATAATGTTTTAACAATTCCCATGGGCCTTCTGTGTCCCATGAGGGATGTCTAAATTCAACAGCGTAATCATAGCCACTAGGTAGCCGGTCAAGAAATTCCTCTGTATTCCGAAATTCTTTAACTGTGAAACTCGGTGGCAATTGAATTAATACTGCTCCCAATTTATTAGCATACTTCAGAGGTGATATTTTTTCAAGAAACTCATCGAATATTGCCATTGCCCCTCTACTTACGTCAAGTTTATTATCATGCGTTACTGTTTCAGGAGCCTTGATTGAGAATTGAAAGTTGTCAGGAGTTGCTCTAACCATTGCTGTAAACGTGTCCTTGGTCATGTACATGTAGAATTTTTCATAGAAGCTTGCATCCATTTCAGCTGTATCAAAAAAATCAGCGTAGTACTGTAACTTTTTAGTTTGAGCATCGGGATAAAATGCCTTGACCCAGCCTCCCTTCTCAAACGTATCAGAATAGCTCCACCCAGAACAACCTATAAACACAGACATAATTTTTCCTTAGTAATATTGACAAACACTCAATTAAAAATATGTAAAATAAAATCACAAGTTATTCTGCTAGTTTTCTTATCATTCATTCATTCATTCATGGATTCATGCATTGATTATTTTGTTCTCTTTTGGGCCCACTTTAGCTTCATTTGATTTAAAAGCTCGAAATTTTCATAAATAAATGGCCTTGTCTCTCTCATTCCTTCTATTACTGGCCTTGCCTTCTGCCAGAAAGGAGTGGGGTTGAAAACATCAAAATACAGGTTAGCATCAATCAATCGCCTCTTCACTAATGTCCCCGAAAGCTCAAAAAAACCACAAACTCGAATAAAATGGCATCTGTCTTTAGTGGTACCATGATACTTTTGTTTATACTCCTCATAGTTTTTTGCTTTGAAATCTTCAAGGAACCAAAGAATAGAATCTCTGTTTCGATCATATATCTCGTAGAGTGAAAATAGACCATCTACATCATCATTTACCAATGTATGTTAATATCATCCAAAGCATTAAAATATTTTTGAATTAGTTTGCATGTACGACATTTGAAAGAAGAGTAAGACTGTTTTTCAATCTTTAACAGGACTCAAAGAAACTGCTAAATTAGATGTAGTTTGCTTTTTAATTCCTTGGCTCGATTTCTTATAGTCACTTCTGTAACTCCAGCGGCTTCTGCGATGTCAATCTGTCTAATTGTTTTACCTTCCATTTGAAGTGATACGTATAATACTGCCCCGGCAAATCCCATGGGATCTTTTCCAGCAGAAAATTCTTGCTCAAGAACTTTTTTCATGAGGTCTCTTGCATGCCTTATTGTCCTTTCATTCAACTCGATTTTATTTGCAATTTTGTCTATACATTGGAAACAGTTTACTTGTGGTATTTTTCTTTTCAAGTGAAATACAATTTCTCTGTAAATTTTTGCAATAGCCTTCCTTCTAATATTACTGGCTTCCGCAAGTTCATCAATTGTTCTAGACACGCCCAGTTCTCTACATGTTATGTAGAGACAAGCAACAAGTACTGCGCCTATCGTTCTCCCTCTTATTAAGCCATCTTCCTGGACCTTTCGGTACGTGTACGCAGTCTTTTCAACTATAGGAGGTGTAAGACCTAATTTATCCTTCAATTTGTCTAGTAAAATGAATGCGGTTGTAAAATTACGTGAAGTGCTATCCCGAAACATGGTACGTGAGTCCCAAATTCGCAACCTGTTCATTCTAGCTTGCATTCCTGAATCAATCGTTTGTCCGGTAGAATCTTTGTTTGTTTTGCCAATTATCGTTGATAGATTCATATCATGTACGGCAAGAGAAAAAGGCATTCCTATTCTACTCTTATCGGTTTCACGGTCTTTGGAATTTGTCCATTCCTTACCATTCTCTTCTATACCATCTATTACAACTGTTCCACAGTTACTACACACAATTTCTCCGGATACTAAATCAGTAACCATCTTATCCTCTTCTATATTACAGGTTGAACACGTAATTACTTTTGACATTATAACGTTTAAGTACTTATATATACGCTGATCAAGTATTTAAGCATTGTACTCGAATTTCAAAGCCAATATTATTTATAGAATTTTAGAATGAAATATGATACTTTTACTGAGATCCTATATTCAAAATATATGTATGAAATTATTTCGGAACTCCCCACTCTTGAGAAACTGTTGAATATTGTAGCTCTTTTATAATATATTGTCTATAGTAAATTGTCCATGAACGTTGCATCTAACTCAAAGTTAATGCAATATCTGTTAGAAAAAAAGAGGGAACATATTTCAATTATGGACAATCTTGAAAATGAAATAGAGTGTCCTAGATGTCATGACATAATGACCTTATGTTCTGATTTCGATTTTCTCTACTATAAGTGTGAAGAGTGTTATTTGCCTCTATATACTTCACCCAGTTCGGATTATTAGTATTGCTTATTGGTTATCTTAATTTACAAGTAGTAATTTTTACGCACTACAAATTCTTCATATAATACATTTGAACACATCATTTGAATACATATTTATTTTTCAATAACATAATTGTTTTGTTCCAAATGTCCAGAGTAAAAAAATCTCTAGTTTATTTGCTAATTGTAGCAATGTTTGGAATACTTTATCAAAATCCTTTTTGCTGCGATGTTGCTTATTCTCAGGAGACGGAGCTCAAATATGTAAAACAGATCGGAATGAAGGGCGTTGAAAAAGGACAGTTTACCAATCCTCATAGTCTTGCAGTTGACAATCTTGGTAACCTTTTCGTAGGAGATACGGGCAACAAACGAGTACAAAAGTTCTCTCTTAATGGTACATTCATTACGAGTTGGGGCTCGGAAGGAAATAATAGTGGTCAGTTCATGGGCTTGCATGATGTTGCCGTAGACCCTGAAGGAAAATTTGTTTATACCGTTGAGCTCAAGAATCATCGAGTACAAAAATTTTATTCTAATGGAACCTTTATTACAAAATGGGGATATAATGGTACAGGGGGTCGTGACTTGATGAGAGCTCCGCATCAAATCGCAATAAATTCTCTTGGCAATGTTTATTTAAGTGATTCAAATGGGAACCAAATTTTAAAGTATAATGATAATGGTACTTTTATAGGAACTATAGGATCAGAAGGTACAGAACCAGGTAAATTTAATACGCCTCATGGCATAGCAATTGATCCTAACAACAATATGTACGTTACTGATATGAAGAATTACAGAGTTCAGGTGTTTGATAGTAAGGATTCGTTTGTTAGACAGTGGAATTCTATGGGAACTGGAGCAAATCAATTTTCTGAAACCGTTCCTGGAATTGCAATTGATACCAATGACCATGTGTATATTGTAGATAAAATAAATTCTAGAGTTCAAATGTTTGATATTACGGGAAACCATTTATCTAGTTGGGGATCGGATGGAAAGGGTCCTCTACAGTTACACAAACCAGAAGATATAGCTGTGGGTAGTGCAGGAGATATTTATGTTACTGATACAAGGAATTCCAGGGTTCAGGTTTTGAATGTAATAGAATAGTAAGAACTATTTTAGCCTTGATTTAGAATTTAATAAAATTCTTAGCCAAAATGCGCCAAGGATACAGTACGAACTATATCAGTACTATAAGTAGCATATCAGTTCTATATTCACTTGAAGATGAGTCTTGTATTTTCTTTAGTTTTTTCCAATAAATCGTCTTTTTCGTCATCATGAGGAATTATTCTTCCCACTATATTTACAGGCGAATAAGCCAGTATTTGTCCATCTTTACTTATGGGAGTTGGTCCATAAAATAGACATAATGCATTGCCTTCTGGCCAGTATGCAACGTCCAAAAAATTTACCTCCCTTTTGGCGTTTTCCTCCTCTGCTATGATTTTAGTTTTTTCAGTATATAGCTCATCACCCCATCTAGTGATGGTAACTTGAATAGGTAAATTTTCAAGGATTGCCTGAACGGTCTTTGGAGAACGTGAATCATCGAGCTCTATCGAAATTTCTCTGTCTATATCTGGAAATAATACTTTGATCTTCTTTTTCATACTATCAACTCAGTACAACATAAAGGGTATTAAATTCTCTTGCGATCAATTATCTTTGAACGATGCCACGGTCTGGTTCTAACTTTCTGATTACAATCCTTACAGCGCAAAATTTGCTTTGGGTACTTTAATTCGCAGGTAGAACAATAATTAAAAAAGTTATAATCAATTCTGCTAGGAATTAGTTTTGCCTGACTTTTATCGATGGAGTTCACTCTGATTTGTGATAAAACTTTTTCATCCTTACTTGATTCCAGAACAGTATCGCAAAATCTGGCCCCTGTAAATTTGGGGTTGGCTTGTACCATCCGAGATATTTGGTTACTCTTATTGGATATCATTTAATCCCTTCCTAAAATAGAAAATAAAAAAAAATAATTTAGTTGACTAGCAGAATTACTCAACCTTTATTTCTTTGGATTTTGACTTTATAGGTTTTTTGAACTGTATCTTTAGTTCTAATACTCCGTTTATGTAGCTGGCCTTTGTAGAATCAGCGTCTAGTTCATTATCGACTGGGAGCTCTGTATGATATTTCTTGTTCCCTTTTTCAGCGTGTATGGTTACCAATCCTTCTTCCATTGTCACCTTTACGTCTTCCTTTGTTATACCGGGCATCTCTGCTGTTATTACCAGTATGTTCTCTTTTTCATTTATTGAGGTATCTACAAGTGGCTGACGGATTGCACTTTGTTCTATCAATCCTTTCTGAGAAGGCATGACATTTCCAAATTCTCGTATGTGAGGTTTACCCTCAGGTCCGACAGTGATTTGGTATCCATAAAAGTAAGGTTGTGTCTGTGAGCCGGCAATACCAGTTTCGGTTACTGTCTTGAACATTCTGTTCAGCATATCTTCTGCATCTGAAAATTCCTTATCTATCTGTTCAAAAAATCTATCTCTAAATCCCCATGGATCTTTCCACAATTTTGCATATCACCTGACATTATGTAATGTGTATTACAATATATATATTTTTCTTTATAAAAGACTTGTGAGTTACAAATATTGCGATAAATTTTGGACTTTCTCATCAGGGTATTCTACGTGACGAATGGATGGGCAACTTTACCACACAGTACTATTTTACGATTGAAAAAGAGATAGAAATAAGACAACTGGTTTGATGGAGAAATTATAGCTGGATTTCAGAATAATAATTGTAGGCTCACTCGACCCTTCAATTTTTGAAGATGCATTCTGGATTGGTGCTAGAGAGGCCCTATTGCTGTGGGCAATAAGCTGCTTATTGCAGTTGTGATAATCCAAACGATCACTGCCACAATCAAGGCTTTTAGCCAACCCATTCTATAGATAGATTTTAGGGCCAATAACCAGGCTATTCCCCCCAAAACTGCAGAAAGAAAACCATTTCCCAGTAGAATATATGCGGTGCCATATACTATCGAACCTATAATTGCAGTAAATATGGCTAATTTTATGCTTCTTCTATGTCCTAAAAGGAATGTAATTAGATAAATTACCACAGTAGAAATTAGCAATCCTACAAGAAAGAAAATGATTGAATTAGCATCAAGATTTTCTAATGCCATTGATATCAGAGTGTATAAAATAGCCTAAATAAAAGATTTGATTGTTTCAACCGATTTATACTTTGTAAGCCAATTAATTATATGAATAAGTCCAAATCAAAAACAGTAAATATTTTAGACATAGACACAGGAATTCCTCGTGAGAATTTAAAAAAGATTGCCAATATCTTGAATGACGATTTGGCAGATGAATATGTTCTCTTGACAAAGACAAGAAATTACCATTGGAATGTAGAGGATCCAAGATTCAATGATCTCCACAAGTTTTTTGAAGAACAGTATGAATTGATATCAGCTTCAATTGATGAAATAGCCGAAAGAGTAAGGGCTGTTGGTGGCAAGACTAGGGCTACCTTAAAAGAATTCATAAATTCTTCCCAAATCGGGGAAGATGTCGGTTCATATCCTGAGGCAGATACTATGTTAGGGAACCTATTATCAGACCATGAGACCATAATCAAGACGCTTAGAAAAAATGTCAAGGAGTGTCAAGACCTAAACGATGAAGCTACCGCTAACTTTCTAACGGAAAAAATGGAAGAACATGAAAAAATGGCGTGGATGTTGAGATCCTTCATAGTCTAGCCTATACGACACCAATGCCATATTAGTATCTATCAAACTCCAGTGCTTCCACCTTACTTTTTAGTTCATCGTGTAAATTTCATTAGCAATTTTCAGATGTCATATCTCATTATTAGTAAATTGTAGTGAAACTTATCTTTATCTGACTTACATATTTTTTTGTTAATCAAAATTAGAAATTGTATGGGCTTGATGAATAGTTGTATTAGAAAAGATAAAATGAGTGAAAGCTGACCTGGTAGAGGTTAGCTAATTTAGGGAAGCAAATGGATCCCTTGGGTTTGTATTAATCGGCTTCTCGTCCGAGTCAGACACGTCATCATTGTCCATTGTTCCCATTAAGTCATGAATATTTGATTTATCCGCATTGTCACTTTGAAATGATGAATATTTTTGCTTGTCACTTAAATCTACTTTTTCTTCACTTAGTGATATTGGTTTGTCATCAGTAGGTGGATTATTGTCAAGGTTTATTGTAATTGCTGGTTTGTCTTCTGTTACTTCTTGTTGTGCTAGTGGTTTAGCTTTAGTATCAGTTGGAGCTTCTTCGTCAAGTTTGAAGGTAATAGATGGTTTGTCTTCTGTTACTTCTTGTTGTGCTAGTGGTTTAGCTTTAGTTAGCTGCTCGTCTGAAACTAGTTTTACGTTAGTATCACTAGACGTGTCATCACTAATCCGTTCAATTACTGCCTTCTTTGTAGTCTTTACTATATTAAAATGATCCATTGTAGATCCATCAATAGCAACGAATTTAGCATCCAATTTATTTTCTGAAAAGTGCATGTCAATAATCCCGAATTTTGAATCCTGCTGATATGCCATAAAAGAAGATTGGCCCCCCAGATCATGTTTTAATTCCCCACCTCCGGTGCCAACTATAGTGAAAATTATCCCATCGGGATTCTTGTATTCTCCCTTACTAGTACTTGTTACAATTGGTTTTGTTGGAGACTCTTGATTAAAATCTAATGGAAAGCTCCTCTGATAGTTACGTACATGAGCCTGCAGGACAATATCTACTCCATATTTATCAAATAGTGGATGATATGTTTTGGTCAATTCTACGTCACCCGCACAGTCCGAAAGACCGCACTCGTTAGGTGATGAATAAAAAGGATGATGCATGGTTACTATGATCCATTTAGTCTCTGGGTTATTCGCTGCCTTCCTAAGATCGCTTGCTACAAAAGTATATTGCTCAGAGCCTACCTCGAATTCTTCTTCTGTTGCCATAGTCAAAACATGTATATTTTTAATGTCAAAAGAATAGAACTGTTTTGAAAGTCCATAATGATTGAGATACGAATCAGCCAGGCCATCATAATGATCATCATGATTGCCAATAGCGATTTTTGTGATTGAAGCCACTGGTTTTATAAGATTAACCCAGCAATCTTTTGTTTTCTCGCTAGAGTAATCTCCAAGTCCCAATACTAATTGAGGATTCATACTCTTTGCCATATTTACTGCTTTTTGAGCGTCGGCAGTACAGTGCCAATCCCCAGATGCAACAATGCGTGTATCTGATGCTGCTAGACCTTTTTGTAAAAATGATCCAGATCCAGAATCAGTTACTAAGGCAAGTAACAACAATGAAATCAATGACACTACTAATTTTGCATGAATGTTTTGAATTTGAACCAATATCCTTAATCTGAATAATTTTGATATAATATTGACTTTAAGTAGTTCTTTACAATATTAGTATGAAAATTTCAAAAATTATTTTTCTAAATAAAAGTCCAATTCAATCTATTTTAGATAGTAGTATCTAAATTTTATACACGATTAGACGAAAATATGTTCTATAAAATTTTTACTGTCTATTTAGTTCAGTAAATATTGTCAGCATTCTCTCATGTGGTAAATAAATTAATTTGACAACAAATGAATAATTCGAATTGATAGTCTTGATGCTCTTTGCAACACATCGACTACTCAATGGATTCAATAGTAATGTTGAATATTAGAGTTTTATTGACAAAACAAAAGTGGAGTATCCAGTTCTCATTTGAAAATTTACAAAATTTTTGTTTTTGACTCCGATCAGTTCATCCTGCCAAATTCCAAAAAATAAGAATAAAAATAATAAAGTACTTCACCTTATGGAATAATAAGCATGAATGCTATCTTGTACGCAAGCATTATTGCAGTAGCTATGTTGTCAATTTTCAATTCACATATGCCTATATTTGCTACCGAACTCAACCTGACAGATTCGATGACAAATGATTTTGCCCAAAACATGAAATCCAAAATAAATAACCTGGTCACAAATGCTCTGAATGATACAAGCAATGTCCTGAATTCTAGCCTGCTAATTAATGACTCCAATCAAACTTCAAACAATGTCTTCATATCCCAGAACATAGTTCAATCCATCATCAGAAGTAACGCTAGTAGTGGTAATGATAGTAGTTCCATAATTAAGGATAAAGTTACAACAACAAATGGAGTCTGTAATTCTGACAAAGCTGGTGGAAATGGTAACGATACACTATACTCTTCAGGTAATTGTAATGACATGCTGACGGGTGGCCTGGGCGCTGATAAATTTACATGTGGTGAAGGAAACGATACAATCAGAGATTATAATTCAAAAGAAGGTGATATTATTTTAGACCGGCAGAATTGTGAAGAAATATTGTAGAAATTTCGATTTGTTTCCAGTTTAAGGTAAAGTGGGAGAGATTATGATTTACTATATGATCTGTGTAAACAACTGTAATTTCAATTCAAATTATGTCTTTCTTGTCCCACTGAAGGAGACACCAAGAATTTGATTTCTTGTTATCCTAACAACTTCGAATATAAGACTCTTCACATCTCCAGCCGTGTTACCTAGTATCCTGACTACTATTCCCTGTCTTGTTGGAAGAATTGACACACCTCCAGATATCTTGTGTTCTAATTCATTGATCTTTTCTATAATCTCATGTTTGAGGCACTTCACATAAAGTTCTCTTGTGATGATATATACTGTGCCAACTACTTGAAACTTTCCCAATATACCTTCAACAGTTAAGTCTTCTTTCTTTGGTTCTAACTTTACAATGTCCCTGAATCTGGGTTTGCGTAAATGATTCTGTGCGATAGTTTTAATGTAACAGATGTCGTATTCGAAGGCTTCACCACTTTCTACTCTGCCTGGAACTATCATTTCTGAATAGAGCATTGTCGCATTGTCATGAACACTCAATTCTACTTCTTGGTAAAATCTAGAATTATGAAAAGGTATTATCTGATCAGGTATGTACTCAATATAGCTTCCTTCTCCCACGTTGATATTGATCATCTGAGTTGCATAATTTTTTTCCATTTTGTAAATTCTAGTAGCTCCCTGTGTGGTAACATGAGCAAAAGCATTGTTACCAAGTGTTATTTCAATACGATATCGATCACCTTGCAATATCCCCCCTGAAGGCGAAACGATATAAACATAAGCCATTGCAGGCAAACTCTCCTCCAAATACAAGGCACGTTGTATACAAAGAGGTACGTGACAATATTGTTCTCTAATAACGGTTTTTTCCGTATTAGTATCTCTTTCAAACTTTAGGCGCAAAATGCCGACTTGTCCGGAATTGCTAACCCCAGGATGATGAGGTTCTGCGGAATACGCCTCAATCTCTGGTGGAATATTTCGTGGAGTATAGTAGTCGATGGTCATTGTCAATCTTGGCTCAAGACTTTTTGCAACCCTTTCAGTGTTTTTAATGCGGAGTCCATTTCTATAATCCTTCTGCTATTAGCATGGTGCACCATCAACCTAGTTATGGTCAGTTATTTACCAGTGTTTTAGGTGAAGCCTCGAAAAGAAGATCCCTTATGATATAAGAGACGACAATATCCACTCCTTGGCCTGTTTTAGAATTGACAAAAACTGTTGGTTTTTTATTTCGAACAATCTTTGCATCTCGCTCCATTATCTTTAGATCGGCCCCTACATAGGGAGCGATATCTATCTTGTTTATTACGAGAAGATCACAGTTCTCTATTCCCAGTCCTCTTTTCCTAGGATACTTGTCACCACCTGTTACATCGATGATGTAAATGAAATAGTCAGCCAGAGCCGGACTAAAAGTTGTTGTAATGTTGTCCCCTCCGCTCTCTATCAGAATTAAATCAAGATAATTGTATTTTGATTCCATTTCTTCTACTACAGATAGATTTATTGATGGATCTTCCCTCACAGCAGTATGGGGGCATCCCCCTGTGGCAACTCCTATTACTAATTCTTCAGGTACAAGTCCCTTTTCTGTTGCAAGATTTTGCCTCATCCTGTCAGCATCTTCTTTTGAGACGACGTCATTGGAAATTATTCCTGCTTTGTAACCCTTTGCAGAAAGTAGAGGAACAATCTGCTCTATTAGCATAGTTTTACCCGACCCGACAGGACCACCAATTCCAACGCGAGGGATTCGATTAGAAGACATAACAAAATTTAGACAATTTTTATGTAATAAACATTTTTGAGGCCATCATTTCATGTTTCATTTGCAGAATATCCAGACCTGGTGCAAATTGCCACATATTTGAAATTGGTCTTTCGATATTCTTCATGATGGTTTCCAAAATGACAGGTCTTAGTTCATGAATTATTTGCTGACTCTCAAGATGCTGAAGTATACCTAGTCTCAAAGCAGCTCCTATAACGCTTACTGTGAATCCATACACTAGTATCAATCCAGCTTTATTCTTTGGTATATCAAGTGACCACGTCGCTACTCCAAGTGATATAGGATAAACTCCTGTCGCGTTACCATTTCTGATAGCGTTTTGATAATCACTTAAAACTTTCTTGTACTTTGTGAAGAAGCTAACACATTTCAGTAATTGATTGCCCGACCTCACAGAAGCACTTCGTGTCTCCTCTACCATTCTCATAAAATACAGAGATTTATCCGCGGTAAGGAGAGAAACAAAATCCCTTTTCCTGCAAGACTCATATGCATTACCCAAAGCTGTACAATCGGACGGTCCTATTACCTGTCTTAAGTGAATAGTAATAAATCTAGAAATATCCTTCCTCTTTAATTTCTTTATTTGTGACAATGATTCCAGCCCGTTGGATGTTGCGTATAGTCCTGTTGGAAAAAAAGAGTCAGACATCTGCAATAAACTGATGTCAACTCTATCTATATCAGTGTCCATGAATATCATAACCTGATTCGGGTTCAAAAATTATGTTATCACTCTTAATATCAATATTATCTATTAAATTAGAAAGTAGCTTTTGGAACAATTCAATCTCAGATTCGGATTGTATAGGAAAATATATTTTATTGTTTGTAATCTTTATCGGTCTATGCATATTCCCTATAGTATGACCAAGTTTGATTGCCGTTTCCAATATTTGTTCAGTTGATATGTTACCTTTTAAAGAAATCTCAGCGACATGTTCGGGAACCTGTTTTGCTATTACCATTTTGTCATCTGTCAATAATACTACGTCACCATCATTAATATGGGAACCACGTGTCATGATAAGAGCTAAATCCGTTCCTTTATTAGATACTTTCCTTATTCTAGTTCTTTCAGATTCAAGTCGAGTGATTTCAATTTTCTCAACATGATCACTTTTCAACATATCATGATACTTTTCTTTAAGATGTGAATCAGAATTGATGTTCCCCATTATCTTATCAATAAGAATCATAGTCTTACAAGTATCCCTAGTCATACAATCGCTTGCTGATAGTTATGTTTTTTCTTTATCATTATGCCTTTCTCACCGCGTCTAACTTCTATGCATAGTCAATTGTCTTAAGGTTTGTAGTTTCCTCTAATTACCATCAAAAATCATACTCTTCGTCGACCTGGAAACACAGTCGCCGCGGACAGCTGTGAAATATGAATAGAGCTTATTCAAGGTATACCAGGCTAGCTAAAATCAGGGAACCAATACACATACAATCTACATATCATATCAGTACTGATGCCCCAAGCTATTTTAAATTTACAAGAGCATTACTATGTCTAAGTCTGTACTTAGAAGTCTTTATCATTCTCTTAGATCCCCGATCGAAAATAATCCAATAATAGGGAACAAAAGTTTAAGGCATCATCTTATAACTCCAGCGTAGAACGTATGTAAGGACAAATTTATTGCTAATTTGATAATTTTGAATTCTTTCTGGAATCTGTGGAGAAAATTAAGAAATATAAGCATCCTTCATTGATACTTACAAGTCGTAAATTGGTCGATCCACTAACATTTGTTTTAATTTCGATTCCCACAATGATTCTGTTGGGCTTACGTCATGCGCTTGATGCCGATCATATAACTACTATAGATAACTTGGTGAGATTACATAATGCTTCAAGAAATTCAAAGTGGGTTGGCGCAGGATTTAGTCTAGGTCACATGGTATCCGTTCTCGCACAAATGATACTCATCATCTTTGTTATTGGCAGCATAACGAGTGTTGAACAAATTTCATTCTGGGGAGGGGTGATAGGCGCCATTGCTTTAGGAGTTATTGGAGCCATAAACATTTACTCAATGAAGAAATGGGGTAGAACTGGCTCCGCAATCCTCGCAAGCCAAGTACTATCCAGGATAGGAATCATGAAGCCGTTTAGTTCTGCACTAATTACAGGAATAGTCTTTGGTTTAGGATTTGATACGGCTACTCAGATTTCTGCTATTACTCTATCAGCAATAGCTTCAGCAACTGTCGGTATTCAAGTAGCCCTGGCGCTTGCAGGTTTCTTCGCTATAGGGATGATTCCAGTAGATACTTTAGACAGCATCCTACTGAGATCTGCCTTTTCTAGAATTTTTGACACGAGGGGCTTCAGATACATGGCCTACTCTTTAAGTATAGCAGCACTAGCCGTAGCTGCTTTCATTTCGTATCAGACAATAACTAATTCAGAAATATTACCCGAAATGACTGGACCAGTATTAGCAGCAGTAATAATTTTGGGGTCGTTTGGGTACGCATATGCGTCGAATAAAAAACGGGTTCTAAATTCTAGCGACCCGAGCTCAGCCTCACAAATAAAGGAACATCGGAGTGACAGGGAAGACTAATACGAATGCTCGAATGCTATTCCCTGGTGCAATTCAATTCAGGGTATGGGAGCAATAGTAATTATGATTTCATTTAAATAAAAGTGCAATTGCATGCCGTTGGAGAGGCATTGTCAATTACAATAGGTTTCTCAGTTAGTTGTTCTTTTCATCGTATTTTTCAGGATATGCATAACAGTAGACTACCTCATAATCTACTAAAGAGCCCCCCAGATCCTCAAAGAAAGTCAAGCACTGTTTAGTTTCTGGATCTTCTAGTTTGTAGAAATTCCACTCCTTGTAATTTTTAATATCATCTATTTCACATTTTTCTGCATCTATTTTTATGGATATTTCTTCTAATGTGTCAGATTTCTTACAATTTTTTTCTGATGGACTGTTATCTCCGTGATTATCTCCTGGTAATTTATTTTTAAAATCATAATCTTGTGCGTATACACCCGAAGTTACTGATAGGACAAGTATCACAAGGATTGAAAAGCTGATATTCGTAAGTATTTTTGGATCTATACCTAGTAAATTTTTCTTGTTCATCATTCAGTCTTAGGTGTATTTGACACTATAAATTAATTTCCATTTTAATCACGCACATCATTTGTGTTAAGAGGAATGTAATTCATTCAAAAACAGTTATAAAATTTCGTAGTTTTTACATAATTTCATATAAATAATACAATTTCATCACTAGGTCAAATGTCCTATTATTCGGATAGACTCAGGTTGCAGTCGTGATCAAATATTCATATTCTTTGCGTAAAAAAGATACCCTAATTTCTCGTGTCTCAAAAGTTTTTTCCGAAGTAAACGCTTTATCAAACTCGGTAACGATTGCAAATTGCAGTTCTTATATCAGGTTCTAATAACACGATATCAGTTTGGCTGATATATGTTATTATACTATGGTAACCAAATATCAAGTCGAACCGACGTAAGCAAGTTTGGCCAATAGCTCTACGAAACGATAAATAACATCAATATAA
>DASPFY010000008.1:0-25602 GCA_035620895.1 Nitrososphaeraceae archaeon
GATTTCAATTATTAAAAACAGTGAAGGATTTGAACCCCGAAGTAAGAACAGTTTTGATGACAGCCTTTGAAGTAGACGATAAACTATTTCAAGAGTATAGTAAAAAAGAAATCATCGACGGATTTGCTCAGAAACCAATCAATCGGGACAATTTACTCCAAGAAGTTAGAGCACAATTACATAGTTACGAACTGCTAAAAATACCTGATTCCAAACGACTGGAATAATATATCGCCCTCCTCCCCTTCTTAGTGTTTTAGGTTTTAAATTCAATATTTCATTATAAGGATTATGGGTCGAACAGTTCCTTCCTATAGAATCGCATCCGAAATGGAAAGAAACAAATGGAAAATATTTAGGCAGGGGTTGGACAAGAAAGATAGAAAGGAATTTGATCAAATGTTTTCTTATTCAAAACTGTACAATTCTGCGGGTAGTAATGCTTGCAGACCTATATTGATTCATCTGATTCTAATGTCGATTGTATTTGAGCGCTACAAGCAATTGAAGAAATTACAAGCAATCACAAAGAGCCAGTAAATTTTTTATTTCCCATTTTCTCATAATTATATTCCTTCTTTTAAAGGTCTGATGGGAAGGAGGATTTATTTTTACAACCAAATCCCCTTTTCATCGGGCTTCAACACTGATAGAGTTCCTGATCTCCGATTTGATATTATTATCTATTGGTATGTGAATTGTGAATTGATCCTCGTTACTAGTGAACTCTTGCTGCCGGACATGACGGGCATTCTATGGTGAACTGTAAACAGAAACCACTAGAAGGATTTGAAGTCCGACAAGAATTAATTTGCATCCATTCAGGATTTTCAAGCGAATTTGCTGGCATGGTCTTACCGTATGCGGGGGGCCAGTAAAGACCATTAAAAGTGGCTAGACTTCTGTTAACCCATTTCCAAGGACAAATTTTGGCGTCCCTGAACACTACGCAGCCGGTACTACTATAACCAGACCATTCCCTACAGCCGTTGCTTACTTGTTTTTGAATTTTACCGATCTGTTCATGTGCATCTGCGTATGAACCTTTATCTGCTAGTATTTTTCTTACCTCTGGCAAATCCGCCGGCATGGGGTTGGGCCAGGAATAGGGCCAGGGATAAGTACCCCAGGCAGTACCATTGCTAAAGGCAGATATATGCGAACCAGCGGTGAAAATTGAAAGTGGCTGGAGATCCTTGATACTCTGTACAGATTCACCTGGTATCTCAACAACAATGGGTTGTGCGTCCTTGAGGAATATGTAATTAGTTCCGCAGACCTTCAAAGGTTTATCGATATTGTGTAGTCTAACAAGTTTACCTTGCACATAGACGCCCATATCCCACCAAACACATTGTGGAGAACGTGACTGATCCAGCTCTTCAAGTGAGAGGTATTTATCATAATATCTGACAGCATCAAAAGTTATCTTTATTTTGAATGCAGGTGGTAACGTCTGTTGTGTTGTGTTCGCTATATCCAGACCGCCTTCGACACCTTTTCTTGGATCAGTAGGTTCGGGCTGCTCCTCTGATTCAGTTTCATCGTCTTTAGTTGTTAAATCGTCTTGACCCTGTACTTCTGGCTGGCCTCCTTTGTCTGTGGGTCCTTCGTCTTCACCCTGTACTTCAGGTTCTTCCCCTTGTACTTCAGGTTCTTCACCGTTTTCATCTATAGCCGATGGTGGAAGATTCGGAACTTCTATCTTTCCAGGTACCTTTTGAGCCCCTGAATATTGCATGCTTAGGACTAGAATAATCATAAAGAACGACGGTAACAGAACTCTCGTCCTGAACAACTATACCATATACAGATTGCAATTATTTAAGGATACCAATTTTCAAAATTACTTGAATCAAAAAAGCGATTTCCTTCCTAACGATTAGAATCATATAAAATATTTACCGATAATCCTTTATCAATTGCTGCTTGAATTTCGGGATCTTCGTGTTCTTCTGTCTTAAGACGTTTACTCCTAGGCTTTTTGCCTTTTCTTCTCTGTTCTTTTCTGCGGTCTATACTTAGGAACGTAGATTCAGTTTCAAAAGGGTTGTCAACAGTTTCTAGTGAATCTTTTATCTCTGATTCAAAATGTGCTTCATAGATAGGAAATATGTTACCACAACTATAACACTGAACAAACATATCATAGTCTGGAGGTTTTACTTCACCTTTCTTTAGAATTCTAGGTTGTAATTTATTATGTATCTCGTACTCAAGGCAATGAGGACATTCTCTTATTTTACCTTCATCTCCGTTAAAATCTACAATTGCATAGAAATTGCCGTTTCTATCTCTTAACTCAGAAGTATATCTTACCAAATCCCAGTTATCGTTATACGAATTAGGACCTATTAGCCGTCTAGTTTCCTGTACGTCTAACTCTTGCACTTCTGGATATTCAATCATTTTCTATCTAGATTTCCATTTATCATAACATTTTTGACAATATCTCTCTATCCTTGTAGCGCCATCGCCAACATCATAAATAACCTTGTAGTCGGGCCATGCAAAACCACATAGACACATACCTCCCAGTAATTGAGTCAATCTCCTTTTTGCCATTTCTCCCGTCAGTTTTTTGTTCCTTACATGTTCTATTATATGTCCTCCCCTGGTACGAAAATGATAGATTATCTGTACAGGTTCGCCTTTCAATATTTTATTAACTTCTTTTTGTTGTTCCTTTGTAAGTTTTATCTTTTCAATTACTGGATTCATATGAGATTTTACCATGATGATTTATTATGATCTTCATTTACGAAATCAATGTAATGTTGTTAGCATTGATAGATATAATGAGCACAAGTAAATTGTACAATTTGGTATGTATCAGATCTATAGTTCACCTTTATGGAATCTCATACGAATACGAATATGAATATCATAGGAAACTGCCACTGCCACCAAATGATGAAGACAATTACTAACTAAAAACCTCTCATTAATCTGTCAAACTTTTTAACTTGATTTTCACTTACTCTAGTAGGGACTTTTTCCAGTTCTTTATTATTATTACGATTTAATCTTGCATTTTCTTGCTGTTTCTTCATTTCTATTATAATTTGACGTTCTGCATAACTGGGTTCTTTCGAAAAGTCGATATTAAACCATGGTCGGCCCTTTTCAATCCACTTTTTGTATATTTGTTGTTTCTGTTTGTTAGTATACATTTTTTATTGATATGCTACCTTGTTGCCACTTTCTGGACTTAGCACTTGACCGAATTTATCCCTTAATTTGCCGTCATTGTCACGCCATATACCAGGAGTAAGACTGCCACCACCTTGGTAAGACAACTTTCTCATTTCTTCTATTGTTAAGTTTACAAATTCATCATATGAAAATGTTGGATCACTACGGCCCATCGGTTCACCTTCATTATCAAAGTAATATTTTATGTCCTCTGCGTGGTTGTCGCCTATTATTTCATCAATCAATTTTTTGCGTTCAGTCTTTGATTTAGGAACTTCTATCGTCCATACAGTCTCTGGCACCCCTAATGCCTTTTCATTGCCTATTGGTTCACCTGTCTTTGGATCGTATCTTAGATTTGGATTATGTATTATCTTCGGTTTCTGATATTTGCCAATTTCAAAGTCTGCATGATGCTCCTCTGCCTTAAAAGTTACACCACTATAATATCCTGAATATGTAAGATATTCTTTCTTTGTAGGTTTACCCTTTTCGTCTCTTGTAGGAACTAGTTGTCTATGCATAGTTATGACAATCTTTTTATGATCTTTTGTTATTGCTATGTTTCTTCTAAAACGCCTAAGTGGACCGTAAATATGCTCTGGAAAGCCACCCGAATCAAGTTCAAGTGGCGCTCTTAATGTAATTCCTGCTTTTGCTGCCTGGTCCTTATATGCTTGCATAGATTTACCTGCAAAAGTCTCTGTTTCTAGTTTAGTGGACATCTTACTAATCCTCATCCTCCAATTTTTCTAAGAGTCGGCCGATAATGGTATTATAAGAATCTCCAAAATGCCCCAACTTGCCTAGTTTCTCATAGTTCTTCTGCGATACTACAATAGTTTTTAACGTGTTTCTATCATAGTTGTCCTTTAACTCTTGTAGGTTCTTCATATGCTACATATAATGTAGTGATACTAATAAAGGAACTAATTTAATGATCCATTACGATCCGCAGAATCAAGTAGGCAAGTATTGGTAAAGTAATAATCAGAATCAGATTCAAAACCTTATTGAAGTTTAAAGGAAGAATATGAAACATAAACTATGCTATGTTATTCTATATTATAACCCTTTAGCGCGAGCCTCAACGCATCAAGTAGATCGGAATATAATGTTTGTTATCTTTCAAGCGAATATTCTTTGGGATAATGACTACTCATAAGTTTCACAGATTAAACAGTAAGTGCCAACTTCATCAAAATCATGAAATTCACCTGTATGATTACACATACTGCATTTATCTGATATTTTACTCAATAGATTCTTGATTTCTATTAAGGATATAACAATTAGATAACAGTCTTCTAGAAATTAAGTTTGGAGGAATTTTCACCTAATATTATATCCCTTCAAACTGAGCATTAATGCATCCAAATACGTAAGGTTAAATATTTCTGTTATAAGTTAAATCAGTTGCATTATTACAAGATTTTGCTACCTGGAATTTTAATTTCAGTTTTCACTTTGGTTATATTTCTGAATAATCAGGTGGAGGTTAAAGGCAGTTCAGATTTCACCCAAAGTCCTCAGAGAAGAGAGGGTTTTTTATTATACAATAACATGAATTATGGATTCCAAATTCTTTATCCGCAGGACTGGAATGTTATAGAAGGAGATACTAAAGCAGGAGATTTTGTTACTGATATCGTACTTTTTGAACCGTCAGGCGAAATGGGCGAACATTTTACTAAAAAAACCCCCATGGGCGAAGTAGGTTTGATCATAGCGATTGATTATCTCCCAGCGAATCAAGGATATAATCTTGAGCAATACGGAGATGCATCATATAATACTGGAAAAGATGCAAAAGGTGTTAAAGTATTTGATTATATTTCAGATTCTAAACTAGGAGAAACGAAGGCGATTGAATTAAAGTATGAAAAGAAAGAAGGGAAAAACAGAGAATATCTTAGTAGAATTTTAGCAACAACCTACGGGGAAAATAATTTTCTCAATCTTTATTTTAAATCCAGAGATAAATATTTTGATGAAATGCTACCGGTGGGAAATACAATGATTGATTCTTTTAGATTTACTAAAAATAATACGCAATAACAAATTTTTTATTTAATATTACTCTATATTGTAACTTTTCAATGCTAATATGAATACGTGTATATACTAAAGATTGCTTAAATTTTTTAGGAACGGTGTATCACGTTCTAATATGTCCTTAAGTTACAACGGAAAATGTGACAAATGTGGCAAAATACGTCCTGAAATATTGATTGAAGTTTATAAGGAAAGAGGAGACGGTGTGCTTACCCCAATGATTTGGTGTTTAGAATGTCTACGTAGCAGTTAGTCAAATCATTAACAAAATATTCTTATTTTTTTTATATTTTAAACCTTGGATCTGTCTGGAATTTTTTGTATGCTGTATTTTGAACCCAGTTCTATTCCACAGCCATAACGGCATACGCGAACTTTTCTTCCATTGACTATTTTGTAGTCTGACATGTTGTATATGCAACATTACACCATGTTATAAACATTGTTGTATTGTTGTAAATATATCAATACAACATGATATACTTATAACTTCAATGTCAATTGTTGAAATTGTGGTGGATCAGATACAAACTTCTGTTAGATTACCGAAGGAGTTGTTAAAGAGAGCCAAGAAATACGCCATTGATAACGATACATCTCTAGCAGCAATATTGATTGAAGCACTAGAATCATACCTTGATAAAAAGGAATAAGTATTGAAATATGGATCAAGATAAAATAAAACACTGATTAGAATGTCAAATGCGGTGTATACACCGATAATTATTTCCTTTTCTTTGACATAACTTGCTTCTTGAAGTTGTCAAAGTCTGCTCTTAGTTCTTCTAGTTGTGTTCTTTCTATTGTTATTCTCTCTTCTAACTTGAACCTTAATCTTTCTTCATTTGATATTGTTAATAATGGAACTGCTTTCAAGTATTCGATTAACATGTCTTGCTCCGTGGGCCGATAATAGACACCTGTTAAACCTATCTTATGGCCTAGTAGCATTTCACGAATTTCTGCTTTTACGTTGCTATCTACAAGTTGCTTGGTCGTGAACTTCCTTAGGCCATGCAACAAGGGAACCTCTTTTCTTTTGTGTATATGATTATGATCAACTTGCCTCAATCCGCTATTTATTATAGTGTCGTCAAGTAATGCCCTTAGTGAGTCAGTTGACAATGGTTTCCCAGTGGGCCTATAATGATAATTGTTGTTATCATTATCATCACCATTATTTTGCCCTTCCAACAGTGGCTTGGATTTCTTAACTATAACATATGAATCGCTAGTGATTTTCTCTCCTCTTCTAGTTCGGTATTCCAAATAAGCATCAATTTCTTTTGCCGCTTCTGGTGTTGTAAAAGTGATATGCTGTTCCTTTTCACCGCTGTAGACTGTGACTTTATACAAGTCTTCTATTTTTTCCAGGTCACCAACTTTAAGAGAAGGTAATGCTCCAATTCGTATGCCAGTTGACGCTAGAATTAAAAACGCTGTCTTTACTCTTTGATCACTAAAGTCTAGTATTTGCTGTATTTCTTTGTGTTCATAACCTCTGTCATGTCCTATAATTTCATTTCCAGTTTTTTGCGACGTGACAAACTTCTTTATTTTCTTCCAGTTTAGTATGACATCATTAATTTCGCATGCATGTTTTAACGTATAAAATATGTTGTTTTTTGTTGACCTGCTGACTTGCGTTTTAACTAAATATTCGGTTATAAGGTCTGTTATCTTCGTTTGTGGTAACTTTAGAAATTTTGATAAATCAAGTTTATAGTGTTTTAAGAATCGAGTTAAACTGTAATTATACTGTCTTTTGGTAAATTCAGAATCAATCGAGTTTAGAAAGTTAAAATATTCTTTTTCCTGCCTAACCTATAATAGTTTTACAGGTTCTAGAGTATATAATATTATAGTTTAACAAGTTTTCCATATCGACCAATATTTAGACTATTTTCGCCTCTAAATGATTGGGTATAACCATTTTCTATTGACACTTCATCGCCCTCAGTTACCATATTTATTTGATCATTCCACAAGGATAGTTTAATGCTGCCGCTTTCATCTGACAGAATCGCATCTGCCACTTGTGCTGTCTCACCATTTCTCAAATTCACAGTCCTAGGTTCTTTCACTGATTCAATCTTACCTTTTACGTTTATACCTCGCATTCCAGCGTGCAACTGATTAATTTTAGTTTCCGTCGCCATTTGTCAATTACCACGCTTATTCCAATAATAAAGTTTCTGTATTTCATAAAGCAGTCCCCGACTTGCTACTCTAGACATTTTTACCAGTAAAGGTGAAATAAGGAATATAGAGTGACAGTGTTGTTGGAGGGATAGCGAAGCATGGTCAAACGCGCAGGACTCAAGATTTATTTCCAACCATGGGGGATCCCGTCCCTTAGGGGTTCGTGGGTTCAAATCCCACTCCCTCCATCTTAACTGACGCCAATATTCGGAACTTTAATTAACAATTGAATATCTTTGCATTTTTGGTACATGACATCGGTGTTAAGAGATTATGATATTATTGTAGCTGGCGGAGGACTGGCCGGGATGATAGTTGCATCTTCTGCCGCTTATTATTCAAAACAATCTCTTAAAATCCTAGTTGTTGATAGAAATCCATCACCACAACTGGGAAGGAAGACAATCTCAGGATGGATATGTGGAGATGCTGTTGGAAAGAACAGTGTAGACTACATGACATCAAGGATAGGAATAAAGTGGCAAAGTCCAGAGATTGAACATCCGGTTAAAGGAGTAATTGCATTCTCACCAGATCATCAAACATCAATTTCATTTGATGGAGAGGGATATATTCTAAATCGAAAAGTCTTGCCACAAAAACAGCTAAATGACGCACTAAATGTTGGTATAGAAATCAGGTACAATTTGGCATTAAGAAATGTGATAGCTGAAGACAACAGGGTTATAGGCGTAGAGGGAGAGGATTTAGAGACAAAATCTGTTTTCAAAAAAACATGCAAAGTGGTGGTCGACTGCACAGGAGTGACTTCGGTCCTACGAACAAATCTTCCAATTACAACTCACATTCAGAGGAAAATCAACAGAGATGATCTCGAAGCAACTGGCAGATACATTTACAATTTTGATAGTGAAGGTGAGGATAAAACGTACTTCGATCCTGATTACTGCATTATTCATCTAGATCAGAACATTGCTCCTGGCGGATATGCATGGGTATTCCCCAAGGGGAAAAATAAAGTGAACATAGGTCTTGGAGTTCAACAAAAAGCAATGGAAGAGCATAATAGAAAACAGGGTCAACGTAAGGATTTGAAGACAAAGATTGATGATTACGTTAAATTGAATCCAGTAATAAGGAATCCACAGATAGCAAACGGTGAATCAGATGATGGTAACAGCTGGGGAACATGGCAAGTTTCAGTGAGACGTCAAAATGATTGTCTAGTAGCAAATGGATATATCCTCGTTGGCGATTCGGCATGGATGCCAAAGCCACTAGATGCTGGAGGAATTGGACCTGCGATTATAGCAGCAACTATTGCGGGAAAAGACGCAGTGCAATCAATCCAAGCTAATGATTATTCCGAAGAATCGCTCTGGCAGTATAATTTGGATTTTGTTGATGCCTATGGTTACAAAACAGCAGGTCTCGAGGTGTTTAGGAGACTGCTTCAGAAATTATCAAACGATCAAATTAATTATGGAATGAAACACTTTCTCTCAAAATTAGATGTTGAAAATATAACAAATGGGGAGCATCCTGAATTTGGCATGGTGTCCAAGCTCAATATGTTTATTCATGGGGCTCTGAATAAGAGACTAGCAGAAGATCTAAAACATACAGCGGAAGTAAACAAGAAATTAGTAAATCATTACCATAATTATCCAACAAATCCAAGAGATTTTCCTGAATGGCAGAACGGATTAACCAAATTCATGTCAGATGCATTCATTAAGATGGGATGCGCGTAATCGTTACTCGTGTTTAGTATTTTCTGAACCCATAATCTTTTTTTCAAATTCGTCTATCTTTTCTATCATTATTGTTCTCCGCTTTTCTTCCGTTATTATTGCCCTAACATTTTCAATAAGAATTCTAGATACATCCAATTTCTTCCTTAATCCTGGCATTAAGTTATCATATACCGCCAGAGGATATATTGTACCATAAATTTTGTCCATTAACTCAAATAATGCATTTACATTTGAAGTACCTTCAGATCTAATTTTGTCGATGATCATTCGCTTTATTTCCCCAATACAATCCAAGAGTCCCATAACGTATGAAGTATCGGATACTTCAAGTGATCTTTTGCCTGGAATAACAGAATTTTCAGCAATTGAGAAAAGACAGTATGCCTCAACAAATTCCTGCTCTGCAATGTACAAATATTTTTGAAGATCATCTTTTCCCAGTTCCTTAAATTGCTTCAATAATTTTTTGGCCTTTTCGATATACTCTGTCGACTCATTTTTCTTATGAGAGTGCATGGAGACTATTGCTTTACTGCAGAGTATTGTGGCATCGCGAGTTCCCTTAATAATGGCATTCCTTCTCTCCTCTATATCCTTGAATTTTCTATTGATTTCCTCTACATCAGTTTGAACATTCGATAACATCAAGAGAGATGATTATTGCCAATATATTTAATAATTATTTGAAATGCTCACCAAAATATAATTTAGAATAACTCTTGTATAATATTTCGAAACATGTTTGTTCAAAAGTTTCATTCTTTCTGAATTAAATACTAGTACGTGGAATGCAAAATATCTTGGGGTATCAGACACAGACCTACCAGACACTCGTACCTGCTAATAAAAGAAAAATGGAATATGGCTTGGAACATGTTTACACCAGACTAAATAGGATTAGAAGAAATAGGGGCTATAATTTTGAGCATGTGCTTGTACAAAAACTAAATGGCAGTGTTTGGAGTGCAAGACGTTTAGGAGGTTCTAGTGCAAACTTACCAGATATTATTGCCGTAAATAACAAAGAATCGATATTCCTGTCGATAGAAGCTAAATCGGGTACTGCAGATAGTCTTTATGTTCCGTCTGATCAAATCCAAAGATGTTTTCAAATAAGAGACATGTTTCAGGTATACAAAACGGCCCATGTTATCTTGGCCTTTAAATTTATGCAAAAACGAAGAATAAGAGAAGAAGGAAAAACAGTTTATGCCCACAGAAAATTACAAGAATACTACAAAATAGCCGATCGATATTCTAAAATGAAATACCAACCAGTCATAAAATGTACTTACGATGGTAGTACCTATGAAATAAGAAATAGCCAGGCAAGGAAGTGCTTCCTAAAAGACTACCTCATGCCTTTTAGCGTAAATTCAATTCTGTAACTCACAATTTTTATTTCTCGTTTATTCATCTAACAATTCATGACCGCAGAAGAACAAGCCATTACTTCTGAACAAATGTATAGTATTGAAAATAACGGATATGCTATTTTTGGCATGAAAAAATTACTAATGATGGAAAACGCAGGGCATGGACTGGCGGACTTTGTCGTGTCTGAAAAAGGACCTAACCTTGCGGGTATGAAAATAATTTCTCTTTGCGGGACTGGGAATAACGGAGGAGATGCCATGGTCGCTTCTAGACACTTATCAGCCCAAAACGGAATCGAGGTTACGGTTGTGCTTTTAGGTGACACGAAGAATATAAAGACTGAAGAAACAACAGTCAATTGGTCGATTATTCAAAAAATGAAATCAATAGAAATTCTCACAGGACCGTGTGTTCTCGAGTTGGCAAAGAACAAGATATCTGACTCTGACATAATTATTGATGGTATTTTTGGTACTGGGATAAAAGGAGAAATAAGGGAACCTTTTTCGTCAGCAATCGATTTAATAAATGCTTCAAACGCGTATGTTGTTGCAGTTGATATTCCTTCTGGACTTGATCCAAATGATGGAATATTTCACGAAAAATGCGTTAAAGCTAATGCTACAGTTACCTTTCATAGAATTAAAAAAGGCCTAACAGCAAAAAAAAATTATACAGGCAAGGTTCATCTTGAGAAAATTGGAATTCCAATTGAGGCGGAACAAGGGGTGATCTGATTATGAGAATTGCTCAGATTCCGGTAGGCAATATGCAAAATTTTTCGTATGTTGTTCATGATGAGCAAAATAACATGGGAGTTATCATAGATCCTTCATGGGATCTTGAAAAAATCTTTCAATTTTTAGAGATAAATAGGATTTCTACAAAATACATCATAAATACCCATACACATTTTGATCATATATTAGGAAACGATCATGTTGCTGAAATTACAAAAGCTGAGATAATCCAACATGAAAAATCTACCCACAAAAAAGACAGATCAGTACGCGACCAGGAGATTATTAATATTGGATATCTCGAACTAGAGGTTGTGCATACTCCAGGTCATTCGGAAGATAGCATTTGTCTAATTGTAAATAAAGAAGCTATAATCACAGGAGATACTCTATTTGTAGGAAACATTGGCAGGGTTGACCTTCCTGGGAGTAATCCCGAAGAGATGTACGATAGTCTAGCTAAAGTTGCAAATTTAGATGATTCCCTGGTAGTATACCCTGGTCACAATTACGGTATCACGCCAACATCAACAATAGTAAATGAAAGAACAAATAATCCAATGCTTAATTTCAAAACCAAAGAGGCGTTCTTGAAATACATGGTCAGTGGGTAATAGGACATGTCTAATGAATTTGAAATAGCGTGCTCCCATAAGAGTAACGTAATTGAAAAGTTTCTTACCACAAACCCCATTTTTGTATGTGTCATATCATATACAGAAACTAGTCAGATTCCAGGTATAACTTTTGCAGGGGCAAACCCTGATCTAATTAAATATACACCGGCAGCAGATTCTGAATTTCTATATTATGGAAAATGTTTTTCAATTTCTGGAGTACCCGCAACCCCTGATGGGATACCTACACCTGCATTATTGACCAGAACAGCGCTGTTACTTGGAAAAATACCATGCTTAGTGGTAAATTCTGGTTCTAAAATAGATCCTAAAATTCCATTCATTTCATTTGGAATTAAGCACGGTAAAAACATCCAATATGGGTCAGCCCTAGAACTCTTTGAGACACATCAGGCATTTGAATATGGCAAAATACTGGGAAAGCAACTATCCAAGTCAAATGACTTGGTTGTTCTAGGAGAAAGCATTCCCGGTGGAACAACTACAGCTCTTGGAGTATTGACAGGATTTGGAATTGACGCAAATTACAAAATAAGCAGTAGTATGCCAAATAATCCACATGATCTAAAAATCCGCGTTGTACAAGAAGCTGTCAAGAATCAAAAAATATCAGATTTTATAGATCCCTTCAAAATAATATCATTCCTGGGGGATCCAATGATACCTGCTGTAGCTGGAATTGCAACGGGTATCATTCAATCAGAATCTAGGGTAATGCTTGCTGGGGGTACACAGATGGCTGCAGTTCTTGCATTCATGTCTTCTCTAAATGTATCTTTTGATAGAATTTGCATAGGCACAACTTCCTATGTTACCAAAGATGAAAATTCAGACCTAGAATTTCTAGTAAGGACGATTTCTCCAGACATTCCCATTTTATCGGTAAATCCGGGCTTAGGCGAATCAACAAAAAATGGACTAATAATGTATGACAAAGGTGTCGTGAAGGAAGGGGTAGGATCGGGTGGTGCTTTAATTGCACTACTATTGAAATTAAATAGATCCCTTAATAGAGATACTTTTTTAAGAAATATTGAAGGAGAGTATGAAAGGAATATTGAAAATATTATGGCGTGATAGAATATTGGTTGCCTTTGAGTTCGTATTGAATTTAACTCTCTAAATTATTTTACTGTGACAGATTTTGCAAGATTACGCGGATAATCAGGATTTGCATTGTTACAAATAGAAAGATAATAAGCCAAAAGCTGTAGTGGGATTACTTCGATCAGTGGATAGAGGAATTCACTTATCGTTGGAATGGTAATTTGGTAATCGTATATTTCATTCTTCTCGTTTGAAATTCCAACTATTTTTGCACCTCTTGATTTTATGGTATGAATGTTTGATAATGTATCTATATAAGTAGAGTCATTTGGATGAATGACTATTACTATGCTATTGTTATCTATTAGTGCTAAGGCACCATGTTTTAATTCACCAGCAGCCATTCCCTCGGCATGAATGTACGACAATTCCTTAATCTTTAGAGCTCCTTCCAGACATATCGGAAAATGCAGAGATCGGCCAAGTATGTAGACGTCTTTTGAACCTTTTATCCGATTTGCAACACTTTCAATCTGCGAATCCAGTGCTAGTACCTGATTTACTGTTTTAGTCAAAAGCTCCTTACTTGTGGATATCCCATTTGATTTTCTACCAATTATGTCAGCAACATAGTACAGCAACGCAATTTGACTTGTGAAACTCTTGGTCGCAGCAACACCTATTTCAGGGCCGCAGTTAACTTCCAGATAAGAATCACTCATTCTAGCAAGAGAGGAAGTCGGAATATTAACTATTGAGAGTACTTTAGCCCCCATATTCTTTGCAGATTTTACAGATTGTATTACATCAGCAGTTTCACCACTTTGAGATATCGCCAGTAGAACTGAATTTTCGTCCAACATATCAGATGAATATTGAAATTCACTTGACATTATTGTTTCAACGTGAATCTTTGATTTTGAAAGAATTTGCTTTGCGAGTAATGCAGAATGATAACTTGTTCCACTTCCAGTGATATAGATATTTTTGGCACCTGTGATGATATTGCAGAATTTCTCTAAATTCATCTTGTCTTGTTCCATGCTCTTTACTATTGTTTGATGCTGCTCATGAATTTCCTTTAACGTATAGTGTGAATACTTTCCTTTATCAGCATCACCCAACTCCCAAGCAACCTGTGTTATTTTTCTTGAAATTTTATCTCCATCAAAATTGAAAAAAGAGATATCACTATCGTTGATTACAACTATGTCACGATTATCCAAAAAAATTGCCCGGTCTGTGTAATTCAAAAATCCTAGAATATCACTGGACACAAAATAGTCATCGTTACCAACTCCTACAATGAGTGGTTCATCATATCTAGCCCCACACAAGGTTGATGAGTTAAATGCTGCGACAAATGAAAAAGAACCTACTAATCGCTTGCATGTAAAGATCATGGATAATCGAATATCTCTAGTAATCTCAAAATACTCCTCCAAAAGGTGAGCAATAACTTCACTGTCAGTCTCACTATTGAATTCATGACCCGACCTGAGCAGTTCGTCCTTCAGTTCATCATAATTTTCAATTATGCCATTGTGCACAACAGCGATGGTCGAGTTACAGGCAAGATGAGGATGTGCATTAGAATCAACGATACCTCCATGCGTTGCCCAACGGGTATGTCCAATTCCTAATTTACCAGGTAATTCATCAAGTCTTAAGGACTTGTTGACTTCTGCAACTTTACCGACTCCTTTACGCATTAAGAGTTTTCCTGATTTAATGGTCGCAATACCCACGCTATCGTATCCTCTATATTCCATCTTTTTGAGGCCATCAATTAACACGGAAGAAGCGTGTTCATTCCCCTTGTATCCAATTATTGAACACATAACACTATTCTACAATTTAATTTGGTTTAAAATAATTACTAACATCACAAGTTACCACTACAAAAAAAATTATAACGCTTTTGAAGAATCGTGCACCCCCTTAAAAGCAAAACAATTTTCATCATATTATGGTACTTTACATACCAGACAAGATTAATATATAATAGTTAACCGATCATCGATTGATGAATAGGAAAAGCCTTGTGTATCCCTTGCATGATAATGCATTTACGAAGGAGATTCTAATTCTCGAAAAACCAAGTGAAATACGTATTTTGTCAAATCCCATAGCGTGGAAAATTGTAAATTTATTGGCAGGTCGCCCTATGTATCCAGCTCAAATCGCAAAGGAACTCAAGATATATGAACAAAGTGCATATTATTACATAAGGAAATTACTCACCATCAGAGCTATTGGTCAAGTTGAAACATCATTCGTACGAGGTGGCACTGCGAAACTTTACAAAACAGAATATGCAGCATTCGGAATAGAAATGAATTGGGGAGAGAGAAAATTTGAAAATGTAAAAAATGGAAAAATTAATAGAAATGTCCAGACATTTTTTGAAGACTTTATTGTTGATGGGTTATTCAATGGTGTGATAGTGGTGGGTGCTCCGGACCCACACGGTCCTTACCGGTCGTCTGCAAGGGATGGCCACTACGCGACACAACTTGCTTTCTTGTTGGGTAGTTTTTGTAGTCTACCACAAAATTTTGTTGTAAAATTAGATGTCGATGCAAAGTCGGAAAAAATATCAAGAACAGAAAATATCATATCTATTGGCGGTCCTGGAACAAATATCATCACTTCGGAATTTAACAGGTATTTACCAATACGATTTGATGAATCCAATTACTGGTCTGGTTTGATAGCTCCACAAGGAAGAACTCATACTCTTGATAATCATGGGTTAATTGCAAAAATCAGAAATCCATTCTCTGAAAAGGTAAACATCGTAATCATAGCAGGGGTGAGATCGGCTGGAACCAAATCAGCTATACTTGCCCTAGCAAATCATGGGAACGAAATACTAAATAAATTCAATCAAGACGACAATTGGGCGATTGTAGTTCAGGGCTTTGATATGGATTCGGATGGAAAAATAGATAACATAGATATTGTAGACGAAATATCTACCAACAGTCGTTGAGGAATATTTAAATGCTAACTGGCTGCGGCTTCTGTTGCTTTGTTTGGTGCCACTACATGAACTAGTATTTTTGGTTCATCTTCTTTCTTTACCAGATATCCGGGTAAGTTTACCTTCCTATTTCCGATTGATACATGACCGTGTATTACAATTTGCCTTGCTTGGAATGGAGATTTCAAACCCATTTTTCTCATCACGATTGTCTGCAATCTTCTATCGAGTATGTCCTCAATTTTCAAGTTCAAAATATCATCTAAAGAAGCAGTACTGCTCAAACCTAGCCTATTTAGGAATGACAGCAAAAGCGATTCCTTTTCCTGTCTATCTTCAAGGGTCAGTGCAAGCAGTGTTCTTGCTTGATTCCTAAAATTTGCAACTTTTGTTTGTGCCTTCCATAATTCTCTTTTGTTTCTGAGTCCATAAGATCCGATAATATACAATTCCGAACTTAATTGGTCAGAATTCCATATTCGCCTTGGCCTTCTGTAACTTTTTCTTGGTTTTCTTGGATCTCCCATTCTGTCTCACTATTCTTTAGTTTCTGGAGATTTAGGTGCACTGCTTTTTGGAGTCGAAGCCTCTTGAGTTGCAGATTCAGTTGAAGGTTCAGCAGCACCAGCTTCCTTTGCTTCACTAGGAGCACCTGGGCCACCGGCTGTAGGTCTCATTGTAACCTTCTTTACTCCAACTGCACCGCCTTTTCTACCAGTTGTTCGAGTACATTGGCCTCTGACTCTAAGTCCAAACATGTGTCTATAGCCTCTCCAACTAAAGACGGTTTTTTCTCTTTCAATATCATTTGATATAGTAAAATCAAGATCTGAAGTTAACAAATGCTTGTCTGTGCCTGTGTCACTATCTTTTCTTCTGTTCAAATACCAATTTGGAATTCCTATCAAAGAGGGATTTTTTATTGCGGCTTCAATGTCGCTCATCTCTTTTTCCGTTAAAAATCCTATCCTCATGTTAGAATTGATATTCAACGATTGTAGAATTACCTGAGACAAATTATAACCTAAACCCTTAATTTGACTTAAGGCAATAATGATTTTCTTGCTCCCCTCTATATCTTTCCCTGCTATTCTTAGGATATGCCTATATTCGGATATCGACAATATTTACGACCATCATTTTCCGAAATAAAAACCATGCTGACATGCTTATGCGAAAGGAAACTACAAGAGTTGACGTATTATGACAAAACCAAAATAAGCTTTGAAAGCTTTAAATTTGTTGGTAGATCGAGCTGATGAATAATTGATTTCTGAAAATTTTAAGGATATTGTTCATAAAAGTTATAATTCAAATCCTGATTATCTCGAAACAGTTGCAGGTTTGCCTGAAAACTACAAGGATATAAAAACGCTCGAAGATTTATTATCAATCAATTACAAACATGTATCTACAAATGATCAACTTAGAGGAAATTTAATTATAAAACTGAAAAGGCAACAGTTTCCATATTCAGGAATCATTGGTTATGATGAGGACATAGTTCCGTCTCTTAATAGAGCGATACTTTCTTCGCATGACATACTACTTGTGGGTCAAATTGGACAGGCAAAGACAAAAATTGCAGAGACCGTAGCAAAAAATTTGCTTTCTCCAATTCCGATTGTGGAAGGATCTATTACAAATGATATTCCAACTCTAATTCCAGAAGGTGAACTTGTATCATTATTAAAGGACAAGGAGATCACACGAGATAGACCAGAATTTTACGTTTCTACTGAAACCGAGGACAAGATAAGAAATAACAGACTTGATACCAAAATAATTTGGATTGATGGACCCAGTCGCTTCAAATACCTTCTTGCTACACCAGATATTTCTGTAAAGGATCTGGTCGGGCAGATTGACGCAATAAAAATAGCAAAAAGAGGAGTAGAGATATACAATATGGAGTCATATTCACCTGGTCAGCTGCTCCTAGCCAGACACGGTGTATTTTGTATTGACGAATTACCTGTGCTTGATCCTAGAAAACAGGTAGCATTACTGAGTGTATTGCAAGAAGGCATGTACACTACTGGTTCCTATCCTGTAATTTTCAAACCAGACACAAGAATAATTTCTACTGCAAACCCAATAGATTATACTCATTCGGGCAAAATAATTGAACCGCTTTATGATAGACTTAAGAGTCATATCGTCACTAGATATCCAAAAAAGGTTTACGATGAAATGATGATAATGGTTCAGGAAGCAAACATTTCCAATAGAAGGAACATAATGTTACCTATATTTATCTTAAGAACTCTAGCTGAAATTACTAGGATTGCTCGGGGGCATCCCGAAATAAATCATGAAAAGGGAGTAAGTGTAAGAATGTCTATTCATTCATTAGAGATCTTGATATCAGAAGCCGAACGAGTAAGAGGCTTCATTTATAACATCAAAGCTGTTCCACGTTTTAGTGACATTTATTCAATTCATCAAACTTCAAAATTTGAACTTTCAGAGATAGATGATAGTTATGAAAACAGAATGAATATTTTGGATACAATAATATCTGATGCAGTCAAAAAAATATGTGCTCATTATGTCGGTGACCTTCCTCCTGAAAAACTAACAAGTCTAAAGAATGAATTCAAAATCAACAAAACTTTTCATGTCTCTCAAGACATCACCAGTAACAGCAAGGGCTCCAAAAGCTATCAGGCACAGGTAAGTAAGTTTGATTCATTAAGGGAAATACTGGATATTGTGACAGAAAATATAGCACAAGATCAAAAGCACTTTGAAGAAGCTTTAAAAGAAAATGCAATAAATTTTGACACTTTTAGAGACACGAAGGATCCCGAGTATCTCGCATCAGTAACTGAGTTAATACTAGAGCGCCTTAGATTTACAGATCCACCAATATTGGATAGGAAGGAAGGTATCTATGTCCACATATAGTAATGACATTAGGAAATTTACTTATCATAATATCATTGACTTTCCAGAAGAAAAGGAAGACAAGGCTCCAACAAAATCAATTCCAAAGAGTTTACTCCAGGATTTTCTTAAAGTCTTGGGCAGGGAAATTATGAAAGAAGATCAGCCAAAACTGGAAGAAATTGAGCAGGAACTACAGAACCTGAAGAAGGAGAGAGAAAATAGTCAGGGTGAATCAGATAAATCTAAATCCAGTAGGACGGAATCGTCGATAATAGCCCAGCTCCAGCAGATGGGGTATATAAAGGATTCAAGAAAATGGCTAAGTAAAAAAGGATTTTTTGCAGTAGGAGGCAAATTGCTAGAGGATGTAATTAGAGCTCTTAATAAAGGAACCATTGGACTGCATGAGACTACATTTAGTGGAAGCGGTTCGTTAAATTTAGATTCGACAAGAAAATACGAACCGTCTGACGACCTGAGATTAATTAATGTTCCAAGATCATTATTAAATGCTATTCAAAGAAGATCCGATCCCAGATCGTCCATTCAATTGCCAATTGACCTACAACCTGACGATTGGGAAGTTTATGAAACAAAGAGAGAAGTTAATGTTGCAGTTGTTTACTGTATTGACTTGAGTTCTACTATGAGATATTCAACAATGTTTGGGGACATGAGTAGAATAGAGGCAGCAAAAAAAGCATTATGGAGTTTGTTTTTATTGAACCAAAAATTTTTCCCGTCAGATTCAATTCGTATAGTAGGTTTTGGGGCTTTGGCCTCTAAGGTATCACCTTACGATATACCATATCTCAGGACTTTTGATTCAGGCGTAGGCTTTATGCACTATACCAATTATCAGGCTGCTTTTAGACTGGCAAAGAAAATTCTACAAAATGAAACCACTGTTAACAAGAAAATTGTCCTTGTGACAGACGGACATCCAAGTGCCTGCTTCATCGATACAGAACAAGAACGAAATAAAATATTATGTGAAAGACCCTATTCCCAATTTTATGCTCTTGATAAGGAAACACTAAATTCAGCAAAGGAAAAACAGGACTTTTCACTTGATACTAAATCAGGGGAATTAGTTTACCTTTGCTATAGATATAGACAGGTTGACCAATATATCGGTGAAAAAACAATTCTGGAAGCACGAAAATGTCATAAATTAGGTATTGATATAGATACAATCATGGTTAGTGAGGAAGATTCTTTATTGAGTTATGTAAATGAGTTGGAAAAGTATGTCAAGGGGAGATCATATTATATCAATCCAGCTGAAATAGATAAGATTCTAATTACAGATTACCTGAATGACAAAAAATCTATATTAAGATCTAAATGAAAATCAACAATTAGTTTTTATTTACATGTTCTAAAAATAGATAATGAATGACAAAAGACTCATCTAATTCCAATTATTTTGATTGGAATGATTCGTTTAATATAATTAAGAAAGCATATGATTCGTCACTTTTTGTACTTATAATAGGACCAAAAGGCACTGGTAAAACTAGTTTGGTTAGAAAATTTGCTTCGGATATTGAAAAGCCGCTTTATTCAATTAATTTCAGTTTAAGAACCCGCGAATCGCATTTGGTTGGAACTAAAACTATGAATCAAGGGGAAGTTACATTTGTAGAAGGCATCTTGATCAAATCCATGAGAGAGGGCGGAATTCTATATCTTGATGAACTTAATGCAGCAGAAGCTGACGTACTTCTACGACTTGATGAAGCACTTGATGATAGACGACAGATTGTATTGAAAGAAGCCGATGGTCAAGTAATCAATGCAATGGATAATTGGTTTGTTTTTGCTACGATCAACCCACTATCTCATGAAGGAACAAAGGAATTACCGCCACAAATACTAAGCAGATTTCCAGTCAGACTAAGACTCGAATATCCACCCAAAGAAATTGAGAAGCAGATCATAAAATACCACGTAAACTTTGATTCTTCACAAGAGAGTCATATTGACAATGCACTTAAATTGGCCAATAGTCTGAGAGAAGCAGCCTCATTAGAGGAGCTGTACTACAGTCCCAGCATAAGAGAGTCTATAGCATTTGCAAGACTGTTGACAAATCAAGTTTCTCCCAAGAAAGCTGCTGAAGTAGTATATGCTAATGTTTATGATCAGTGGGGAGAAGTAGAATATAGAAAGGTAATGGACATGATAACTTCAATTTTTGCGTAAGAAAATGTCCTTCTCTTATGTTCAAAACTTTTCTTTGCGAAATGATGTACTAATAAATCTAGGAACGTTTCTTTCCAGAAGATGGTCTGGAAATAATAAAGCAATTATTTTAATAGTAGAAGACAAGCCTCCCGCTACGAATCTAGAAAAAAACACCATCTCAATGCCATCATTAAGATTTTATAGTGGAACAGAATTCCAAAAATATCGTCAGTGGCGTGTTTCTTTATGGTACGAATCGATGCGTTTGGCACATTCAACAAAAGCACTAAGTAATGACCATGCTTTTGGATTTATTCTAAACTCAATAGAATTGAAGAGGATAGAGATATTGGGATTAAGAGAATGGAGAGGCATGGAGAATGAAGTAATCTTTAACGAAGGAATTTCTTGGTTATCGCGTCCTTTATTGAATTCGTTATATGGTAAGCATAAGGTTGTCGAGGCATTCTCTCAATACCTAATTACTGGTTATGTCAAAGGTGAATTGTTCGGATCAGAATCAGATAGGGTGCAAGGTGCAGTTAACATTGCCAGAGAATTAATTGATGAATCAATAGAAAAAAACCATAGAACAGAATGGATAGAACGGCAAATTCCCAAAATAATCAAGACCCTTCAAATTGATTCTCTTTTTACTATACCAATTGTTACCCTCAGAAGTAAAATTGGATTATCAATGACAGAAAGAAATCTGCTAAAAGAAATAGAAAAGATGATAAAAATTCGAAAAAGGGAAATGGAAAAATCCTCAAATGACATTATGGCTGGCTCTCAGATATTAAGAGAGTATGAAAGTCTTGTGAAGGAGAGTAAAAAAACAGACAATAAGGGTTACTCAGCAATGGAACAATTTGGGTTGGAGGTTCCCGATAGTGTTGGTATTGATGAGAGCATAATCTATGATAACGATTTGATTACAAAGCTGAAATCAGTCATTAGATCTTGGAAAAGAGGATGGAGAGAAGTGCATGATATGACGGGAGATGAGATAGATATAGAATCCATAATCGAATCACAACCAAAACCATTTCTCACGGATTTTAGAAATACTATAAATACCAAGATTGTACTATTATTAGATCATTCCAGTAGCATAGATGAATACGAACTGGAGTACAAGAAGGCTACGGTTGCACTTTGTGAAGCTTTAAAATTTTTGAATGTGAAATTTTCTGCTTACGCGTTTAGTACCAAAAACAAAAAAGTAACTTGTTGGGTTATAAAGCATCCAGATGTGAAATGGACTTCTATAAACGCACGTAATTTGGTTCAAATTAAAGCAAGCGGAGGGACACCGCTAGCCGAAATTTACAATTTGTTGTTACCATTGATGAAAACATACAAACCAGACATAATGATAACTTTGACTGATGGGGAACCTTCTGACTATAATGCTGTACGCTCTACAATTAAGACCTACAAGTTAAATGGAATTCACATGGTTGCTGTTGGCATGGGAAAAACTGTAAACAATGCAATCAATATTGGTTTGAATTTGAAATACCTAGAATATGAAAGGACCTTGGTTGTTAGCCAACTTGATGAAATCCCAAAGAGAGTCCTATCACTTTTACAGGTTTAAGAAGCCCCGATCACGATCCTATTAATTCTAATCCCGAGAACTAAATTTATATCGTGTACTTGTGTTCTTTCTTAACTTTTTCCCAATCTGAAAGAAAAAGAGATAAGCCCTTATCAGTAAGAGGATGTGTTAGCATTTTACCCAATATATCAGGTGGGAGAGTTACAATGTGTGCGCCCAACTTGCCGGCTTCAATAACGTGAATGGGATGTCTCACACTAGCAACCAAAACTTCAGACTGATAGCCATAATTGCCAAAGATCTGAACTATTTCCTTAATTACTGTCATTCCTTCTTGACCAGCATCATCCAGTCTTCCTATAAAAGGACTAACATATGATGCCCCAGCCTTTGCAGCCAGCAATGCTTGATTTGATGAAAAGATCAAAGTTACATTTGTCTTGATCTTATTATCGCCAAGTTTTCTTACCGCTTTTAATCCATCCATGGTCATGGGAACCTTCACAATAACGTTTTCACCAAATTTTTTTAATCGCAATCCCTCCTCAACCATTTCCTGAGTTTTTGTTCCGACAACTTCCAAATTTACGGGACCCTTTACAATTTTTACTATCTCTCGCATTATGTCTTCAGGATGTCCTTTTTCTCTAGAAATGAGTGTGGGGTTAGTAGTAATCCCATCTACCACACCCATATCGACAAATTTCTTTATAGATTCAATACTAGCAGTATCAAGAAAAATTTTCATTTTTTTATTCGTTTCCTAGATTTAAGAACAGATTCTATAATTTGATCCGAACTCAAGCCATATTTGCTTAGGAGTGATTCTATTTCAGTTTCTCTAGCTGACTCGCCAAAAATATCTGCTATACCCATCCTGTTTACAGGAACAGGATGATTTTCTGCCGTCACTTCGCAGACAGCGCTTCCTAGCCCTCCTATGATACTATGCTCTTCAATAGTGACAATTGAACCAGTATCGACTGCTGCATGATATACAAGATCAACATCGATTGGTTTGATAGAGTACATATCTATCACTCTACATGATACAGCATATTCTTTTTCAAGTGCTTGTGCTGCATCGATAGCTTTTGAAACCATAAGACCGCATGCAATCAGTGTTATGTCGGAACCATCTCTAATGACGTTACCTTTACCAATATCGAATTCTTCAAAATTGTCTTCATAAATATTGGAATTTGAAGGACGTGCTAGGCGCATAAAAAAGGGTCCTGGAGTATAACTTAGAAGTGGAATTAAATTTTTTACAGCTACAGAATCTGAAGGAACAAGCACTCTCATATTTGGAATTGTTCTCATTGTAGATATATCCTCAATCTGTTGATGAGAGGCACCATCAGGACCAACGGTAAGCCCAGCGTGTGATACTACTAACTTTACATTAAGAAACGGATAACAAATAGTATTTCTAATTTGATCAAGACATCTGCCTGGTAAGAATGCAGCATAGGTACTTGCAAAAACCACTTTGCCTGCAATTGCCAATCCAGCAGCAATTGAAACAAGATTTGCTTCTGCAATCCCAACATTGTATAGCCTATTGGGGAATTTGTCACCAAAGAGCTTTGTTTTGAGTGAATCAGTGGTATCTGCTCCGACACAAACAAGATTAGGATCCTTTGATCCTAGTTCGACTAATGTTTTTCCGTATGCGGTTCTCATATCAGAAATAATGTTCTTATCACTTAATTGCATGGAGATCCTCCTCAATGCTAAGTTCCTTTGCCAAAGGTATAAGCATATTTTTTCGAGATTTAATCCAATCAGATCTCATGTCATTTATTGTTGCCAATTCCAATAATTTTGTTTCAATTGCAACATTGGCTTTATGCCTCAGCTGGATAATATTCGAATTGATATCTGGTGAGCCGTATACTGCATTACCGGCTACCATAATTCTCGCCCCTGCGTCAAAAACTTGCTGAAGCGTTGTTGCATCAATACCTCCATCAGCTTCAATGAATCCCTTATAGTCGTTACTTTTCAGAGTCTTGACTACTTCAGCCATTTTATCCAATGCTTCGGGAATAAATTTCTGACCAGCAAAACCAGGATTCACTGACATGATTATCATGACATCTATGTTATCAAGGTGTTCAATTATCCAGGACGGAAATTTAGTCCCCGGATTAATAGCGATACCAGGACTGATTCCAGCTTTTAGTAGCATTTTGTTAATTTCGATGAACTCTAATTCATTGCAGGCCTCAACATGAACTGTAATAATATCACATCCTGCATCTATGTATTCTTTTACATGATTGATTGGCTTTTCAATCATCAAATGAGCATCGAAAGGAATACTTGAGATTTTTCTCAGATGTTTAATAGTGTCAGCAAAAAAGGAAGTTGTCGGAACAAACTTGCCGTCCATTATGTCCAAATGAATAAGATCTGCACCTGCTCGCTCTGCTCTTCTTACCTTCTCTTCATAATTCTCGGGTTCACCTGCAATAATTGAAGGTGCAATCAAAATCTCGCTTTGAAGCTCTTCTAGCAAAATTGGAACGTGTTTTTTTGGAGGAGCTTTGCCGTGCCATTGTGGATTATTAGCCATATGCTTAATTCCTTTCCCCTTGGTGGTATTTGCAATGATTATTGATGGTTTATCTTCTACTTTTTCAACTCTGCTCAGGGCGTCTATTATCTGCTCAATCTTATGCCCATTTACCTCTACAACATTCCAGTTGAATGCAGCCCATTTGTCTCTAACAGGATCCAGAGGCATAATCTCTTCTGTAAATCCATCTTGTTGGATCTTGTTCCTATCCAGGATAGCGACCAAGTTGTCTAATTTGAATTTTGAGGCTGCCATGGCTGCTTCCCATATTTGTCCTTCGTTTAATTCTCCATCCCCAATCAAAGTATAGACCCTATTTTTTTGTCCATCTCTCTTTTTTGCAAGTGCAATTCCAATTGAGACGGACAAGCCTATTCCCTCAGATCCACCTGAATATTCTATCCCTGGGAAACT
>DASPFY010000009.1:0-200850 GCA_035620895.1 Nitrososphaeraceae archaeon
ATGGAATAGGTACCTTTGTATCTCAACGACTCAAGCTTCAGAAAGATGATGTGCAAGTGCTCGTTTGCAGTACCATCGCAGGAGCATTCGGAGGTTTCTTTGGTTCGCCAGTCATTGGAGCCGTCGGGGCCCGCACCGATATCAGTCTTGATATAGGGTTCTGAATTAATAAAGAGTCAAAAAAATCCTTAATTTAACATTTTACTAAAATAGGAACGTGCCTAAATTCACAGCTCCAGAGAGAAACCTTATCCAGGGCATAGGTATCCACATAATGTTAGATATAAAATGAATGGTCATAGAACAGGAATTTGTGTAAACAATTAATATTAAAATATAAACTGATATATCTTTGTGGCTAAATGGAAATTGACAAAGGAAATAGAAGGCAGAAAATCACTATAAACGCATTAAGACATTATGTCGACAGATTAAAGAAAGTAGAAGAGAATGAAGGTGAACGAATAATTCTCTTTAACTATCAATTAAGATCGGATTTAAACAACGAGCAAAAAAAGGCGGAAGAAATAATTGAACATATACAAAAGAATGGATTTGAAATAAGCTATTCTGAATCCGTAGGACAAAAGAGTATATTTGAAGAGCATTCTATGAGAAACACCTTAACAACTGCATTACTCTATTATTATAACGGAATGATTGAATCTTCAAAAATAGTTTCTGAGATACTGTCGACGACTCCTGACTTGCCCTCACTAAACGAGGAAATAGAGTTCTGCAAGAAATTTCTCAATTATCTGTATGCAGAACATAAGCTATTTACCAAAATTTCATAATGGTCATATAATCAAGAATCCTAATTTAGAACCGATAGCGGCGTGGGTACCGACGGCTCCAATGACTGGCGAACCAAAGAAACCTCCGAATGCTCCTGCGATGGTACTGCAAACGAGCACTTGCACATCATCTTTCTGAAGCTTGAGTCGTTGAGATACAAAGGTACCTATTCCATCAGTAAGAAAAACAAGCGTTCCCTCAGGACCAACTGCCGCACCACTCCACAACGCTATAAATGCTTGAAGAAGAATGCTTGGCAGTCTCCGGTAGTCTAGACGACCATTCTTGACATATTCGGTTTGAGCCACTCCCAAACCTCCATGCTGTCCAAAGAACCTGATGGCAGGACCGATGAAAACACCGGCTACACTTAGGAGAATTAGTGGCCAAATGTTAATGTTATAAAAGAAGATGCCTGGCTGCCAAAAGAACTTGATACCCTGATTATAGAGTGTTATGTATCCCACTGTAAGCAGCGAGGAAATAGCGCCGAACAACCCAGCATAAACCATAGGTCGATAATAGCCTGCAGTTAATTTGGAATCAGATCCACCGCTCATCTTAATCCACAACCGGTTATCGTGTAAAGTTTAAATGATTTTTCTTGTTGGTTCTGCTACATATGTCAACAAGCCATCTGTATACATTGGAAAATACAAAAACGACGACGGTGGTCGTATTTATATAGATTAGACTAGTTAGATTAGTATGAATTATCAACATATTCATTCAGACATAATGAAGCTGGATCCGAATGTTAGAATGGTTACTATTTGTGACTCTAGCGGAAAGATAATGTTCTCCGACCATAAACCGGGAGTTTCCAATTTGCTCTCTCCTGAAGAAAGTAAGAAATCCCTGCAAATGGCGATAAATGCATGGAAGTCGCGAAATGAACTGGCTACCAAAATAGGAAAAGGGAAGTATGTTCTGGCAGAATACGAAAAAATAAAGAGAATCACTTTACCTTTAGGAGGAGATCATATGCTCTACATTACTACTGAACCTCAGACTGATCATGTCAAAATACTCGAAGGAATTTCGAAGATCTCTTTAGATTGAATAAAAAGTCGTTGAATCACCTCTACACAGGAAGGATTTGTTTATTTAACTCTCTACCAGGCAAATACACCATCAACCGACTAATGAACTGTTAACAGAGTGACAGATAGTTCACTAATATGATATAGAAATTTGTAAATATTTCCTATCGGATCCAATGCTTAAATATTATTTTCACCTTCAGTATTTAATGAGTCGCGAAACTGAATTATCAAATACGATGTACGACATATTGCATGCAATGGGAAAAGATGCCGGTTTTCTGTACGATACTATAGACACTTACATCAGAGATGCACAGAATGCGAACAAATCTGACTTGGTGGAGACCTGGCGAACTATCAAGAGTGACAGACTAAAACATTTACATATGCTAAAGGAAGCCTTAGAGAAAGAAATACACGGATAAACTATGTACCATATAGAGTTTATTTGAATTATCTTTGAGTCAAAAATCATCCGCAAATTGCCAAGCTCACGGATACTCTTGCACTTAAAGACTGTTCGAGTTCGTATAGATTAAGAAAAACTTAAGGCTTAGTAATTTATACAGATATCAGAATCCCGTTTTGGGACCGATACCATCATGAATACCGACAGACGAACACGAGTCTATTTTAGGAATGTTTGATGAATTTTTTTATAATAGTTTTTAAACTGTGGAGTAATATCCTCAATTTTCATACCATGTTCCTTTACTATATGCTCTGTCCCATCTTTCCAAAGTTCTTCTTCTGTCTTCCCTCTGGCAACATAATCGCATTCAATCACTCCTGCTCCTGTGTCGGGACATGATAACGACAACATATTTTAATTATTAGTGGAGTAGTGTATATATTTATTCTCTCTATAAACTCTAAGGACTTGAACCCCAATAAGTTTCAACTAAATATTGATTATACACCTTCGTTTGGGTCCGAATTGTTAACTAAGCGATTCCCGACGGGCCCGTTATGTACTCAGGTTTCTATAGGTGTTTAGAAGAGAATAAAATTATAGGGAGACTAAAGATGAGATGACTGTTAGAGCAGAAAATCAGATGACCGATGTCTACTGCGTCCTTCCAATCAGCATTCCTCATTGGCTAACTAATTTTCAAACAACACTCTAGCCTTTTCCTTCCCCACCAACAATTCACTACGAGGAATCTTGAGATGTTTCATTCTGATACGAATATCAACGTATTGAGTAAACCCAACTCTAAACTTCATTAAATCTAACGAAAGACAAGAATCAACACAGCAACCCGCATCCGTCCTAAATGGCACTTGCTCAATGAGTCTTCTTGACAGACGCGACAAAGCAAACCCTTGATGTAATACAGGAATTATGGCATTGGAATTTTCTACTTTCGATAGCAACGCTTCAAACTGTGCTATCTTAAACCAACGGTAGCCTTCATATGTTGCTGTGCTGGGCGGATCTGGAGGCAGGAAAGCCGAGATGTTGGTATCAATATTGGTATCATCACGGCCGGTGTTATTGCACCATCCAGAAATGGAATCATACGACTCATCATGATTTACTATTGCATCAACATCTGATTGAGTCACAATAAGATCGTCGGGCAGGATCATAAAATGAGTATAGTCGCTTTGCAGAAAGAACTCTCTTGCTTTGTTGTATGCTTCGTCTTGTGGAAAATATTTAATCCATAGTTTAGAGATCCCATGTATCTTTTCGATGGCCTTGTAAAACTCTGGGATATTACGCGGATTGAAGATTACTAATAACGGATTCATTGCTACTGTCGCTAATGTGTAGTTTAGCGAGGTAGTTTTTTACTATTTCTCGCTGACCAATTTTATTGCTCATACCGACGCGAACACTTGATGACCTCTAATATTTTTGCTGAACTAACGAATAGAAAATAATTATCACATTTCACGAAATGCCAGTAGGTGGTATCCTATCTTGACTATGTTCCACGGACATGTGATAGCTCAACATCTCTGGTGTCTCAAAAATCCTTGCACATATTTCACATCTGAGTTTTTTTGGCTTTACTTCTGCAGTTGACATTTCCAATTTACTATGGTAAACGTAGCAGATAAGGTTTTTTGATCTGCATTGTAACAAAATACAATTATATCGACGCATTCGAACCTATTCTTCATTACGCGCAGTCCCGCCTGCGACGCTAGTCCTTTCTATATTTAATATTCTCAGGTAGTTCTTCTCTGGGTTTTAATTTGATAACTATAGTATTACTTATTTTGTTAAATATTCTCTGTCTCTTGTTATTAGTAAAAAGCCATCCTAAGATTACATCTATTGGAAGCAAGAAAGATTTTCCAAAGCTCTCTAATAAAGCACTTTTGATATCAACACCACCCTTGCCAGACATGTCTGTGGACTTTATTTTCAAAAGCCTCTTACCTATTGATTGTCCGCTCGTATGCTCAAAATAAGTCCAATATGCAAAGAAAACAGCACTTGATAGAAGATAGTGAAACGATCCAAAATCTCTGTGAACAATGGCCATACCGTTACCATTATCAGAGAACCAAAATGGAAGTGCTAACAGTGCAAACAAAATCCCTAAACCTACTGATACTATGATAAAATCAATTAACCATGCTACAAATCTATCCGTCCAACTAGCTAATATGACTTCTACAGGGCGGTTATCTGCCCCTCCAGTTTTAGACTCCGGCGGCGGTGAACCGTTATCTGATGAAACCAATTATGAATAAGGATAATGCTACTAGACATATATGATTTATTCTTTTACCTTGAAAAAAGATGATTGTAATTCATAAGCATTAAGTATAAGATATTAAAAATATTTTCTTATTGAAAGCCATTTAGCTAATTTACTGAGTATAGAAGGTACCGCATATTACTATGGTAAGATCTTTACATTTGATGAAGCAAATGAATACTTTCACTCACTACTACAAAATATCCCCTGGAAGAATGATGAAGTAATAGTATTTGGAAATCATATAGTTACCAAAAGGAAAACTGCCTGGTATGGTGATTCTGATTATGTCTATATTTATTCAAATACGGAAAAGAAAGCATTACCGTGGACTGGAGCGCTTACAAAACTTAAACAAGTTGTAGAGAATCTATCGAATACAAAATTTAATTCCTGCTTATTAAACTTGTATCATGATGGCAATCAAGGTATGGGTTGGCATAGTGATGATGAAAAATCAATCGAAGATCATAGCACCATCGCTTCGGTAAGTTTTGGAGCAGAGCGGAAATTCTCCTTTAAGCACAAACAAAGTAATAAGACTATTTCAATACTACTTGAACATGGTAGTTTATTGTTGATGAAGGGAGAAACACAAAAAAACTGGCTACATAGTCTACCTAAATCCAAAAATATCACTCTACCAAGAATAAATTTAACTTTTCGGAGAATGGTCACCTAATTTCCTGATCTCTATAGACTGAAATTATTTCATCTTTGGGAGTAGAGAGACAAGTTATAGCTACTTAACTTCACAAGAAATTGAGTTTTTTAACTTCAAATTACCACATTTCCAGAATCAAATTTAAATAATTTAGTTTATAAATCGATCCTATAATGAGATTTTCATTCTTCATTTTTATGACAATCATTCTTGTATCCTTATTCTCCATGACAATTCCACTTTCTTTTACAGAACCTTCCAAAGGCATTTTACGCGGAGTGTATGGTAACGGCGATGATGAAGGTGATGACGACAATGAGGGACGACGTGGTGAGGGAAGTGGTGGTGGTGATGAGGGAAGAGATGGTCGTGGTGGTGGTGATGACGGAAGTGGTGGTGATGATGATGAGGACGTTGACGATGAACGTGACTCAAGATCTTTTAGATTTAACGATGACAACCGTAATTTGAGACGATTATTGGAGTCGCTGTTACTTCAAGAACGAGATCAAGGTCATGGTGATGGTGATAATAATAAACAAGGACTAGATGTAGAACCAAAGACTTACAAAGGTTATGGGCTGAAAGATGAGGATGAAAATGGTGAAAAAGATTTTAACTTTGCAGCTGTAGGTGACTTTGGATGTTCAGAAAATGCAAGAAATACTGTTAGAAATATGGAAGATAAAAAACCTGAAGTTGTGTTACCTTTAGGGGACCTTTCCTATCAGACTACTGCAAATTGTTGGTTCGATCTCATGACTACACTTAAAGGTAAAATCATGATCACTTTAGGATATCATGATGTGAACGATGGGGAAGCGAAGTTGAATCAATATATAAACGGTTTTAAAATTGACAAACATTACTATTCATACGATTACAATAAAGTGCATTTTGTTGTAATGGCATCAGAATCTAAATTTCAAAATGGCTCAGAGCAGTTCAGTTTTGTAAAGCAAGATTTGGAAGAGGCATCTAAAAATGATGATATTAGTTGGATAGTTGTAACTATCTATAGACCACTTTACACATCACCATCAAAACATACGGCTGAAGAATCGATGAGAGATATTTATCATCCATTATTTGATAAATATGGCGTAGATTTAGTGCTACAAGCACATAACCATAACTATCAACGAACATATCCGTTAACGTACAATGCTGAGAAGGCCGCAAATCCTATCGTAACTAATGGATTTACTACAGGATACAACAGCAATAATGACGGGGTGGTATTTGCTACGGTTGGAACAGGAGGAGAAAGTTTCTATGGTCTGGACGGACGTGCCTCTTTTGTTGCTACACAAATTGATAGGTTTGGATTCCTAAATTTAGAAGTAAAGAATGGTAATCCACATACATCACTGACTGGAACTTTTTATGACAATAAGGGTGACGAGATAAAGGATTACTTTACCATTAAAAAGGAAATAAACTAATTCAGCCATTAGCCTTCGATTTGGATCCGAATTGTTAACGATGCGATTTCCGACGTCCGAAGACTGTTAAAATCTACTCTACACCTCAATTCTCAACAAGTAATAAATGAAGGAAACAATCTATTTCTTGTCATTTTTACGCAATACCTGAATTGTTAATTGGCCCTCAATTTTAGTGCCATCTTTTCATATGTTCCTTGTGAGTGGTAAGATAAGCTCCAGATTTAAAATGATTATCATAAAAGTCTAAATCTATGTGCTGAGCTTGTACATACATCAATACAAAGATACTTGGAACGGTAGCTGGAAATTTGCCATATGTATCATAGATGTACTGTGCTTGTAACGCGACACATTCTTTGAATTCTTCAGTATAAGGATTAGCGCTTGCTCTGACTTTTGGACTGTCACTCCATGGGCCAGGAGTATTTGGGTTATAGACACCTCCGTTACCAAACTTTCTCTCAGCCAGTGCTTCTGTTGCGTCCCTCATATCACGATAATGTGGAGGACAATATCCTTCAAAAACCCCCTTTAATCCAGTTGGATTTGGTATGGACCAGCGTTCATCTTTATCGTACCTAAATCCTAAACCTGGAACATTTGGATCACCACTTGCGCCTAATACAGTATGCCTGTCTATTCCATCAAACATCCACCCACCAAGACCCATTGCTTGAAGCATCAGTACGCCGGCATAACAAGATGTTGAGAGCTCTGCTGTTAATTCGGTCAAAGAATACTGTTCCATAAAGGTAAGTGGTAATTTCTTGCTTACATCAACAATATTGCTAAATTTTTCAAGCCCAGGTATTGGCTGCTTTGCTATGTCATCATAAACTGGAAAACCATTTTGAGTATAGAAGCATATATTGGCCAACATATGTTGAGCTAAATCACCAACGGGTATGATTAGAGTTGAGCCTTTATGGTTGGCTATCCATGTATTATGTCCTTCCATATATGGTTCGGCGCGTGGAATATGCAATCGCTTATCGGATAATTTTTTTATTCTCTTTTGATGTACCGTTAGGAATTCTTCTAGATTGACTTTACCATCCTGAATTTCCATTTGAGGATGAAAGTCCCGCGTAGGAAAAAAGTATGTACCGGAATCGTCTGTGTAAAATAATTCTGATGTAATAAATCCAGCACTTGAAGGAAAGGTCCTACCTACAGGACTGCCACAGTAGTTGGAAAGTTTAGGAGCGTACTTTGCATGACGCATGATAGCAAAGTGCCATCCTGTTACGCCGCCCATAGTCGATAAAACAAGTAATTGTTCTGTTTCACTCAGGGGCATAGGCGAATGATATGATTTGAACGCAAGAACCCCATCTGGGATTTCTGCACCCAAACAAAATCTTCGAGCACGCCTTCCTGCTATAGCCTCCATTAAAGGAAAATTCAACACATCGTTTAACGTCTGACCAAGCTTTCCACTTATATTTAGCGAATTTTTTTTCTCATGAGTCATAAATAAAAATTACCTGAGATGATTTTTATAACTTCTGGTGTATTGAAGTTATTCAGTCATATACCGACGGCCGAAGACCGGCGAATTATACTACTTCCAAAGCCATTGTTTATCTACATAATTTCCACTCTCGTCTTGCTCAATTTTAAATATAATCAGTGCATTATCCAAAACGGATAGTTTGCCAGTAGAATTTGTGCTATATACTGAAGCTCCTTGAAAGTCTGTACAATTAAATACCTCTATGAACGTGTAGTTTGCCGTTTCACCATCCTTGGTCTTCATTACTGCATGCCCTTGATCAAATGTAAGATTGTTACCTTTGGAGTAACTGACATACTCCCCTGTTTTATCGTGTTCTATGTTACCATTCATCGTTCAATTAGAAGTAAAAGTGTGTTGTGTTCTCTGTTAGGACCAATTTCTCCCACAAGTGTATCCTCTCCCTGTTCTACAAAAATTGGTTCTCCCAATGTCACTGTCTGAGCATATCCAGTATTAAACAAAATATCATTAGTTCCTGTACCTGCAATTAGTAATAACGCGGCAGCAATCCCTGCTGTAATAATAATAATGAATCTCTTTTTATTTGTCATTTATATTGATTTGGTAAACCAAAAGGTAAAAAGTTTTCTATCTACAAGGTCTTTATAATATCTAGCCAAAAAAGGCAAATTATACCTGCTTTTTAAGTTCTCCCATCATCAAGGTTATATTATTTATCGTTCCTTATTCCTCAATTTTAGCACCAAAATCACGCATATTCCAAAAAGCATGGGAAGTAAAATAATTTAAATCGCTTCATCTCTTATAGGTATATACGTCTAAAAAATTCTTATAATTTTAGATTTTAATTTAGTTCCGATTGAATATTCAGTCGCATCCTGACGAACTAATATGAAATTCCACTCGAGTCCCGCTTGCTGAATATTAATATTGTTAGAGAGGTGACATCTTAACAGTGAAGTACAGTCGCATCATAGTATCCAAATTTGGTGGCCCTCAAAATCTCCATCTCATTAAGGAAGAAATTCCCGAACCGAGTGCAAATCAAGTACGTGTGAAAATATTGACAGCAGGAGTATCGCTGGCTGATATTCTCATACGCGAAGGCATTCATCCGGAATCATTGTTTAAGCGACCGCCTATATGCATTGGTTGGGATATCGTTGGAGTAGTTGATAAAATAGGAGACAAGGCATCTAGGACATCGCCTTGGAGAATGGGCGATACTGTAGCCGCGTTACCAATAGTTGGAGGATATGCTGAATATCTATGTCTTCCTTCCGACCAGCTTGTGTCGGTTCCTTATGGACTGGACCCCGCTGAAGTTGTTAGTGTAATACTTAATTATACTACAGCGTATCAAATGCTACATCGCAGTGCCCATATAGAATCGGGTGAATCTGTTTTAGTCCACAGCGGTGGAGGTGGAGTTGGTACAGCCCTTCTCCAATTAGGAAAACTGCAAGGACTGGAAATGTACTCCACTTGCTCATTACGCAAGAAAAAAGTAGTATCGGAACTCGGCGGCAAACCCATAGATTACAAGTCTGTGGACTTTGTCCAAGAGATTTTCCGGCTTACTAATTATGGGGTGGATGCAGTATTCGATGGTATTGGCACAGAATCGCTAATGCGTTCATACAAGGCACTATGTACTGGTGGCAGATTAATAGGCTATGGATTCGGTTCAAAATCAAAAGATAGAGGTAGTCGTGCAGGCCAAATAGTATCAAATGTAGTAAATTGGATAAGTGTACTTGCACTTAACTTGGTACCTGACAGTAGAAAAGTTATTCCTTACAGTATTCAAACGCTGAAAAGACGTAAGCCGAACTGGTTTCGTGAAGATTTGCAAATAGTATTTAATCTACTAAAGCAACAGAAGATTAAGCCTATAATTTCGGCTCGATTGCCCTTGAATCAAGCTGCCCAAGCTCACGAATTACTTGAAAGTGGGTCGATGACAGGTAAAATTGTCTTGATTTGTAATTCACTGTAGGTTCCTAATCCTGCCTCTTAATCTCCCTTTACCAATTGATGATATAATATCTTGGGGAGAAAAAAGTTTAAAGCTTTCCAGTGATTTTGTCAATTTAATTTCATTATTGACTAACAGACAAGCGTATGTTGACAATGTAGATATAATATACCGAAACATTTAGTGTTCTAATGGAAAATTTATTTCAAATTTGTAAAAAAAATAAATCGAAATCAAAATTTAAAGCTTAGAAGTATATTTCGTATATCCCAGTTTAGAACCGATAGTGTCGTGGGTACCGATGAATGAATCTCTATATTCTCGAATTCCATTACTAACTATTAGTATCTATTTTCATTCATTATAAACAGTGTTATAACCTAATAAGGACTATGTTTTTGCAGTTTCAACTTCTATAATCCATTCACATTTTACATTAGCCTTTTCATGATGCTTTTTAACAGCTTCCTCATCTGGTGCATCAAGTACGCAGAAACATACATTGGCGTCCTTATTGAAAAGGAGGTCTACATGCGCTACACCAAATTCATCCCGAGGTGATGCACATAGTTCTTGAAGATGTTGTTTAGTAAAAGGAACTTTGTGAGTATCCATAAATATTGGCATCTATTCGTCTACCTCCTTATCAAAAGACCACTCACGTTTATAAGTTTCATCTTTAAGATTGAGTTCCTTGAAGAGTCCAAAATAAGTTTTCCTAATCTTCTTAAGGTTTTCCAATTCGCTTTGTAATAGTTTAGTCTGGCTTACGAGATTTTGGACTAACGTTCTAACCTCATTTGGATCCTCATAATTTAAGGTAGAACTAAATTTTTCATTTTCAAATGAATTAAGACATAACTCACTGCAAAACAATATTGGCTTGGAATCAGTATTATTGAGTCCAACGTTCAATCGATTGATACAATTCTTGTTTTTACATTTAATCAGTAGTCTAGTCATTAAACAGTCTACGTTTTGTCATATTAAATAAGTTTCCTCAGATTTGGATCCGAATTGTTAACAATGCGATTACTGGCAGACGAGAACAAAAGAGTTCGATCGAATCTATCCCTCCAGCGCTTCTAGGAGGCAGTACTCTAGCTTGGTTCCCCTTCAAATAATGATTGATTGAGCTGGATGTATTGAGGCAACAAAATGGATTAAGATCATTAAAAATAGCAAAGAAGTGCTATTAATAAGTAACAAAGCTTACTAGACTTAAAATGTTCATTTGGCCATATACGGCGTATGACCAAGAACAGAACCAAATGGGAGGTGCGAAATTGAGCATTTTATTAGAAGTTCCAACCGCCAAGACGAACTTGATTACAAAATCCAAACACGGTGAATCAAAAACTTCTTTCATACTACTAATATCAGCAGCAATTAGTATTGCATTGATTTTGTTGGTATTTGTAGGATTGACTTATACTGATGGAATCACAGGAGAAAAATATTCTGCCTGTAGAGATAAGATAATAGGCTTCGGACAGCATGGAATGTATGGCAGTCCGGAACAATTCAAATTGGCCTTATCCTATTGTAGCGGCTAGTAAAAAAAATAATTTTTTTTAAATGTTCATACTACCTAACTCAAAATCAGGTAAAAAGGAAATGAGTTACAGTAATCATTGATTGGACCGAACCATTAACAATGCGATTCCTGACGGCCAAAGACCCAAACTTCGATTGTTTATTACCCATTTGTTACTCTCCGAATTACCAAACTTGTAATTGCATTTGGATTAATTAAATTACTATCAAGTCCCATTTAATTGACATTTTTTGCCTAATGTATAATGCTTATCTCGAATCTAATTCATAATATGATTACATGGCTGACTCACTGTTATCGTATGCCATCACGACTGGCGTCTTTATTGGCCTTGTTGTAATCTTGTCTGCATCAAGGGCAAAAAGAGTTGGTAAGAAGAAGGAACCTCTCGTAGGGACAGAGGAAATCAAACAATCACCTGCTTGAAAAATAAAATTGATTTACTCGCCTTAAAGGAAGAGATCACTATCCTACGATATGTGAGTAAAGACAATAAAGTAGCGAATACTAAATAAACAGAATGCAAGAAATTGGGACTCATTCACTCAGATTTAAGAGACGCCATATCAATAGAAAACCGATACTTTACATCGGACTTGAGCATTCTATCGTAAGCGTCGTTAATCATCTGGATGGGAATAACCTCAACATCTGCAGTAATGTTATGTTTGCTACAAAAGTCTAGCATTTCTTGCGTTTCTGCTAGACCTCCTATTATCGAACCAGAGATGCTGCGGCGCTGGAACAAAAGCCCAAAACCAGATACGGCGTGAGGCTTGTCTGGCGCACCTACAAGGGTTATATTTCCATCACGGCGGAGTAGTTGAATGTAGGCGTTAATGTTATGCTCCGCAGAAACAGTATCAAGTATGAAGTCGAAACTGCAAGTATGTTTTTTCATCTGAGCAGCATCCGTAGAAACAATAATTTCGTCAGCGCCAAGACGAATAGCATCACCTTTTTTGTTCTGTGAAGTGGTAAATACAACAACATAAGCACCAAGTGCATGAGCAAACTTCACCGCCATGTGTCCAAGTCCACCAAGACCAACTATGCCGACATTCATACCATTAGTAACATTCCAGTGTCGCAAGGACGAGTAGGTTGTGATTCCAGCACAGAGGAGTGGTGCCACTCCGGCAAGATGTAGGTTGGGTGGAACATGAAGAACAAAATGGTCCTTAACTACTATGCTGTCGCAATACCCTCCATAGGTAACACCTCCTAAGTGTGGGTCAGGTGAGTTGTAGGTAAGTGTCAGGTTTGGACAAAACTGTTCAAGACCAGTTTGACAATCGGGACATGAGCCGTCGGAGTCAACTAGGCATCCTACTGCAGCGAGATCGCCAGGTTTGAAATTAGTAACTACAGAGCCGACCTTTGTGACTCTACCAACTATCTCGTGGCCTGGAATGCATGGATAGACAGTAGGCATCACACTCCACTCATTACGAACTTGGTGGAGATCAGAGTGACAAATACCGTAAAAGAGAATTTCAATCTGTACATCGTGGTTGCCCGGTACCCGACGTGAAATCACTTTTGGAGCAAGCTGCGAAGTTGCACTTGCCGCAGAATAAGCCTTTGCACTATATTGACCGTGTGATTCGGACGAAACCTGTGTAGTAGACATGATAGTTTCTTTGCGGTATACCAAAATTATCGTATTTAAGGATTAGAAAACTAAAATTCCTACTAAAGCTCTTGGTATTCCTGTTATTAAATTTACAAATCTATTTGGCATTTTTGGCGTCATATGATCCTTTTTAGACGAATATTATAATTATAAATTTGCAACTATCATAATTTGGCAATCTACCACAAGAGCAGTTTCATCAACTAATTGGAAAGTTAACTTTATCTTTTGTCAATACATACTCTTCAGTATCTATGGCAGAATCGATATTTACCCAAAAGGAAATAGAATATCTGAAATCTCAGCGTCTCGCAAGAATAGCTACGACTTCTGTTTCTACGGAACGAGAAGGATCTGTACAACCCGATGTTGCACCTGTTGGCTTTGATTTTGACGGTGAATATCTCTATGTAGGCGGAATGAACCTTCTTAAATCTACAAAATATAGAAATGTTATGAAAAATAACAAGGTTGCAATTGTTGTTGATGATTTGAAAAGTATTGATCCGTGGGATCCAAGAGGAATAAGGATCTATGGCATTGCTGATATAGTTACACGTCAAGGAGGTTATATGGACAACACTGATCATCCCAATCCCAAATATATTAGGATAAACCCCAAGAAGAAGTGGAGTTGGGGAGTTGAAGAGCCTGTATTTGTTCAAGGAAAGTTCAATATTAAAAAAGCAAGCGCAGAGTAGTTGCTATTAAAGAAAGTAGGGCCACCATATTTCGACTCGGATTGTACACAAGTTAAGCAATTAATGATTATAATAAGTTCCGACTGAATATTCAGTTCATATCCCGACGGCTGAACACAAGTGGATTTGAGCAGATTACTGATATCTACATAATAATACATAATAATAGCTATAAAAATTCGTAAATAGTTTTTCTACTATTTGAAAATTCAACTAGTTTTAATTTAGATAATTCATGTTTAGATATCAAAATCCAGTGTAAGTTCTCAGCTTGAGTGTTGACAACAAAAGTAATAGTACCTATGCTAAATAGTCATATGAAACCTTTAAAATACATAAAATCGAACATCTGTACAATAGGAATGCTTGTAGGAATTCTACTCATCAGTAGTTTATTTCTAATACCGTTAGAAGAACACTGGTAATGTTTCGATAACAATCCACTCCGAGGATGTCAGCACTAAAAATATTCGGATTCAATATTAGTCATATATCTATGGTAATGGATCAGAATTGTTAACAATTCGATTACCGACGGCAAGACCAGTGAATTCAAGTTCACCAATCCCACTTGTGGGACTATTTTAGTTGGATAAAATTGGGGACAATCACATCATTTCTGGCTGGATCCTGATAAACGGATGGTATTTACCGAATCAGAAATAGCCAACTATAAATATAGTCATTTAACTCGTAATTCGACTAAAAGTGAAGTTTGCCTGATCCGAATATCTTAAAAGGTAAGGGGTGTTAACTCTAGTGATGACTACAACTATAAGTGACCTCATGAGGAAAAATATAATTACAATAAAAGAGTCGGCCTCTATTCAAAATACTGCGAAGGAAATGACCGAAAAAAAAGTAAGTTCACTGCTTGTTGTTGATAGAAACGGTAAAGCCAAGGGTATAATCACTGAACGTGACCTAGTTAGAAAGGTATGTATTAAGAATGTTCGTACGAGCGAGGTAAAAAATAAGGAAGTAATGTCATCACCATTAATTATGATTAGTTCGACATCGTCGCCATCGGTGGCAGCTGACTTGATGTTGAAACACAATGTTAGACATTTACTCGTTGTTGATGAAAATTCCAAAGATACCAGCAAGCCAATTGGTATGATTACTCCTCTTGATTTCACAAAGTACGAAGAATATCTACGTGACGATGAGAATAAAGAAAGCATTGAGATGATCTTAGAATATTATATTTGATTAGTTTGACTTAAGGCATAGACTAAGTAGATTATTCATAAAAGCATGACGAATAATTGCCATTTCTCTTCTTCTCTTGGTACTGTGGGCGTACTCTTTAGCTTATTTTTCCTTCGAATAATGATTAATTGAGCTGGATGTATTGAGGCAATAAAATGGATAAAGATCCTTAAAAATAGCAAAGAATTCCTATTAATAAGTAACAAAGCTTACTAGACTTAAAGTGTTCGTCCAGCCATATACAATGTATGACCAAGAACAGAACCAAATGGGAGCTACGAAATTGAGCGTTTTATTAAAAGTTCCAACCGCTAAGACGAACCTAATTACAAAATCCAAATACGGTGAATCAAAAACTTCTTCTATACTACTGATATCAGCAGCAATTAGTATTGCATTGATTTTGGTGGTATTTGTAGGAATGACCTATACAGATGGAATGACAGGAGGAGAAAAATATTCTACCTGCAGAGATAAAATAATAGGCTTCGAACAGCACGGAATGTATGGCAGTCCAGAACAATTCAAACTAGCCTTATCCTATTGTAGCGGCCAGTAAAAAAATAATTTTTTTTAAATGCTCATACTACCCAACTCAAAATGAGGTAAAAAGGATTTTGTTCTACCATTTTTGAATTAGGATAGAAATAATTTGCCAAGTTTGCTTTTTTATCTTGTCAGGCATTGTCTTGCTCATCAATACCAACAAATAATAGTTAGTCTTAAAAATGGTAAGCGTTTCTACGTTTCTTTATGCATTTACATTCAACATATTATTCAGTTGTTTTTCCGTCAAATTCTGCCTCGTTATCTTCTGCTTCCTTTTTAGTAGATCTTGATATTTCGTCCTTGTGATGGGGTGGGGCATAAAGTGTATACATTTTCAGATCTGCTTGTCCATCAATATTAATGATATTATGCTTTGCTCCAGTTGGGACTATGATTGCATCACCATCCTTGATTTCGTACACATTACCGTCTATAATGCACTTTCCGTGACCACTTTCAATACGAAAGAATTGATCGTTTTCAGAATGAATTTCTTCTCCTATTTCCTCTCCAGGTGACAGACTCATCAGAACCAGTTGAATATGCTTGGAAGTGTACAAAACTTTCCTAAAGTTGCTGTTATCTATGGTGTCTTTTTCGATTCCTGTTTTGTATCCTTTCATATTTTCATATTTAATCTAATTTTAATATATAAAGCATGGGAATCACCTCAGGCTAAATTATAATCCGTGACAGTTCACTGATGAGGGCAACAAATAGTTCCGATTGGATATTCAATTGTATTACGACATTTCAAATTTATATAAAATTGGATAGCCTAAGCTATTGTAAGGAAATACCTGTACGCCAATTCTCAACTCAGATTTGATTCAAATTTTCTTCTTATGAATAATGCTACCAGGGAAGTGCCAACAAATGTAGCAGTCCAATATAACCACAAATCCTCTAAGTGACCTGACAGTAGAGCTGGAGCTAATGAGCGAGCTGGATTCATTGAAGCCCCCGAAATAAGCCCAAAGAAGAAAATATCCAATCCAACTATTCCACCTATTGCAATACCACTAAATCCTTTCAATCCTTTTGTAAGAACCACTGCATATATAACGGCCATTAAAAATGCAGATGCCAAAACCTCTATCCCGAAAATAACAGAAAGGGAAAAGTCATAGTTAGGAGCATTGGTTCCCAGATTAGCTTCCGTTCCAATAACATACTTTACAAAAACGCTTGCGAGTAAAGCACCTATTATTTCGGCACCAAAATACCATGCTAGTAGATTTTTTCGTAGATGTCCTGTGATTAAGTAACCTATAGTAACAGCAGGATTAAAATGAGCCATAGAAACTTTACCAAAAAGATAAACAGATATTGCAACACCTACAAAAGGAGCAAATGCTATAAACGGAATTCCCAATATTCCTCCAAATTTTGCGTCAAAAACAATAGAACCCGTAGCGGATGTTACTACTATGAATGTGCCAACAAGCTCAGCAAAGAATTTTTTTTGAGTAGTTGTTAACCTACTGGTAAATCTTGATACTTGCGACAAGCTCTTTTACTCTCTGGTCAATTTCATCTCTTATCTCTCTGAATTTTTCAATAGGCTTACCTTTTGGATCCTCAATGTTCCAATCAAGCAAATTCTGCAAGAAAAGAGTTGGACATGATTCTTTTTCCATACATCCCATATTTACTATATTTGAGGAATTACGAATCATATCTTCTGTTAGCTCCTTTGATTTTTGGTTACTAATGTCTATGTCAGCTTCCCTCATCACCTCAACTGCAATTGGATTGATTTGTGAAATTGGTTTTGTTCCGGCACTTATTGCCTCGTATCCTATTGGAGCATATTTATTGAAAAAACCTTCAGCCATTTGGCTTCTTCCTGCATTTTCTACGCAGACAAACAGGATTGTCTTTGCTGGTTCTCGTTTGAAGAATTTCATTAATTTGTTACTGCTCCAATTACTACGCTTGTAATTTTTCTATCACTTTTGTTATCTGGTTCCATGTATGTCTTTTCATTTAAAATTCTAACATTTTGAAATCCCGCTTCTTCTATGCTGTTGATGCAATTTTCCTTTGTTAATGCACCGTCAATGCAACTACACCAATCTTCTGCGTTGACTGATTCTTCATGAACTTCTTTGCTTGTTACTAAATCAGAAATTATCATTCTTCCATTACCATCTTTCTTTAAAATTCGATATATCTCTTTGAATGTTTTTACCTTATTAGTAGCTAGGTTAATAACACAATTACTTATTGCGACGTCCACCGAATTATCTTCAACAGGAATTCTATCTTCAATGTCTCCTTTTCGAAACTCAACATTGGTAAATCCATTTTCTTTGGCTGCTGAAGTTGCTTTATGTAGCATCTCATCAGTAAAGTCTATGCCAATCACTTTACCGTGGCCCTTAACTTCTTTTGAGGCTAGGAATGCATCTATTCCGGCACCTGAGCCTAAATCTACCACAACTTCTCCTGTTTTCAAATTAGCGAAATTAATTGGGGCTCCACAGCCTAGACCAAGAATTGATGACTTTGGTATAGATTCCAATGCGATGCCATTGTAACCAACGGCGATTGATGATATTTGAGGATCGGCTTCAGTAGAGCTGCAGCATTCTGGGCCGCAACAACTCTCTGAATTGCCTTCTAAGGCAATTTTGCTGTATCGTTCTTTTATTTTTGCCTTCAATATCTCTTGTTTCATATCATTATTGTTTACTTCAGAAACTATTTAAGGTATCAAGGATACTTTAGTAAACAAGGTGACATGTCGGAAACAAAAGGACAGGGAGTAAACCGACTCCCGATGTATATGAATGAGTGTAGTTTTGAGGGATATAATGCAGCCATATTGATGAAGGAAACGGCTAAAATTCGGAAGTTAATTACCAAAAGGGGAACGATAGAGATGTTAATACCACTTTGTTGCTCGACGCAGCCAGTAAGATACAAGGAATTTAGAAAATTACTTAAAGGATTTAGCAGTAAGACGCTAGCTCGCAGATTAAAAGAATTAGAAGAGGCTAAAATATTAGAAAGATTAGCATACAATGAGATACCTCCTCGAGTAGAATACAAACTTACGTCTAAGGGACAAGAATTAGTGGAATCTGTAATTAATCTAATGCAATGGATGAGAAAGTGGTCAAACACCAAATGATATAGAAGTCTTATACTGTAAGGTTAACAAAAATATTGGTGAGCTGTTATAATCTTTGTTGACCACAATTATGATACATGCCGGCAAGAAGCTTATGGCAAGGTAGTATCTCCTTTGGGCTTGTAAATATCCCGGTTAAACTATATACTGCAACAAACAGCAGAGAATATGTCTTTAATCAATTATGTCAAAACGGTCACAGAATTAGATACAAGAAATGGTGTCCAGAGGAAGAAAGAGAAGTTCCTTATTCTGAGATAAAAAAAGGTTATGAGATCGAAAAAGACAATTACATAGTATTCGAAAAGGAAGAACTAAACAAAGTAAAATTAAAAACAACTCATTCCATTGATATTAAGGAATTCATCGAATACAAGGAACTCGATCCGATCCTAATAGATAACAGTTATTACGTAGCCACTGATCCAAAAAAAGGAAACGAAAAGGCTTACGCACTTTTAGTGAAAATATTAAATGACAATAACTTGGTGGCCATAGGCAAGGTCATTCTTAAAGACAGGGAAAACGTGGTAGCCTTGAGGCCTTACCAGAGGGGTCTTGTTATGCATGTCTTAAATTACCTGGATGACATGAAACCCGTAGATGAAATACCAGAAATGGGGAACACAAAGTCAAAACTAGACCCGCAAGAACTTTCGCTTGGCAAAATACTGGTGCAAAAATATCGCAGCAAGGAATTTGATATTGGTGATTATTCCGACACCTATGTTCAAGAACTTAGAAAGCTTATAGAGGCAAAGAGTAAAGGGAAAAAATTTGTTTCATCCGCTCCGAAGGATACAAAACCCACCAAGGATCTCCTAGAGGCTCTCAAGGCCAGCATCGAAACAAAGAAGTAGTAATTCTTTTACATTTTACTACATGTACTTAATTCTATTATCATAGTATTTTATTTTATGTTTCTATCACAGCGTATTATTTTGGTTAGAGATTAGACAGCGACAATTAATGTAATCTCAAATGATTTGGTGAATTTCATTCATCATCTAAAGTCTTCATCAACTTCATATTTTCTTCAACACTCATGAACAACATACCACTCAAAAATAGAAAAGTCTTTGATGAATTAACTCTAGTATTAGTGGTTTTTGCCGGCTAGATAAGTCCTCTATTATTATAAAACTAAATGTCATGTGATAATTCGAATACATGCACGGTTTGGATCTAGATGGTAAACAGCGAAATAAAATTCTAAGATCAGATATATCAATGGTTTGGTATTAGTAAACAAGACATCTTACTATGCTTAAAGTGTTCATTTCACCATCTATAACTTGTGAAGCTAAAAATGATTAAAATGGAGCTATTAAAATGGATATTTTACTAGATACTTCGTTCTTTAGACAAAATCATATTACAAAATCAAAACATGGAGAACCAAACACCTCGGAGTTGAAATAAATGGGTAGAGGTATCCTAACGATTCTTGTCGTAGTAGCAGGGATACTCTCAATCCTTACTGGTTTAATGCTTACCTACGTAATTCCACAAGATATGACGGTTGCTGATATTAAAGAACTGAACATAATCAATATAACAAACGATGTAAGGGTGACCGGCTCAAATCCCATTGCACAACATACACCATCACCCCCAGTATCAGAAGGAAACGAGAACATTGGTAGAATTTCAAATCTGCCAAATAAATGCTTAGGTTCCGCACTTTGTCCAGACTAGGATCAAAGCTCATAGCGAGATAATTTTTTTTAAAGACGGCTGGAGCGGACTAAGCACAAATGCATTGCTCCAGGTAATTCAAAGCCATTTGCACGAGCTTAAATATGTTAACCCAAGGAAAGATTTATTAGATTATCTAACTAACTTAAAGCAAGTTAATTAAATTATGGCTCATTCGAGATTTGTAGTAATCTTTGGCGTTATGATATCTGTAATTATCCTGGGCTTGTCGCTAGTATTGTATAGTAGGGCTTCTGTGACCGAACAGAACTCATCTAAGATTGATACCGTAGGCGGTCATACGCCAGGATATCCTATACTCCAAACGACTGGTGATGTCTTGGATCCGACTTCATTGAACATAAATCCAGAGACAGCAGTTGTTGACCCATTTAAATATTTGAGAGAATTTAACTATGGAACAGTAACAAACTCTTCTAATGGAACTAAGATAAGAGAGTTTACATTGATTGCATCAGACACGCAGACTAAAGAAGTCTCTCCGGGCGTTTTGTACAATGTATGGACTTTTAACGGTACAATACCAGGACCAACAATACGAGCTACCGAAGGGGATACAATCAGGATCACTTTAATTAATAACGGTTCTAAATTCCATTCAATACACTTTCATGGCATACACCCTTCTGAAATGGATGGAGTCTTTGAGGGAATTGCACCTGGGGGCAAATTCACTTATGAATTTACCGCAGAACCGTTTGGAGTGTTCCCATACCATTGTCATATGCAGCCACTCGAAGAACACATAACCCATGGACTTTACGGTGCACTGATAATAGACCCCAAGAAACCTCGTCCTAACGCAGATGAAATGATAATGATCATGAACGGTTATGATACTGATTTTGATACTGAAAATAACTTCTATACAGTTAACGGTATCCCATACTATTACATGCACCATCCAATTCAAATTGACAAAAATAGATTAATTCGAATATATCTAGTGAATATGCTTGAATTTGATCCTTTAAACAACTTCCACTTACACGCAAATATGTTTGATTTCTATAAAACGGGTACGAAATTGATACCAGATGAATATACTGATATCGTTACTATGAACCAGGCAGAACGGGGAATATTGGAATTCAGCTATAAATATCCGGGAAAGTATATGTTTCATGCTCACAAGACTGAGTTTGCAGAAAAAGGATGGACAGGATTATTTCTAGTGAATGATGAGATATCCCCAGTTAGTAGTCAAAATTCAAGCCTTACTGCGGCAACAACAACAAATGCTACCGATCAAATAGCATACAATACATCCAACCCTAGTAGCGTTACTTCTATTTTACCACCAGGAGGACTCAAGTAATGGAAAGGGAAGAAAGTAGTAAAAATACTAACCATTACCCTATTTCAAAAAAGACAATAGTGTTTGGCATAGTTCCATTCATTGTTATTGGATCAATGCTAATTTTGCTCCTTAGTTCTCCCGGTATATTATTTCAATCTCCAATCGAACCGCTGCCGCAAATTTCTATTGAGAAAGTAGAATTTTCAGACCAATATATAATTGCCTTTGTCAGGAATACTGGTCCTTCTGAGATTACCATTGCACAAGCTGATGTCAACGATAGGATACACCCTGCGGCTATTGAACCTGAACAAACGCTTAGTAGATTCTCAGATGCCAAGGTAATAATCCCGTTCATATGGAATTCGGGAGAGCCTTATAACATAGGTATAACTACGGACGATGGAACTAGATTTGAAAAAACTATTGATTCAGCAGCTCAGGTGCCACGTCCAACAATTGAGCAAGCTTCATCATTTGCTCTAATAGGAACGTATGTGGGAGTTATCCCTGTAATGATGGGTCTTGTATGGTACCCTTTCATAAGAAGGTTAAGTATTAGCAAGTACAACTTTTTCCTCAGCCTCACTGCAGGATTATTAGTTTTTCTTGGTATTGATGCTCTACTCGAAAGTAACGAGATAGCGATGGATAATCTTGCACCTGCCTTTAACTCTCAGATTCTGATTATTATCATTACCATTGTTTCATTTTTAGCACTCCAGTATGTTTCTCAGAAATTAGTTCAGCGTGCGTCTAAATCCAAATCCGACATAGGATACAACTCGGAAATTAATAGCGGCCCAACACCTGATTTGGAACTAAAAGATGTTGGCTCCTCCTCTGGTACATCGTTGCAACAGCAGCTACTCATAAGGCCATTAGCAATATCCATGATGATTTCAATTGGGATCGGTTTACACAATTTTGGAGAAGGCCTCGCAATTGGAGCGGCAGTCTTGTTAGGAGAAATTGCTTTGAGCTCATTTTTGATTTTAGGATTTACATTGCATAACACTACAGAAGGATTAGCTATCGTTGCGCCCATGGCCAAGGCTCGGAGAATTCCTATAAGAAAGTTGATAATCATGGGATTGATAGCCGGGGTTCCGACTATCTTAGGAACATGGATTGGTGGATTCTTGTATTCTCCTGTGGCAACGGTAATTTTTCTTTCAATAGGAGCAGGTGCAATATTTCAGGTAGTTTACTCAATTGGCTCTTGGATGCATCACACTAACGGTAGCAAAGGATTGCTGGGTAACCTTTCAATAATTACTGGCTTTGCACTCGGAATGTTATTTATGTATCTTACAGGATTGTTGATTTAGATGAGTCACAAAATAATGAATGTGAAAAGAAGCATTCTAGGGAGGTGTATCTGCGATAAATAAACTTGAGGAAATTCCCGAGATAAAAAATCACGACAGATTGGTAGCAATTCGCGAAGCAAACAGTGTAAAGAAGGACGAGAGGACAGACAGAATGGAAGACTATCTTGAAGTAATATATGAATTAGTAGAAGAAAAGGGATATGCGACCACAGTAGATATTTCTACCTACCTGAACGTTAGTTCACCCAGTGTGACCAAAATGGTGCAAAGACTTGATGAAAGTGGTTATCTTATCTATGAAAAGTACAGGGGAATTAAGCTAACCGACGAGGGCAACCATGTTGCGCGCAATATTCGGAATAAACATGGTCTTCTGGCAGAGTTTTTTAAGATAATTGGGGTCGATGAGGAGATCGCAAATAACGACGCTGAGGGTATAGAACATCACTTACATCCTCAGACTATTAAAAAATTGGAAGATTTCGTTAGAGACCTGAAAAAATTATAGAACACATCTTCTATATGGGACCAAACAGATATGAGCCCATCTAAATATTGCAATTTTCTCGTGACGACGATCTATCTTTCTTTTTGCACAACTAGTGTACAATTATCAGACAGCTGAAGTGGATTAGATCTTGACGAGCATTTTGCCGATGTTTTCTCCCTTGAATAACGCTATGAACGCTTTAGGTGCATTTTCAAGACCTTCAAGCACCGTCTCCTGCCATTTTATTTTTTCTTGACTAATCCATTTGGACATGTTTGTGTAAAACTCATTTAGCATATGATAATGATCCCTTACAATAAATCCCTGAATCTTGAGTCGATTGGTTATTGCTAAAAACAGGTTGGAAGGTCCTGATTGCTGAGAGGGTGGTACATTATATTGCGATATCATACCGCAAAGTACAATTCTACCAAACACCTTCATATTATCAAGAGCTGCCTCTAGATGCCTTCCACCAACATTATCGAAATATATATCAATCCCGTTAGGACATAATTTTCTTAATTCGGAAGAAATGTTATCTTCTCCTACTTCTTTGTAGTTAAGAGCATTATCTATTCTAGCTTGATCAAGTAACCACTTTACCTTTTCGAGAGATCCAGTAGATCCTACAACACGACAACCCTTTATCTTTGCAATCTGGCATGCTACGGAACCTACTGCTCCTGATGCTGCAGAGACAAATACAGTATTATTGTCATTATTGTCCTTTAGTTCGCCAAATTTTAAAAGTCCAATATAAGCCGTAAGACCTGTCATGCCCAATACTCCTAAATAGGAATGGATTGGTGCCATATTTGGATCGATCTTTGTAACACCGCTACCATCTGTAGAGAGCCAATATTCTCTCCAACCAAAATTGCTTAGGAGATACTCCCCCACCTTAAATTGATTATTCTTTGATTCTATAACCTGGCCTACAGATCCACCTTCCAGAGGTTTGTTTAATTGAAATGATGGTATGTAGCTTTTACTTTCCCTCATTCGTCCGCGCATGTAGGGATCTACAGACATCCATATGTTTCGTACCAAGAACTCTCCTTCTTTTGGATCGGGAATACTTACTCGGACAAATTCAAAATTGTTTTCAGTAGGGATTCCAACTGGACGATGCTTGAGATGAATCTCTTGACCGACTCTTTTACCCGCCATAATAACATCAAATAAAAAAATCTATTTTAAATTATCTAAATATAATGTGAAGTATTGACAAGCTAATTTGAAATCTGTGGGTTTATTCTATGTGTATTATATATAGCTCAAAGCAATGAGCGACAAAACAGAATTAATATCAACTAAACGAAACTCGTAATAACCTGAGACTCTATACTCTATTTATGAGCAGCATTCAATATAGCGAACTTGAACAGAATGCTCGAGCCCTTTTGAATAATTTGCGGCAGCAGGGAGGACCACCGATATATACTTTATCTCCAGACAAGGCTCGTGGTGTTTTGTCCGGGCTTCAAGCTAGTTCCCCGGCGCAAAAACTTCCGGTTGATGTAAAGAATCGTACCATACCCGGGGGGTCTAATTCCAAGGATGTATCTATCACAATAGTTCGTCCCCGAAATAGTAAGATTGAAAATAGTAACATTGAACCTTTACCAGTTGTAATATTCACCCATGGAGGCGGATGGGTCCTTGGTGGGTTCGATACTCACGAAAGACTGGTAAGAGAGATAGCAAATAAAGCAAATGTAGTTGTCGTGTTTGTTAACTATACTCTGTCACCAGAGGCAAAATATCCGACTGCACTAGAACAAGCTTATGCTGCAGCAAATTGGGTGGCCCAAAACGGCCAGTCTATCAATGTAGATTCTTCCCGTTTAGCCGTAGTTGGCGATAGTGTAGGAGGTAATCTGACTGCTGCCCTCACCTTGTTAGCCAAGGAGCGTGGAGGTCCCTCCATCAAATTTCAAGTACTCTTCTACCCAGTTACTGATTCCAACTTTGATACATCATCTTACAGAAAATATGCAGAAGGGTACTGGCTTACCCGCGAGGGCATGAAATGGTTCTGGAATAACTATACTTCAAATGAAACAAATCGAAAGGAACCAACGGTGTCTCCACTCCAGGCATCGATAGAGCAATTGAGTGGATTACCGCCAGGACTTCTCATCAATGGTGAGAACGATGTACTCTGTGACGAAGGAGAAGCATATGCGCTGAAACTTCTAAGGGCTGGGGTCCGAATGACCGCGGTTCGATATCATGGTACTATTCACGACTTTGTGATGTTGAATCCAATTACAAATGATCCTGCACCACGGGGAGCAATTGAACAAGCTTCTCAAATGTTGAAACAGGTATTGTCAACTTAGTACTGAAAGACCTAGTGGAGGCGAGGTGATGGTGCGAATGGCAGTGATTCTACTAATACAGATAGCGATAATGATTGCGGCTCGGCCTATACATCAGGTACGGCCGATACTGGTGGTGGAGATATTGGCGGTGGATTTGATGGAGGCGGTTTTGATTTCTAGTCATTTTTCATTTTCAGTGACTCTAAAAATAATATGAACGGTAACTTTTACCTTGACTGAGAAATGTACAAATTTATTACTTGATTTCTCATAAAGACTGCCATTAAGTTCAATAAGTTGCATCTAATAGAAATATCAGTGAAAAAAGATCATTTCAATTATTTTTATGCCGTCCAAAAGAAGCGAAACTATGGGGTGTTTAACTAAATGGAAAGCGAAAATCCCAAATCGGATAAAAGTATATTCGGAATCCATCACGTTACCGCAATAACAAAGAATCCACAGGCAAATGTAGATTTTTATACAGACATAATAGGGCTAAGGTTAGTAAAACTAACAGTAAATCAGGATGATCCTACGTCATACCACCTATACTATGGTGACGGAATCGGTCGTCCTGGCACTATTCTTACTTTTTTCCATTGGCCTGATTCACCGTGGGGACAAAGAGGAACTAGTGAGGTTAGCGCAACATCTTTTTTAATTCCTGTGGATTCCCTCGAATTTTGGACAAGTCATCTTAAGAATAAAAAAATAAAGTACAAGGGTCCGATAGCAAGATTTGGTAATGAGGAACAGGTAATAACATTACATGATCCCGATGGACTGGAACTAGAACTAGTGGCCCATGAATCAGCAAACAAGAGGGAAATAAATATTTGGAAAGGTAGTCATATCCCAGGGAAACATGCAGTAAGAGGATTTTATAGTGTTACTCTATCGGAGGAAGGTTACGAACGAACTGCTTCAGTATTGACTGATGAATTAGGATTTATCTCTACTCGTCAAGATGGAAGTCGATTCCGTTTTGAAATTCCTAAGCAATCATCTCCAATTGATGGTAAGGAGGACTTGATTCATGGAGCTAGGATTGTTGATATTTTATGTCTTCCATATACGCGGGAGGCTGTCACAGGTCTTGGATCAGTCCACCACGTCGCATGGCGAACACCTACTGACCTACAACAAAAACAATTACGCTACAAAATAGTAAAGACTGGACTTAATGCGACACCTGTCATAGATCGATTTTACTTTCGTTCTGTGTACTTTCGTGAGCCAGGTGGTGTACTTTTTGAAATAGCTACAAATCCTCCTGGGTTCATGGTTGACGAGACGGAGGAAGAACTAGGCACCCATCTCTCACTTCCTCCTTGGTTTGAATCCGTACGCCCTGATTTGGAAAAGTTGTTACCCCAGGTAAAGCTGAATGGCAAGATTATTGGAGGGAAAAAAGAATGACAAGCTCAACGCGGCTGGGATTTACACACAATTTTGTAGAATCAAAGGATGGAAATGACATGGTCTTGTTTCTATTACATGGAACAGGAGGAACAGAAGATGATCTATTTCCACTAGCAAAGGAGATTAATAATTCGGCAGCGCTATTAAGTCCTAGAGGTAAGATCCTCGAAAATGGTGCACCGAGGTTTTTCAGGCGATTGGCCGAGGGTGTGTTTGACATAGATGACCTAAAGTTTCGGGCATCAGAATTATCTGATTTTATAGAAAAGGCATCTGATTTCTATAAATTTGATTTACAAAGAGTTGTCGCTATTGGATATTCTAACGGAGCTAACATGGCAGCAACTCTACTATTGCTCCGACCAAAGGTAATCACCTCGGCCATATTGTTTAGACCGATGGTTCCACTAGTTCCGGATACTCTTCCTGATCTTTCAAATAAGAATATTTTCCTCAGCGGTGGATTATATGATCCAATAGTTCCAAACGAAGACACTGAAAGACTTGCTGAGCTATTCAAAAAATGTGGAGCAAATACCCTTGTGCATTGGGAAAATAGTGGTCATGAATTAAAATCTGAAGAGATTGTCGATGCAGGAAACTGGCTGTCCAATCTCTCAAACTAGTATAATGCTTTACCAAATGTTGAATTATTTTTTAATATACTCAATTATTAAAAGAATTTCAATAAATGTCTAATCCAGTTATTTCATAATCTTTCCTTATAGGCGATGACTCAAAGTTAGCACCCGATTTTATAACAAGATCTGATAAGAGCTTATTATCTTCGCGGTAATATTTGTCCATATCTTCTTTCGTTTCCCATAAAGTTACAACAACAGTTTCCTGCGCATTTTCAAGATTATCCATTATGATAAAACCCTTCATGCCTTTGATTTTCTTGTTGATTCCCTCAAAGAATTCCCTCAAATTTTGTGTATTTTGTACTCTTTTTCCTTTCTTTAAGTGGACTATATTCAGTTTCACAAAATTAATTTCTGTAGCCTTCATTCATTTCTACTTTAAGCAATACCACATTTATAGCACGCCAAAAGAATTGAGCACATATTTGAGGAATAATCGGATTCTAAAAAATATTAAATATTAAATAGACGTTATGAAATTGAATGTCAAATAATGTTTCTACATCTTGTACTCACTTAGCCCAAGTTAATCAAAATATCGAGGGAAAAACTAGAGGTTGCGAGGAATGCGAAAAAAGCGGCTCATTGGGTACATTTACGGCCTTGCCTGACCTGCGGACATGTTGGTTGTTGTGATTCTGTAAATAAACATGGAACAAAGCATTTTAATTCGACAAGACATCCAATGATTAAATCTTATGAGCCTGGAGAAAAATAAGAAATGTGCTTGCTAACTGTGACGTTCACCTTGCCTTTTACTGGTTTATTAACTGGGAGCTTATGAGATAGATAAATTGAGATAGGATTGTCAGATTACTTATTCATAGGAGACTCATGTCTTTACTAGTCTAAAAGACATAACAAAAACCGAAAATATTATTGCGGCGCTAACTAGAAAGGTCGCACCCCCAATCAAATTATACAAGACTCCACCTGCTATTAATCCAATTATACTGGCCATACCACCAAAACTTCCTGCAATGCCCTGGACGGCTCCTTGATGAACTGTTCCTGCACGTTTTGAAAGTATAGACATAAAAGAGGGCCACATAAGTCCATTACCAACAGCAAATAAAACTACAGCGGTAAAGATAGAGATTATATTATTTGAAAAAAACAAAACAAAGTTTGTACCCAAAATTACACTGCCAAGGATAACTAGTTTCTCTTCAGAAAATTTTTTCAATGCTTTCTTCAGGACAGGTCCTTGGATGAAGACCATGATTCCGCTTAATACTGCATAAAATATTCCTAACTGAGTTACTGACCATTGGAGTACATTAGCAGCATGAGTCGGAAATGAAGAATAATATACGTTAAATCCAAGAAATATCAAGAAATATAATGCCAGTAAAAATGAAACATGTTTTAGTTTGAACACATCTCGAAACTTGAGCTTCACAACACTATCTGGAGGGTAGCAATCTTTACACTCCTGTGCAAAAACCTTTCTAATTGTCCCTTCTTGAGATATCAAAATTGGATTAGACTTAGGTCTGGACTCCCTTAATAGAAGTCCTATTACGAATATAGTTACTATCGATAGTAATAATGCAGCCAGAACTGGAAGTAGTTCTCCATAAACTGTTCCTCCTAAGACTCCTGCCAGAGCAGGACCTAAAATAAAACCTAAGTTAGAAGATATTGCCATTTTTCCAAAATTATTGCTTCTGTTTTCTTCAGACGAGACATCAGAAAGGTAGGCATTTGCAACTGAAATATTGCCACCAGTAATCCCATCAATCGCTCTTGCAAGAAATATGAATAGTAATGGAACAGCTACTATGACTGGTCCAAAATAGAGTAAGTTTACATTGAAAGCTGCCTCAAGTGGTAGGACTAATGCAATAAGAAATAGTATCCAACCAATAGCGGTACCTGCATTGCTTAACAAAAGGACCTTTTTTCTTCCATAAATGTCAGACCATTTACCTAGTATTGGAGCTCCTATAAGTTGGAAAGCTGGATAAGTAGCAGCTAAGATACTATAAACAACCGCGTCACCTCCGAACTTCATGACCAAAAACACTAGAAATGGTAGAACTATACTGAATCCTAGTGTACCTATAAAATTAACTAACAATATAGGAAGGAGTGATAGCCGTTTTTCTCGATTAATCATAATCTAGGCATTGCATGATGATGAAAAGTATTGAAGGTCATAACTTGCAAACTTATCTGAATGAACAATTTCGTTTGCCTGTATAATGTGCGCGCGAAGGAAGAGAACTGTTATCGTGAAAATGTACTTCACTGAAACCCTTTTCTTTCAAAAAATCTTCTATCGTTCCAGCATAATTGATAACTTTGTTCTTTATAATACCGAGATCAGAGATGTTCAATGCAATTTTCTTTTCATAATCAATTTCCCATAATTCTTGTTCGTCATCATTCAGAACTACGAATTCAATCATGTTATAATACATAGACACAGAGATTTATTATTTATATGGCGAAATGGTGCAAATATGAAAATTCATTATTCAATTTACCATAAATTTTGGCTAAACATTGGCATCTAACTCTTGACCAGAAAAACTATGGAAGAATGTTAATATCTAATGGATGGCCTTAAATGTATGTGCAAAATGATGAGAAATATGAAAGGGGCAAAATGCCCTCTTCTGCAGAAATAGTAGATGTTGCTCCTCCCAATATAGATAGTGACTCTATTTCAAAATCAGAACTTTTAGAAGGAGTAACTGAATTGAGTAAAGATGATCTATCCCGTCTTTTTCAGGTCAGGAATTTGGCCTATGTAGGAACGTTATCAAAAGATGGTTCACCCCATATCACTCCAGTCTGGGCCGAAATGGTTGAAGATTTAATTTTGATAAATACATTTGAAGAATCTGTGAAGATAAGACACATATTAAAAGATAATAGGATTGCTCTATCAATCGTTGAACAAAATAATCCATTCAATATGGTTTCAATAAAAGGAAAGGTTGTGGAACAAACAACGGAAGGAGCTGATGAACATTTAAAAAAGCTAGCAAAGCGATATTTAGGAATAGGAAAATATTACTATCGTAAGCCAAATCATAAAAGGGTAATTCTAAAGATAAAACCAGAAAAAATAATGGGTCTTTCAATTCACCCATCTTTCTATTTTCTAGCGTATTCACCTTGGTTGAAGTAAAATAACTGTTCCTCTTGTGAGTTTCAACTCAAAAAACCATCTTTCATATTGCATATACGATATATATAAATACGCGAACAGCTAAATATTATATCGGATGACCGATAATATTTTGGAAGTGAATGGAAAGTAATACCAATATCCGAAGAATCGATTGTAAATGCAGTTGAAAAAGTTAGCAATAGTGTAGTTAACATTGCAAGTGTCAGAATGATGCAGGATCAATTGTTCAGGGTATTTCCGGTGCAAGGTGTTGGCTCCGGTATTGCTATTGACACTAGGGGGCATATACTCACAAATAATCATGTAATAGATGGGACTGATAGACTGAGAGTAACTTTTGGTGATTCAAAACAAGTTAATGCAAAAGTTATAGGAAAAGACAAAGAAACGGATTTAGCTGTGGTCCGGGCTAAACTTCATGATATAGATAGTAATGGCAAAGATGAGGTTAAATTGCAACCTGCGAATTTTGGAAATTCTGACGAACTTAAGGTCGGACAAATAGTCATGGCATTGGGTAATCCCTTTGGCTTAACCGGTGGACCAACGGTAACAGCTGGAATAATCAGTTCTTTGAATAGAAATGTACAATTTGATAATGGAATATTAGAGTTAGTACAAACGGATGCTGCAATAAATCCGGGCAATTCAGGTGGACCCTTAATTAACACAAAGGGTGAAGTAGTAGCAATAAATACAGCAAAAATCCCTTATGGGCAAGGAATCGGATTTGCAGTTCCCATTAATACAGTGAAAGCGGTATTAACTGACTTGATAGAGAACGGTCATGTAACTCGACCATGGCTGGGAATAAGTACCGTAAAGCTGAATGCAAGAATAGCTAGCATCTACAGCTTACCGCTAATGCATGGGGCACTAGTAGTCAATGTGGAACCATATGGTCCAGCAGATAACGCAGGGTTAAGAAGAGGCGATATAATCGAAGAGATAAATGGAAATAAAATTGAGAACCCTTCGCAAATCTCATCGTATATCAGAAAGAAAAAGATGGTTACTGATACAGTAACAATAACTATTAACAGGTATGGTAGAGTTTATGATGTGGATTTACGATTGGAACCCCATCCGCAATAGATCATTATCTAATACTGAGGCGGTTGACTCTGATACTTGAGAAAATTAGTAAAGAAATATTGAGTTGGCCTGGAGTTACTACTAATCCACATCGTTTCGGTGGGACAGAATTTCGTTTAGGAAAAAGGGAACTGGGTCACATCCATGGCGAGAGATTGGCGGACCTGCCTTTTCCGATGCAGATTAGGAACCAGCTAATTGAGTCAGGTCGTGCTTCACTGCATCACGTTGTGCCTAAATCTGGATGGGTAAGCAAATGGATTAAAGGAGAAGATGACATAACTGAAGTTGTGAAATTGTTCAGAATGCAGTATGAACGGCTATTAAGGTAAAATCTAATGCTAACTAGACGCTATTAATATCAGAATCTCAATTTAGAATCGATGTCTGAAGTTCTCAAACTTTTGGAACAATGTTAGGAAACATTTTTTATTTAGGATGGATAATGAATTATGGTTGAGCAAGCAATAATGGGCAATTTAACTAAATATATGATTATGCTGGGTGTTGTGTTGTCTATCTTTGGTGTGAATTTTATAATATCCTCAGCACCTTCGGCATTCGCACAAGCTACTCAAGGTTTAACCATTTCAGCAGGTAATTCAAGCTTCGTACCTCTAACGAATACTGACGCAAACCAAGTTCGAGTAAATATAGAGTATACCGTTGAAGATGAATCACTAGAAAATGAAATGATAAATGCAGTGATGGCAGTGTTTGCTCCGAACGGTACACTACTAAAAACTACATCATTTCCAAGTGGTTTTACTGTTCAGAGTGACGGCGGTACAGAAACACTTAGGACTACTTTTCGAGATAAGTCGCTTACAAGCGTATCGGCCAATGTTACGCTCACAGATTTGTCGAAGACAAGGTCAATATCAAATGTGGTTACTGTCAATCTTGAGCTTGAACAGACACCAACTGTAGGTTCGCTGCTGGGTACCAGACCCTCGTTCCAAAATTCCACTCAATAACATCCGAATTGATAACTACACTATTCCCGACGAGCTATGATGAAATCTAATCGTCTTATTTCGGTTAACCGCAAACCATCTTTTGAAGCCTAAGATTCAACATGCATCAATTTTTTACAAGTTTTCCAATAAAATTTTCATACATATGCTGAGACTTCGGAAGACCTGCAAATTCAACTCTATCGATAATACCTATGATTGGTTATATACTATATTGAGGGATAATAAGTGTAGAAAATGTCTGAGAATTTTGTAAAGGTTGCTGAATCAAAAGAAATAGGACGCTCATCTATGAAAGCAGTTGAAGTAGATGGTGAAAAAGTCTGTATAATTAATGCTGAAGGAAATTATTACGCCATAGGAAATGTCTGCACTCATGTTGGAGGTCCCTTGGACGAGGGAACACTTCAAGGGTATGAAGTTGAATGCCCTTGGCATGGTTCAAGATTCGATGTTAGGAGCGGTGAGCCGACAAAACCTCCCGCTACGAGAGCAGTTCCAAAGTATGAACTGAAAATAGAAGGTAATTTCATTTTAGTAAGAAAACAAAAATGAAAAATGCTGTACATGTCATAATTTTTCGTTCCTTTTAATTGAACAAAATAGAATATTAGAAGGACTAACGTTCAATGTGATACCTCCTAGAGTTGAATGCGTACCTACATCTAAGGGACAAGAATTAGTAGCATCTAAAGTCATTTTATTGTAATGAATGAGAAAGTAGTCAACACTAAATTAGGATGTGCAGCAAATATCTTTATTTTCACATTTACAATTCACTGGCTCTTTTAGACATATTGGACAAATTATAGCTCCACAACCTACGCAGGTATTGTTTTCTTTATTACATGCCCAATGATGACATGTTTTGATGTTCAATTTTACTTATCTTATTCTTCGGTATAATATAAAATTCATTATATCATTATTAGTGGATAACTCCAATGCTCGCCGAAATGAAGAGCTAAATACCATGTGATAGAGCCTATTTTAGATAATTCATCTGTCGCTCATCTTGTAATGTAATTAAAGCGCAAAAAAAAATTTATTAATTAAACCATACATATTTCGAGGATGTCCCAGATCAAGTCCTTGAAAGAAGTAGTGAGACAGTTGGTAGATACATTTAATGATCCTCAGAAGAGGGAATTGCATTATTTTGAATTTTATGATGACTCCTTGGTAATTCATGGTTTTCCATCAAACCTGCCAACCAACAAGGAAGGTTTTAAGCAATTCATTTACTCACTCTGGCGAGCGTTACCCGATATTAGAATTATATTTGAGGATATCATTATTGAAGGGAATAAGGCTGCAGGCAGATATTATCTAAGCGGCACACACAAGGGCGAATTTCTGGATATTCAAGCAACTGGTAAACAATTTAAAGTCAATGGTATGACAGTATTTTCTTTTCGTGATGCAAAAATTATGGAACGTTGGAATCTGGTGGACATCATGTCATTGCTAGAGCAGTTGAAGGCCAAAATCTAAACCATGTATGATATCCCAGAAACTTCAAATCAGAGTTAAATATGATTTACGAATATCCCAATTGGATCTGAATTGCTAACAGTTCGCGTCTTGCCGTGCATCACTGAATTTTAGTCTGATTTGGATGGATTCGAATTGTTAACAATACGCTTGCCCAGTCACCTATAAAATTTCGCAAAATAAATTTCATAATTTTCATTACAAAATAATATAACATATGAAAGATGTTCAGCATGGGAATGATTCTTAGTTATAGCTAGCTCAGAAATAATTACGTAAATCTAAAACACATACGATCATTCAATGGATATATTTAACGGATAAAATAAAAAGGGAGACTAATCAATTCCTATCTATGAGTGAGTTTAACAAAAAAGCTATTGCAACGTGGTCTGCAGGGGATTACCGTAGTATAGCAACATTCATTCCGCCTATATCAGCACATTTAGTACGATTAGTAAAAATAATTCCCGATAAATCTGTTCTTGATGTTGCTTGTGGAAATGGAAATACCGCCATCACGGCTCGCAGAATGGGCGCAAGAGTCACGGGGCTCGATTTGACATCTGAACTCTTGGATCTGGCTGTCGAAGAAGAAGCGATGGCATAAATAGATGGAATAGAGTGGAAGCAAGGCGACGCTGAGGACCTTCCTTTTGAAGATGAGTCATTTGATATCGTTCTTTCAACTTTTGGGCATATGTTCGCACCTCATCCAGAACTAGCAATTGAAGAAATTCTAAGAGTTACTAAGAAAGGTGGAACTATTGGATTTGCAACTTGGCCTCCAGAACTTTCTGTGGGAAGCATGTTTCGCACGATAGGTAAATACACATCAACTTCAGTTCCGAATCCCCCACCTTCTCCAATGGAGTGGGGAGTCCCAGATGTAGTCCGAAAGCATCTGGGCGGAGTCAACGAAATTTATTTTGAACGAGGTACTGTTAATGTTCCCATATTAAGCGCAAATCATTATTGGATTCATTTTAGTACAAAATACGGTCCTTTGATACAGGCTATTCGAGTAGTCAAAGAACAGGGCGAAGAAAAGGTCGAACTCTTACGAAAAGATTTTCTGAATGCCATTAAGCCTTATATTTACGAAAACGAGTTAAGAGTAGGATACCTTCTTACGATTGGGAAAAAAGCATAGCATCCCAACTTCACTAGTCCTTGACACCTACATATCTTTATTATTCGCGATAATGAAAAATCAGATTCGCCCCGACGGGCCAGCTAAGTATTCGGGTTCATATACTTGTTTAGAAATTACTATAAACAATCAGGTGGTTCAATATAGCGGTACGATTCCAACAAATTAATTCACAAGATTCCTAATACGAAAAACATCAGCTTTATGTGTTTCTTCAACGTATACTTTGTATGAGAACTAGCAATAACCAGAAAGTAGCTGTAGTAACAGGCAGCTCGAGTAGTATTGGATTCGAAACATCTCTTTTGTTAGCAAGGAATCAGTTTGTAACTTATGCTACGATGAGAAATTTGAAGAAGAGTGATGAACTGCTGAAATTAGCTGCTAAGGAAAGCATCCCATTGAAGGTGATCCAATTAGATGTAAATGATGACAGTTCAGTAAATAATGCCATTGACATCATTGTTAAAGAGAATGGCAGGATAGACATTCTAGTCAATAATGCGGGTTATGATCTGTTTGGCTCACTCGAAGAGTTGACGATTGATGAGATAAAGGAACAGTTTGAAACAAATTTCTTTGGAGTGATTAGAGCCTGTAAAGCAGTGATACCAACAATGAGGAAGCGGGGAAATGGTACAATCATAAACATAAGTTCACTTGGCGGAAGAATAGGATTAATGCCATTTCTTACGGCTTACCATGCAAGTAAATTCGCTGTGGAGGGTTTTACAGAGTCATTAAGACAAGAACTCGTCCAATTCAATATTGACGTTATTTTGATAGAGCCGGGGGCTATCAGAAGTAATTTTATTGACAATAGCAAGAATGCAAAAAATTACAATCCACAATATTCACCGTACTCAAATACGATTCAGAAGGTTTTTGAAAGCTTTGAATCTATAATGGGAAATTCATCTCGTCCAGAAGATGTAGCTGGAGAGATTCTAAAAGCTGTCAATACCACCACTCCAGATATGAGATATCCTGTAGGAAAAGATGCGGAATTTGCCTTGAAAGTTAGAGCAAAGTTGTCTGACAAAGAAATGGAAAAATGGGCGCGCGAGAGCTATATGGATAAGAAGGGTTTCATACGTGAATAATCAATAAACACCACTAATAAAAGTAAATAGAAAGGAGATAGTAATTGAATAGAATTCTCATTTCTGCGATTTTAGTAATTACATTTTCGTTATTGTCTGCTCCCTACATTGCCTTTAGTGAGAATAGTGATGAGATTAAGGTGACTCCTCCCCTGAATTGGGAACCAAGTCCTACTAATAATTCGACTACTATGATATGGTTTCAAAATTCTACGAAAAGCGTCTTTGCAATAATTAAGGCTCCTGACAATTTGGCATTTCCTTTATTCTTGGTTGGTCCTTTTATGACCGAATATTTAAAACACAAAGGAATACTAGAATCTGCTGATCAATTAACCTTTGGTCAAAGTAATCACGGTTATAGATATTTGCTTAATCTTTCTTCTCCTTCAAAACTCTTGAATTCTTCGTCAGGCATAATATCAGAAAATGATTTTTTAAGTAAGATACCTCAAGGATATGATGTTCCTTTTAAAGGGATGTTAATTCTAACTCAGAAGCAAAATGAGTTATATGCAATAATATTTCTGAGTCCAAAGGAGAAATTTGATTCTATATTAAGTGAGATCCAGCCAACGCTTGATTCGATTCAATTGACTAGTTATACGACCGTGCCTAATTATATACCACTTAACTCTTAATTTCACAAACCGAATACTATTCTATCTATATATTAGGAAAATCACAATCTAAATTACTAATGAGCTACAACAGAGACAGGGGTTACGGTCGTGGCAGGAAAAGGAGTTATAATAGCCATGCCGGCAGGAATTTAAAGAGACGTAGCCCACCTACAAAACCCGTTGAGGTTGGTAAGATATATGAGGTAGATATTACCGAAATTACTGGAAAAGGTGATGGCATCGCTAGAGTGCAAGGATTTATAGTATTTATTGAAAATGGAAAAGTTGGGAACAAGATTCGGGTAAAGGTTACTGAAGTAGCAGACAGATTTGCTAAAGCAACAATTGAGGTCTAAATAACTTAATTCTGGATGTCGGAATAAAGAGCTAAATACTAGTTAGCGGAACCCTACTACATGCAAGGCTTGAAACCGAATGAGCTCTGATAAATTATACTTATGCAGAGAAAGAGAAAAATTAAGTTTTGATCCTCTAATGCTAAGAGCCTCAATTTATTTTCTATTGGTTGAATTAAGCTTAAGATATTATCTGTACATTGTTTCGTAACTCAAATTGAAATATTGGACTCCGATATCATATTTGGTATGTTCTACTATGTTATAACATTCCTCAAATAACAAGGTAAATCTATCTGTCAATCTTTCTGCCCTTTCATATAAAATAATTCTTTCTACAATATCCCAGCTTCATGCAATTCGTCCAATAATGGTATTAACGTATCAAGCAATTCTTTTTCTCCAAGTGTTAAGTCTTTATTTATTCTAAGGCCAATTGAAAGCATCTCCCTATCCTCTCTTGAAGTAAATATCACATTTCCATTTATCTCAAATTGATTACCATTTTGTAGTAGCCATTGCTTCCATACTTTGACTCGTTGAAGACTTTGTTCCAGGGCTACAATAGCATAATCCAAGTCTATTCCTTCTTCTTTATCAAGTAAGTTTAATTTTACCATGGGAAGGAGAATATTTCCTCCTTGTACACTTTGGTGCGACTGGTTAAGTTTTTCAATAATTTCATCTTCGTTCTCTTTGGTTTCTTCCAGATCGTAATCAGGAAAGAAATATCCTGCCAGATTTCTGTTCCAATCATAAATCTTGTAAATTGTATCCTCGTATTCCATTTTCCATTTTGATTTCTTATTTCTATTCCCAAACATCTAGGAATCAGTTAATTAATACAATATATCTAAGTTAGTATCTTGTACTTGGATAATTATGGTAGTCTGAGGTAGCTCCGTAAAGTTATTCCATGCATCCAACCCATTCAACCCATTTAATCCATTCATAAAAAGTTAAATTACTCAGTTACCATTCTGCAGTATCTTTTTGACCAATAGTTCTAATGGGTTTGATTTTTACTAATACTTCTCCTTCTCCACTATTTCGCCTACCGTATGCTTCTGACTTATCCTCACCCATATATCTTGCCGCAATAATCTTGGCCCATTTGTAAATCTCACTTGATTCGTTTCTTTCTATTTGAGCTATCCCGTCTATAATAACAAATGAGAAAAGAGGGGTTTGATCATCAACACACAAACGGACTCGATTGTCTCGTCTAATATTTTTCGCCTTTACTGATTCACTACTGGTATTAAAAATAATATTATCTTGCTCGTCCACTGTATACCATATCGGAACCACATGAGGCGTCCCATTCTTGTTTATGGTTCCCAATTTACCTGTATAGGTTCCTCTCAAGAGAAAATCTCTGATCTCATCATTCATCATTTTTGACATTATAATTACTAGTTACACAAAACTAATATAATTCATACCACAATCTTTCGTATTATTATTATTTCTGAACTATCAAATATTATCAAATGAGGCAGTTCCTTCATCTCTTCGAAATCCTTCACAGGGTGATTACTGTCCGTTGAATACCCAAGATTGAGCTCAAAATAAACTAGAGTTTAATTCAAAAAGTGAGATGCTGGTCCGATCTATTTAACGGTAACGACTCCAGTCATCCAAGGATGTATAACACACAAGTAGTCATATTTTCCAGCATTTTCAAAAGTAATGGAGAAAGTCTTAATCGGCGGTGCTCCCTGCGGTGCCAATCCTTCAGGCCACATCCAACCGGAACTAACAAATTTTTCAGTCCCAGTCAAGGTATAATTTGCATTAAGAGGAAGGTATGTTGCGTTATGGCCAGAAGAATCTACTGAAACTGGATTATAGTGTCTGGCGTTATCTACTATCACAGACTTTGTTCCATTTTGATCGGTTATTATGAGAGGGTCAATGTTAGCGTTGGGGTCTGCTTTTAGGTCTGTAGAATTAAATGTAATTGGTACAGGTACAGCAGGCGGTGGATAAAAACTTTGATCTTTTAGAAAGGTTACAGTATGTGGTTCGGAAACGGCCATAGGATTACGCCATGTTACGGTATCGCCTGCATTGATTTCAACATTCTGAGGGGTAAAAGAAGACCATGAACTACCATTTCCTCCTACGTTTACCATGACAGGATCAGATGCATTCACGTTATTCAAAAAGTAACTAGAAGCAGTAAGAATAGTTGTTGCTACAAATACGAATGGAACTGCTGAAAATATTTTCATTTACGTTTTGTTTATAGCATGCTTATATATTTTTTTCTAACTCTACATTTTAATTGCCAATTAAGAAATCTAATAATCATCGGAATGAAATTTCAGCTGAAAGTTAAGAAGGAAGGCTGATCTATGCCTTTATTTTGATACTATCTCCTACTACTTTTACCTCGAAGACTTCTTGGTCGTCTGTCTTGATGAATGACATCTCTTCACCAACAGTTCCCATATATTTTTGCCATGAGGGAGGTAAGGGTTCCATTCCTGGTGGAAGTTCCAAGACTGGCTCTCCTACTTTCTTTCCAGATGTAACATCAAACTTTGCATCATGAAAGGGACATGTTACTACATTCTTGTTGATGCTCCCGCGTGAAAGTCTAGCATTCATATGACCACATCTATCGGAAAAAGCATAGAATTTTCCATCAAGATTGGCTATTGCAATTTCTTTTCCATTTATCTCAACATGTTTCATATGCCCATTACTAATTTCACTCACTTTTCCTGCTTCGACATATTCTTGATTTTGAGTCATTGTTATGTTTATGCAAGCATTTTATTTATGTGTGGTAGTAGCCAGAATTGGAAGGCAGATCCGGAATTACAAGAAATATGTTTTTAGTCATTCGTAACTTTACTTTTTATATTTTGTATACCTAGTTCTTATCATGACAGAGGAATCTAAAAGTGAAGAGAAAGAATTTGAAAGCGAAGAAATCAAAGACGAAGTCCATGAATTACAGGATGCTGAACAGGAAGAACAGGAAGAACAGGAAGAACAGGAAGAACAAGAGACATGATAATTAAGCATCAACTACATATGTAACTGCGATTGCGATACCATTTCCTAACGAGAATCTCTAAACAAGATCTCACAGGCGTCGGAATGAATTATTCAGTAGAGATTGGCCTAGAGTTACTACAATTATGTGAGCGTTGGAATGAGCATTAACCGATCATAATTTTGTCCGTCAAGTGGGACTAATTGAAATCATTCCGCAAGACTATTCGATAACGTGCCTTGCCTGATTCAAGATGCGCCACTGCCTCATTAACGCGTGAAATCGGAAACTCTTCAATGACTGGCTCAATGCCATGGCGATTGCAAAAATCAAGCATCTTTAGAATATCTGCGGGACCTCCAATAGGTGAACCGCCGATAGATTTCTCACCTGAAATTAATGGAAAAACGCTTGCCTTTACTTGTGAAGCTGCTCCAACGATATGTAACTTTCCACCAGGACGCAGTGTTCTAATATAAGAATCCCAATCCAGGTCTACATTTGCAGTAACGAGTATCATATCGAACCGATTTGCATATGGTTTCAAAGCATCAGGAGTCCTCGAGTTCAAGAAATGATCAGCTCCAAACTGTTGTGCTTCCCTCTCTTTTTCAGGATTGGTAGACATAGCGGTAACCTCACATCCCCATGAATTGAGAAATTTAATAGCCATATGTCCTAACCCACCAATTCCAACTACAGCTACATGATCAGTTGATATGATATTATTTTGGATTATCGGATTGAAAACTGTAATTCCGCCACAAAATAATGGGCCAGCACTCTTTAAGTTAATGTTCTTAGGCAAGGGAAAAGCCCATAACGCTTGACAACGCACTTTATTTGCATAACCTCCATGTCTGCCAACGATGACATCTTGACCATTCAGACAACGGTTATGATGACCACTCAAGCACTGGTCACATACTAGACAAGAGCGTGATCGCCAACCTAATCCTACATATTGTCCTAGTTCTAAATGGCTTACTGTATTTCCAATCGCAGTCACTTTTCCAATGATCTCATGTCCTGGTACAAACGGGTACCGTGTAAAACCCCATTCGTTTTTAAGCATATGTAAATCACTATAACAAATTCCGCAATACTCTACATCGATCTCTACTTCATCGGGTTTCAGTGAACCCAATTCGTACTCAAATGTTTCTAGTCTTCCATTAGGTTCAAGAGCAGCATATGCTTGAACTTTCATGACGATATAGTATCTGTGCGTGTATAAATAAGTAATTGTACAACTGCTGCCCTGAAACACTAATGCATAACAAGCAACTAAAGTTGATTACTAGCGCATCTCTGACAGATACGAAAAACGAATAGGAACCACAATACTGAGTATCCATAATACCGAAGTAATAATCGATTAAAATTTGACATTTCTAATCGAAATATTTGATAACTTTATTTCGCAAATAATCTAACGAAGCAGTATATCTATAATGCTAAGAGTTACTATCAATGGGTAATGACTTACTTTGATCCAGAATGGTAAACTACAGTATTCCTAATTCGGAATCTGTAATCATCAATAAAGTCCTATCCAATTAACGAATAATCTATAACGTCTTTTATACGCCATTAACGTTTCGAAGTTTATAATTATGCCGAGGGATTCCAGTTTTGAGTGCACTGTTGAAGTTATTACTTGCCTTGGCTTACATTCATACAAATTAAGTGGTTTTCATCCCGATTGCTTATTATAGGGTGACATTCTATACCTAGTACTACACCCCTATAAAAAATCGATAGGTAAAGTTGCTAACCAAGTACTAGGTAGAGTCTATAAGAAAGCATAAACCTAGGTATAGTATTATGTCAAGAATGGGAGAGATTACGGTTGCAACTAAGGCATCTTCGAAATTTGCCTCATTACGAACCACGATACCTATGAGTATTGTGAGACAATGGAAACTAAATGCTACTGATAAACTCGAATGGGAATGGAAAGTTATCGAAGGACAAATGGCACTTGTCGTTAGTAAAGTTTGATGAAAAATTTTTGAATTGTTATCATCTATTAGAATGATTTTTATACCGTTGTTTTGCATGGTAAACCTCTACATTCGAAATGTAGAGCGTCTGGTGGAGCCGTCCATCTCACCCGATAAATGGCCCACCGGCGTTATTATAAAATGAGTTAATCCTACTTCCGTATGCTGAAAGATCATTTAAACTTTATTGTGATATCTGTGAGTTAGAAATTCTAAATTTTGGGCACTCACATTTATTACATTTTGTAGGGTTATTCTTGGGTAACTTTCGAGCATGATGCGATCTTATGTGCCCACATATGCACCTATCATTTTGACTCAAAGGCACTCTGTTGAGGGTTAGGAGTTATTAAAAATTCCGATGGCTCGTCAGTAAACTTAGGTAAGCCAAGTTCATATAATTTAAATTGATATTTTTCATTACTCCCTAAACAAATTGAGACGCTGGGCCGGTGGGAACTCCGCTTACTTTCAATCCCACAGGTTCGTTAAATTATTTTATATTTTGTTGCCTAAAATTAATTAATGTCTGACCATTCAGATTGGTGAAACTCGCAGAATTTGATAATTTAGTCCCACCGGTCCCATTATAATTTGTTGGCATTATTATCACGAGCGTACAGAATGATTCCATCATACGTTTGATGGCAGGATTATTTTCATCCGTTATCGCGTATGGCTCTAGTTCCGCCGGTTTAAAAAAATAAAATTTATCTAGTTTTAGGTCTAATCCTAGCAATTGGTGTTCAGCACGGTACAGGAGAGTAGCCAGCATCATGTCTACTGACAAAAGGATGGTTAGTATAGTAGATGATGATCCAGACATCACTTTACTTTTTCACGAGGTTTTGAAGCCTATCTTGGGAATATCTATTTTTACTTTTACAGATCCTGTTTTAGCACTAGAACATTTTCAAGTTAATGAATATGCCTATGTGCTGGTAATATCCGATTATAAGATGCCTGGTCTGAATGGCATGGAGTTTTTAAAAAAGATAAAGGATCTGAATCCCTATGTGAGAACGATATTAATGACTGCATTTGAAATAGATGACAAGCTATTTCGGGATTATACTAAAAAGAAAATTATCAACGCATCTCTTCAAAAGCCAATAGGGATACACGATCTAATTCAAGAAGTGAAATCTCAATTGGAATCTTATGAAAAGCAAAAAAAATAATACCTACTGAGCAGAATTGCACAAGTACTGTTTCAATATACTGATTACTGATTGACTTTAGCTATTCTGTATAAAACTAACAATCTGTAACAAAGGGTCAATAAAGGCAAGAACTTACTTAAAGCTCAGCCTTAGTAATCAGGTTTTTGATGACGAATAATGCATCTAATCTTGATCAGTGACTACTAATTGATTATGAAGTTAATCAATTAAAACTTCCAAATCCAAATAGATAAAGGCAAGCCAAATAGCAATAGGTTCAATATCCTGTAAACTCTTCGACTTTTATTCTCTCGACTGGAACCTGAAGGTTTGCTCCGAGTATATCCCGCATAGATTTTACCATTGCCGGAGGACCACAGAGATAGAATATACTTTTCTCCATATCATCAGGATTAAGATACCTTTTCAACATGGCTACATCTATTCTTCCTTTTTTCACCTTTCCAAGTATTGCCTTGGGTTTTATTTTCTTCATCAGTAATTGTATAAATGATTTTTAGATTTTTATTTGTACATGCGCATTTGTCAAAATCCTTCCTAAACAATATATTTTGTAAATTTCTGTTTGAATCAAACATGATAATTTTTATCGGTAAATTCCTATCTGTGGCATATTTTATCATGCTCCTAAAAGGAGTAACGCCTATGCCTCCAGAAAGAAATACGGCAGGTTTTGAATGATCTTCGTGAAGAGTAAATTTCCCCTGCGGTCCACGCACTTTAACTGATGTTCCAATTTGTAGTGACTCCAGTCTCTTTTTATATGCGCTATCTCTAATCCTTGTGCTGATGAGGATAAAATCTTCTGTAGGAGAGGAGGCTAGTGTAAAGTGGCGAATCGGACCTTTTGGATCATTCAAGACGTTTCCGATATCAAAGAACGCGTACTGTCCAGCTATATAATTAATAATCATTTTATCGTCTTGCCCCTGCTTATTTAATTTCAAAGTCAAGATGTCCGTGCCTTCTAACGCTTGTCTTTCTTTGAGTATCAATTTATATTCTGAGAGTTGGGATTGTTTAACCTCTGTTTTAACGTCTGTTGTTTCCGGAACAACATTAACCAACACATCCTCACCAACTACCTTCACTTGGTAAATTGCCTGCGGTTCAACAGCAGGAGGGGCCTTAACCTGTCCTGATCTTAAATCAAACCTAGATTGATGCCAGGGACATTCTACTTCATAACCTTCAAGTTTACCATCAACAAGCGGTCCACCTTCATGGCTACAAATGTTATTGATAGTGAAGTATTTTCCGTCAATATTAGCTATACAAATATTTTGACCATTAATTTGAATTTCCTTCATTCGAGAAACTGGTATTTCGCTTGTGTTTGCAACTTTTACAAAGGAGTTATTATTCAAGGTAAATTAATCCCATACAATTTAGACCAACAAATAATAAATTAGTTATCTAAAACCTAAGTTAGATTTTTTGTGTTTTAGAGAATATAGCAAAATTCGTCCCGAGTAATTTGCTCTTAAACGATAGTCAAGGTAAGATATCAAAATCAACGAATTATTTTAGTGTTTATAGTCCTCGCTCAAATTGTTTAGAACAAACATAGTTAATCATGTTTCCATAGTTAAATAAATCATGATTCATAATGCTGCGTCAAGACCATGCGCCTTTGGAAAAATCCAGGTCCTACATCAAGTATCTTGATGGCGTTTTTGCTATCTTATTGTATATTAACTTCAATATCACAAACTTCTTTGTTTGAGGTAGAGGCACAGCGTCTCCATGTAATCTCATTACAAGGTAAAAACGACGATCTCGGAATCGATGGTCAGAATATGGCAAACAAATTAAGAGAAGTTACAGGCGAAAAAATACCAAATGATTATATCGTAGTAATGAAGGATGATTTTTTATCCTCAGTAAGGTCTTTAGCTGGCGAAGCGAAAAGTGAAGGAGCAACTGTACATCATGTTTATGATCACGCATTACCCGGATTTACTATCAAAGTCCCTAATGATAAGGTGCTTGAAGAAATTGCTGAAAATCCTGAAGTAGATTATGTGCAACCTGATGTTAAGGTTAAAGCCTTCGTTCAGAGTTTACCAACTGGGGTTGACAGAGTAGACGGTGATCTGAGCTCAACTAAATCTGGAAATGGGAGTGGGGATGTAAATGTTGACATAGGTATTTTAGATACTGGAATTGATCTGGATCATCCGGATCTCAACGTGTATAGACAAATAACATTTGTTCCGGGAACAAGTAGCGGTAACGATGATGATGGTCATGGTACAGCTGTAGCAGGAGTTGCAGCTGCTAAAGATAACACTCAGGGGGTAGTGGGTCTGGCCCCTGGAGCTAGATTATGGGCTATCAAGGTTCTTGACAGTAATGGGATTGGATCCAGTTCCGATATAATAAAGGGTATCGATTATGTTACTGAATATGCGAACGAGATAGATGTTGTGAACTTGAGCTTTGGAGCTGTTGGCAAAAATGATGCCCTTCATAACGCAATCATCAAGTCTGTGGCAGCTGGAGTAACTTATACAGCAGCTGCTGGGAATGAAGGAATGGATGCCTCATCTGTATTTCCTGCAAACTTCCCAGAGGTAATAGCCGTATCGGCAATTGTTGACATTGATGGAAAGTGTGGTGGTATTTCCTCTATTACTACAACAGCTGGTAAAGATGATACGTTTGCAAGTTTTAGTAATTATGGCCCAGTTGTTGATTTAGCCGCGCCAGGAGTACTGGTCAATACAACAACAAAGGGAGATTCTTACATGTTGTTCAGTGGGACCAGTGCTTCAACCGCCCACGTCACTGGTGCAGCTGCGCTATATAAATCTGAACATCCTGAAGAATCTCCTTCAGATATCTTGAATGCACTTAGGAGCCTTGGATCCTCAACAGATACAGAATGTGATGGTAATGGTCATGGTTACTTTAAAGGAGATCCTGATAATAATGCAGAGCCATTATTGTACACTGCAAGTAATTCTTCTCGCCTTGACAATTAGGTTTTACAATAAATTTTATTTTGTTCACAAACACGCTTCCCTACTACTCAATATCTGTTATATCAATCTCCGCTATAGTAACTTAGGCGTTCGAAAACTGATCTTCTTATTGTGAAAAAAACTATATTAGCAAGACTACTAGAAGAAAATAAATGACAGATCATGAAAAAACACTCGACATCATATTCGGTAGATGGAGAAGCCAAATACTTTATGCCGGAGTAAAGTTGGGTGTGTTTGACTGCGTAAATTCATTTCCAAAAAATGTGTCCGAGATAGCAAAACAGCTAGACCTTGATTATTCATTGGCCTATCGACTTTTAAGAGCACTTGGTTCACTTGGTTTGTTAAGAGAAGATGCAAATCGTAATTTTTCGATTACTGCACAAGGAGAATTGCTTAGAAAAGATCATCCGCAAACTCTGAGAGGAATAGCGTTGTTGGAGGAGGGAGAAGAACACTATGCCCTATGGAAACATTTACCCTCCATGATTGGGGATGGAAAACAAAATGCATTTCTTCGTGAGTATGGCAAAAAGTTATTCGAGTATAGAGACAGTAATCCTCCATATAGAGAAGTTTTCAATGAGGCTATGAGTAGCTATTCTAGAATTCAAACTGTCTGGATATTAGAGGCACTTCAAGCATATGATTTTTCAAAAATACAGTATGTATGCGATGTTGGTGGAGGGCAAGGACACTTGCTTTGCAGTCTTCTTGTAAAATATCCCTACCTCAAAGGCAGCGTATTAGAGTTGGACACAGTAATAAAGAATAAGGAGCTCTTATGGGGAAAGAAAATGGGCGTGGAAGATAGATGCACCTACATGGCAGGAGATATGTTTGAAGATGTTCCAACAGCAGACGCCTATATTATGAAAATGATTCTTCATGATTGGTCCGATTACGAGTGCGTTAAAATACTTTCAAACATTTACCGACGGGTTTCTAATGGAGGAACAGTCTTTATTGCAGAACATATGGTTCCGGGACCAGAAAAACCACATTTTTCAAAGCTTTTTGATATTCATATGATGTGTGTTTCTTCTGGGAGAGAACGAACAGCTGAAGAATATGCTGGTTTGTTAAAAAGAGCCTGGTGGAAGCATACCAAAACTTTATATTCTCATTCTGGATTAATGGCAGTAGCAGAAGGTAACAAATGAGATGTGTTACAATAGTGAATTTTTAAAGACTACTTTTCTATGAAACTAAATACCATGTCATAGAACCCTACTACATAAATGATTCGACCCTACAGCTTCGGACCTGTCAATTGATACTTTACATGTCTGGCTCTATGATCATGTGGAACAAAAACACTATCAAACTAATATATGAGCTACACTACATTACTCCAATGGTAATGTTAAGCATATTCGAAATAAGGAATAGTGTCCGTAACAGAACTATCAAAGCGTCTGATCCCAACGATGATAATGATGAACTATGTTCTAATGGTAACGCTCCACGTATGACAAAAGGCAACGGTAACAGTATGATTACTCGAGTTGCATATGCACTGGGGCATAAAACTTTCGGAGAGTGGGTCTTGAGATGAAGCACAAAACGGGGACACGTAAGCAGTGGCTCGCAGTGCGGCTGAAGCTGCTAGAGGCTGAGAAGGAGCTTACGAGGCGCAGTGATGATCTTGCCCGGCGGCGACAGAAGTTGCCTTGGGTTAGGATCGAAAAGGAGTATCGATTCGAGACTGATGAGGGCAGCGTCTTGTTGGCGGACCTCTTCCGAGGGCGCTCACAGCTCCTTGTGTATCACTTCATGTTTGGGCCCGACTATACAGCAGGGTGTCCGGCCTGCTCGGCGATCGCCGATGGTTTCGATGGTTTGGTAGTCCACCTAGCCAACCATGACGTCACGCTTTCAGCGGTCTCGCGGGCCCCTTTCACGAAGCTGCAGGCGTATAAGCGACGGATGGGATGGACGTTCCCCTGGGCATCCTCACTTGGTAGCGACTTTAACTTCGACTTCAATGTTTGGTTCAGCGACGAACAACAACGCAAGGGAGGTGTCGAATACAACTACCAACGCGAAGCCGCGGCACATGATTCGCTCACAGGCAAGGAAGCCCGAAAGTGGCGGTCGCGCGACGACCAGGGGCCAATCGCGGAAATCGCGGCCATGACAGGGACCGACGTGGCCACGTACACCCGCGAGAGACCAGGCATGAGCTCGTTCGCGCTCGAAGACGGCGTCGTTTACCACACCTATTCCACCTATGCACGTGGACTTGACGTGCTCTGGGGAATGTACCAGTGGCTCGATCGCGCTCCCTGGGGACGTAACGAGGAAGGCATCTGGTTTCGCCGTCATGACGAGTACAAAAAGCGCTGAGCGGAGTCGTGGTATCGTGTGGTATGCAGTAGCTTCGGCTACCAAAACAAACCAAACCATGGAACGCAACTAATGAAGCCTATTTGAGTAGAGTTTCAGCAAGGAAAAATTGTAAACAAAAAAATAATTATTAATTAGAGTGCTTACTAACCCTTCCTCTAAAATCTAAATTTATTTATATTCTTTAACTAGCTAAGATAAGCATAAACAACTGGGGATTAGTTGATGATGAACAAGAAACAACCAACCCCAGTTGATGTTTAAGCAATATTATAATGTCTAACAAGATATATATACCTTTTTAGATATTCTTAATTCATCTACAAGATTGCCAAATATTTCTAGGATGTTTTTCACAGAATGTTAGATTCTGCAGGTAATTATTCAATTCTTTGGGCAGTTTCTAAGAAAAATCTTAACATTGCTACGACTGGAATCAGTACATCCAATATTATGAATTTTTATTAAGAATCAAAGAATTGACTGGTACTTTGAATTTCAATTCCAATATTGAGTATTAATAACAAATTGATATAAGAAATATTGCAGTAATATATCCATGAGCCTAGATACAGCGTGGAGTGATATCCTTAAAAAAGAGGCAACTGGAATAGATGACTGTGATTTGGGTGAGGTTCAGCAGATTGGTACAGACTTTATTGTTACCGAAAAAGGTATTATTAATAAGAAGAGATATTGTATACCAAGGAATCTTATTGCGGGTTTCGATAGACATACACTCTATTTTAGAATAATGAAAGCAGAATCAATACGATTTAGGCGGGATGACTTGAAGCACTGAAAAGTCGCTAAAAAGCAATCGATCAATAGTAAACCTGCTTTATGACTGACCCTTATGATCCTAACAAGGTCAGACTCGTTAACATAATTTTATAAAGTTGAAACGAAAATAATATATCCTATTTAGTAAAGCGAAATGTTATTGCACAGGCGACCAGAATTTTCAGTGATCGATGCTCCTTCCATATTGGGGTTACGGCCAACTGGCGTCGAGCTTCTGCCAAAAGCGTTGAGGGCAGCAGGTTTACTTGAGCAACTAAAAGCTGATTACGCTGGAATCGTTTCTCCAACATCAGCTTACAATTATAAGCGTGATGATGGAACTGGGTTGTTAAATCCTCAAGCCATAAAAGATTATACACTAAAATTAGCAGAGGTTCTGAATGGTGAGTTAGGTAAAAATAAATTCCCCATAGTCATTGGAGGTGATTGCAGTATCTTAATTGGTAATATTTTAGCATTGAGGCGTCTGGGTAGATACGGGCTATTTTTTATTGATGGACATTCTGATTATTATTTACCAGAAGAATCTTCGACAGGTGAGGTAGCGGATATGGATTTGGCAATAGTATCCGGTCATGGTCCTGATATTCTTTGTGATTTGGACCATCTTAAGCCACTAGTAATGGAACAGGATATAGTAGTCTTTGGATATCGTGATTCAGCACAATCTGCACAGTATGGATGTCAGGACATTAAGAACACTACGATGATCAACGCCATAGAATATGAAGACGTCCAAAGGTTAGGATTCCAAAATGCTGCTAGTTTAGGCATCGAAACACTTCTCAAAAATGAACTTTCCGGGTTCTGGATACATCTTGATGCTGATGTCTTGAATGACTCAATTATGCCTGCAGTTGATTATCGTCTACCTGGTGGAATCACCTTCTCAGAATTAAGTAATTTGCTAAAGTTACTACTATTGTCTAAGAAAGCTGTGGGTATCAGTGTCGCAATCCTTAATCCTACGCTTGACAAAGATGGTTCTATTACTAGGAATTTTGTGTCATGCATAGCAGAAGGTCTGTCGTGAGAGGCGTTGCCTACATGATATTTATTTTGGAGCTAAATTGTATTGGTATCTGCAAAGATAAATACCTAGTTAGTAGAACTCTACTACATGCAAGATTCGAATCCCCAACGGCGTGGGACTTGACATATATCTGTTTTTTCTAGGTCTTATTTTCAGTAACAAACAAAAGATTTTTATTCGAGATTCTCTATCTTGAATTGAAAAAATATGGAAATTTGAATATTTAGCTATTGATTTTTTGCATAGGTCGTCATACCTGTGAAGTCAATTGCCACGCATTTGTCATCTCCAACTACCCACGCATTATGACCCGGTGGAACAATTCCAACATCACCAGGACCAAATTCTTCTTCTGTGCCATCGTCCATAACAACTTTCATTCTTCCGGACACCACATATTGAGTGTGTGGTGCCTCACAACTTTTTGTTTTTGCTATCGGTTTTACGCATTTCTCCCAACTCCAGCCAGGCTCAAACTCTGCTCTTCCTATCGTAACATCACTAAAAGTTGCGATGTCTACTTTACCCTTTTCAAATTTTCTCGTTTCATCTGGAGCGCTGTTAAGATTCTTTTTAATAATTTTTGCCATTGAATTTCAGCTCTTACACGATTTCATAATTATTAAGCATTTGTAAACTGCTCTGCCAGAGTTTAGAAGCAGCTAAATAATAACAAGCAGCAGAACCCTTCGACATGAATGGAACTAATCCGGACGGGCTCCAGACCTGTAAATTCAGTTCTAACATTTGTCCACCAGTGGCCCAAATATACAGAAAAAAGCTTTTGTTTCCATATATTAGAAAAATCGTATTAGGATCGGATAAATATCTGATACTAAACGTAAAGATAGATATACGATTAGCGCTTATCATATACATGTATGATTCTTTTCATAAAAATAATCCTCGTAGTGACAAAGATAGACCAATCCCAACTATTCGACCAGTGATTAGATCTGACGAGCAACTCAAAGTTCTTCAAGACATTATCTCAAGTCCTAGAATATCTCAAAATGTAAAAAAAAGGTTTATGGCTGAGAAAGCAGGTGGTTATTGTTCTGTGTGTGGCGATGTAGCAACTCAAATAGCAAGTTATGACATGGTTGATGCCACGCTAGTGGAAAAGTATTGTGACACTTGTCTAGAGAGGGAAATTAATTAAAAATTGACTACTTCAATAAGAAGAATGAAATACTCAGCCGCTAATAAGGCTAACAATTGCAGGGCTATTTAAAATCCATTTATACTTTAAAGGATGATATTTATTATGAAAACATTATCATGTCGGGATACTGGATTTGATTGCGATTATATAATACAAGGAGAAACTGAAGAGGACATATTTAGGGATGGCGGACAGCATGCTCTGGATGATCATGGAATAAGAAGGGAAGACTTCACCCCGAAGTTTAATGAAAAACTTAGAGGGCTAATTAGAGATATCTGACTATATTACGATTCTTGAAATTATTGATTCGTAAAATTGTTAGTCAAATGACGCTAAAATAAAAAGGTGGAAGAAATTATGCATCTCCATGTGGACTTAGGATTTATTCGAAATCAAATTAATCAATTTTAGGAAAGACTGGCGGAAGGGACTATAATGGTTGAATTAGATGAACAAGAATCAACCATATCCCGCCGGTATCCTGACTTGTAATTACTATCGATATCTCAATTATAAATAACTATGATCCAAATTATCTAACATTTCATCACAAATAAATCTCCATCTAAATATTTATGATATTTAAAACCAATAACTCACATAATAGGTAACTATTTGTTCACCTGTCGTCAAGAACCATCAGAGAATTAGAAGAATAGCGGCATTTACTAGCTAATCGTACTATATGCTAATGAAAGCTGTTACTAGTTACAAGTCATATATTCTGTAATTTCCTTTGATTTTTGGTTACTGATGTCTGTACCAACTCCTCTTTTCGCTTTAACTTGCAAGAGAATTAATCTCCTTTTTTTCTATCACTGAACTTAAACCTAATTCTAATTCTGATTTTAAGGATTAGCAAAAAATGTATTTATTGGATTATTATCCACTTTAAGAAACATATAGTACCATCATGTAGTAATAGTATATACATGATTATAATTGAAAAGTTATTATTAATGAGTATTAAGGTAGAGAATATAAACTTCTGTCTTTTATGTTAATTCTTTTATCCACTGCAGGTTTGAACATACAGAATTCGAATGCGTGAAGCAAAGAAATTCATTAATCCCAAATTCTTCAAAAAAGTCATTTAGTAGAATACCCATAAATGATTGTTTGTGTATACAGTATTAGATGAAAGGAGAACCTGGTAGTAGGGTAAAAAATTACTTTACAAAATTTTATATGAAGTATACCAACGCCATTTCGCTCAACAAGAATCTATTACTATCAGGTTCAGCCGGTTTTATTGTTAGTCTTATAGTAGCATACGTATCTACGAAGTATTCCAATGATGATTTTGTAACTTCTGCATTAACTGTAGTAGCCGGATTCATCTCCTCTAAAATAGTTTTTATTATTCTTTTTCATCTTGATAATAAGAAAATATATACAATAAAACTAACTGGCAAATTGAACTTTGATATTCTAAAACAAATAGTAACAAAGATGATATTTGCTGATGCTATATTTGATATTATCAATAACGTATCAAGGTTCTTCATTCTACTTGAATTGTTGAGAATAGAATATCAGCCAGTACAAGCTGCAATAATAGCATCTATTATGGCCTCATGTTTCTCTTATTTAGCCATAAACTTAATTGTAAGACGTATACACGTATTTAGATTTAGGAAAAAGTTATCCTAAGCAATATGAGAACACACTAGTTATGTTGATATCCTAGATGGTTTGAATCAGTTCTTGAAAGGTTACGAATATAGCGAAAATATTAGTCTTTTCATCATAAATATGATTCCCATAACATTATCAACATAATATTTAAGAACTTTGTTGGTCTGCTAGTTTTATTTAAATTTTCTATTGATATCTCGTATTATAAAATGTAACCAATGAGTACGTTCTTTTTCAGGGACAAAACAAAATTCTCTAGCCTGAACCATGAGTTTTCGTTTGGTAGGACGATAACAAACGCTGCATTCAAGACCTCCATCTCTGTTTAGGAAATTAATGTGATTGACTGCTATTTCAACAAGGTTATTATTTCTATATTTATCTACAACTTGTGGTTTAAATCTCATCCATTGAGTATCTCGCCAATGACCAGTAATTGGATCTGTACTATCCAGATAATCTAATTCATGAGATATCCTATCATTCTCTTTCGGACTTAACCATTCCAATTTGATGGCTAGGGTTTTTCGAGAAGAATCGGCCTGCTAAAGTCGAAGTTATGTAGTCCAAATCTTATTGTTTTATCTGTACATGGAATATTATTTTCCATAAAACTTGACCATGAAATTTCACATGTTCTACATTTAAATTCCCCTGGTGAACCTGCTGGTTTTATTGTTCTTGTCATGGTTAACTATACTACGATTAGGTATAATATGCTTACCTATTGATACCTAAACTTTAGTTTTCCTATACAAACTTGGTACAAAATTCATCAAAAATTCTTAATTCACTGTGCAATTTGTAGGATTCAATTATTCTAGGAGTCTGACGAGAAGCGATAGAATGTAAAAGAAATCAAAGGTTAAGCGAAGCTCGAAAATAAGGAACGGCAAAGGATGAGGAACGGGAAATATTATGATAGGCGAACATTACTCAATATGTAGTTGGGATTCCGATCCCTAGTAATCTGAAAAAATATTAAGCTTACTACTTCCTTATTGACATCAAACCATCCTTGAATTATTTCTTTAATCTAGATCTATGCATATAGAGCTAATTACGTTCATTCATATTACGGAACGAACAAACATTATTCTAACTATGAGTTATAGAAGTGGTTTTGGAGGTCCAAAACCAGTCGAAATGGGGAAGGAATACGAAGTTGAAATATCAGAAATAAGCAGGAGGGGCGATGGAATTGCTAGAATCCAGGGATTTGTAATATTTGTTGAAGGTGCAAAAACTGGACAGAAAACGAACATAAGAATTACCAGTGTGGGAGATCGCTTCGCAAAAGCACAAGTTGTGTGAATTAAGAAAGATCCGTAATGTAGTTAAAAATCTTTAGTAAAAGCGGTGACATTAAGACCTCTCGTATGTGCTTAATTTGTTGCCCGTATTTATTTTTTATATTATCCTAAAATTAAGAAACTCTTTTTATTGTTAATAGGTTGAATAATTAAGCCCTAAAATATTAGCTGTCCATAATCCTTACGCACTAAAGCACTCATTGAATTCAGAATTCAATCAGAATAATTCATTACTTTTTTTATACTCAAAATATCGCCTAGAAAATTCTTTATCAATCTCTTCATTCTTAATAATTTCGCCTCTACGTCCAGGGGTCCTTATAACTTGCTGGTTAACTATTTTTCTTTCATCTTCCAATTCGTTGAATCCTAAATATGTGTCGTAGATTCGTTGTTTCATGGTCCTTAGGTAAATGCTATATCTTTCTCTAAAATCATCCTCGACTTCCGAAAAAATATTAACACTCAGTTCGGGGTCGGTCCACATCTTAATGTATTTATTCCTTCTCACATATAAGAATGCACTGTTACGCCATGAACAAACTAGAGATTATGAATTATCTTTGGTAACTTTAATTGAAGCATTGGACTCCGATATCATATTTGGCAAGTTCTACTATGTTATACCATTCTCCAAACACTGAGGTAAATCTATCTATTAATTTCTTACGAAAGGAGAGTTAGCATGTTCTACAATCGAGTTATAGAGCAAGATATGCTCTTTGGCAACTTCCTTCCAGAGTAGATGCTTTCTAAAGTCTACAACCGCATCTTTGTATCGATTGTAATTCATTTTAAGTTTTAGAAGAGAATTTGAGAAATTGACTGGATTGCGATTAGACATTATCCCTAACTTCATATCGGAGAATTCTTTGAAAAATTCCAACTTACTTGAAATGAATGGAAGTCCATGAGCTAGTCCATCGTACATGACGCCTGAACCTGAAGTAACTTTGTAAGGAAGGATCAGAGCATCGGCACAATAGAAGAGCAATGACAAATCCTTGTCACTTAGAAATCCCCTGTTCAAGTTGATCACCCCTTCATTTTCAAATTTATCCTTTAGTTTTTCTCTTCCATAATGATTTCGTGACGTATTTATTACAACTTTCCAATTCTTAGGTATCTTCATCTTTCTAATTACATCCCATCCCTTGGTTGCGGTCATAAAGCCCACGGCTAAGGCAATGTTCGCGTGTTCAGGAAGTAAGAACATTTTCCTCGCCTCCTTTCTATCTAACGGAGGTGAAATGTTAGGCTCTGCCCCATGATATATCAAAGTACTACCGGGGATAATATTGGCTAGATATTTAGAAAAGACAACTCCGGCTTTATTGGGGCCTATTTTTTGCCTGTTTAGGGAATTAAACGAATCATAATTTAGTAGATGTGTCCAATAGTCGTATGCCATCCTTAGTAAAGTCCCAAGGCGCCCAAATCTTCTATTATTTAATGGAACTACCAATCTCATCCATTGAGTAAAAGTGTATGCCGAATGAAAAGTGGTGACTATAGGAACTGTGCATTCATCGTAGAATGATTCTATATTTGTGTGTGTTTTTTTAGGATTTATTGGATCTAAATGTATTCCGTATAGTCCATGCTCATACTGAACATGGACTACATCTGGTTCAACCTCTTTAACTATTTTTAAGAGGACTTTAGAATTATCTTGATTATTTGGTGAAATTCCATTGTAATCTCCGTTTCCGTCTTCATTGCATGCGACAATTACCTCCATACCTTCGCTTCTTAACGAATCGACTACCCTCTTACAGTAGCGTCCAACTCCACCCTGCATGGGCGGGTACTCCGTTGAAATCATCAATATTTTCAAAATTATTCACTCTGGAATTTTAGTTATATACAATAATTTAATACACATCATACTATATCATCCTTTGTGTTTGTACCTGGCATAATGATGTGTCCTATGACCATCTTTTAGTAACATTAGTCTTGCAATCAGTTTACAAATTTCTCAATTATGGACAATTAATTGTATGAGCATGAATGTATCTAAACATTCTTAAGTCTATCATACCCATTATAATATAGTAATTACAATGACACAAAATACTAGATATTTGATTAGCTTGGTTGAAAAGTGCCGCGAGGAGAATGACATAGGACAGCGAATTGCAATTTTAGAATCCATAAATTGTTTATTGCCTATAGATACAAAGTTAAGTATCCCTTCTCTGATCACAAATAGTTGCATAGATAACATATTGAGTGCTTTCGAAGTTAGATTATCACCACCGATATACACTCATTTGTAAGGGGACAACGCACTATTAATTTTGAACAATAAGTGGCTTTATTCGACCAAAAATCTATTGATATTAGGAATTTTCGGGCATTTTAATAGCATTTGCAAGACTATTGCAAGGTAAAGTCTCAAATATTATTATCAAGTCATTAGAAAGTAGCAAAAATATCTATTCATACAGAACTTACCAAATTATGACAACCGATAGATAGGGTGGTGCTCCAGAAGTCTTACATTTTTACATGAATAAATTATTGTACAATGTATATGTCATCGAATTGATTGTTTACTAAAGTTTTCATATTAGAAGGTCCTTATCTTCTCATAGATTTCTTGGTGAAATAAGTAGTTAACAAATTTTTGTTGTCAATAAATTTCTGATATTGACAAGCCCAACATGATGAAAATTAACTATCCAGATTTCTTAAGTCTTACCAAAGAACATTCTTTATTTGTAAGCTTCCTACATTTGTCACTATGTCGCCACTGACCGTTGTTAAAGTACTCTAAATGTCTAATATTATCTCTATTTGTAGTAATCCGTTCATTTCCATTCTTTGCAGATGTTGACTTTGCCATTATCTCGATTCTTCTCCTCATGGTTAAACAATTATTGTTAGTAGAACATTCCATAAAAACATTGTCCATAAAATTGTCTTAATTCCTTGGTAGGGACAGTATTTTCCAAATTCTGGAAACGATCAAAAACTCAGGAATCGCATACAAATTGTTATTTATCAGAGAAATATTATTAATTGGTATCAAATATGTCATTAAATCTATTATTTCAGCATAATGTTAATAAAACTAAATTTTGATTTTTAAGAAAGTCTCAAGTGGAAAGAACGATATACTATTATACACCTAATATTGCAAACAACCTAAATGGAAAAATTATGTCAAATATGTAACAAAAATAAAATTGAAGTTTATCAGCTAGATTTTGAAGTATGTTTTGATTGTTGGATGAACCAAACCACTCCAAAAATTTATTAGTTTAGTTATTTTCAAATTCGAAATTCTAACTAGATTCCTAATGAATAGTGAACCGTAGTCGTGTATATCACAGTGTATATCATCCTAGTGGTAGTGTATATTAATACTAATTTTATTTTTGTGTCAGTTTCTTATCAATCATTAGTAACGATAATCTATTTTATAGCGAGTCAAATTATACCAATAAATACATAGTCAAAGATGTGAAATGTTATGCACCTGAAATGCCATTTGCAACTAATACCGAATAGCAGCCAAGTCCACAGTCTTCACAGATTGGCTTTAGTGACTTGGAATCAGCACTACCAATGCAACAGGGCTGCTTAACTCTTCCCATATGATCCAAAGAAAGTATGGCCCATGTCGGACATTGCACAGGAGTTGTCCCGTTACCTCCCCAATTTCCTTTCATCAAGGATAGTTGTTTCTCACTGTTAATTACAAAATCCGGATATTTTCTTCTTAGGTCTATGAGTCGATCTACCAGATCATTACGTAATTTTCCAAATTCTATCCACAAAGGATCTCCTTTCATAAATGGTGTGTGAAACTGAAACCCTATCTTGTTGACTTTTCCAACCCATTCTTCAGCCAAGTCAATAGCTGTAGCGCAATTCACCGAATTGATAGTCATTGTGATCCAAATATCTTTCCAGGCAGGTTTGCCATTCCGAGGAGGTCCTTTAATATACTCTATAATGTTACTTTTGGTTTTGGCGTAGGAACCCTTTCCTCTAATAGCATCGTGAGCTTTTTCAGTCCCATCTAATGATATCCAATAAAAGTAAAGATTTTTGATCCTTTTCAGAGGAAAATAGCCATTTGTGACCACACATATCCTTCTAGGCATCTCTTCACAAAATACGTCTATAATCTCTGGTCTCATAGTTGGTTCTCCTCCAACCAGTGTGACAACAAAAAGATTTTGCTTCTTGAATGTTTTTCTGATTGTTGCTCTCCAGTCCTCTACGCTTAAATCTTGATTATCCTCCTTTCTATTTAGCCACCAGTAGCAGTGTGAGCAGTGGAGGTTACAAACATTAATTATGTCGGCTGAGCCGTATAGTGCTGGCTTTGTATGAAATAGCTTGATACCAACAAACTTCTTGAAGATGCTGACATACAGGGGTATCTCTCTAACAATGTCGGTTATTCCACGACCATAAACTAGGTCTACCATATAGGTTGTAATGCAGCACTTAATTTATAAAGTTAAATGATCTGGCTGATAGGATGGGTTTTGGTCGGCCTAGATTGCTAATCCTGTCAGCTGCATCTGCGAATAATTTGTATACTAATTGAGGATTAGCAATCACCAATTAGTCACGTTACTTGACAGAACCAATTCGGATTACATAATTCATAAACTATGTAAATTACAAGATCGTATTGACGTTAATTGTGGTAATCAATCCTATTCAGACAAAATGATATTTCGATGTTTTATGTATTCAGGTAAATATGAAGTTCTATAACTCTTCATAATGTTATAATTTAGTTTATTAAGTTGATTATGGGTTCTCTAATTACAGATTATTCGCAGCCTTCATCCTACTGACTAGCTTATACATATTGTCATGACATTGACATTCACAAATTCTTGTTACGCTTGAGTTATTGATCATTTCTATTATATCTCCATCACACAAATCATGCTGCTGTTGAATACATTTTGTGGATTTATTCAATAGATATTATTATGTCCACACCAATTAATGGTTATCTTTCTTATTTTTCGAAATCTGCCAAATATGATTGGAAAATTAGTTGGCTGATTTTTCCGATGATCAGTATTATTATTGGAACAAGTAAACTGGATGGTTATGTGCTCACTTAAGCATCAGTTTTTTAGAGGTAGTTAGGACAGCGGTTTGACTTTTGTGCTTTTTTTTAAAGTCGCTTCCATTCGTTAGTTGCATTATTTTCATAGTTTAATTGAGACATGAGATTTATCAGTTAATCACTTATGTTGCCAATTATAGGATTGATCGCCCAATCCATAGCAGGTATATTTTAGTTAGAATTTTGTCCTAATTTTTGGATTGTTAAATTGATTTCAAAACTTTTGCGACCCTCCCGCAATGCATTGATTCCTAATCGTTCTCTTTCATGTTAGATAACACTATCATAAAGGAACCGGTATTAATACAAACAGAGGTTTAGATCTAGAGGTTTTTCTTGAGGTAATCTCTGCAACATTCATCTGAACAGAACTCTAGCTTACCCTTTACTGTGCTTAAATAAATCACACCGCTAAGTAGATTGTTGAATTCCTTTCCACAGATAGAACAGGAGATATACAAATGCTCATTATATCGCTCGTTCTTTAATAAGTGTTATTAATGCCTTACCGAACAACATATCGAATCGAACCCAGAGTAAACTAGATACTCAAGAAACTCAACATAACTTCGAGAATAAGGTGTAACGTGTGCAAACAGGGAAATGTTATATTGTACTTCGCCGTGTAATGGAATGAAGACATTTTACCATGGCAACTCTTAAGGTCTACAAGAGAAATTCGAAGTTTGTTGATTTGTCTGAATTAGTTGAAGATCTTAGTAGTCTGGGACTAACAGACACACTACAAAAATACTACAAAAAACCACTCGAAAAGCCAGTCAAGAGCATAGTGGCAGGACCGAGTTTCTTGCAATTCTTGAACAGGTTATTTCAAATTCAAATTACAGCCGGAGATATTATACATTTAGAGTCTGGAAATCTTGGTAAATACTATATGCTATCAGCAACTGGAACTTGGGATGAAATAATCAAATTACAATAATAGACGTGTCCAGAGTAATCGCCCATGGCTGTTCTTGATATGAGCTCCTACGTCGCTGTAATGCGTGATTCAGTTCTTGTAACCTGCCACATATCTTGCTCCATTACATTTTTTTCCATAATTCTTGGGATAGCCAATGCTCTCTGACCTCTAGTTCCGGCGTCTCGTTACAATCGTGTCGTTTGCCCGAATTCCAATCCAGTGGAATATACTTTCCCGAAATTGACCTGTAATTTTTATCAAAATGTATGACTTGTCCACATCTGAAACATTTTTGACTTGGAAATCCAGGCTTTCGTTTTTTATGTCTGCAACTGTGAAGATTACCATAATCATCCACTGGAATTGCCACACCATTTCTATTTCTGGTTACATTGTCAAAGGATATTTGTTGTTGGCAGTTATAACACCATGTTATTATTTTCATTTCATACTATCCGAATAGGTTAGTTTCAGTTTGAGAACGTACAATTATTATTTACTAATCAAGATATCGTCTTTGACTCATATAAGCCTTTAAAACTTATCAGTAGACTGTGTGAGTTGATACAGTGTATGAATAAGCTTCTCTTAAATAATGGATTGCGTGATCTAAGGTAACAATTTCCTGCTGTCAGTAACAAGAAAATGTAATTAAAGCTAACTACAAAATTAAGCCCATAATTCCCAAGAATAGGAAACATTCGTAGATTAATAAGTAAAACAATAGTTATTATGTTATGTTTGTCTGTTATATCGACAATACTCGTAATATTCTAGTAGTTTATTCATATTTTCTAAACCATTCTATTACTTGTTCCTAACACAAATATTAGATATGCTTAAATGCGGTTCTAACTCAATATGATTGATGTTAAATAAAGTTAATATGCTAAAAGCGTCCGGATATGGTTCATTATTGTGACCTCTTCCAAGATTTACCCATCGCTCTATGAAAGCAAAGATAAGTTTATTGACAAGAGAAATTTCTTGATTTGCAAATCATGTCATTGGTGTGCTACATGCTTTACCAACTTTAGCATTCCCAATATTTGTCCTCTGTGTGGTAATAATCAAATAGAATCTATGCCTGTATCAGCTCATGAGTCATACAGACTAGTTTATGATTATATTCATGGTTTGACCCTAGAATTCTGGTTTAATTCGAATTACGGTGTCTATGTAAATTGAATATTTCCGAATCAGAATCACCCTATGGGATTATGGCAAAAACTTGTGGATGCGAAAATATGAAAAGAAAAGTGACGTATTCGTTGATTGATAGTTATCATAGTTTATGTCATGATAAGAGGGATCTAATATTAGGACAGATTGAAGCATGTCAAAGGTTGGTAAAATACACAGCTCAGTACGGTAGAGATGAGATAGACAAACAAGCTATAGAGAGTGAAATAGATGAATTGAAAATGGTCTTGGACCTAATTCAGTAAATTCATGATTTGGTCATTAAGGCTCTGTGGATACTAGAACTTGGAACATTCAATTCTTGTTTGTGTTCATTAAACCATTAAACTGTGTCAGGTTTTAGTAATTAATACCCCGTAAATGTAACGTAGACGTATTCTATTTCTGGTGATTGGGGACAGTTAGTTCATTCATTTTAAAATTACCATAGGTAGATATTAATAGTATGAAGCCGTATATGAATTAGTTTAAACAAAATGCCTATGCTGATGTTAAAGTGCAAGAACTGTGGCGAAGTGTTTCCCGGTGTCTACATATCTGAAGATACCATAAAAGTTTCTAAAATAAAGACTGATTCTACAACTTCACATGTGTGTTCTAGGGGACACAAAAACGATTATTTAGCTGACGATTTTATGGACTGGTCGGGACCTGAGACATTCTGACATCTAAACAAAATGTCATACTGGTAACATATCCTGATGATTTCAGCATACAAGAAGTAAAAGGTTTGGTGGAATCATTAGGCAATTTTAATATTGTAAAGTGTTTTACCCAAAAAGATCTGAGGCATACGCGATATGGTCTAGGATCTGGCAAGGTCGAAGAAGTTAAAGAATATCTCCAACATACTAAATCTGACCAGATTATTGTTGATGAACATATGACACCCAAGCAGATCTACAATTTAGAAAAGGCAACAGGTATAAAGGTAGTAGATAGGGAAAGGCTAATCCTCGACTTGTTTTACATTAGATCTACTACGTCGGAAGCAAAATTACAGATTCAGCTCGCAGAAATTAAATACGAGTTACCGCGGATAAAAGAAAATGCGAAGCTGTTGATTGGGAACGAGAGACCAGGAAAAGGTGGAAGTGGAGAATACATAGTTGACGTAAAATTTAGGGATCTGAAGAGGAGGATGGGGTTCATTTTAGAAAAGTTGGCAGAATCCAGAAAAAAACGTGAGCTTTACCATGATCAGAGAGTAGGGAACAAAATGCCTATAGTTTCTCTAGTAGGGTATACAAGTTCGGGCAAAACTACCTTATTCAACCTGCTAACTCTGGAAAGTAGAGAAACATCTGAAAATTTATTTACGACACTCTCAACTACAACGAGATCGTTTATTATTAATGGACAGAAAATTTTGCTTACCGATACAGTTGGATTCATTAGAAGACTCCCTACTTATATGATTGAGGCCTTTAAGTCGACTCTGGAAGAGTCTCTTCAGGCAGACATGATTCTACTTCTTATTGATTCATCAGATCCGGCGGATGAAATAAAAACAAAGTATTACAGCTGCATGAGCACCTTACAAGAGCTGAACGTAAATAAAGAAAAAATTGTAATTGTTTTTTCAAAAATAGACAAAGCTGAATTTGATGATGTTAGCAGAACCTTCAAAGAATTAAACATAGAGCGCCCAATATTTGTATCACCCAAGTCTGGGTATGGTATAAGTAAACTTACAAAATCAATATCACAAAAAATTTCAATATCACAAAAAATTTCAATATCACAAAAAATTGTGTCATAGATTAGAAAGATACTGACTCTATATTATTCTATTCTAGACTCTATCAAATACCTCAACCTCTGGTCATCTACACTATCTTGGGTTTGATAGGAGTGGATCAAAAAAGTTTGATACCGTCAAAAATTAATTGACATTTGACCCCTAAACAGGATAATTTCTTTTTAATTCATTATTTAACTATTATCTGGTAACAGCGTTATTCCAGTTAAAAGCTAACGGTGGTGATTCTTCATAATATGATTGTATTTCATCCAACCTTTCCATTGAACCTTCACAAGCCCTAACTTCGACGTAAATGGAATCGGTCCTGATTAATTGCAAAAATGAAAAGACTTCCTCATTTGTAACACCATGCTTTATGTCATATTCAATTCTTTTAAGTACTTTGCCTATTTTTCCATACTTTTTATTCAATCTAACCTCCCATCGCGTCGCATTTTCAGATAAACCCCTCACAAATCTAACAACTGTATGTTCCATATGTTTAACATGCCAATCGCGCAAAGGGAAACTATTTTGTTTCAAATAACTCAACATATTATACTCTGATGCCCTATATAACGTAGCGTATTGATTCATGTGAGATGAGATCATCCGCCGTTAAGAAGAATTGAAGTATGTTTTATTTCTTGGTTATAATTTTTGGAAACATTTTGTCAACATTATTACAATTTATGGTAATCTACGAATCCTAAAAAACTTTGAATATGAGATAAATATTAGCTTATCGTAATTGTTGTCGCGACTCAGTTCTACTTTTGGTCTTGGTCATTGTCATTCGTTGAGCTATATAGGTTATTCCATGATCTAACTCTAAGTGGCTAAGGAATGCTACCCCATTATTTACAGTATCTTTAACTATTAAATTTCTTCCACACTCACTACATCGAATTATGTGTTCATTCGAAAGTATCATAATTATCATATATTCGGAGCCCAATATAAGTAAATGTAACCAAGCTAAACCGGTGCAACCCATAGTAATTAGGTATTTAACACCAATAAATGCAATACAGTAGAACCCAAGTATATGCACGGTTCAAATCCCGACGTCGGAGGACCTTTTTTATTTCATGGTTTCTAATGATACTAATCAATTTTCTTGTTTTTTATGTCGAATCATAGCGGACCAGTCGTGGTGGGTAAACCTAGAGCAACTGTTACGAAATAGGAGACAATCCATATAATAACTGCAATAATTGCAGATCTAGTCCAGCTAAGGCCATATATGCCTCTTAGTGCGAATAACCAGGCAATGCCTCCAACCACTGTTGCCAATAATCCATGACCGAAGAGATAATATGTAACAACCCAAACTAGCGTTCCTATTAGAGCAGTTATGAATGCTTTTCCTATGTTTGTCCTTCCTCTAAATATCTTGGTTACAACGAAAATTATAATCGTTGAAATCACTAGTCCTATTACGAAAATGACGGCCGGATTATCTATTTCTAACGATGCCATTATGATCTAGATTATTATTAAAAAGATAAATAGTTGTATAGAATTCCTCATCGTTTTCAGGAGAAGAAACAAATCCCACTTTCCACCGTTCAGTTTACCTCTGTTATACTTCGCATAACATAAAATTCTTAACCGATTTTTAGGAATGTCGGTCACCAAAGAGCATCACTTTTTAGCAACAACAGACTAAAATAAGATGGGAGATCAATAATGGATAAAGTAGCGAGAAAGAAAACATTTTCCAAAATTCTTGTAGCCATAAACGATTCCAGTAAAGCAGCAGATAAAGCAGTGTATTATTCAACTAGAATTGCGGAAGATTATGACGCAATCCTGGTAGTCCTTTACGTCGTCCGAACACACACTAATTTAGACACTGCAACTATTCCAAGCCATGTAATTGATTTTAAGAAGCAAGCGCAAGCATATCTTACTAAAATATCGGAAAAAATACATGAACATAGCGATGCAGAGAGTATTGTAAAAGTAAAAACCGATATTATCGCTTCAAATAAAATTGCTAATGCCATTGTAAACTATGCCAAAGACAAGCGTATTGATTTGATTGTTGTTGGACCCAGAGGAAAATCTAAACTCAAGAGTCTAGTCTTAGGGAGTGTTACTTCAGATGTTGTAAGACTTGCCAATTGTCCGGTATTAACTGTGAGGTAGGCAAAAAGGAATACCTATGAATCCAATTACATTCAGACGCCTAATCCTTGGCTTAACTATAGTGTTTCTAAGTGTCATCTTGATCGCAGTCATTTTGGGAAAAATTCAATAAATCATTAATATCAAATAAACCAAAATTGATATTAATTTCTACTCTTGTATGTCATAAGGTAAAGTTCTTTTTATGAAGAAACTAGAAATTTCCAACTTTAATCTGAAAAACCAAATTGGCCCCGATGCCTCTAGAACTAGCGCTTGAAACCTCAAACACGATAACATTCAATTTCCCAAAAAAATGAAAATACTCAAGCTTCGTAAACCCTAGCACTTGTAAGACTATAATCATGCAAAATTTCTCTAACTTTTTTCAATTAAATAGTATTTCCATATGGAGCAACAGAGGTGCGCTCTATAGTTTTTCAGCTTTTAAAACAATATAATCTATTAATCCTTTTTTAGATATAGTCATCATCTTGACTAATGATTTACAAAGGATCTTTTCAATATATGATGGATAGTGTATTGTAATTTTCTGCCGTAGGTCTTTCCTGTTTTGAATATAGTAAAGAGCAAGTGGTTCATATACTTGTGTACCGATCATAGCTTCGTTTGTTATTTTGAATCTGAATCTTCTAATAGCTGACTTGACATATTCTAATTCATAATGCTCTGATGACCAAGTCAGATTAAGAATTCCGAGCTTAAACAGTTTTTTTAAGAGATTATGTAACGAAACTGTCACAGGCATGGCTACTACCAGTATACCTTTGTGTTTCAATATTCTGTAACTTTCGGCAATAAAGCTGTCAAAAGGTTTGAAATGCTGCGCAGATTCTAATGCAATGATTCTGTCAACAGTACCAGTTGCGAATGGCAAGCATAAAGAAGTACTATTGATGTAAGTAATGCCGGCTCGTAGGCAGCGAGTATGAAATGCTTGCGCATTTTCAATCTTATTTAAGGCGAGCTTGAATTCATTAGCGAGCTGATGAGAATTAATATTCACACAGACTATATTCCCGAGTCTATATTCTCTACTCCATTCAAGAGCAGGTGCTCCGTAACCACTTCCAACATCAATTAGAGTTCTAGAAGAGCGAAGGTCTGCGAGATTTCCTACGAGGGTACATAAATTAGATTGAGCCTCAACTGGACTGTTTACATCTCCTTGCCAATATCCAAAATTGAGCATAGTGGCACCTGTGGCAACTTGCATTATAGGTGATAAGGAATCATATAGCTTGATTACATCCATCTCGTTACGTCTGAGTGTCCATAGTGTCGCATCAATTGGATTAATGGTAAGCAACCGACAAATTATGATTACAAGAGCCTTTAATTAATTAATGCAATATCTATTAGATGTATTGGAAATAGGAACATCCCAATTTTTTATCGTCAAATAGTAGCTGTAGTTGACAGATTTATTTGAATAAATTAAGTTTAATTACATGATATTATGTATAAAATACACATAATCAGTTGGAACTTATTAAACTATCTTCATTAATTTTTTCTATAGTTGCAATGGGATTGTCACTAGCTAGAATAGTAAGATCATATAGAGAAGGTAAACGCAAGAGACAATCAGATCTTTTTTCGAATGTTACAAATATCACTAGAATAATAGAAGATGAAAAATTTGTTCAATCTAGAAGGGCGCTCAGAAAAAATAAACTCCTAAATCAGTTAAGGGAAGGAAATGGAAACGATAATTTAGTTTTTGAGCTTGATATGGCAACAGAAGATGCAGCTAGAAGTGTAGCATCTACTTACGATAGATTAGGTTTCATATTAAAATACGATAAAGAGTTGGAAGATGAATTTATCTAGTGACAGAGCTATGTTATTGCAGATATGTGGTTACTAACAAAAGTTCTCGTAATTAAAAAGTGGCGATCAAAAAACCAATCCTATTTGAAGGAATTTGAATGAAAAGGCAAAAAAGCATTAGATATTGAGACATAAGTGCACAATCTACACTTCTGGCTGAGGAGGCTTATTTGGAAAATTATGAATTCATGAAACTCCGTTGATGGAAAAGATGAGACCCTAATGAGGAAACAGAAGTAATTCATAGGCGGCAGTTACGAGTTCAACTTTATGAGTATTACCCAGACTCAGATATCCAAACATTAGTTAACCAATAAATAACAACACATACCAATTCCAAAAATATAGATATATGAGGACGCATAGAATGTTACAATGAGAATCTCATCGAAAACCGCAAAGGCAATAAATGATCAAATTGCTTATGAAGCATCTGCAACTCAAGCATATGTTGCAATCGGATCGTGGTGTGAAAGAACTGGATATGATGGAAGTGCAATGTTCTTTTTTGAACAAGCTGCTGAGGAGAATACACATATGTTGAAATTTGTTCATTATCTTAATAATGCAGGAGCAGAAGCCATAATTCCAGCGACAGAAAAGCCTCAAGGTAATTTCGATTCATTAGAATCTACATTCCAGGCTGGTTTAAAAAGTGAACAGACAGTTACAAAACTCATTAACAATCTAGTAGAGTTTGTTGAAAGAGAAAAAGATCGCGCTACATATTCTTTCTTACAATGGTTTGTAAGTGAACAAATAGAAGAAGAAACATTGTTTGAAACTATACTTCAAAAATTTGAGATAATTGGGAGAGACAAACTAGCGATATATCAAATCGACCAATCCTTGGCCTCAATTAGATCGGAAATAATGGCTAAAGGGGATTCTCAACAGCAACCATCGGCTAATTAGCTACAAAAACTTCTGAACAAACAAACCGTTTAAATAGTTAGGCAGTACTAATGGGCGCATGGAATCTACAGTATTGGGTGTGTCGCTAACGATTTTGTTGTTTTTTGGTTATGGATTTGGACTAAATCTTTCAAATGGACAAGAGTCTGATGCAAAAGAAAGAAATCTTGTGGAAATAATCACTGAGATAAGATCGTTACTTAATCATACTATAATAGAATATCAGAACAAAAATTCCAGTGGTGCCTCTGCTCTGGTTGAGGAGGCTTATTTGGAAAATTATGAATTTATAGAAGCTCCACTGGCAGAACAAAATGAGACTCTAATGGAGGAGACAGAAGTAATGCTACGGGAACAGTTACGAGACTTGGTAAAGAGTGATAGTGCAGAGGCAGACGTCCAAGCCCTTCTTCAAAAAATAAATTCCAACCTGGACCAAGCTGATAAATTACTAACAAATCAGACCGTAACAAATTAGTTGGGATCTTGTATTGAAATGTCGGAACATTGATACACTCTTAAGCGCAGATAATCTTTTCGCCCCGACTTTTTCCTATTGCAAACTGACGACAGAATCCAAAATTGAGTTAGATTTTATAGTTTGTATTAAATTATATGGACACCATTATCATAAAATTAAGTGATTTTATGTCTGTCGACATAATTCTCAAGTTTGCAGTGTCATTTCGTCCAATAGTTTTTATTACATTCCTTGTATTGATTCAAGAAGGATTTGCCTTGCGAAAGTTTTTAGATTACAATGAATTAAATAATAAACATGAATTTACTATAACAAGTAATATTGTGACATAATATTGTTGATAAAGTGTGTAAATGACGTATTGAGAACTAATTTACCTAAAGTTGCTTCATTTAATGCATTGAGAAGCAATAAATTGAAACTTGCTGTTTCTCTTGTTACATTCTTGGTACTTATTTTCTCAAGTACCCTTGTTCAGCCTTCTCATGTGTATGGACAGTCTGATTCATCTAGCTCGCCTAATAGATGTTCAAACCTTCCAGTTAAAGGCATTACTGCTAGCGGAACTGATCCTCTGCAGCCGCCATCCCATGCAATTGATCAGAATATAGATACACGATGGTCTAACTTGGGTCTAGGATCATGGATACAGATCGATTTAGGTCAAGAGAACGTAATCTGCGATGTGGGTATTAACTGGCATAGGGGAAATGAACGCATAAATACATTTGTAATATCAATATCAAAAGATGGCAAAACATTTACCAATGTTTACTCTGGAAAAAGTGACGGTACATCATTAACCGAACAGAAGTATGATCTTCAATCCAAGGCAGGCAGGTTCATTAGAGTTATAGTTGATAGGAACACCCAGAGCAACTGGATTAGTATCAGCGAAATTAAAATTTATGGATACAAGGCGGCCTTATCTGAAACATGTGTGAAGAGTCAGGTCTCGCAGGCAACTGCAGCTGCAGCAAGCAGCCAAATTGGATTTCCATCTTCAAATGTAGTTGATAATAATCTTAACACTATTTGGTCCAATTATGGTGTAGGCTCATCCATACACCTAGATTTAGGATCAAGTAAGAACATTTGTAGTCTAGATATAGCCTGGCATAAAGGAGATGAGAGACAGAATAATTTCGTAGTTTCAACTTCTCAAGATGGAAAATCATACAGGACTGTATTATCAACAATAAGTAGTGGAAAGTCATTAGCATATGAAAAATATAATATTGCTGATACTAATGCAAGATACATAAGAATAACTGTCAATGGAAATACTCAAAATAATTATGCAAGTATAGCCGAGATCAGGGCTCTGGTACCATCATCAAGTCAATCGCAAATCCAATGCACTGATGGTCATATTCAGAATGCTAAAACTTCAGCTAGTCAAACTGGATTTCCCGGTACTAACGTTCTTGATGATGATCTAGATACCAGATGGTCCAATAACGGTGTAGGTTCATGGATACAGCTTGATTTAGGAATTAGTAACAAGGTTTGTGACATTAGTATTGCATGGTACAAAGGAAATGAGAGACAGAATAATTTTGTCATATCTACTTCCAATGACGGAATAAAGTTCTCAAATGTATTAAGCTCCAAGAGTAGCGGTTCTACACTAAATCTGGAAAAATATAATATTGCTGATACTAATGCAAGATACATAAGAATAACTGTCAATGGAAATACTATGAATACCTATGCTAGCATAACCGAAGTATCCTTAAATACAGTCTCAATTTCAGGATCATCAAACTATTATATAGGTGCAGCAGGCGACTGGGGTTCGGCCCGCAATGATAACTGGGAAAGAACGGTAGGCCTCATGAAAAATAACAAAATAAACCTGGCACTTGGACTTGGTGATTATTCGTATGGTTCGGTAGAAGAATTTGAGCCTGTTGTCAATGAATTGAAGGAGGCGAAAATTCCAATGAAAGGAGTTAAAGGGGATCATGATTCAAATTCATATGCGGAACTATTTGGACAACCATCTACGGTGTTTGCGTTTGATGCAGGACTTGCTAGAATAATATTACTTGATTCAGAGAAATCAGTTTCTTCGAATGCTGAGTTCTTAGAAAAAGAACTTCAGGCAACGAAACAACCATGGAAGATTGTAGTAACGACAACTCCTTTATACACAAGCCCATCTAACCATCGCGCAGATAAAGATCAGACCACAGCGCTACAGCCACTATTAGATAAATACGGAGTAGATCTGGTAATGTGGGGCGACAACCATAATTATGAAAGAATTAAGTTTCCTAATAAACATACAGTTTTCATACAATCTGGAACAGGTGGAGAATCTCATTATGAATTTGAGGGACAGATAAATGAATCGATATATCAAAATGATAAGGACTTTGGCTTCACAAAAATAGTAATTAGTCCCAGCACATTAATAGGACAGTTCATTTCCCATGGTGGAAAGATTTTGGATAATTTCAGCATAATAAAGTAAGGTTTCGAACCAACAAAATCTTCTAATTTTTGTATAAATTTGGACTTAATTTGGACAAATATTTTTAAGAGAAACACCCGTAGTTTGAATGAAAGTAATTTGAAAAAAACTACAATCATGATAGGCGTGATGATCATTGCAAGTATAGTCTCTTCAGTGATGTTAGTGACAACCAAATCGCAGATATCCTTTGCAGTTTTGTCCAATGTCCAGAACTTCATGAACATGACAGAGGAGCAAAGAATTCAGGCGGCCCAAAACATGACTCAGAATGAAAAAGAGATGGTAATGAATGAGTTTTCAAAACAAAATTCTACTGTTGATGAAAATATGTCTGATGCCACGGCTCCAGAAGATGTCAAGCCCTTAATGGGTAATTTTGTAGATGTAGGAGATGGTTTTCATAAGGTTGAGGGTGTTGTTAAAGTAATAGATCTTGCAGATGGAAGAACCTTCCTAAGATTGGAAAATCTAAAAGCTACTAATGGACCAGATCTATATGTTTATCTTTCTGCCGACAAGGACGCATCGGACATTGTAAATCTTGGAAGATTAAAAGGCAATATTGGAAATCAGAATTATGAAATTCCTGCTGGGACTGATCTCTCAAAATACAATACAGTACTAATTTGGTGTAAGGCCTTCTCGACTCTATTCGGCAGCGCAAAACTATCGACTTAATAACTAGACAGAGGTTTAAAATCTATGAATAAAAAAAAGATTGTCATAATAATCATAATAGTCGTGATTGCGATATCAATTGGGCTCTATACGATTTTACCCCTCTTTACTAACACTGTCATCGATGAACCATTGCCAACAGCATCAGGAGTGAATCTAAGTACACTTGGCATTGAGAATTTTTTTAAATAAATAGATTAACTACAAAATATATTTATTTTTTCTTTTCCAAATAGTGATTAAAGTTGTAAAACCTAAGCGTTACTAAAAATGAAATTAGAATAAAACTAATAGGATTCTACTAATTGTATAATTGAATTCCCGCGTCCTGGACTATCTGTTAAGTCCAACTATGCATATAGCTTCATTTACGAATTTGACGTGTCCACTATCATGATCAGAGTATTTTAGTTTCACTTGTTCAGTAACATCATTCCATACCTGGTCTCTTGTATTTTCAGTTTCATTAGACAACATTGTTCGAATAGGTGCAACAATGTCCTGATTGAATTTGGTATAGTCTTCAGCTGACTCAAATTCGAAGGTTACCGCAATCTTTTCACTCCGTACGTCTGTAAATCCAGCTTTGAGCAAAGATTTTTTAAGCAAACCCACATCAGCTAAACTAAACGGACCTGGAGCTCCCTGGCCTGGAAATGAAGTTTGAAGATGTTTTCTGGCAGTATCCATAGACAGATTAATGAATGGGACTTTAGATGGCTCGGACCAGACAGCAGCTGCCAAATTTCCTCCGGAGACTAATAGCCGATGGATATTACTCAGAGCTATGTCAAGGTTAGGTAGAAACATTAATCCCCATCTACAAAGAGTTGCATCGAAGGTTTGCTTTGTCCCCAGTTTGAGGTTTTCAGCGTCACTCTGTGCAAATTCCACAATATCTTGCAATCCCAAAGATCTGGCTCTTTCTTTGCCAATTGCCAACATTTGTGGGGATATATCTGTAGCAGTAACATGCCCTTTTTTACCTACAATTTTTCCTGCAGTAATTGCTGGTTCTCCGATGCCCGTTGCTATATCTAAAACTTTTAGTCCTGCTCTAATCTCTGCAAGTTCAACTAATCTATTACTAACCTTTTGTGCACCAATTTCAATCGTTTTCCACCATTTTTGCCATCCACTTGCCACACTATCCCAGCTTTGTCGTTGATTCATCTTGAACTCATCAGGATTAAAATTACCTTTGCCCATTACAATTTATGGTCGCTTTACAAACCTTAATTAAAATTTCTATCTATCATTATATAAGATTTCACTTGTTCAATGACAAATTCATGTAAATTATAATAGACATGAATCCAGCTAACTTAACAGAATTAATCGAAATTTAAATATGATTTAAGTTAAAATTTTCATTATTGGTATCAACTAAAATTGTAACTAGTGAAGTTTTGAAAGAGAATGAGAATGAGAATGAAGGAATATTTCTAATTTGTCATCAGTGTCTATGGAATGTAACTTTTCTTAATAAGTTATGCCCGCAAAAAGTACTTGGAACTAGTAACCTATGTCCAAATTGCAATCAAGACCAATTGTCTAGCTTTCCTCTGAAAACAGATGATTACATTTATTCCAAAAAATGAATATCTGAAATCGGGAATCAAGATTAAACATGATCATTCAAGGCAATATCATACCTAATACAATTTAGATGCATCAGAATTATTAACAGTACAATATCTGACGGTTCGAAACTTGTTAATTTATCTTGTATATAGTATCGATATTCTTCATCATAAGCTAATGATATTTTTACCTAAAATCACTTGTCTTGATAGCATAAATTCTTTAGTAACAAAGTTTCAAAAAGTTCTTATCTTTTGTACACTATGAAAGATCAATACGGATCTTGGAGTAGGAGGATCGTATAATGATGACTGCATGCGTCATCTCCAAATACACCTCCATTCTCCAGGGCCGCTTAGGTCGAACTCGTGGGTTGGGCAAATACAATTTTGTTAATATCGCAGTTTGTAATTCATTCTTCAATAGGTTTACATGACAACAAGATAACCAGGCAGGATTAGCATGGTTGAGTGATGAACAAGAAACAACCAACAACCTTGCCTGAGGCCTTATTAAAGCCGATTTAATAAACCCAGACTAAATATAAAAATACTAGGATGAAATGTTCTAGCGAATTCTTGTTTTTTCTCACTTCTTACATTATTAAGTATCATAATGCTTTACATTTTTTTAAATCGTTATGAGTTATACAAACGCCCATTCGCTTGTTTTTTGAATGAAAATTAATTCCAAGAGTTAATAAGCTTGAAGAGCACAAGAAATTCCTGGTAAATAGCCAGTTTTCGCTCGGTAGATAATAGATAACATGGTCAAGAGGGGAAAATCACTTCTGTTAAGAATTGAATCCAACGTACTTGCCGTAATTGAATGAATTTTAATAACCAGGCATGAATGTTATTTGTCTCCGAAAAGTATTTAACAAATTATACTTCTTGTTTGGAATCAAAATATATTAAAGTTTGATGTTACGAAGTCTATGAATCAGATAAGCGATATTATGTCAACGAAAGTAGAGACCATTCAAACATCTGATAGTGCAAAGGATGCTGCAAAGAAGATGCTGGACAAAAACGTAAGCTCACTCGTAGTAGTCGATGAAAGTGGCAAATCAATGGGAATCATTACTGAGCGCGATATCACAAGGGGTGTTTGTACCCATGATGTCCTAAGCAAGGAATTTATGATACATCATCTTATGACCTCACCGTTAACAACAATTAATTCTAATTCGTCTGTAGAAATGGCAGCAAATCTAATGTTACAGAAGAAGGTAAGACATCTTATTGTCAAGGAAGGAAACAAGACTGTAGGTATAGTAACTGCGACTAACTTTATCGATTATTTAAACGAAAAATTGGATCCTATTGATCCGAACGCAAAGGTGCTTAAAACATTGAAAGATGAAATATGAAGTGCAAAGTATGATTGCGATTCAAGAGATATTGTCGACCGACTATTGGATTAGTATTTATGGTTCATCAATAGCTCCTAATCTAAACAAGCGAGTCAGAATTATCAAATCTTATTATTTTTCACTTCGGTCTATATGATAAACATTCAATTCATCCTTTACTCTTTGGTATAGTCTATTCATCGTGACAGGTTTTTCAATAGTTGAGTTTATCACGGCTTCTTTCATGTATTTCTGGTACAATTCTTCTTCCTCAAAATTATAAGCACTCATCAATATCGTTCTTACTTTAGGATTTAACGTCTTTACTTTTTTGAGCAATTCTAAACCATTTAGACTTGGCATTCTTAAATCAGAAATAACTAAGGCATAGCTCTCATGGTTGTCAGTAAAGTGCTGAAATGCGATGACGGGATCAACGAAAGAGAAAACTGAAATTCCATCAATATTTTCTAGCAACGCCTCGTGAAAGAGTTTAGCAATGTGAATTTCATCATCTACTATGCTAACAATTCTCCCGATGTTAGACAAGTCTTATACTCCAATATGATATAATAGTCACATCCAGCCACCCGTGCCTATAATAATATGGTCATTTCTGCTAGTTAAGTTTTTAGAATTTAATATCGTTCAAACAATTTACAATACAACCAGCATACTCTTGAATTTTTTTTATCACGCGTACTGATCTGAAACTTGATATCATAAAAGAAAAAAAATAATGTCGCATGATCTTGTTTTTGAATAACCATAATACATGATTGTTTATCAAAAAAAACTATATTATCTAGGTAATTAAGATACAAGGTGTTGAAAATTTTTTTCATTGTGCTTCTTGTATTCATCTTACCAGTCTTCCAAGTACATGCAACTACTTATACGACTGTGCCAAACCCACCCGCGTCCAGTGAGCTTAAAGCAAGATGTAATACTGGGAATTACTCATCTTCTGCATGCGATATTGCGGAGGAAATGGTATCTCTTTTACCAAGCGATATTGCCACTTATGGACTGGTCGATAAGGATTCCAAAGTTATTCAGCAGACACTCGAACTTTTGGACAATGTGACCTTAAATAAAGTACTGCAAAGTATCACAACAGAGGAACTTGCTAAATTAAGACAAAAAATAACAAACCAAACTTTTGATAACATTGTTCCTGAACCTTTGCGTGAGAGGTTACTGAATAGATTATCTCTGAATTAGCAAATATCTCGATTGTCATTTCTAGATGGTATAGATATAGTTAACAATAGTCCAAATCAACTCATATGATAAATTTTTATAAAAAGCAAGTCCTAATAATTTTTAATCCAAAAAAATAAAAACTACTCAAAATTTAGCTCAAAGTCACTTTCATTTAACCCACTTGGGCCTAAACTATATTAATAAATTGAATGTTATAAGGGTATGAATGAAAGATAAACCAATATTTTGTGGTAACTGTGGTAAGAAATTAAAGCCAAATGGAGAGTTAAGAAACTGTCCAAAATGTGATGCGGATCTTACAGCTTATACCCATCAGCCATCTTCATTTGTGGAAAACTTACCTTACAAGAATCCAGGAACAACCGCACTTTTGGCATTTATCGGTGGTATACTAGCTTTACCAGGTATAGGTCACATCTATGTTGGAAAAGTGGGAATGGGTGTTGGAATATTAATTGGTGGTTTTATCCTTTATGCTCTTACTTTTAGTATAATAATATCTGTAACCTCAGCAAGAGCTTATGAAGCACAATATAGTCAAACAGGAAATGCGTCACCTTTACCTACAGATATGATGGTTGCTATTCTTATCCTATTAATAGGCTATACTGTGTTATTCATATATCAAATAATTACTGCCACAAGGCTGGCAAATAAATTCAACAGCCTAACAAAGACAACTGGAACCAATCCATGGTAAAACTTTCGACTCTGATTGGTTGACAACATTTTTTATATTTATACTAAATAGATGCTCAATTTCTAGCATGTCAATGTATCAAGTATACGTTATAATAATTTAAATTAACTTAAATCACAAGGAATCAAGACATACTTTAGTTGGTTAGTTCATTTGAGAGACAGATTCAAGAATTAAGAAAAAGAATTCATCGCGATGGTGACAAAATCGATGAAACTTTCAGAGTAGGAGTCGAGATTGAGGGATGCTTACTTGACAAAAAGGGAACCCCAGTAAATGCGGAGCCGTTAATAAAGGAGCTTGAAGGGAGCGCTTATGAAATTGACTATGAGTATGGTCGCTGTCAATTTGAATTCAAGACCTCTCCAGTGGGAATGGACAATCTTGAATATCTAAATATTGTGTTTGAACAATTTATTGAGAATTTAGATAAATACATAAAAAAAGCATATAAGGAGAATGAAGTTATCCCAGTCTTTCTGGGTGCTAATCCTTCACCTGATATAATGAAAGAAGGATTGATTACAGACAAAGCGCGATATAATAAGCTGGCCTCATGGCAGAATAATCTTCCAGATGTTGAAATCGACGGTAACAGATTTAGAGCAGCTCATGTCGCTACAGCTATTCAAGGATTTCATCTTCATTTACAAGGAAAAAATCCACAAAATACTGCAAACATGTTCAATCACATTTTGAATATATTGCCCTCTGCAATAGTACTTGGAGCTAATAGTCGACTCTTTGCTGGAAGAATATATTCGTTACATGAGCCAAGAATTCATCTATACGACCAATCAGAGCAACAGAATTCTGGGTTCCCCGCAATTCCAAGATACCTTGAGAGCATTGAAAATTATATTGAGTATATCTCGTCGCGCGAACAAAACATTGCCAAAGACTATTTTACATTAGAGAAAGAAAGACATGACGATGCACGAATCCGTATTGGTCCTGACTCTTACCGTGTAGAAACTAGGATTATGTCCGTACAGCCCACTTCAAAAAGCTTGATGGCAATGACAGAATTTTTTATTGGTTATTTGAGCAGAGCCATTCATGAAGGAAGGGAATTGAGATCCCTTTCCACATTAAGAGAGGAAAGGATGGCTGCAGTTCAATATGGGTACAATGCAAAAAGTCATTTTAACATTACAGATATTATAAGAAGTCAACTTGATTTTGCACGCAAAGGTTTGAATGATTTAGGTATCAGCGTAGGATTCCTTAATATTTTGGATAAAAGGTTGGAAAATAGAGTCTCTCCAGGAGAATACGTAGCTAGGGCGTGGAGCGAAAAATTTAATGGATTGGTTAGTGAAACTGTCTATGAAATTATCTCTGATATTTGGCAGAAGACTAAGGAAAATCAGCCTATTACTTGACTCAATTAACCAATTTGAATCTAAGTTACAGTCTATTCAAATGGCATATTGTCCCTTGCGAACCTAACGCTGAGTTTCAATTTTGTTGTTTTTGTTTAAGCTTTACCAAAGCATCATAAATTGGGTTATATCGTAAGTCCTTTTACCCTTCCATAATATGATTTAACACTGGGTCTGTAGAGATAATAGATAATAATCCCATCTATTATTAAACCGATTACACTTTCGAAACTACCAAATATAATAAGTATAATATTCAGGATTATGGATATGATGGTTATAATAATAGTAACTATCCATGCCCAGCCTTTACCTGTTAACAGACCCCAAGCCACAACAAACCTTGCTATTCCAAGTACAATTAGTATGCCTCCAAGCACTCCCATAAATCCACCCAGAATGAAGATGGTATTATTTGGAATGGTAACGTCTGTGCCATTAATATTTATTGTAACTGTAGAGTTCGAAGTATTGTTATTTTCAAAGTTAATCTGATTTATAAATGGCGCCAAAGCAACAAGTCCGATTCCTGCAAACAAAAAGATTATTCCACCAATTATTGCAAGTATGCCTATTATTGTAACGCCAACTGGACGTTTCGTTTCCAAATCTAATATTTAGAGACCTGTGCAGCATATATACATTTTGAGTAAGTTGGCAAAGCTGCAGGTTGTTTGAATACAGAAATTCAAGCAAATCCTAATAGGAACATCGTCGGTCGGTAAAGTCAGCGATGTTTCCATGATGCGTAAGTTTATTTGATCGTTCTCGATAGCGAAACCTTGGACTTTAAAAGTTGCTAATGCACCAAAATCTCGTTATTCAATATAATGATAATCAGTATCTCAATATTGGCTTTTTAACTTGGGTACCGTTTATTGCCTTTTTATTACAAATTTGGTAGTATTCTGATACCTGCCAAGCTTCTTGCTATACTCATTTGTCTCGCCTTTCTTTGTCATTCCATTCTTTTCTAAAACTCGCATTGAGACTTTGTTTTCAGAATATACGTATGCATAAACTTCTAGTCCTAGAACAGAGAACGCATGATTGATAACCAATGCCACTGATTCTGATGCAATACCGTTACCCCAATATAGCTCTCCAATCCAATATCCTAAATTTGCATTCTTGTTATCAAGGTCTATATTCTTAATGCTTATAATTCCTACTAAGATACTATCACCATCAGGATTATTCTTGTATAGTATTGCAAAATTTACAGCCTTTAGCAATTCAAAGTCTCTACGACTTGAATTGATAAAATTCTGTGCATGTTCTATACTATATGGATAGGGTACTTCCCATAAAGACTTTGATATATTGTAAGTCATCAGACGACAAATATCATTAGCATCACCAATTGAAAGTCCTCTCAAGTTGACTATCCGACCGCTAATTTTTGGAAAGCTCGTATGAGTTGGCCAGTCGTCATTTGTCATGGTATAGATCAATATGGTGTTAACTGTAATATATTGCTGTACACATCGGTTCCTTTTTAGTTCTCTTTATCAGTACTGTAACTGTGAGGCAGACTATACTCAACTGGCTGCTGGTATGACTCTTATCCAAAGATCTGTGATACTTGCTCAATTACTCTATATTTATGATTATCTTAAACTACTAATGTAGAATTAAAAGAAGTCATTACTGCATATGATTGGGATTCTTATTCAGAGTGGATTGAGCATGTATCCGATAACAAATAATCCAGTATCTCCTGCAAATCAATCGTGGCAAGACAACACACCTTATCTGCAGCACCATAGTATACAAATAACCTACTATCCAAGATACATGCTCCCGTTGGAAACACTACATTATTGACATCGCCTTTTAGCTCATAATGCTTCTCCGGACTTAGTAAAGGACTCTTAGTTCTACCCAATATTTTGCTAGGTTCCTTTATATCAAGTAAGACGGCTCCAGCACTGTAAATATGTTCTGCATTAACACCATGGTATATGACAAGCCAACCCTCTTTTGTCTTAAGGGGTGGAACACCTGCCCCTATTTTTAAAGCCTCCCAAGTTTGTTCCGGTTTGATGAGAAGTGAATGCCTATAATAATTGGTAACTGAATCACCTTCTGAAATCCATATACTTGGTCTTTCTGTTTTATACTGTGGTCCTACCCAGGTACTCGGTCTGTGTAGAAGCATAAATCTTTGAAATACACTTTCTGGATTAGATCTGGGAAATAATACAACGTCTTTATCTTGCGAACCGGGTAGCGTTATTATACCAAGTCTTTGATAGTGCGAAAAATCTTCAGTCTTTGCAAGAGCAGTAGACACTGATGGATTATTTTTGACATAATCGGAAAGCACAACATATGTTACATAAGTTTCTCCGTCAATAGTCATTAGACGTGGATCTTCAATACCATACTTTTCATATTCCCGCTCTGGATACATTACTGGATCCTTATTTCTAGTGAATAAGACACCATCACTGCTTGACGCATAACCAATCCTTGATACATAATCTTCATATTCTCCTATTGCTCTATATAGCATATGAAAAGCCTTACCATCATGGAGTACCGCGCAATTAAACACCGCCTTTGCTTCCCACCAACTAGATAGATCAGGAACTAATACTGGATTATTTTTCGCTCTCTCTAATTGAAGCATTATGTTATTAAGTCATAATTAGCAAGTTTTACTACTCTATAAATATTATTGTATCCTTTTCAGAATTCTTAGGTCCTAATAAGAATTAGGCATAATAGGATTAATAATTCTTATAAGTAGTATCGATTTCATTCATTCTCGTGTAATGACGCATATGGCATAAAAATCGTTCTCATAATGACCCTTCGACATTGAGTTTCATTAACATGTAAGTTATTAATAAAAGTGTTTCAAATGCAACAAATCTCTTTGGAAATCCTAATTGCTTGATATGATAGGTTCAGATCTCTTTTCTTAGAATAGGCGATGAATAACCATGTATGCTAAATTACTTAAGTATTAAATATCATCATGGATATAATTATATGATGTAAAGTGAGCAAGAAAGTTGTTGATTCATGTGATCACATGAATAAAGTTGACCAAAACGTGAACGGGAATACAGAAGGATGTGAAGAATGTGAAAAAATCGGATCTGATTGGGTACACTTGCGTCTTTGTTTAACCTGCGGCCATGTAGGATGTTGTGATTCTTCTGTAAACAAACATGGAACTAAACATTTTGAATCTACGGGTCATCCACTCATTAGATCTTTTGAACCTGGTGAAAAATGGAAATGGTGTTATATTGATCAAGTCTTTATCAGATAGTAAATCCAAAAGTATTGAATTTAACAAGATTGAAGTGATTCGTTGAAATCCAATAATAAGGAGAATGTGGATGTAAAGCCAAAGATTCTGCCGCTACCCAACGGCCCATATTACTTGATAAATGATATGCAGCCCAAGGTAGTTTACAACCTTCAAAATTTCAAAGGAGAACCACTTTCTACGACAGTTGGTACTGCCTTATGCCGTTGTGGTGGATCTAAAAATAAGCCATTTTGTGATGGTACACACAACGTGATTCGATTTTCTAGCGCGAACAAAACTTTAGAGAATGATGACATAAAAAAAATAGTTATTAAAGATAAAAGACGTGACTATCCTGGAAAAGAAATTACAGTGCATGATAATAGAAAGATTTGCTCACATGCGGCAGAATGTGTTATTAATCTTTCTTCTGTCTTTAAATTAGGCTCTAGACCCTGGATTAATCCTGATGCTTCAAAAATGAATGACATAATTGATGTTGTGAGAAGATGTCCATCTGGTGCATTGAGTTATTCTATCGATGGGGTTGAATATAGAGATCCAGAGGAACAAAGAAATCCGACTGTTACGGTGTTGAAAAATGGACCTTATCATATTACTGGAGGAATTGAATTAATCGGTGAGAATATTCAATTTGGGGAAGGTGCGTCAAAAGAACATTATACCCTCTGTCGTTGTGGTGCGTCAGAGAATAAACCATTCTGTGATGGAGCACATAAAAGCTCAAATTTCAATGATGGATAAAAAAATACTGAGAAATTTTGTTTAGCTCTTTAATTCATTTCAAAAAATATTATTACTAAATAGGAGTAAAAACTCGAAGCTATTATGTTGGATATCTAATATCTAGGTTTAAAAGTAAAGGAAGGACCAAAGAGATATAGAAAAATTATTGCCTTCAGATAGGATTTGGATATTTGTTACTATTTAACCGTTGACAATCTCTTCTATAGTTTCTTCCTTACCATCACGTCTATGCCTGCCTAGTTGTTCTACGCAGATAGTAAAACCGACGTGTGCGCAATCATCTGATTTACAATAGTTGCAGTACGGTATGCCTGACGATAACTTTACTTCAACTTCCTTTGATAATGATGTGTCATATAGTACTGTATGCAAATCATTGATAAATTTAATCAAAACAATTGGATTATCTGATTTGAGAGATTTCTTATCAGATGAGCCCATCCACTGCATGAAAGCTTCTGTCCCATCTTCTATTGTTTCACACTTGTTTAACTGTTTATTGTCATCAGGTGGTTCACTTGGATCGGAATTTTGATCTTCATCTGACCTGTGAGGATTTTTTTTCAAATCAATTGCCTTTCTTTTTATCTGACATTATCAGAGCACGAGCACGTCATATTTTAAGATATTGTCGACCTAATATCGCAGATTGAGTCATGGTGCCTACAATACGATAGTGCAGATTCAGTCCTACATTGGTGAAATTTTCGATCCTTTAAATTTTTCAAGCACGAAGCAGAGCCGTTGGAATTATTTGGCCCGCGGGATTATGTAAGCAAGGAAGATGAAAGTAAGAGTCTATTTCTGCAGAGAGCCAGATGTTCAATCCGTAATACTAAGTAACAATAAATTGAGTAGACAGGCGCTTGATACAATATATGATTTAGTTTGGGAATGTGAATTCAAGAACATTCTTAATGTAGGTAGGATTTGGCTAAAATTTGCTCAAGATGAGCAAAATCCTTTTGGGATAGCACTGAGAAAAAAAAGAAGTCATAGCAGGATGGCTCCTGGAGACATTATACAGGTAGCTGATGACTATTACATAGTTCATGACGTTGGAGCCAAGAAAATACAGGTGAAGGAATAATTGACTTCTAAATGCGTGACCAATGAACTATGATATCTGGCTTTCATGTTCTCAGTCAGGACCAGAGAGATAAGCACGGATCATATTTGTATCCGCCTGCTGGGCAGCAGATGAAAAGCCAAGAAGTTTCCAATATAGAACTTGATATCGAGCTTGAAAACAAGAGCCATTAGTCATAGAAATAATCTGCAAATTGGAGTCGCCATGTAATGAAACCTTGATATCTTCCCCATAGTTGATTACTCTCCCGTTTGATTACATCATGATATAAATAATAGACCCATGGCCAATAACGATCTTAAATGAGAGACACGCAATGCTGAGCTAGAACTAGTCGAATTACATTTGTAATTATTTCTCTTAGAAAACCTGAATTACCAGAGGATTAATATGCCCTCTCAACGATTATGAAATACTGTAATGAAAGCAAAATGTGGTCATGTAGTTGAAAAAAAATGTGTAGATGTACATGATGGACTGTGTAGAAATTGTCATTCTAATTTTTCCTTTATTCTAGATCTAGTATCAAAAGGTGGGGAGGATGCACTAGTGCAGTACTGGTATGCTATGATACTTATCAAACTATCCGGAGTAAATAAGCAGGAGTCAAGTTGTCTGATTGGGCACCTGATTGAATTTTATCAAAGACAACTAATCATAGTCCCTTCAAAGGAGAAGTACATTAGGAAGATGTTGTATATGTTGAATTCTTTGCTGACACCTTTTGATGTTAAAAATTTAAGATAGTATTTGATAATTTCATAATGTGATACTCTAGGTTAAATTATACTCATAATTATGTCAATTATGCTAAGATCAATTATTATTCGCAGTTTTATTATGATAATCAGTTTGTTACGAAACTTTTGATAGTCATTTACGTGATTGGGGAAAGGTACTGGCGATATCCTGCTTCCAAATATAATTATCAAAATCTTTTTGGGATTTTACTACTGACCATATGTCATAGTTTTCATTTATTCTGTCTCCGGCGTCATTAAGGATTATCTTGCCAGAAATGCCATTATAGTCTGCCGCAGTACCAGTTATTATATTTTTGAGGGATTCGACATCAATATTGATTGTGCTTTTATCAATAATTTTTTCTAAACTCAATGCTGTTACCCAATAAGTATCATATGCAAGTATTGGATAAGTTAAAGAAGTGAATCCATGTAGTTTTTTTACGTTTGCATTTTGCCTGTTCATATTACATAACCATCTTGTCTCCGGCTTGAAGATTCATTGCTATCATACTGTCATGTAGTACGATTAATCCAAGACTACTCAGTATTCCCAATATTATGAGAATGATTCCAACGGACCTTGCAATCCAAATTCCTCTAGACCAAATCTTTTCTCCAAATATTATTGCAGCAAATAAACCCATCCATGCTAGATTCATCCATCCAAGAGCCACCATAATTAGAAAATAAGGCCAACAGCATCCAAGACAATAAAGTCCATGGAATGTACCCATTTTGAGTGCACCTGCAACTCCACATCTCCATCTTCTCATGAAGAAATTCAGCGGAGATTCGCAATAACCGATACATTTGTTCTTTAAGGAACTAAACTGGTAAATACCTGAAACAATTAGAATGCTGCCAATTATTATTCCAAGGTATTGTGCATCATTTGACATAACTATACTATTCATAGGAATGGACCATGCTAATAGTAAACCTAATCCTGTTAGGGTCCAAATTACAAGATACATTCCGACAAAGACTATGACCTTAATTGTAGGAAATTTTGCTTCAAGCGTTTCTACTGACGATTTCGATTGTTCATTCGTAGTGAGCTTATTGTAAAGTAAAACCATTGGCACTATTGCCGGAAACATCATTGCCGCCATTCCGGCCGTCCAACTTGCAGTAAATAATCCCAACAATATTGGATTGTAGGTAATCATAATGTTCATCATGTCTGGCTGATTTGTAGATAAAAACCATGAAATCCCAGAAATTGATACAAGCGAAACCAAAATGATTTTTTGCAGTTTATTCATAAGCAATCAGTTTAACAATAATAGATAACATAACATATAGTTCAAATCTACTATTTGATTTTGCAAAACGAAGAATTTAAGATTTGTACAAGTTCCAGTGAATTTCGGTCATTAAAATTAAAGCCCATTAATCCTCATGATTTGATTTAAAGGCCAGTTTTATGATGGACGACATTCAATAGAAGTGTGAATTGAATCATTCCCCCTGAATCAAGAATATCTAAACTGTGGGTATATATGGCTTTAAATACCAATTAATACCAACACATATATAGTATTTTGTTCCAATTATATCACATGTCTTCAAATAAGGAAAAAAATAGAGAAATCTTCAACATCACTCTAGATGAAACAAAATCGACAGTAAAAAAGACAACAGACGAAGCGATAAAGGAAATTCCACGGTATACAAAAGCCATTAATGAATATCAAGAAGAAACTATCCAAGCGACAAAAGATATCGCAGACAATTTTCTAGAATCTCAAAAAGAGGTTATCCATTCAGTCCAATCCTTATGGATTCCGTACGTTGAAAACGTCCAGAACTCATATTGGTCTTACTGGACTTCTCCGAAACGAGCTACAGAAAATTATGCAAGGGCAGTAAGCAATGTTACCGACACTACTATTGCATCAACTAGATTGGCAAATAACGTGCTATTTGCAACCATGGAAACTTGGAAAACATCAATTCAACATGCAAGAGACAATGCGAAGGAGTTTTCACGACTTAACGCAAACTTCGCAAGGACATTTGAAAACGTTGCAAAAGATAGCTTGCGAGATTTTTCAGATAGAGAAGAACACACACATTCACGACAATAAACTAATGTGACGGTAGATTAATAGAACTAATCTATCCATTTTTATTTGATATTCTGATATAGTAACTCAAGTTTTTTCCATTATAACCAAACAGTGTTGATAAAATTCTCCTTTTACCAACACCGAATTTGAATCCAAAATGCTAAGCAAACGATAATGTATTGACATGATGTTTTTATAATAAATTCATTGTAAAAAGAAATTTGACTTTCACCATGCTAGCTCAATAATCAGTAATTCACTTACAAAATAATATTATCTATTGGTATATTTATTGACCCTTGATGAATTTAATCAAGAATGAATGAATCAGAACTAAAGGACATATTTGTTAGTTCAATAGAATCAGGACACATCATAGATAGTAAAGGCGGAAATTTGCCATTTACAAATCCTGAAGCTGAAATCAGAATCAAGAGCGAAGGGTACTTTCGTCAATTTGATTTGGTTCTTGCTGTCTTGCAAAGAAATAATACCAAAGCATACCAAAGCACAGAACAGATTGGAACCTATTATGAAATCCTTATGAGAACAGGTCAGCTAACCGAAATTGCTAAAACCGAAAACTGTAGAATTGATCATATTTCATTATTTCCCGTAGAGCTGAAGTCCAATTGTGATACTTTGGATGGACGATTGTCTAATCAAATTGTGAATGGCATAATCACTTTTGGAAGATCTATAGTGGTTCTGGATAAAAAGCATGTCCATAAAGACTCGCTAAAATTCTTGCGCTTGCTACCTGCTACAATAATAGGATACACTGGTATAGAGGATCGCTTTAGGGTTATGTCAGTATTTGATAGAAACATAAATACAGGAATTTTTAATTTATCCAAAAGGAGGTTTACCAAAACTCTCCTAGACAATGGTATAGTAGATGGTGTTGACAGGATATACTTGAGGCTTCTCACTCTACAGAGAATAAGTCAGAAGATAGTATTCAATGAATTCTACAATTCAAATCCAGGATTCTTAAAGGAGGAGATTGAATTTCTACACCAGTTTTCTACCATAAAGTCAGCAATGACATACAGAAAACAGATCGCATCATGTATCCAAGAAAGCGAATGCAAAAAGATGACAGACTACTTGTAGTCGGCTTACAAATTATCCCTCCTGGACCTAGATCAGCAAGGCATGAATGGATGAAAGGATGTTTAATTGTAGTGGCCTACGGATCATTTGGATTATCATTCGCGCTAACCTAAAAGTCTACAGTGCTAATAGTACAGGTTTCAAGATAAAGATGTCCCTTTCATGTATGCCAACAGAATTAATAAGCTAACTTGAGTAGAAATAAGCTTCATTCCTTACTATGAACTATAGCCTTGATTGTCTAGATATTACATATGGAGATATACGACGACCTACACAATAGTAAGAGATATGTCACTAAGATGTCTCCACTACGTCACTGCAGTATTGGAAGACGATTAGATGAGTTCAAAGTACCAGGAAAGGATGTAAAAAAAAGTGAAGTCGTTTTTTCCAACAAGTCAGAGTGTTATTTCATTTCAATAATAGACATAGTTGGTTCCACTCAGATTACATCCAAACTATACAACTCAGGAAAAATCAAGAAATTCTATACAGTCTTTATCAATGAAATCGCGGATATTGTCAAACAACATCATGGAAAAATATTAAAGACGGTAGGTGATGGTGTAATATTCTTCTTTCCTCAAACCTCTTCTGTAGAAAATATTGATGGATTCAAACAGGCATTAGAGTGTTTACTTAAAATGGTTTCATCTCGTGATATCATAAACGCTAAACTTCATGATGAATTGCTTCCGGATATCTCATTTAGAATCAGTGCAGATTATGGTAAATTGGAAATTGCGATGTCAGGTGAAATATCCTCCTCGTATGATCTCTTTGGTCCGACCATAAACTTTTGTGCCAAGATTAACAAAAAAGCACCACCAAATGGAATAGCCGTAGGAGCTGATTTGTGGAGAATAGTAAATTCTTTTCCAGGATTTGGCAAACGCTATCACTTTCGAGAAATAAAGGAACTATCTTGGAAAGAGAATAAATATTCATACCCGGTCTATATGCTACGGCCCTCTACAGAAATTCACAACCCTAGAAAGTCAATATTGTCAGTTAGAAATGAGTCTATGAATGAACTTGATTCTACACCCAAAGTACTAACAGTAATGCTAATAGACGATGATCCATCTATCTCATTTCTATTTACACAATATCTTAGATCAGCGGGAATGATTGTGGACTCATTTACTGATCCTGAGAAGGCCCTTGCGCATTTTGTAGAATCAGATTATCGTCACTATGATCTAGTGATTACAGATATTCGGATGACTCAATTGAATGGATTTGAATTGTATCAGCAATTAAAGATTCTTGATCCAAATCTTCAAATAATATTTGTCACCGCACTTGACATCGCTCAAGAAATAACTACGTTATTACCTGAGGTAAAGCTAAACCAGTTTCTTATCAAGCCGGTAAACCCAAGCGTGCTAATTAATAGTGTCAAACAACATGCAAAAAGGTATATTGAGGGAGCATAGCTATAGCTATTGAACAAGGAGGTTGATACAAGAGTTGACTCCTACAACCCGAGTTATTTTTGGAAAGCGTAATGCTATTGATATTGAATTAGGTATTTTCAAGAAAGCAAGTAATACCATTGACACTTGCATGACTTATACTAGACCCTCACTTGCTGTCTCCATAAAACAAATCAAAGATGCATTTTTGTCAGCTAAGAACAGAGGGGTGAAGCTCAGGTATATCACAGAAATCAATCATCAGAACTTTGAAGATTGTAAGGTGTTACAAAGTATTGTACATGAGCTAAGACATCTAGATGGCGTCAAGACTAACTTTATGATCAGCGAGGGAGAATATCTTGCTCCATTGATTCAGGAAAAAAGTGAAGCCATAGCATCAGAGCATATTTACAGTGACATGATTCAAATTGTAGAACATGGACATTGTATATTTGATACTCTATGGAGTAAATCAATCTCAGCAGAAGAAAGAATAACGCAATTACAAAATGGATCGAGTCCCCCCGAGACAAAAATAATGGACAATCAGGATGAGATAATAAAACAGATCATTCATTTATCTGAGATCTCTACTGGCTTGTCAGTTGTATCAAACCATGGCGGGTTGCAATTAACTTACAACAGCTTTTTAGATCTATGCAAAAAAGTCCTGGAAAAACAGAAAAGAGGAGAAGGGGAAGGAATTAGATGGATTATGAGAATTGAAAAAGACAGTGTTAAACTGGTCAAGAAATTTCTTAAACTAGGAGTTAAAATAAGACACGTTAAGAATCTAGCACCTATCAATTTTGCAGTTAGTAAATATGGACTTATTGCAACAGTCGAAGAAATGACTGGAGGAGGAATGATTCAGAATCTCTTAACTAGTAACGAAGGATCGTATATAAAACACTTTTCTTCCATGTTTGAGCAGCTATGGAAAGAGGGAGTAGATGCACGATATCGAATTAAGGATATAGAAGAAAAGGTTGGGATAGCAGAGATTGAAATAATTCGGAATCCAGTAGATTCCATATCCCGCGGTTGGGATATGGTAAGATCGGCGCGAAATGAGATCAATGTTTTGTTTTCCTCTTCAAATGCCTTAAGGAGACAAATTACGATGGGAGCGTTACCACTCTTGAAAAATGCATCAGAAAGACAAAAGGTAAAGATTAGAATGCTACTTCCATCTTCTGATAAGTCAGAACAGCTTGTAGAACAAATAAAATCTAATGTTCCTAAAATAGATATTAGAACCATAAGTGCAAATCTAGAAACTAAGATCTCTATACTTGTTGTAGATTCTAAACAGTGTCTCATATTAGAATTAAAGGACGACAAGCAAAGTACGTCTTATGACGCAGTGGGATTGTCTACGTACTCAAATAGTCCTACCATAATATCTTCTTATTTGGCTGTGTTTGAGAGTTTTTGGAGACAGGCAGAACTTTTTAAGAAGATGAAAGAAGTAGAATTATTGGAAAAGGACTTTATCAATATTGCAGCTCATGAATTACGAAATCCCGTTCAACCAATTATTGGCTTTTCGGAATTACTCTATTCCAAAATTGACAATCACGAACATAGACGGCTCCTTGATGAAGTAATATTGAATGCAAAGAGACTTGAGAGACTTGCACTCATAATGTTAGATGTGACCCGGATCGAGAATAATTCCTTGGTGTTAAGAAAAGAAATTGTTGATACAAGTGAGATCTTAAGAGATATTGTCGACAGTTATAACCGCAAACTAGAAGAGAGAAACGTAGAACGCAATAATGAGAACACTAAATTGATGATGATAATTCAGAATGGAATAAAAAACTTCAATGCTACAATAGACAAGGTTAGGATAACCCAAGTGATCTGTAATATACTTGACAATGCAATTAGTTTTAGTCACGGAGGGAAAATTCGCGTATTACTAAAAAGGGAGAAACGAAACGGGCAGAATTTTCTTATCATAAGCGTGAAAGACATGGGACCAGGTATAGATCCAGAGATTTCGCCTAAACTCTTTACAAAATTTGCATCCAAATCGGATATGGGTACGGGGCTTGGACTCTTCATTTCAAAAGGTATAGTTGAGGCACATGGAGGGAAAATATGGGCAGAAAATAATCCACATGGAGGTGCAACATTTAGCTTTAGTCTACCAATGGAAAATTAAATTTTCGCAAAACTACTAGCTTGCTTTCTTTGAGTTTCGGATAAGGGATGACAAGAATTATTGCACACATTTGAGACCTTCAAATGGATTTACCTATAGAAAACAGAAAAATGGTGATTCAGCTTTTACAATAACCGAAAGCTCTAAATTGAGTAGTACAGATTAGTAAAGCTACTTTATTGATGTGAGTATTCAAAGATAGTCAAAATTGAGTATCACGAACAAAAAAGTCAACATTAATGAAGGTAACACAAAGATAATGAGTGACTCCAAAAATCCCAAGATAAATGAAAGGATATTTCTTTTATGTGACCAATGTTTCTGGACTGTAACGTGTCTTAGCAAGAATTATCTCGAGAAGACATTGGCTAGAAATAACAGATGTCCTCGTTGCAATCAGGATCAATTGTCTAGCTTTCCGGTAATGCCCAATGATTCATTTACGTACAGCTATTCTAAAAAGAGAGGTATTGAGCTGAATTTTGGCATTAGAAAGAAATGATATTAACAATTTGGAATCTATTGCAATATATAGTTCTTCCAAATAAAATCATTAACAGGGACTAATATACTGTAGCATGATACTTGATACATTTAGGAAAGTAGCTAAACTAAAATGATTTTATCCTATGTTGTGCACTAAGTTAATAGGTTAAACGCCAAACACCAAGAGAACACCGCTTCATGACTGGTGGGTCACCCTTTATTACCACCAATTACAGACCCACCAGTTTAACACTTATCGGCACTTTGATTTTTATAAGATTACCTAGCCAATTCAAAAAAAGATACATCGATTCATTATGATCATGAATGGGCATAACCGCTTACTCAAAAACTATTGTTATAAGCATGGTTGTTGGAGAACAAATAATGAAAGATATCAAGGAGTTGTTGATTCCTACTGCAGGAGGTATGGATCTTTCCAAATTTGATCCTGATGATACATTTGGTAAAACCAGAGACGAACTCGAAAACAAACTACCTGAGCTTAAATCAATAATGGCACAGTTTCAGTATAAACTATATGCTGAAAATGAAAAATCACTTTTAATTGTTCTCCAAGGCATGGACACTTCTGGAAAAGACGGCACAATAAGGCATGTGATAACTGCCTTTAATCCGGCATCCTGTAGAGTTGAATCATTTAAGATGCCGACATCTGAAGAACTGGCACATGATTTTTTATGGAGAATTCATAAAGCAGTACCTCGAAAAGGCTTTGTAGGAGTGTTTAATCGTTCTCATTATGAGGATGTTGTTGAAGCTCGTGTTCGGAATTTGGTAGCTAAATCCATGGTTTTGAAAAGAATTAATCAGATCAGACAATTTGAAATAATGTTAGCAGAAAATAATGTGAAAATATTAAAGTTCTATTTGCATATAAGTAAACAAGAGCAAGAAAAAAGACTTGTCGAGAGATTGTCAGATCCAGAAAAGCAATGGAAGGTTGATGAGGACGATCATAAAAAGCGAAAAAAATGGGGAGAATACATGAATGCCTATACACATGCAATTAGTAATTGTAGCATAAAAGAGGCTCCTTGGTATGTTATACCGGCAAACAAGAAATGGTTTAGAAATTGGGCGATATCAAAAATAATCACAAATACATTGATAGAAATGAAAATAAGATACCCAAAATCTTCTCATCATCCTAAAAACATGAAAATTTAGGCATGTTTTTCTTAATATAAACTGGATTTTAGGTTGTTGTATGACAGTCATGTAAGATTCAAATCTGTAAGCAGGCAGGAATACAAAATTTCTCACGCTATACAACATTTCGTTAGTAAATCGGCATTGTTATAGATGACTGTACTTGACTTTATTATTCATAATACAGCTTCTCCAAATTAGATTGTTGATTCAAATTAATTAGATACATTAAAAAATATATACGCCCATCATATAAAGACAATTTGAATTGAAATGACGGAACCATATAATGGTAACAATGATGGAAATCCGGCATCACCATCCTTAAATGAAAAAGTGCCTAGAAAAGCCTGGATATCATTAGCGATTTTAGGTTCGGCACTTTTAATTGCTATGTACGGTGAAACCATGTTACTGCCTGCAATACCTGACATAATCGAGGAATTTGATATCTCTTATAATACATCCTCATGGATACTTTCTGCATATCTTATTGCAGGGGCGGTTGCAACACCGCTCGGTGGAAAGCTCTCTGATATCTACGGTAGGAAGAAAATGGTAATTATCATATTGATTATCTATATTATCGGAATTACTTTAGGAGGACTTTCAACTAATATTTCATTTCTGATAATTGCCAGAGTAATCCAAGGAATTGGCATCTCTATGTTCCCTATTGCATTTGGAATTATTCGAGATCAGTTTCCAAAAGATAAACTTGCAATAGGTGTGGGTGTGTTCAGCTCTATGTTCGCTGCTGGTTCGGTGGTTGGTCTAGCATTGGGAGCGAATATAATAGAGAATTTTGGTTGGCGAGCTACGTTTTTTTCAATTGTATTTGTTGCCATAGGATTATGGTTTATCATAAGGAGATATATTCATGATGAGCAAGAATCTGTGAACGCGATTGGGTCACCAGAGATACATGATACTTCTGATACGGTTGACAATAAGATGAATGATCCTGATGAAGAAACCACGACTAGCATTAGTAAGAAAAACATAGATATGAAGGGTACGGTAACCCTTGCAATTACGATAATTTCGTTACTAATGGTTCTGTCATATTCACATACGGATAATATCGAAATTTATCAAATTGGAATGTTCTTATTAATAGGCATTACTTCATTGGTACTATTTGTAATAGTAGAGAGGAGATCAAGATCACCATTGGTTAATTTCCAGTTGCTGACTAATAATACCATTCTTTCAGCCAATATCATTCTAGTTATTGCCTTTCTATCTATGTTTACAGTTTTTCAAACTATACCTGTGCTAGTAAGGAGTCCTCAACCATTTGGATTTGGTGAAAGCGTCATAACAACCGCAAATATTCAACTTCCATTCATGATTGTGTTTCTGTTATTTGCGCCATCTTCTGGCTTTATAATTTCTAAACTAGGTAACGTAAAGCCAACCATTATTGGAAGCATAGTAAGTGCTGTAGGATTTTCTAGTCTACTCATATTTCACTCGAGCGGGAGTTTAGTCGCGACAAATTTGGCTGTAATTGCTGGAGGATTGTCATTAATGCAAGTCGGTGGATTCGATATTGTTCTACAATCTACACCGAGAAAGTTTAGTGGAATATCTCTTGGCATGACTGTTCTCTTTACTTTGATTGGAGGTTCAGTTGGACCTGCCATGGCAGGCATTATCATGCAATCAAATCAAGTATCCTTGGAAGGTGTTGGTTCATTTCCCTCTTCTGATTCGTATAACTTGATATTTCTTACTATAGCTCTAGCTTCACTGATTCCAATAGGATTATCAATTTTCATAAGAAGGAACTTATCCTCACAAAATTCTGCTTTAACGATAGGAGTATCATAATTGATAGATTGAATGGTTAGTGAAATCTCGTCAGAAAAAACATAAGTTGCATATCCAACAAGAAAGTAATAGAATTATTCTACTAATTTACTATCTTAACTTGACTATTCTATCAGATCTAGCATTAATTTTAAATCTAGTATTTCTTTCTTTAGAACGTTCTTATCCAGATCCTCAATAGTGTATTTATAAAGGAGCTCACATGCATGGATTTGTCCCAAAATTATATCCTTTTTGTTGATGTAAAGTGAATGATGATAATCCATGATTGAATACGCTATCTTTCTCCTATGCAAAGACCCACATAGCTTTGCATCAATTTGTATTGTGGAATCAAGATCTGTTACATTCATCTGTTTATTATCATCCCAAATCCAATTGGATCTTCTAATCCTAATCCTAACCTTCTGCCCATCCAAATTGTACATAAATAATCTGAATGCTTGACTTCCTCTATTATATCACATTTATAATAAGTCCATTTAACGGACTCTTTACATATTTTGCAGAGTGCAGACGGTATCAAAATAGAGTCGCACATTCTACAAGTATTCTTGTTGAACATACCAAGAAACAGCCGAATTACTCCTATTAGGATTATGAATATTGATCTCATGGATCATTTTGAACTATATTGAATATATGTTCATATTGAGTTATTGTTTGTTACTTATATGGTTGTACCAAAACGCTTTCCCATCAAAAACCCAAGTGATCTAGATACTGATCAAGATTCAGTATGTATTATACCATTATTAATAATGATTTTTCTTACTTTTTTATTCCCTTTCATTTTTACAAGTCGTTACTAATCAAAGTACTGTTGATTTGTCCATGATTATGATTAATGGTACTAAGAAAAATGGTTCAAGTGTAGCAGTAATTAATGCTGTAAGTGATATCAACTGTTTTAATCATCTCGATGATGGATCAAAGGGAGCCACCGATATGACCCATGGGGCAGCAGGTGACTGGGGTACTGCTCATAACGATAACTGAAAAAAACTGTCAAGTTGATGATTGATAATAAAGTGGATCTAGCGTTAGGACTTGGCGATTACGCCTACGGTGGTATGAAAAAATTTCAACCAGTGGTAGATGAATTAAAAAGGCAGGAATTCCAATGAAAGGTGCTAAAAGGGATCATGATTCAAACGCATATGCAAAAATGTTCGGACAGCCATCCATGACATTTGCATTCGATGAGGGACCGGCTAGAATAATATTACTTGATCCAGGAAAATCACCTTCTTCAAATGCTGAATACCTAGAAAGAGAACTCAACGAAACAAGACAACCATGGAAGATTGTTGTAACGACCACTCCATTATACACAAGCCCATCTGACCATGACGCATATAAAGATCAGAGAAGGGCATTACAACCACTGTTCGATAAGTATGAGTAGATCCGGTTATGTGGGGAGACAACCATAATTATGAAAGAATAAAGATTCCAAATAAATCCACAGTTTTCGTACAATCTGGAACAGGTGGAGAATCTCACTATAATTTTAAAAGACAAATACGAGAATCGGTATATCAAAACGATAAAGACTTTGGCATTAAAATAACAATGAATAACAATACCCTTACAGGACAGTTCATTTCTTATGCTGGAAATATATTGGATACTTTCAAGATAAACAAATAATTGCTGAAAAATCTATTTTGTGAATCCATCATGAAGAAACTAGATGCTTCGAATGCCTTTAGTAAACTAAAAAGACTATGAGTAGCTACAAATCAGAATAAATAACACGGATGGGAAGGTACTTAGTACTCATTTAAATGGAATAGATGGGAGTTGATATGTTATTCAATGCGTACTATTGAAAAGCATACCGTTTGTATTAAAATATGAAACCGTGATTAATGGGTTGTATTCGTAAAATTACATTTCAGGGATAGCATATGAAAAACTATTTGTCTATCAGAAGTAGTCCTAATTTTCTCTTAATGTTTCGTATGTGTTATTCCTTAAGAATCCAATTAATTGAAAATTTCTTCCTGATGAAAGCTTTCGGAATGTTATTCTCCCATGATTTGTAAAATTACAGTTCGATCTCTAGATCGAGTATCCATTTCTAACAAAACTACTTGCTGCCAAGTTCCTAACGTCAATTTACTATGTATAATTGGAATAGTTATACTAGGTCCTATCAGTGATGAGCGTACATGGGAGTGACCATTTCCATCATGCCAAGTATTATCGTGCTTATACTTTATATTTTTTGGTACTATTCGAGATAACATTTCCGGAAAATCATGTATAAGTCCTGGTTCATATTCAATAGTTGTTATTGCCGCTGTCGATCCTGAAACAAAAATAGTAACATTTCCATTTTCAATGTTGCTCTCTTTTACGGCATTTGATAACTGCTCAGTAATATCAATGATATCACCTTCACCTCCAGAATGTATCTGAATGGTCTCGGATAAAACTTTCATATTAAGTAGATTTCACCAGTATTATACTATTTATGCAAGTGTAATATATGGTTGTTACTAGATGCTAATTTCTCACGTATCATGGTTCACCTTTTGTTAAATAATTTTCCAACCTGTTAACAAACCATGTCCATCCTTGTCAATGTTCGTTATATTTTTCTCTATCATCCTCAGTCAAACTGCATGCCTTAGGATAACTTTTGTCCTAAAAAATCCATTTGGCTTGGCGGAAAACTCCATAGTTGCACTTCTCAATTACCAAGGTTTGTAGACATAGCATCTATTACTGTCTGCTTAATATCTCCATCTTCAACGTAGCGTATTTCTACAGTGTGAGGATTCGATGATTCATTTACTAGCGGAAAAGTCGATAAACTCCCATTTTTCGATGTTTTACCCCATTTCTAAGTTCTGCTTATCCCGCTGATTCCTAAATGAATCTGATGTGCTTGTGGAAAATCTAAATATTATAGTAAAGCAAATCCATAGCTACCAAATATGGCAAACCAGGAGGAATTGCGACAACCAAGAAGAAATATCTCCGGAAGTATCATTATGGCAACTATAATTAAAACGGTGCTATTGACTTCACTTTCCGTAATACTTCTGACTGACTCAACAGCTCCAATGGTGAAAGCAATTGATCTATTCGCGGAATCAGATGGTTCTGTTGACGCTGCTGCGGCTGAGGTCTATATCTCAGATGATAATAACGACAACAGTGATGGCGGAGGAGCTGCTGCGGCTGGCTCGACAAGGGACAACAACAATGAAGAGAAGAAAACAGGTTGGTCTGATATTGAACATGTTAGTGATGCAAACAATAACACGATGGTTGATTACAAAAATCTCTTTGGCATGGATATAGGCAAAGTCTATAATCCGAACTTTGTCGATAATGCTGACTGGTTCCTTGACAGCAGCAATTATGAAGACCACGTAGATTACTATCTGATACCGTACAACTACGATTGGCACTTTTACTCTAAAATATCTGCGCCTTGGTATGGATGCGAAGCTCAGAGTAAGGCGATGCTTGTGACTGCTAAAAAATACAACGAAACAGGGGATTCAGAATACCTAGAATTTTCCAAAAAAGTATTCAACGGCTTAAATTCTCCTGTTCTGAATCATGATGGCTGGCTTTTGGGAGTAGCGAGTGAAAAAAATAATGCTAAAATACTGAACAGTCAGCTGTTTTGTGTTGCAAACCTTATGACTTACTACGAATATACCGGGGACGAGCGAGCACTGAAACTATTCAAAAAGGGTGTAAACGTACTGGAGAAAAATATCAATGACCTATCTGCAGATTGTGGAACATACTACTCTTTGTCTAAGAATAGGTTTGTATCACACCAGCAGCATCCTGAATACATCAAGATGCTGGAAAGGTTGTATTTGATGACGGAAAGCAACACGCTGAAAAATACACTGGACAAATGGCGGCATGACTATCTGTTTCCTTGTTATTCTTGAGCTTCCTGACTAACCATTCTAACAAGAGATATTTTTTCAATAGTTCTATCATTCTCTTTCTTAGGTTTGGTCTTTTGTTTTAGCTCATCGTGATCAATTCAATAGTAGGAATCTAAACTATCTAGGTATATTTTATTTTCTCCTCTCCATTGTTTTAAATATTTTATTTCTTAGATAATGCATTTTAAAATATTTTGGATTATTCTTTCTCCAGATAATTAATTAATTATAACTATTTGTATAATCATAAATATGATAAGATATGAAATAATCTATGAATGAAATAAGGAAAATTCCAGAAGGTTATCATTCGATTACACCCGCTCTAATTGTGAAAAATGGAGATGAAGCAATAGAATTTTATAAAAATGGTTTTGGTGCTGAAGAGCGATGTCGTATGAAAGGTCCAGATGGTAGGGTTGCTCATGCTGAATTAAAGTTACGAGATTCTGTCTTTATGTTGTCAGATGAATATCCGGAGATGAAGTGTCATTCTCCAAAATCGATAGGTGGAAGTCCAGTATCCATGTATGTATATGTCGATGATGTCGATGCTCTATTCAGTAAAGCAGTTTCAGCGGGGGCCAAAGTCCTGGATCCTGTCAAAGATCAATTCTGGGGAGATCGTCATGGTAGACTGGAAGACCCATTTGGACATCTCTGGTCAATAGCGACACATAAAAAAGATCTTTCAGAAGAGGAAATGAAGAGTGCTGCTGAAGCTGCTTTCTCTCAAATGTCAAAGTAAATTTTTACTTCCCATTTTTTTGTTAGAATGTTTTGGTATTTGGAGCTAAGTTGGAATATAGATTTTTAGTTTAAAGTATTACTTTATGTCCGACAGTCAAATTGTTTTGTCCAGCAATCTAGTAACAAAACCTTGAACTTGATACTATATATTGTTGATGAACAAACGTATCCTACATAAATACAAATCTGGTTTATATGGAAAATATAGTGATCAATTTTGCTGGTGATAAATTTCTTGCACAAGCCGTGAAAAGTTACCTATCCTCTCAGGAAGTAGTCTCTAGTATCTATATGATACCCCATAGTGATGAGATAAGCGTATGGTTTGAAAAAAATAATAAAAGAAATGGAAAGAAGGTTATTTTGGATATTTTACGAAATTATTTAATTTCCCATAATTTAACTAGATACCGAATCATGGAATTGGAGAATATTCTTACCGTGGGGATTCCAAAAAGGATTGATGAAATATCAAATCTTCTCATGTGCGAAATTTGTGGTTGGAGGGTAAACACAGAAGAGGAGTTACTTATCCATAGGAGAACACACTGGATTTAGAAGGGCTGTATAATAGTATTAGTATATATTTAAAAGAAGCGCAAATTTAGTCTGATTTCCATGTATGTTCCGATATTAGTTATTTTTATTGGTATAGGTATATTTTCTTTCTTAATAACACAATCCTTTCTCTCTGATGCAAATTTGTTTTCCATATTTTTCGGTTTACTAAGTGATATTCATCACTTGATTTCAAAGTCTACAGATGTGGTAGAAATAATACAGCACATAAATGCAGAAAATGATATCAATAAGGGTAACAATATTAGTGTTATTACTTCACGAGAGGGAATCAATGAAAATACTACAGTTGGGCTCTGGACGCCTATGAATACCAGTTTTGCTCTTCAGCATCTAAAAAGGGCAGAACAGGAAAAAGCAATGGAAATCCTTCTCAAAAAGGGCTATGAGGAGTACTATTATGTAATGAATAACTTTGAAGATCCTAAATCTCTAAAAATCACGGATGATTTGTTAGACACTGCAAATAAAACCAATTTAAAAATAATAATTATTCTCTTACCTCCATCTGAAGGGGGCCCTAGTACCAGTTACAATTGGAATGGCTGGATTAAATATTTTAATTCTCTTGAAAGGAAATATCCAAGATCATTTGAGGGTTTTACGATCGATGATTTCAACTGGATAAGTACGAGATCTGATACTAAATTCAGGAACAATATAGATTTCATGGAATATACCGAGCTCTCCAAGGAGCTTAAACATAAAAGTAAAGACGTAATGTTTTATCCAACAGTTTATTTTGAAGGCACAAAAACTGGAATAGTTGTGAAGAAATACAATAATTTTATTGATGGTTTAGTGGTGGCCAGTGGATGTTATTATAATGTCTCAATCTTAGAAAGGCAGTTGGAAATATTCTCAGAAATTTTTGACAAGCCTATGAGATATGTGGTGTATCCCACAATAACATATAACTACTCTAAACTTGATTACAGTCCTCCCACAGATCGCCTCATAATGGCTACGCTATCAATCGCATTAAATTCATCAGATGGAATAATTATTTGGCGTGACGCTGATAATCCTGTTATACAGGAACATATGGAAAATAGGTATGACGAACAGTATCTCTCCAATATCTCAAATTATAAGGACGTGCAGATAAGTGATGAGAATATAGATACTAATAGCAAGTTCAGTATCTCAAATAAGGTACACAATAGTTGTAATAGTTGGAGTAAAAAATACAATGATGCATATGATAAGTGGACCAAACTATCTGAAGAAGAAGAAGAAAATGAATGGAAAAAGAACATACTGCATTAGCTATCAAATTAGCTATCAAATTAGCTATCAAACTTAAGTTCTAGTTAAATTACTAATCTATTTAACGTATGACTTTATTAGTTACAGGAAATTAGTATCAATCTTTTATAGAAGTAAATCAACACAAATATCGTGCTGTTATTTTAGATGGTCTAATGCCTTAGTCTCCCCCTGTTTAATCAATTCTTTAATTGTATCGACAGAAAAGTCGGCGTTTTGTAGGGGGTATGGTATTTCTGGATTAATCCTGGTGATTCTATGTAGCTTTAGGATTTTGGCACCATGTTTTTGGACAAGTGTTGAATGTTCCTTAGTGATGTAGTCAATTTTATCCTTATCTATCTTAGATTTTTCAGATTCCTCAAATATGTCATATAATGTTTCAATTAAATTTACCTGTCTTGTTATCAATCTAGACATTTTTTCAAGACTTTGAGTCTTATCACTAAACATAATATCTTTAGCCCTTGACATGACTTCACTCATATTCGCAGGGAGCTTTTCTATTTTTTTCGGATAATTTTCTACAACGAAAATATTTTTGTTTTTGCTTGGGGATGCTACCATTACCTCCCGTATTGGTGTATTACTCAATAGCGACCCATCCCAAGCAAACGTACCATCACTTACTTCCACCCATGGAAAGCCATATTGTGGATAACCGATAGTGGCGAGAAGGTGCTTCATTTCAATAGGTTTTTTATAACTATCGAAGATAAGTGCTTCTGCAGTAAGTACGTCAACTGCTGTAATAATAAGACGGGTATTACCGTTACTATTACTGTTACTATTATTAGCATTGGGATCAATTTGTTGTGCGTTTGGGGAAAGTTTTTTAAAATCTATATATTTCTCGATTGTGTTTCTTATAATAGAATTGTCATATATATAAGTCCATTTCCAAGGTGGCTGAACGTATTCCTGTGGATGTGATGGATTTAAATTAGAAATATTGAAATTAAGCCATCTCGGGATGAAAAAATTAGGAACTCCAAAAAATGCTGCGTTTATAGACGCCGTAGGCGATCTCCTCAATTTGGTTTGATGTTTTTGATAGTCGAAATCAAAGGTGAAGATGTCAGGTATTATGTTGTAGCTGCTTTGTGCCAAATCTAGCCAAAAATCTTCTAAATCCTTCTCTGGTTTATCGTTCCTGCTTCCTGCAGCTATTGCACCGTTTATACCACCTATTGAAGTTCCTGCTATTATGTCAAATTTTATATTTTTTTTTGCAAATGCTTTGAAAGCTCCACAAGCAAAAGCACCTAAGGAACCACCGCCCTGCAATATCAATACATTTTCGACTCCCTTTTCATGCCTATGATTGACCATTACAGTTACTTGTATTACAAATAATCTTAACGTTTTCTTTCTGAAAAACTTGTGGACACAGAATTTAATTAACAGCTATTAAGTTGCGGTGGAAAGGGAATTTGTGATGAGGAATACCGTCATATGTTTGTTCGAGCTATTGTAACTTTACCTTCTGATAGCATAATCTTGAACTGAACTTACATGTATAAACTATTAAAACAATGTTGTCCAAGTGGTTTTGATGAATAAAGAACTATATATTGGAACCGTAACTTTAGTGTTCGCGTTTGCATTAATCTATGTGCCAATAGGTTATGCACAAAATCTGACGACAAATGCCTCGAATGCTGTGGGTAATATGACAGCCTCAGCTAACCAGACTGCTTCTGAACTCGGACAAAACGCTACTGAAATCGGTGGAGATATACTCAATAAAACCGGTGAAGGAGTTAAAGGGTTTCTAGGCGGAGCTGCAGATGTAGTCAGTAATATTAGTGAAGAAGTCAAAGAGGGCGTAGGAAAATAAGCAAATCTTTCATAATTTTTTTATGCAGATATGTTTGCACCTTACATTTAAAAGAAGTATGAATTTAAAAATATTAAAGAATAAATGATACGACATCTCGATAGAATTAGTTTATAATATTTTTTAAATGTGGAATCAATCTTGCTGGTGACTTAACTTTTGAAATACTGTTTCTTCGGCGAATCCACAAATATAATAATAATAAAAAATATAATGCTTCATTCTAACTAAAAGTTGAATATAATTGATTACTCATTTTAGTGTGGGGTTTTGTCCGGTAGGGATGGAAGTTTGAAATATTCTAAAAATAACATTCCAAATAATAGTATGAACCTAAGAAAAATGAATAGAATGAACGTAAATGAAATGATTTTACTTCTAAATCCGAATTCTCAAGGAGGTAACACAGGAAAAAATTGGATCACAACTTATAATAAAGTTAAGGAATTTCTACCTAAAAATCATAGGATCATTTTTACCAAGAAATCCAATGATGGTATATTTATTACACGTAAGTTACTTCGAAAAGGGTACAAGAATATTGTCGCTATTGGAGGAGATGGTACTATTAGTGAAATTGCGAATGGGTTTTTTGGTCTTAAATCGCAAAATAAACATATTAAAGATTTTGAAAAATTTAATCTTAATTCCAGACTTAAACCAGTAAATCCAAAAGGTATCATGTATGTAATTCCATCTGGAAGTCGAAATGTATTAGCAAGGTCTCTTGCGCTAAAACATCAAGGAGTAGGAGCTTTGATGCGTATTAAGCACATGAAGAGACGTAAGATGGATGTTATAGCAGCTGTTATAACCGACAAAGATACTCCGTCTTTAACTCATAATAGAATTATTATGAACGCAGCAGAAATTGGTGTTGGAGCTGAGATTATAGATAGATCCAAGAGAGTAAGGGGAAAAATAAAAAATCGTTTTGTATCTACGATGGCAAGTATAGTTGCAACCGTTCCATCCTACAACAGCAATGAATGCGACATAGTAATTGATAGAGATAAAAAAATCTTTTCTAAAATGACAATGGGTGTAGTTTCAAATGGTCGTTTCCTTGGCGGTGGATTCAAAGCAGCGCCCCGCGCAAAGTTTTCAGATGGATTGATGGATATCATAATATTGACAAATTCAGGGAGTTTCAAAATGCTAGATAAATTAATCGCACTAAAGGGTACTAGTACTTACAAATATCAAGATGATATACTGTATTATCAAGCTTCAGAAGTCAAGTTCTTGCCAAAAGAGAGAAATGTTACTGTTTCAGTAGATGGTGAACCTATTGGAATACTTCCAGCAATTTTTAAAAGCTATCGTAATGCCCTGACTATAAAGACTGAGACACATTCATCTAGGATTTAGATGATTGTTGAATTAACGCATGAACTGGATGGAATGAAGATGAAGATTTGGTATAATAGAAAGTTTAAACGATTAAATGTTATGATGATTATTTAATATTTGAGAATTCTATGGATGTGAGGATTTAATAGCTTTAGAAATTATTGGAAAGCGAAAATTAGTTATTGGAGCCTTTATTTGTCTAATTTTGTCTTCTTTATTTCCAGTATCAATGGATCTTTTGCATTGCAATTTACTGACTATACTAGCGAAAAAAATCAAATCCAGTTTCAATATCCTTCGGATTGGCAAATTAAAGAAAATGCCAATAGATTCGACGAAGGATCTCAAATAGATATCTCAAATAAAAAAATAGCAGCAGGCAAATTACGAATTCATTTCTATAATGACTTAATAGAGGGCTTTGGCTCAACTAAGTTGGACCCTGTATTCACAAAGTTCTATACAGCTACCACGACTGACGACTATGTATATGAATACAAGATAATAGAATCACCGTCTTTTCTTAGTATCGATAGTCAAAGGACCGGCTCCTTTCTGATGACGTTCAAGCAGAAAAATGAAATCGACCCTATTACTGGAGCAGTGAAATATTGGATCACATTTGTAGGCAATAGTGGATACATGATGCAATTCATGGCAACTCCAGAGAATTTTAATACTCCAGATAACATTGAAATTCGTGACCAATTTATAGAATCGATAGTATTCCTTGGACATAGCAATGCTACAGACACACGTGGAACTATCTCCAGTGTTGTTGGAGTTGCAAAATGAGTAACTGGTTCACTGATTCACCAATACAATACGATGCAATACTGTAAGATCCTTTTCCTATGATAGTGCGACCGAGGTAAAGGACAAAATTAAAAATTAGGGTAATCTCCTAAGGTAACTTGATCCGTTTTATGTTACTCATATGAATAAACAATGAGACAAGTACCCATTGACTACCAAGATTCACATATTACAGGACAACATTAATACTAACCTCAAGTGCATCTCTAACATTCTTAGTAAACTCCAAGGTTGTCTTTGTTGTGCGGCTAATATACTTGCCTGAATACCTAACATAATCTAAGTAATCTTTCATCTCATTCTCATACATTATCACATTATCGGCAACCACCACTGCTCTTTTATTTAGTAAACCATATTCTTCAATAAGTTGAAGATATTTTAGATATTCGCTCTTTGTGGCATCCAAGAAAACCATACTGAATTCGGACTTAAGCTTTGGAATCTCTTCTATTGCATCGCCATTAATTACTTGTATTAATTTAGACAATCTTGAATTTTCAATGTTATTTCTTGCTATGGTTGCAAGTTTCTTATCCTTTTCCACGCTTATTAGAATAGGTTTACTTGGCTTAAAATCAATGTCAAAATTATCTTTTCCGTATATGTAGCCCAACATAGTATTTGCAATTAAAATTGCCGAATATCCATGCAATGTTCCAATTTCGAGAACCTTCTTTGGTGTATGATCCTTAATAACATCTTGTATGATTTTTCCCTTAATAGGCCCTATAGAAGGAAGAAAATCCTTTCTTGCCTTTTGTTCAATTTCTGCCAGTATCTTCAATACAGTTTTGTTTACGTCATCCTCTTTACTTCGTTTCAAATTCAGTATTATTTCTCACTTTAATATAAGAAAATTTCGATTCATTTTCTGCCATGAAAGTTCCTTTCTATACGAGAAAGTTGATTGTACAATATCGCATACTTGTACCAAGGAAACGGTTATTAAAAATAATGTCAATATTTGTGTATGAGTAAACAATCAAATGAGAAGTTAAGCGATCCTGACATCAGAGAACTGTTTGAAAGGAAGAATTTTGCCTTTTTATCTTCGTTAATGAAAGATGGCTCTCCGCATGTTACTCCCACCTGGGTTGATATTGAAAATGGTATTATTCTAATTAATACTGCATTGGGTAGAATAAAACAGACGAATATTTCGAGAGATCCCAGAGTAGCTTTATCAATAATTGATCAAAATAATCAGTATGAAATGATTACCATAAGGGGTGAGGTGATAGATCAAATTACGGGAGACGCAGCTGAAAAACATATCGATAAATTAGCAAGAAAATATATTGACATTGATAAATTTCCACGAAGGTCAAAAGGAGAACGAAGAGTGATATTAAAGATTAAACCAGAAAAAATATTCCATATGAAGTAGAACTCCCATTTTGTGTTGTTATGAATGCGCAAGATTGAAATCGTTATATTCTATATTGGATATTGTACTATATGTCTTCGGATAGTCAGGAAAAATGCGCAGCATGCGGAATGACATTCAATACCCAAGAGGAATTGAAAGAACATATGCTAGAATTGCACCGATAAAAATATCTAAAAAATTATTCTCATAGATGTAATTTTGCAGAAGTAGAATCGAATAACTAATTTTGATTGAAGTTGTAAATTATGACGTAAATTGATAGATGGGAGGTGAAATTTTTTCTTCCATAGAACTCAAAATCTGGTCTATACAGTCATGAGTAATAATCGATGGGATTGATACCCTAAGCTCTGATGGCACCAAGTAATTAATGTGATTCAATAGCTGATATCTTTTTCCAATATCTTTTTCTTCTCGACACATATTTATCAGGTTAATAAATTGTTTACTATTTTTTAACATCACCATATTATGAACTTGCAGATTTAAGAGCTTTCGCTATCAATATTTTCTAGTATTGTTCTATATCAAAAACATCGGAAATTTTTAGCTAAATTTTAACAGAAAAAATTTCATTTTTATTTTTTAATTAAGGCCGACTGATTGTTACATACTTTCTGATTTTTGAACTATTTAGTTTTCTGAAATAAAATGTGGAAGTTTTCTGCAGCCTCTCAAATTCTAGATTTTCCACATTATAGCATTTTCCAAAGCATACCACAACGAAGTTATTATCTTACTACCATTACAGGACATGATGAATGATTCACTACACCCTCTGCTACACTTCCAAGTAACAATTTTTTAAATCCGGTTCTTCCCCTAGTTCCCAATATTATTAAATCTATATTTTCTTTATCTGCAAATCCTACTATTTCACCGACAATCGATGATACCGAAACAATGATTCTATCCGTTACAGAAATCTTGGTGTTCGCAAGTTTGCTTTTTATTTCGTCAAACCATTTTTGCACGTCTTTCTTTTGCGTTTCTAATACATCCTTAATGGCTCTTGGAGTAGTGACTCCTAATAGATTTGAATAAGCAAATCCTAATTCTGAATACAGTACATATAGTATTAATAATTCAGCGTCATATTTTTTGGCGAGACTAATTGCATACTCAGCAGCTTTCTTAGAATTTTCAGAACCATCTATTGTAACTAATATTTTTTTTATACTTAAAGACAAATACAAAACTCCTTTCCTTGATACTCCCTTAAGGAAAAAAATTGCATAATAATAATAAATAATAACAGTACCAATATGAAGATTGTGTTAATATGCTAAACGAACTTCTCTAATACTAGATTCGATCCACTAAAAATATCGTCCAATATTCCTTGTAATATTTAATCATAATACGAAAAGATAGTTACCAAGACAATGCTGCAATGACCATCATACATTTTTAATTTGAAAATTCAAATGACAATTTTCATAGCACTCTGCAGCTAATCTAATAAAATTTGCAATTGTAATTAAAAAGAAGAGGACCATTAAAGGTTCGTTTAGTATCTTAAATTAGAGATATTGAGATTGACTCGATCAGACATAAATGTAATGATGCCATTTATTTTTTATGGAATGCGATTTTTGTAGAAAAGGGTGTCAATAGTATAAATCGTTCTAGTCTCCTTCTGGGACAGATCCCTGTGAATACCATATTTGTACAGATTGTCTGAAAAGCTGGCTTAATGAGATAAAACAGTAAAATCGCAAATTGTGATTTGACTGGACCTAAATAAGACTAATCTTAATCAAACTGGAGAAAAATAGTCTAGTCATGAGGATAATTCAATATCCGATTACGGCCAACAATTCTGAACTTGTACTGCTCGCCATATAAGTTGGAATAGAAATGAGAGTAACTCTTTGCAGCAGCAAATGTTGTGAAATTAGTTCTTAACCCATCTACGGCTGTTTTATTACCATAAACGTCTTCGATTTCTATAACATAAAATTTTGGTAGTTTCTTAAGTTGCTTCATTGTCATGTATATTATTATTAGGAAAAATGCTACCACAGTAAGAACCAAGAGTAAATGTTCAAAACTTTTTACAAATTCTAAAACATTATTTATAACATTTTGCTCGATCCATTTCGATGAAAATGATAATAATCTAATAATGATTACCCCAACATAATCTATCACTACATCCACCTCCGAGCAGCATCCGTAGTCATAGGATAGTATTTCTCTAACATCCTTAAAAGAATATCTGTAAGTTTCGAAATGAGAATTTCAGGATTTATTGGTTTGGATCAATTCCTAGGTTTCCTTGCGTTCATAACTGTAATAAGTTCTATTTAGAGTATCAATTTTACAAAAATTCAAACCTATAAAGCTGTCATATCTATAATTTTTTGCCATCTAAAAGAAAAAAATTGAGTAGAATTTTGAATTTAACTCAAAATTGGATCTATGCTATTCAGTGCTCTTTAACAGGTCTATGGCCTCTACTAATTTGGCATCAGTAGCATTAATATGCATATCTAGCTTAGTTTGATTGACCTTATCCTGTATTAAATCGCGCAATTCTTCTCGCATCATATGTTCAAGGTCCTCCATGAAACTAGGAGAGCCTTTTTCTTCAAGTTCATGTTCTACATGTTCGAAATTGTCTAGATTAGCAGTATTTGCTAATTCTTCTGCACCTATGTATTTGCTATTCTTAAATTCAATCGATGTTTGATTCAGCAGATCCCTGGCATTTTGTAAGTAGTCGACAAATTTGTTTAATTTATCCTTGCTTTGAGCTGCTTCATTTTCTTGTCCAAAGCCACGCTTTAGTTCAGGATATGATGCTGGCAACAAAATAGCACCAATTAGTATGGTCCATCTCAGATTGGAATTCATTTTTTTATTGTTAGGTTCCCCTAACTAAAATTTGGCTACAATTTAAACAATCTTGAAAGTCCTCCAAGGGAAGATAAAGAGATTATTTAATTGAAATATGAAATTTGGTTTTAGATTAATTCTAATGCTTTTTATTTGTCCAACCCAAAAAAGAAATCTAACCAAAATTGAATATGCCTAATTCGATCAGCTTGGTCGCAAGAACAGCTTTTTCAAATCCACTGCATCTAATTATTGGATCAATTACCGGTATAGTTTTTTGGGTTGTAACAAACAAATTTGACAGTATTTTGTTTTTTTCACCTTTTTTGGCATTCTATGTTCCAAGTGACATGCTTGGAATATTTTTTTTGTCTTGCATAAATTCTACTCTAGTGGGAATTTTGATAATCTTTAATCTTCATATCCTAAGGAATTTAAAGTTAAGAATAAGTAAATCAGCGGTGGCAGGTACTACATTCAGTGTTATTTCCAGTGCATGTGCAAGTTGTTCCACTTTCGGATTTATACTTGCTTCAACCTTTGGTGGATTGGCTGTTGTAGTTTCCAATTTTCTGTCAGGCAATCAGACGATAATAAGAGAAATTTCCACACTTATTTTGTTAATTGCAGTTTGTACATGTTATATTAAGATTAGAGAAAGCTGTAAATCCCCTTATCGATATCAAGTACAAGACAAGTAAAGCAAGTCATCATTATGATCATTTGCGATAATCATTGTTTATATTTAGGGTATCATATAATTTAACATACTGAATACAATTGGCCAATATGTGATTATGAAAATTAAACATTCCCTTGAGCAAAATTTGTGAAAAGAAAAAAAGGAGTTGGTAGTTACAGTAAGTGTTGTTTCTGTATGTGTTTCGTTGGGATCAATAGATAATAATGATATCTATTTTACTTGGTAAGGTTACCAATCATACCACCGGCATTCTCAGTCATGTTACTTAGCTTCTCAGTCATGTTACCGACCATACCGCCCAGCTTCTCAGACGCGTTACCGCCCATCTCAGTCATGTTTTGAGCAAACACAACAGTACCAATTACTGGTACTAGTAACATTCCCAAAGCTGAGGCGATTGCTATTGACAAAATAAAACCTGTAGCCATTTTGATATGAATCGATACTACTTTATTTAAATATTTCTTGAAAATTTGTGAGTAAAAAACAACATAATTTGATGATATGATGGTTAAATTCTGATGAATTACATCATTTTAGTCAAAATATAAAAATATTAGCAAAAACTGAAACATGCCGAGCTATAGTAAAAATTAAGATATTACCACATTATAGCAATAATCTTATTGATATTTTTACTGCAAGCTATAACTGATAGGAATTATCCTTACTGTTAGCCTATATTATTCAAATTTTTTGATCCTAAATTTTAGATAAACCTTATTGATTTATAAATTTGAATAATAGATAAGCATTTGGAAAAAATGAACTCGATTTTTAGCTACGGATTGCTGCCTATTAGAATCATGGCAGGCGTGTTATTTATCGCCCATGGTATACCAAAATTCTACGATGTATCTGGTGGATACAGCTTCTTCCAGTCTATTAATTTACCACCGGAATTGTTCATGCCGATTGCACTACTAGAGGTGATAGGTGGTTCAGCTATTTTGTTTGGTATACTGACTAGAATTGCTTCTGCGTTATTTATTATTGAAATGATTGGCGCAATACTGACTGTCAAATTATCTGATGGATTTGTTGGTGGATATGAGTTTGAACTACTTCTGATATCAATATGCAGTACTCTAGTTATTCTGGGTCCTGGAAGAATATCCATTGAAAATTATGTCCTGCAAAGAGAAGTTTTCCCTAATGGGAAACAGCTATTTCAGGAAACTTCTAACACAGAAATGAAATAATGTTTGTATGATTTCGATACGGTACATTATTCCATTTTTTATGGCCAATTAATACAAGAAAAAATTTTTAATGTTCAGAAAAGCAGTTCGAAACAACTTCAACTAGCACTATTTGGAGTAACTAAAAATCCCGAGTCATGATCATGATGAGGATAAGCCCCATCTTTCGCGTACCTTTTCTTCGACTTTTGAAAAAACAAATCTATCAAATATTAAACCTACCGCGAATATAACAATCATAGTTGCAATTATCTGACTCATGTTGGAGAACTCTCTTCCAATTGAGAGGATATACCCTAAGCCTACTCCAGTGGTGATCAGCATTTCTGCACCAATTAATGCATGCCATGCAAAAGACCATGCTTGTCTTAGACCCATTATTAAGGAGGGTGCAGAGGCAGGAATCATGACATGTCTGAATAACAGGAATCCGCCAGCTCCCATATTACGTGCTGCATGTAGATATATTGGAGGTATGTTTCTAATTGCGCCATAAGTAGAATTCATAACTGAGAATACGGAATTCATCACAATGACGAAGAGTATTCCAAAGTCATTGAATCCGATCAGAAGAATTGCAAATGGTACCCATGCTATACTTGGAAAAGATTGAAGTCCCAAAGCAAATGAACTCATGGTTTTTCCAAATTGTTTGAATCTAACCATGACGAGTCCAACACATCCACCAATCACTACGGAGATTACAAATCCAATGAATAATCGCCAGAGTGAAATTGCAATAGACTCTGGCAAAATATTTTCAGATACCAAGTCAACAAAGGCCTGAGCAACCATTGCTGGAGAAGGAAGGGAAACAGGTGGCCAAATTTCTAGCCAAAATACAATTTGCCAGATTATTACAAAAACTACTAGAAATGTAAGTATACTAAAAACGTCCTTAATGTCAAAATTGATCTCTTTTCTTGAATTTGGGGGAGTGTCCATTTTAGAAAACCTTTTGATTGATTGCTCCTCTCAGATAAACTCTATTCATTATAAAATTCAAGTGAATGAATCACCATACCACACAGATTTTAATAGTTCTGGTCATTATGGAAATATAAATGGTTTCAATTCTGAAGCTTTCATTAGTTTTGATCCTAATATCGAGTAATCTTCTACTCAATAATAACGAAATGTATAGTTCATTGATACCTAACTAGGAATCTCCGTTTGAATTTGTCTTATTGCACCTTCAAATACAGAGTAAGGTTGGGCACCTTCAATTTTTAAAGCAGGTTTTCCTTCAGCGATTAGGATGAATGTGGGAGTGCTTGTTAAACCTATACTTCGTGCCAAATTATCATTTGTAGCCACTAAATTTTCATATTTTCTGGAATCAAGACATGTTGAAAATTTATTTATGTCAGTAACCCCTGCGTAAACTGCAAATTGGGTTAAACTATTTTTTGATACCCATTCAGTGTTCTCTCCTTTTGAATTTCTATATACTTCATCATGATATGGCCAGTACTTCCCCTGTTCTGCGGCACAATAAGATCCAATGGCTGCAAGGGTTGATAACTTATCTGAAGGTCTGTCATTTATAACAAAATCTTTAAACAAAAAGTTAATCATGCCTGTATTAACATAATTATTAACAATTAGCTCTTTGGTATCCCTATGAAACCTTGCACAGTATTGACATTGATAATCACCAAATTCCACTAAAGTTATATTAGATTTAGTGGTCCCCAGCGCTGATGCGTTCTGTGCTATTGGTTGCAGAAGTGTGCTAATAAGCTGTTCAGGATCTTGTTGATTTTGTGGGGTATTGTTTTGTCCCATAGTCAAAAATGCCGTAACCGAACCTCCAACTAATACCACACCAAATATTATCGCCCACATTAGGGATTTCTTCTTGAATTTCTTGGAATTCGATTTCTTGACCTTTCGTTTCAATATTGTATTCTTCGTTTCAGTAGCATAAAAACCATGGTCAAGAAAATGTATATACATTTACATCAATAACAAATTGCCATTATCTAATTTTGCGATGCATTTATCGTATCCCAACATTTTCTACATAATTGTCCATCAATTTTCCATTTAGGTTTTGGATTATACCTTATGAAACCAATTTTTTTTCCACATCTAACACAAAAATTTAGTTTTGTTCGATGATCTTGTTCTTTTTGAATATAGCATTTTTCACACAAGAAAATATCATTTTCCATTCCCCATTGCCACCTTGCTTTCTTTTTTTTCTCCTGGTCTACAATATCATGACAAATAAAACATTTGTCTTGTTTTTGGTTATTTTCTTCTTCTTCTTTCTGCTTAATCATAAATTCCTTAGTTGTTTTCATATGACAATCACTACAAAGATAACCTGTAATATTCCAAGATTTTTCTGGTTTGTATTTAAATTTAAGATCCCTATTGCACAGAGTGCATAACTGAGGTTTCCTAAATTGCAAACATTATTTTTTCAAGTATCCTGTAAAAAAATGTATCTTTACTTTTATACCATACTCTAACGTCACGGGTGGAACAAAATTTAATTTCAAAATCGTTGATTGTAAATTCGGACGATTGTGATTCTGGTACGAAAATGGGAGAAAATAATCAGTATTTATATCTCAATTGTGAAAGTACTCTAGTGATTATTAAACAATGTCATGATTGTGCCCAGAAGGGTAAGAATTTTTACTGCAATAGTTGTGATAAAACAGCTGAATCGTTTGATATCTATAGCTATTACGCAAATAGGATGTCGGAAAATTCCTTAATAGGTAGAATGAAAGCTTACACGTGGCATGATGTGTTGGAGTATATAAAAAATAATTTTTTTTATAATTTATCTGGAGAGCTTAATATAGACTGCGAAAAGGATTTTGCATATATAGAAAATAAACTATCTGAGAATGTCTCAACTAATCTTAATAATGACAAATCAAGTAGTGAACAACCAGTAGGGTACAAAATATTTCTAAATAAAGATGATACTACGCCTCTTGTTACTACCACTAATTCAGTAGATTTTTGGGATTTGACGTTGACTAAGCTTACTAATCTCAAAGATAGTAAGGAGCAATTAGTTCTGTAATTAGGATATAAACATTAATAACGAGTTTCAAATTCAGCTGTTTGCTGCAGTATAATTTAGGATGGATAAGTAATGAAATGAGGAAATGAAATGTATCAAAATCTAAAAAAATGTTTACCTAACTAATAAACATGATTTAATTAAGAATTAAATGAAATGATTTCTCTCTTTCCATATTTTGTGAATAATTCATCATACCTGTTAGACTTGGCTGATAGCAAGTTACCATTATCGTCATACATCTTTACAAAATTTGCTCGCATTGCAATATTGGCATTTGAATCAAAGAATCTAACGCTATATCCAGTCATTCCGCTCTCTCTAACTTCTTTTACAAATTTTGCAGTCTTTAAGTTATCAAGATTCAAATGGATATGCCAAGATTTATCTTCGTTACCTATAGTCATCCATTTGTCCTTTATGCGAATTGGTAAATCTTTCTGAGTTCTAACTTCACAAATGCCACTTCCACTATTTACTGATAACATGATATCATCTAGATCGAGTATATCGGAAACCAATTCTTTGATTAGGTCATGAGACATTCATGAATATAATATCACTAGTTTAATAAAAATATAAGGTAGGGCTTATTTCTCTCTCAAGCAAAATTGTGATAGTTTTTTGAATTGGCATCTGCAATTCTTAATGGTTCAGGTATCCTTTCTCCATTTTTGGTTAAGTCTTGAACGATTTGTATGGATTTTCTTAAACTAATCTTGTGTCCAACACTAATGTAGGTTGGTTTTTTTCCCTTTTTTTTAATCCTATATCCAAGAACATTGTCATGATATTCAATAAAATGATCCTCCAATAAAGATCCACAAATAAGATTCTTCGCAATTCCAATAGTTGGTTTATCAATAGTATAACCAACATAACTAGCTAATCCACATCTCCTTGGGTGCAACACTCCATGCCCATCAATAAGTAGAATATCAAAATCAGATTCAGATTCATTTTTTAGTAATGCCAAAGTTTCTAGTAATGGACCAGATTCTCTTAAAAAGAATAACCCTGGCAGATATGGATATTCTACTTTGCATTTAAGATTTGCAGTAGCTATCAATTGGAAGGTTATATTGGTTATTACAGCAGAACAGTATGCTATATTATCTTTGTAGGAGACGTCTATACCGCAAATATTTTCAATTTTGTCAATGGTATCAAAAGTTATTATCTTTCTTGAAATTTCTTTTTGAATAGTAATGGCCCAAGAATAATCTTTTTTCACTCTGTCTAATTTAATATCATGACTCTTAATGTTGACTATTCTCGAATTGTTGATGGCACTGTGTAATTTCAACATTATTATCATAAAATGAATTCAGATTCTCAGAAGGAACAAACGGAATTCAATAAAGATAAAGCAGTAGGGTTGATCTAAATTCATTCTATCAAGTATCTTCTAAAATTAAGCATGTTTTTTATATGATTGTTTGAATTACCCTTCTGATATATAATGTCAGAGGAGCATTCCGAAAGAAAATTACCAGAAGACCACGAATGGCAGGTTACTGAGAAAGTTAAGGAAACGCACGATACTTACACTTACACTTTAAGACCTTTTTCTGCCTCACAAAGATTCAATTTCTCCATAGGCCAATTTGTAACTTTGAGTGCAATACTCAAAAGGCCTACAGCATCGAGAGGTGTTCAGGAGACTACCGTTAACCGTGCTTATTCAATCGCATCGTCGCCAACGAGAGATTTTATCGAACTTACAATCAAAGAAGAGAAGCCTTATGGGTATATCAACCCTGTTACAGGGAAATCGGATGCCTTTGCAGCTTATTTTAATCAACAGGTTAAGATAGGAGATAGAATCAAGCTAAAATTAAATCCAGTTAAAGAACATTTCTTATGGAAAGTAGCCGCAGGAATTGAGAAGAACGTAGCATATTGGTCGGGTGCAAATGGAGCACAATCTGCAAGATGCTTGATGCAGTATATGGAGGATAAGAAGGATCCCGAGTTTAATCTTATACTATTTTACAGTAACACAAAGTTATCCACCGAGAATGCGGATAGTAAGATTAGTGACGTTAAACACCATCCTATTGACTCCCTGAATGTGATTTACTATAATTGGTTGATAGATATTGCAAAAAAACTTGAGAATGTGAAAGTGATTTTTACTTTCACAAGAGAACAAGAGATACCTACGGCATCCAAAGATGCCGGGATTGTTTTTAGGAAAGGAAGATTCTTCCTAAATCCTGATGGTTCCTCAGAAAGAACTTTAATTAAATATGGTGATAATGTAGAAACATCATTTAATCCAATATGTGGTAGCAGCGCGTTCATAAGCGGCACGGTAAGGTTACCAGATGGTAAGATAAATAAAGGTAAAGGAATTTTACAAAATTTGATGGAACTAGAAGGAGTAAAGCCTGAAAAGACTGATAAAGAACAGTTTTACCTCCACCAAGTCGGCGCAAATTAGTAAAATGAGAAAAAGCTTTAGCTATAAGATATTATTTCCTAAAGAAGAATCTATATCAACTGATTTTTTGTCTTATATTATTGCTATAACTAGATTTTTTTCAATCGCTATCTGAAAGGAAAGCGTTGAAAATCAGACAATAATTCTGACACCTTGAGAAACATGAGGTTGGCTTATATCGAATACACAAAGTGTAAAGTATATGAATCAAATTGAAAAATGGTTATTGAATAAATGATATGAAGATTTAGCTATAAGATATTGAGTCAACAGTTAATTGTGTTAGCTTTCAGAAGATATCGACATATGAATATGAAGAAGGAAATGTCAATTGCTGTCATATTTCTTGCAGTAGCTATCATCTTTGTATCATCGAGTCCTATGGCAAACAATGCTTTCGCACAAACCGAAGGAGAAGAGGATCTGGTACAAACAGAACATGAAGATAATTCAGTACAAACAGAAGGAGAAGAGGATTCAGGAAGCAAAAACTATGAAAATTTCCTAGATTGTCTGTCGGATGCTAGCGGGGTAAGTGGAATTCCTGCCGGCGATCAGATAGTGAGTTGTGTGGAAGGAAGTGGTTACATTCAGGGAAGTTCCAGTGCCAGTAACGCTGTAGATACAGAAGATGAGACTGAAAATGTGCAAGTAAGTGTAGTAGGTGATGAAAGCGATGAAGATGAAAGCGATGAAGATGAAAGCGATGAAGAATAGACTAGCAGTGAAATTGATATCAGAGAGATCCCTTTCTTTCTTTTTTAGTATCAAGTATTATTTCTCAATCTAATTCATTTTGGTAGTGGTCCAACTAAAGATAGGATGGAGTTTTCAATTACTCTTGTCCACAAAAACTTTGGATAGGGACGATCATTAAGTGGATTGGTAGCTCAGTATCCTTTGTTTACATGTTTGTAGATAGCTCTTGTCTATATCAAAACCTATACATGAAACCCCTGATCTCATTGATGCTATTGCAGTTGAACCTATTCCAACGAATGGGTCCAGCACTGCTCTACACCTACTAACTCCATGTAATTTGATGCACATTTCTGGAAGCTTACTTGGAAAAGTGGAAGGATGCGGTCTCTGTTTTTTATCCCAAATGGTCTCATATGGTATGAACCAAGTGTTGCCACGATCTCTCAGATCGCGGGTTGCCTTTTTCCAACGGCCAATATTTGTTTTATCTTGGTAGGGAACTCCGATGGAAAGTTTATCTAATTTGACATTACCGTTTTTAGTAAAATGAAAGATGGATTCAGAACAATCATTTAGATACCTATCACTAACAAGTGGTTTAAAATGACCAACGGCAATGTCTGATATTACAGATGGATATTTTCCTACATCAGACTTTGGAATGGCTATGGATTTTATCCATACGATGACGTTTTGTAATGTGAAATACTTTCTCAAAACATTGGCAGCATCTAAAGGTATCCAAGGATCCGACGGCTTGCTGCCAATATTTATAAAAAAAGAACCATCATCTGACAGAACTTTTTTAATTGCTCCACCCACGTCCGATAGGAACCTCAAGTAATCATTTCTCGGCAGTGTATCCTTGTAGCGATTATACCTAACACCTATATTATACGGAGGAGATGTAACAACTACATCAATTGTTTTCTCCAATAAATGATTTTCAATTCCACTGATGCAATCACCATGGTATAACTTTATGAAGATACCTTTCCTCTTTAATTCAAGAAATTTTACAGGGATATCTTTCTTAATTTTGATTCAACTTCTTTTCAGAGATTCAAAAGCAAAAGTCAAATTAATTTGTATTACCTAGCTAGAACTAGAAGAAAGGAAAAAAGAATCAATAATTTAAGATGTTCTCAGATCAATACAAGATCATCTACTGCTGATATCATAACAACAGCTTTATTTCCTGCTAGACTTTTCTTCATTCTGCTTACTACTTCTTTGACATCAGAAGAATTTACAACAGTAGCTATAACTTTTCTAGAATTATACGTGAGTTCAACTGTACCACTTCCTCTACCTGATGCGACTGTTTCTTTATCTTTGGTTACGCCCTTTACGTCATAAATTGTGGCTTCAAGATTCAATTCCTTTAATGAAGAGAGGATATCACTAACATATTCCGCTTTAACGAGTACAGCCAGTCTCTTCATAGTTCTCGATTCTCTTCCAGGCATTTCTGAGTATGTTACCTCAAATGGCAAGGTCGTGTTGTCTTTAACCATTTCTTTAGAGTAGAAATGGAAGTATAAAAAGTTGATGTAAATATGAAATTGGGATCAAGTTTTGGGGCAGACGAATGATACTTCTTTTGATATAATTTTCTTTATTAAGATACGAAATTATGGTTGTAAATATTTATTTATGTTGTTGATGCTACTACTGTTATGGAAAGTAACCATTTTATAAAAACAATGATGGTCACAAGTTTCATTATCACAATTGTGTTGGTTAACCCCAATTTATTGGCTAAAGCAACAGCGGAAACCGGAGTTGGAAAAGATGTATTTAAGGTGATTGTCACGTTATTTGACATAACAAATTCAACAAAAGACATTATAACAATTGTTAATGTGAAGGATCAAACTAAAGTAAAGGTGTTCAACGCCGAAAATCCCGAAAGCGAAGTTGAGGATAAAGTTAGCTACACGATGACCTTTCCTAATTTGACAGTGGAAGATGGGGATCCGTACAGCGTATGTACGGTGAGCGTTGAAGATTTTGAACTTCGCTGTATAGAAGGAAACAATTCTCCCCTGAATAGGCCAGAATTTGTTGATATTGATGTAGCTGGAGGAGGCAGCGTAACTGGAGGAGGTAATGGCGAAGATCAAGAAGAAGGTTCTAATGAAGAAGATTGAATTCTTCCTTCAATGAATAGATATACGAAGACATTTATTTTTCATTTATACCGATGTAGTAATTTGTGGGATTAACAACTTTAATGAATATGAATAGAACATTTAAAGCACTAGTTTATGGCGCTGCAGCATCTACTCTTATTGCAGGAGTATTACATCTTGCTCTTGTTCCAATGTTCTTCAATCAAATGACGCCAGATGTAATAATATTCTTTATAGGTTCTGGTCTTACTCAGCTCTTCTGGATTATACCTACCATTAAGAGATGGATATTCCCCTGGTATTATATCGGTATAGGTGGAACGATTCTCTTGATCTTATTGTGGATAATTGCAATACCTGGAAGCGGATATCCGATAGGTGGGATGGATTTGGCTATCGAAGTTTCTCAGATCGCTTTCGTAATTTTGAGCGTAATAGTAATCAAGAAAAATAAAGAAGAATTGAGTAAGTATAGTACGTAGACTATGATATCTTTACTCTATAATGAAACATACCTCCTATGGTACTACAAAATGAACACGAAGTGTACTAGCTATGATAACATTATACAACGTCATATGTATAATTAATAATTACCATAACTGGGCATCTGAACCTAAGTCCTAAGAATCATTTTCAAGTATGGACAAGAAGTTTCCGGCAGGATCTTTAAACCATGCTATCTTTGGTTTACCCTGGAAAATACCTTTGTCATCAGTTTTTAGGTCACCTTTGTTGTAGGTTTGAAAACCTATTCCTAATTTAGTGAGTTCGTCTACTGTTCGATCAATGTCATCAACTACAAAATTAAGTACGGTAAAAGTCGCAGGAGCGTGATCGGGTTTGGGGTAAATGAATACATCATTACCTCCTTTAATTTGTAAGTTTAGCCCTTCCTCCGACTCCGATACCTCAAGTCCCAAAGTTTGACCGTAAAACTTCTTGGCTTCTTCTAAATCATTAACGGAAAAACTTGAAAAAGCTTTTGTGTTTTTGAAAATCATATAACAAAATTAGAATAAAATAACTATTAAGAGTTATACAATTTGGCCTCAATTTGACAAGACTAACCGTTGGTGGAATCTTATACGGCTTGCTTGGGTCGACAACTTTCATAGTTAGTGGTGGAGTAATATTTGCAATATCTCTATTGTCGTTTAGACTTCTAAGAATGATAGACTGTACGCTTTTGGTGGAATTAGGTTTCCAGCTAGTGGATATTCTTTAGTCCTGAAGATTGCTTACTAAAATTGTCTGAGGATTTGATCTTTGCAAATCGTAACACTTTGGACAGATCATACTTCCGAACCAGTATTTCATCGAGCTCGTTTTCTTTTCACATAATTCACATCTTGCAAAGTTATACATTACTTTGGTACATAGCTATCTTCTTATATAAAAATTTTCTAGTAGATTTAGATGGATGGAACTCGGAACTCTGAGTCGAGGTTCCATTTTAGGATATGATTGGCATCTAATACCGTTTTATGTCTTTAATGACCATTGTAGTTTCTTCAAAAACAAAAAGTTGAACCCACACTCGACTGAATGAATTTTCCTGGCATTTTGTTAATAATTTCATTTGCTGCTTTCCAACCCGTACAATGACATGGAACAACATATTGTGGATCTTCTCTTTTCAGCTCAGATATTGTCAAAGGAATGGATTCTTCATATACATGCCCTGATAAATGAAATCCACCGATAACACAATATATTTTTTTTACACCAGTAACTTTTTTTGCAAATTTAATTGTGTTTATTATTCCAGCATGTCCACAGCCAGTCAGAATTATCAGTCCCTTTTTTCTTGCGTTCATGATTAATGCCTGATCATCCTTGACCAAGGGATCAGGTACTAAGTCAGATTCATTTTTTTCTTCCTTATATTGTAATGGAAAACCTTTCTCAAAATCAGTAACTCTTGGTATTGCTCCAGTTATCATGACTCTGTTATTTATCAACTTGCCTCTTTTCTTTTTGATGTTGTTTTCAATCCTTGGGAGGAAACTTATCTTGTCTATTTTTCTTATAATTCCACCGGCCTGAAATATTTCCGCCTCATTTAGAAAATCCATTTTTGCTCTATTACCATTCGGATATACAAGCCATCGTCTCAGGAAGGCATCTGGATGCACTATGATTTCTATCGGCTTTTTTATTCTTTTCAGAGTACTTATCAATCCTGAAATGTGGTCAAAATGTCCATGACTTAATATTATAGTCTCAATGTCTGCCAGATTAATTCCTAGCACATCGGAATTATTGACTATCCCATCTTTACTAACCCCGGTATCAAAGAGAAATTTGTTGCGCTTGACCGTGTTTCCATGAGTATAAGATATCTCCAATATGATTGAAAATCCATGTTCAGCTATAGGAGCTCTGGCAATCTTTTGGTTACTTACCATAGGAGGCCTTTTTACTTTGGAGGAACTAGGGAGTAACCTATCAGTAATATTGTCTACCAAGATGGTAATTTTTGCACTATCAATCTCTTGTAAATTCATGCATAATAATTATAAAAGCATAATAATTAATGTAATCGATTGTTTGACTTTATTCAAATTGATGTGATTAAGAACGAAACGTAGCCTTTTGTAGGAGTTATTCTCCCTGATACGCTTTTGTTAAGACATTGATATCAAACTTGTGCATTTGTAACATTGCCTTCATGACTCTCTCCGTTTTGTTAGAGTCTTTATCTTGCAGCATCTTTATCAAAACAAGAGGGACAACTTGCCATGAAACTCCAAATTTGTCCTTGAGCCATCCGCATACCTGCGCATTCTTATCACCACCCTGGGTAAGTTTTTCCCAGTAATAATCAATTTCTTCTTGAGTATCACAATAGATCTGAAATGAGATAGCTTCATTAAACTTAAATACGGGTCCTCCGTTGAGAGCCAGAAATTTCTGTCCCTCTATTTCAAAATCAATGGTCATTACAGTACCTTCCTTTTTCTTATGTATCTCATACCCTTCTTTTCCATATCTAGTAACGTTACCAATCTTTGTGTTCTTAAATATCGAGACATAAAATTGCACTGCATCTTCGGCATTATTATCAAACCACAAACACGGACTAATTTTTTGCATCTAAGGTTATTAAACAGGTATACTATAAATACATGCGCTCATTGATTATCATGGAAATTGTCTCCGATTTGTTCAATAGTTCAACATATTTACATGTTTACAAATTTATCTTCAAAGAATGAATTTTGCAAATTTGTTTTCTCTCTAATGCAAGTAATATTATTTTTAGTATTATTTTATTAATATACATAGCATAGATTTCTTTTTCAGGACTTAATGTCTAAATTATTTTCCTTTATAAACACGTTCGGGCTGAAGGCATTGAAGAAAAATGGAGATCCTGAAAATGACAAAGGCGAAACTGGCCCCTGAGTCATAAATGAATATTTTCTGGTACTCGAATTGAATGAGCTAGCCGGATCAGTAAATGTCCTATACAAATCAATAGCTTTTTCATCCGATACTAGTTCTCTAAGTGTGACTAGATCGTTACCTAGTGAAAGCCCAAATCCAAAAAACATAATTCGTAATTGCTGTAGTATATCCCTGTGGATACTAGATAATGATGTACTGATAAAAAGCCACCCCAATCCATACTTCCTAGTAGTCCTGACTGCGTCAAGCAAAGTCAGTCTCAATTGTTCAAGATTAGGATCACTAAATTCATCTTTTCTTGCGTATCTGTGGGATTCATCAAGAACAACCAGGGTGTTTAAGGAAGTATTCTTCTGCCATGTTTTTTCGCCTAAGCTAACCAGACCTTTAAGCAATCTCTTTAATATTAATGATTGAATGGTTTCATTCCAATATCTTAGTTGCATATTGTGAGCAGTTTGTTCAGAAAGATCTACAACAATAAGTGGTTTTAATTTCCATGAGAACTTTTCTAAAAGATCATCAATTGTTATAGCATCCTGTCTGTCTTCAAATAGACTGCAAATTGGAACCCAGAATTGAGAATACAAATTATCCAGATTTTTTTCATCGAGATTCGAAACAAGATTATTAAGTCTCTTTCTTGGTTCTGGAGTAGAAAATATAAGAAGCTGAATTTCTTCCTTGCGCAATTCATTCATGAAAAGGTCGAACGACTCTCTTTTTATTAATTTAGTCAAAGTCGTTTTGTTTCTAAGTTTAGGTATCAATGCATCAACGGCAAATCCCTTATTTGGCCCTTTAATTGTTAGCTGATGAAAGATTTGTGATTCCAGTAAGATTTCTTCAAATAATGTCCATCTATCTAAAACAAGATTTCTAACATTTATTGATACGACTTGTTTATTTAGAGAATTCATTATTTTTTTCATATTGAAATTAGAATCGGAATTCGAATATTCCTTGTCCCCGTTACTGCTATAGTCATTTGAAAAACTTTTAGAAAACTCTCCTACGGGATCTAGTACCAGTAAGCCCATCTGACGAAACTTAGAGTACGCAGTCAGAATCATTTTCGCCAGAGTTGATTTTCCAGATCCAGTTATTCCAAAAACTCCCAGATGATAGGCTTCTCCAGCACCATTCTCTCCGTAATCAAAATGCTTAAACCACATTGGCAATTTGGTTTTGGAACCATAACTATTCCCCAAATAGAGCAAGCTATTCTTTTGCTTTTCTAAAATAGTACTTAGAATGTCATCATTTACTTGATAAACATACGTTCCTGTTGGTGGAACTGTGCCTAATAAGCTGGGTTCAACTAGATCATCAGAACTGGTAAATATTGCGCTACAAAGCAGCTTTCCTACGTGAACATCCTGTATTCCACTAATAGGATTAACTGAGCCTCTTTTTCGTGCTACGGATTTTATTGTAGGATCCTCTAATAAAAAGTTCTTAAGCATTATTTCTATAATTTGACCAATCGCATAATGATTTTTTGAGTCCTGTAAATATTTGAAAATGGCTAATTCGCCGACAAGTTGTCTTGTGACGGAAGATTCCAATACATCTAGTGCAAGTTCGATTGTTGAAGAGGGTGATCCAATTGTTCCTAAAATGGAACTATTTTTAAGAAAATAATTAATCTTCTTGTCGATGGAATTCTCCAAACTTATTTCCAAAACTATGATCCTCCTTCGGTTCTGTATGAATGCATCATGAAAAATATATCTTTTTCATTGTTATCAGCGAGCTCAGTCATTTGTTTCATTATAATTTGCTTATAGGCCGGAATAGCTGGGGCCATATGCTTTGCTATTCTATCAGCCATATAAAGTGGAAAAGGTTCCATGATAGATGGTGTTTGGCATTGGCTCTTCACGTTATATAAAATGGTATCTAGTTTCGATTCGTCACGAGCAACTGCTGATGACATTTCAATCCTTAGGGCGGGACACCAAGGGTGCGGCTTGTAGTAAATGACGGAAAGATTTTTTATTCCCGAAATTACTTGTTGCATCAAAATTTTTAGTTCCTCATCCTCATATGGTAATCTTACGTGCCATCCTTCTTCGCTTGTAAATAATTTTGGACGTGTAAACTCTCCAGGATCTAATATCAAAGTTAGAATTGCCCTATCATCATAATTTTCAGGCCAGTGGAGATTCTTACCAATATCATTTCTTGAGGTATATTTTGGTATTCCGAGAAAGTATTTTTCCGTGTCATGAAACTTCAAAATTTTCTTATATGAAACCAAAAAATTTTTGAAATCTTCCTTGATTTTTTCAGATGATTTTGTATTAAGAGTTTCTATAAAATTTATGGCCTTGTACATATGGATTAATGCCGTCGTAAGGGAACCGTCAAGATATACTATATCATAGTGCGCATTTGCTGCTAATTGGATCTCCATTTCTACCATGATTGCCCTTGCTGCTATCATATTTTCAGGATTATGTTTTTCTGGGTTAACAAATACATCATGACTGGGAGGAACCCTTTTTCCATTTTCTTCATTCATACCCTCAACTCCTACAGCAGCCGCAAATAGTAAATCCGTTCCTAGGAGACGATCTACTGCATAAGCTCCATCTACACCACCTGAAATTAATGGCTTAATATTTCTAAATCTAATATCGGTATCCAGTAATCCTATTTGTTCAAGTTGTAGACGAAATTTCTGTCTTTTCCGATTAATTTCATGAATTGAGCTTTGTAGCATATCTCCAATTTCGTTAGTTTTCTGTAACATCTGTTCTATTAGGGAGGCGGGAATCTCCAGAAAGGATGGTGAATCGACTTTATACATCGGCGTTCACCAGTGTCTCTCCAAATTTACCAAAAGAATGTAAAAATGAAACAGATTTAAAATTGCAGTTGATACAGGCTGTTTCTGCATTTTCACGCTCATTTATGTCATATAGTCAGTATAAACTTAGCTTTATGCCTTTCTAATCAATCTAGAAATCTTGGCAACACGTGTATACAAATATGGAGTTTTCAGTGGATATTAGGTTCAAGTTTTAGAATTTTTAAAACTTTTCATTTTTGTGAAATATTGATTTCTTGCTTGGACGTAACCTTTTATAAACAACTCCTTCCAATTGAAATTATCTTTTCTCACAAACTTTATTATCGTTCAAACTCAAACTGAATAGTATGAAGTCTAGATCAACAATAAAAAACCTGTGTATGAATGGATTATTTGTAGTAGGCGCTTTTTTGATTTTTGTTTCTTTAATTAATTTTACAAATCAGAATACTATTACTCATGCACAATCCGCAAATGAAAAAGGTTATGATTTAAATAATATGGGAGGAGGTGCGTATGTAGTTTCATCAACTGGCTACAATAGTATGTTTTTAGTAACGGGAGATGGGGTCATTGTGGTTGATGCTCCTCCAAATATAGGTGACAAGATAATTGATGCGATATCTGAAGTTACCAATGAAACCATAAAATATCTGGTGTACAGTCATGCGCATAAAGATCACATAGGAGGAGCTCATGTACTTCCTCCAGGAATAGAAATAATTGCACAAAAAGATACATTAAATTTCTTGAAAATGGCTAACGATACAGACAGACCGTTACCGACACAAATATTTGATAATGAAACAACAATAACTCTAGGAAATGCAACTTTGCAGTTAGCATATGGTGGACCATATCATCAAAATGGAAATATTTTCATTTATACTCCACAACATAAAATATTAATGGCAGTAGATCAATTTTCTCCAGGAGGAACACCCTGGAAACATCTTGCAGCCACACCTCATGTACCTTCCTATATTCAATCATATGATCAAGTACTAAATTACGATTTTGATGCGTACGTTTCTGGACATGGTATTGGTACAAAGGATGATGTACAATTAGAAAAAGAATATGTCAAAGATTTAAAGAATAATGCTGAGTTTGCTATAAGTAATGTAAATTTTACCGAAGCAACCAACAATGCTAATAAAAGTAATAACGCTGAAGTAACAGAGGCGTACTTCAATTCAATGACAGATGTTTGCGTAGATAGAACTGATGGAAAATGGAAAGACAAGTTACAAGGAGTAGGAGTTTGGACAGACGAGCACTGTGAGAAAATGATCATTAGTATCAGAAATGACTAGCTTTAATTGAAATTGTTGTTAGGTCCTATCTAGAAAAACTTGATTTCAACTCTAAGAGAGACTCGACGACCAACCTAAAATCTGAAAGTAATGGTATTGTAGCACATCATCATATTAGAGTTCGACAGTTTCTCATATATGGCAAATAGGTTAATTACAGACAGATTAGGCCAATTCTTGTCCCTTAGAGGTAAGTCTATATTGAGAACTAAGGTTTTGCCTCATAAATTATGTTAAATGGTGTCTGAGTTGCACGCCTAAATATTGTGAATCCCGCTGCTTTTACAATCTCACTTATCTTGTTTTCCCCTGCTTGGGCGCCCAATGCTGGACCGTTCTCAGCTAGAGAATTTGGAACACATACAAGGGTGGACGCTGCGTAAAATGCTCTTCCCACTAGGTTGAGGTTCTCTTCTAACTTGTCGTTAGCCATTGGTTCTACAATCATACATGTTCCACCTGTTTTAAGTGATTGCCTTGCAAATTTCATCGCTCCTAGAGGGTCTCCCATATCATGTAGACAATCAAAAAAGGTAATTAGATCGTAATCATTACCAATTGACTTATCGTTTGCATTGACAGAAACAAATTCCACATTACTTATGCTTCCTCCTCCTGTTTCTTCTTCCTTTCTTATTTGGTCTTTAGCTTTTATTATAGAAGGACCATGGTTATCAAAACCATAAAATTTAGAATTTGGATAAGCCTTCGCCATAAGAATTGTTGATACACCATATCCACATCCAATGTCAGCAACTTTGGCTCCTTGTTGTAGTTTTTTTTCAACTCCATCAAGGGATGGAATCCATGAACTTACCAGATTTGCAACATAGTTAGGTTTATAAAATAGCGCGCTACCCTCAAAGAGATCATGATGATGCTCTCCCCATTTCATTCCTTTTCCACTTTTGAACATTTCTACGAATTTATCTTCATCCTTAAAATAGGATCTTATTGCTTGATAGGCTCCCAGTATATACACAGGACTATTCTCATCTGCTAATGCCATCGCTTGTTCTGGAGGAAGAGAATATTTCCTATTTGGTGGATCATATATTATATATCCTCCAGCAGCTTGGTTCGCGAGCCATTCTCTAATAAGACGCTCACTAGTGTTGGTCATTTTCGCTAACTCTTCGGATGTAACGGGCCGTCCTAATTTCGCCATGGTTTGGTATAGATGAAGTCTATCTCCAATGATTACAAGCATTGCACTTAACGTGCTTGTAACATCTCCCATTGCTTTTAGCATAAATTCACCAAGTTTTTGTTCATCAATTTTACGAGAATCAAAATTTGCTTTCATTTTGCAAACTATGATTGATAGTTCTTGATATTTTAATTTAATTAATGCAAAAAGAATATGAGGCTAACAAATTCAAAATTTCAAATATGAGACAGTTGGGATTAATATTATAACAATTCGGAACCAAAGACTAATTTATTAATTAGAAATTCTCTTTTAAGATATGAGACAATTACCTCCTGAAATACAAATCTTACCGACGTCGATATTGTTTTTCATCTTTATGTTCACATCACCCGTTCTGGCACAATCGTGGTCAGAAGGATCTCCTATGACAACTGCAAGATCAGAAATTACTGCTACTAATATAGGAGATGATATTTATGTTCTCGGAGGTTTCGATGGATCAGGGGATGTATTGGATGTTGTTGAAGTATATAATATTAATAACAATTCTTGGAAATCAACTGCCCCTCTACCGGAACCATTGCATCATACTGCTGTCACTAGTTATGAGGGAAAAATATACGTTATAGGTGGATACATTTCGAGAGAATGGATTCCGACCAATCAATTATTCATATACGACCCACTAAAGAATAAGTGGAAAGAGGGTAAACCTATGCCCACTCCAAGAGGCGCATTAAGTGCTTCATTCGTCAATGGAACTTTGTATGCGATAGGTGGAGAAGATAAAGCCAGAAATTTGAATATAAATGAAGCATACGATCCAATTTCGAATACTTGGTCTTCTAAAACACCGATGCCTACCGGGAGACATCATAGTGCAAATGCGGCAGTTGACAGCAAAATATTCGTAATGGGTGGAAGAACTGCGGGCACCTCAATCGTAAATGTAAATGCCAATGAAATGTATGACACTGAAACAGAAAAATGGACACCGCTCGAATCTATGCCGTCAAAAAGAAGCGGCATAGCGGCTGCCTCAATAAATAACAGTCTCTTTGTATTTGGAGGGGAGGATTTGACAGGAACATTTGGAAACAATGAAAAATATGATACTGATAATGGTAAATGGACATCCCTAGAATCAATGCCCACACCTCGTCATGGTCTTGCAGCTGTTTCCGTAGATAACAGAATTTTTGTAATTGGTGGAGGACCTGAACCTGGATTAAGCGTAAGCGATGTTAATGAAATCTACACTATAAAATAAGAAAAAATTGATGGGCCATGATTTTTCTTAATTTATTTTTATATAATATTTGAATAAATCTTAAAATTCTTTTAAGTGATGGGATGATAACATTTCTATTTTGACTTTTATCGCCTTAAATAGTTCAAAAACTATTTAATCCAGGAAATTACTTCTAAACTAAAATACATTGAAATACGTATAACCGTAATAATATAAGTTACAATGACTAATTCGTTATTTTATTTTAGATTTATCAGGAACATGCTTAATCTTTCCTTTTTAAATAATAACAAATTAACAAAGATAAATTATATTTTTTTTATCTTTTTTATCTTTGTTTTAAGTTCATTAGTTTATAATAATGATATTACTGCATTTGATAAAACAAATGTCGATGACTTTCAAAATAGTTCATCTAAAAACTTTAAACAAGATTATGATTATAGAATGATTAGTTATCCTAATTCAAATGTAACTAATTTAACAAACAATAATGAAGATTCAATATATGGACAGATAGAATCGTTTGAAAATAATATTTATGTGGTATGGCAAGAATCAGTTTCTGAAAGTTTACCTAAACTCAATTATGATATTTTTTTTATAAAAAGTGAAGATAATGGCAAAACTTTTAGTAAAGCAATTAATTTGAGTAACAGTACTAAATTTTCAGAGCGCCCTCAGATTGCAGTATCTAAAAATGGAATATTTATTGTCTGGACAGACACAGTCAATTCCAATAATAAAGAAATTATATTCACAAAAAGTGAAGATAATGGCAAAACTTTTAGTAAAGCAATAAACCTAAGCAACAATTCATTAAATTCACATAATCAAGAAATATCTGCTTTTAATGAAAATGTTTATGTTGTTTGGCAAGAAGCAGATGAAAACAATATATATGAGAGTAGTAACAGTAACATTAAATTCAGTAGCAGTGTGGATAGTGGAAATACATTTAAAAATTCAAAATTATTGACAAATAATACTATTGATGCATTTCCTAAAATCAATTCATATGGAAATAATGTATATATTGTGTGGAATAATGAAAACAAAAATAATAGTGGATTATTTCTAGTAAAAAGTTCTGATAAAGGAAATAATTTTGACGAAATTATTAAAATAAATGTTGATAATAATTTTGGAGAGTCACAAATATCTGTTAATAAAAATGAAGTACTAATTAGTTGGGGAGGCCTTTTAACAAAAAATACTGATAATATATATTATGTTAAAAGTAATGATAATGGTTATACATTTACTGATTCAAATACATATTCTAAAAATATAATTGATTTTAATGATACAAATAATCATTTTGAATTAAATGATATTATAAAGAATCCACTTAACGTAGAAGTAACAAGTAACAATAATCTCTCTACTGTAGCTTGGCAAAATTCATTTTCTAAACAAAATGAAGATATATTGATACTACTAGTAAGTAATCAAAAGGAACAAAATAATTATGCGAGATTGTTAAATTTAAGTAATAATCCGAGTGTTTCTGAATGTCCATCTATTACTATTTCAAATAATAACATCTATGTAATATGGGAAGATTACATTAGTGGAAATCACGAAATACTCTTTGCAAAAATTTCAACTGAATTATAGTGTAACTATAGAAATATTGATAAAAAAAATTATTAAATAACTTTTAATATTTGATTATCTCTCTAGTAGACAAATGCTAGTTTTTGTAGCTCCTTAAAATACCGTATAAAATTATTAATTTTCAAAAACATTGATTCATGCAATTTTGGATCACGAGCCTATAAAATAGTTATGTTATTATTTATATATCCAATACCGCATTGAATACTATCTTTAATGACAAACAATGATAAAACAGGTTTTGGTCTGAATGCTGATTCTGTAATGCTTACACAATATAGTTCTGAGGCATCGCAATTAATAAAATCATTTACAAAAAATATTCCAGTTGTTGTAACAATTTTAATCTTAATTGTGTCTATGACAGCCATGGATTTAGTTATGGATTTAGGCATTATTAGAATTTTATCAGACGAAACAATTGATGCAATGATTATTGCTGTATCGCTATTTCTTATTCTTTTCACCTTATTCTCAGTTCGACCTGTGTTGAGATCTCGAAAAATATTGGAAAAATGGTCAAATCTATTTGAAAACAATGCAATTAGAACTGGTATAATACTAAGAATCAAGGATAAAAGTAAAGAAGAAATTCTAGATGCATTACCAGAAGTAATCAATCAAATTGCTATTCCCTTAGAATACTATCTTTCAAAATCCGATAAAGAGGAATTTTATAATGTTAACGTAGGTGATATTACTACTTTCGATATTTTGATTGATAAATCAACAATAAAATCTATAGATTCAGATTCTTTAAAAAATGTAATTCAAGAATATGGAAGTATCTTAATAAAAATAGTAGATAAAGTTATTGATAAAAGTATTACCCAAGATTTCTTAAAATCATTACAAAACTATAAGAAAAGAGGAAACAAAATAGGGCTAGCTATTATAATAGGGGATAGTATATCCCAGGAAAGTTACGTTTTAGCCAATAAAATCAAAGATAAAACTATTAGTGAAAATCTGATTCTTATAGAAAAACCCGTTAATGATATTGATTATGATTTAAAGAGTTTAAACAACTTATCAACTTAATCTATCTATGTATCTATCTATTCTTCATTATTCATGGTTCGCACAAAAAGCAAAAAATCCTTAATCCATTTTAAATAAGCATTAAAACCTGTTTTTGTAATAAGATATAGTTTATTATTAGTACCATCATCTATTATTGATTTAATATATCCATTTTCCTCTAATCCGTTTAGGATATTAGATATTCTATCAGGACGCTGTTGTCTAATTCCATTAATTTTTGTCATTATATGGTATTTACTTACTGGAGTCTTTGTAGAATACAAGCAAAGATATTCTAATATAGATAACATGGTATATTCTGAAGAAAATCTCTTTGCATTTGTCAAATATTTCCTTTAGCTTTTTAATGTAATTAAGGTATTGTCATGAGACAAAATTTAAAGAATTTTAATGAAAGAACAACTTTTATTTACCCTATAACAAAATTACTCTAACGTTAATATACTAAGCTCAAGTACTTTGATAAACGTGACACATTTGAACTTAAAGAATAATAAACATTTAACAATATTGTCAATAATATTTGTCGGATTGATGATCCCAACTGTCATAGTATACGTCGAGCATTCTCTCCTAGAATTTGAAGGGTCACAAAATTCTTCAGAACAAGGAATGGTAAATAAAAGTACAAGACAATTTGGTGAAGCTATCTTTTTTGCAATGGTAGCAATAGGCTATGTAGTTACAACAATTTTGATATTCGTTAAACCAAATAATGTAATACCATATTATGTACTTTTAATAGGAACTGTAGCAATACTGATTGTTTATTATTTTAGAGCTATGACAGGAATTCCAATCCCAGGAACGGATCTAATAATCAAAGAATATGCTATAGATTATAGAGATGTAATAACAAAAATAGCACAACAAGCACTTGTAATACCTTTAGCAATGATGTTACAAAGACTATATGATGTTAAGTCCCAAAACCAGAAAATTATAACAACACAGAGATAAATTTATCAGTTTCGTAATGATTTTTTCTAAACATTGTGATATTTATCCTATTTAAAATATCCAAATAGGAAATAATAAACTCAGTTTAATATGGCTGATAATTATTGAATACATCATAAGTTGAAATATTGCGACTAATAGTGAAAAGGAATAAACTGTTTGATATAAAATATGATAACTATGTTACTATAGTATTAATATACTATAGAATAAAAGGTTAGAGAATGACAAAAATAAAAAATATTCTAACCTTCAGCATCATAGCAATATCTTTAGCAGTATCAATAGTTTCAGTCCAACAAATTCATGCAACAGGCTGTCCTACAGATTTTGTGTCTGAACACATAAAAAATGCAAAAGCAGCGCTTCAAAACGGAACCACCGAAGAAGCTTTGAATCAACTTGACTTAGCAGAAGAAGCTATAGGTAATGCTGCAGCAGAGAATGAATAACTATATAGAATATAATTAGTCTCAGATAGACTTACCTAATTTATTTATATCTTCGGTTTGCGAAATTCTGTTCCAGTAATCTCTTCTTTTTAAACCATTTCTTCTTGAAATTTCAAGAATCTTGTCATCCAAAAGTCAGCAGGGAATCAAATTGTCATTAACTCATGAAGATATTATAGAGCAAACTGAAAGGGATGGAAGTAGATGTTATGAGTTATATTCACAGACAGGTGTTTAAATATGATATTTGATATTACTCGAAAGTTGTGATCGGAGTTCAATTAATTTTTGAGTTCAAATATCTTATGTTAGTAATAATGAAAGTAAATGATACTAAAAACCTAGATTAAATTGCCAGTTATTGATGGATAATGAATTACTTTCACCTGAAAGAAAATTGTCATAGAAGATAAAAGTTTCCAAATGGTTGGCATTGGGATTGCTGTAGAGCGTCAGGAGCGCTAAGTCTTAAATTATTTGCTGCTTAACATTCACTATATGGGTGAAATAACAATAAAGGAAACAAATAAGAAAACTAAACGTAGTTTCACAACTGCTGCTTTAGCCCTAGTAATATCAATTATTGCAGACGCTCTGGATTACCTAGTTGGTCCGCTATTTAGTATCCCAATAATCGGTGACGTGTTTGATGTTATTACAACTTGGTTGTTGTATTCGATAACTAAAAGTAAGGTATCAGTCATTATGAACCTTGCTGAATTTATACCGTTTGTAGGAGACTTTCTCCCTGTTTTTACCGTATCTACTTTGATCTGGATAATGCGAGAATATGGATATGAATCGTTTTTTAGAAAGTTACTAGCATTGATATCAAATAAACGCTAAGATCTTTAAAGATACTTAATTACAGTCTAATTAGACACCCATTAATTTCTCATATTTGCTAAGAAGCTCTTTTGAACTATGGTGACAATTTTTTTCTTTGATATGTTTATCCACCAAGTTCAATAGTTTGTCAACTTTATCAATACTTTTTCTGGTTGACATTGGAGCTAAGCTATGGACAATAAACTTGATAAGAGCTCAAGCTGGTCTGTAAACCGAAAATAGGAAGCCTTAAATAATTTATTTGATGTTCAACTGCAAATTTCTGTCCAGATAATCAGCTATTTCGTCGAACGTCGCACCAGAATCATTCAACTCTATCAATTGTTCTTTACTGATGCCGGCCTGTCTCAACGCTGTTAAGGCAGCATATAATCTTCTTTCTGAATTAGTAATGCATTTTCCATCCCAACCATAATAAGACATGATGACACCCATAACGCATCTCCCGCCAGCTCCATCCGTATATTGCTTTCTAATCTGTCTAAATTGTTTTCCACATGTACGTATTATTTGAGAAATAGACAATTGTTGGTTTGATTGTTGATTAAGTGTATTCATATGGCATTCGTCGGTGGCCTGCTCGATATTCTGTGTTAACTGCTTCTTATGGCTGCTTAGAATTTCAGAAACGGACGATTCCTGTTTTAAAAGTTGTTGCTGAGCCATGGATTGATAATATATACATAAACAAATTATTTAGGATTTTCGCTAGATGTTTTCTACGAAAATCATTTTGTAGTTTTTCCAATTATTGCTAGAATTAACTGGTGCTTAATTCAACTTTCAATAATTGCCATGACATACCTTTACGTTTTAAGCCATATTTCTTAATACTAATTTACCACATTTAATTGGCTATTTCTATCTATTTACTAGATTTTGGTTTCAAACTCAAATACAATACATGAACTTATAGAGACCGACCGAAATATACCCAAAGATATCATACACTTATTCTTCCTGAACCCACTATTCGTATATCTTTACTATCTGGATTTAAGAGGATTGCAACATCTCCGGCTTTAAATGAAAATATATTATCTGATAAAATCTTAAGTTTATTGCTCCCTGATTTCTTTATCTTTGCAGGCCTGATCTGAGTCCCTATGGACAAAAGATAGGAGTGATTTTCTGAAAGGTCATTCTTATAAAATGGCACAATATCAAAATCAATAATCAATTCCTGGACGTCAGACGTAAAATGGTTGTAATTGGAAAGAATATCTCCCCTAGTTATCTCATCAAAAGAAACTCCTGTTAGAGCAAGACCTACCCTAGCTGGACTATGTGATTCTTTAACATTTTTATCGTGCATCTGTATACTTTTAACTGTAACCGTTTTCTTTTGAGGAAATAGTACAAGCTCATCATGTACTTTGATAACTCCCTGTTTAAGCATACCCAAGACGACTACACCTACTCCTTTTACATTAAATATGTTATCTATATGGATAATTGTTGATCCGTCTCTTTTTACCGAAGATAAAGAACTGATACTCTCTTTAAGACTTTCAATATTCTGTTCAACCTTGTATGAAGACGCAACAGTATTTTTTAAAAGACTCTTGAGAGCTTCGCTATCAACTCCGTAAGAATGAAGGAGGAATCCTTTATCTAGTTGCAGTAGATTTAAGGCTACTATTTGTTCTCCTAGAAATCTATCTAGTTTGTCGACGTTAACTATAGAATACTCTCCCAAATTTACTGCAGTAATTAATGGTTGGATCTTATCAGGATAGCCTGATGGTATTACGTAGGTCGTGATTCTGTCATCTTTTTTACTGTCATATGTTGTAATGTCACTTGACTGCCCTTTCTTCCCTAACTCCTTTACAAATTCGGTTTGACCAAGGCATACAAAATTAATACTTTCCACGATGTGTTTTTAAAAGACCAACTTAATTTATTCCTAATTCAAATTCTTCTAATGACTTCCAATTTTTCTATTCATCATATCTATTTGTGAAATCCCATAAAAGCACGAATATCTGACGGGCCCTGTGCGACTGATCTGGGAATTCATGTGGTTCTTAATCTTTGCTACGACAAGAACTAACTTGGTGTGTCCTTAGGAAGTCGAAGAATTCTTTAACTCATATTTTTGAATGGTAGGTTGCTTGGGCTTATAGGTTACCGATAAGTTATCTCCAACGGCATAATTGCAATTTGAGATTACCCTAGGTACACCATCTGATGGTTCTACAACACAATCCTTATCTTTCTTCAGCTTAACAGGCACATCCTCAGTTATGGATTCGCTGAACAAATTTTTTGCAGATGAGCCGAGCAATGCTAATATTATTACTACTCCAGCAACAACGAAAATTATTGCTAACTTCCACAATGCAATGTTCTGAAAACTCATCTATTATTATCTACATCTCAAATATATTAATTTGTGGTAAAATTGATTGATTTGCCCCGGATTTTCAGGAATGGATTTTCCTGAATCGATTGATGATGGCCCAATATCAACTGTCATCAGCCAATATCACTCTTCAGATAATGAATTCAAGATCGACACCAATATAATGCTAAAATAATAATATTATCAAGTATTGTAGTGAATATTGCCAAGTGAAAAAAACTATCTTTTATTGATTGATATTTTACTTGGTCACAGTTTGGCACTAATATCAGTGCCATGATTTATCTGAATTTATGTTGAGGGAATAAATCTAAGGCTTTTATCTCCTGTTTGTTTTAGAAATTTATGAATATCTATTATTATGTTTGAGTAACTATCAGGAAGGATGCTATAAGTTTTGTATTTTGCATCAGACAAAGGCTTGTAGGATACTATCCATATATTCTCAGGGTTAGGTTGGATGAATTGGAGTTTTGATACATTGTTTATTTCTGAACCTTCCTTTATGAATTGTACAATAATCGACTTTGAAGGATTTGTTTTCAAAATTCGTAAATTAGGGATAACAACATCAATAACTAATTCGCTATTAAGTCGTATCTTTCTTTCTGATGGTAAAGTACTGATGGTAAGCATGAAATGAAGGAGTGCTTCGCTCAAGGTTCCAATTAGTCTGTCATAGTCCAAGCTTTGATCAGTGGCCATCAACCTGTCTATGGATTTATTCATTAAGAGATCAATGTATTCGCGTGAAGATTGAATGCATGAGATGATATCTTTTTGAATTTTTTCTTTACCTATTTCTTTTACTGCATAGTACAATTCTTTCTTAATCTTTTCTCCAGCAAGCTCATGCTCCAATGGTAAGTATAACCTATTCAATTTGCCTATATAACTTGTCATACTTTGGTACTTTTCGGATTGAATACATCATAATTAAATACTGATTTTTCTCAACAGATTTCTATAAGGTCGTTCTAAATAGGAATAGGAAAAAATTTGAAATTAATGAGAGATTTGTGATGATCACTAGATTTAAGTTATTCATCAAGTTCTAAGTAGAGATATCATGGATTTTCTCACCTTTGCGTTACAGAAACAAATCAGTGCAAGGGTAACCAAAACCCTAAAAGATGGTATCCAGCTTAATATGTCCACAGAAGAATCCAAGAAATTTTTAAGGAGACATGTAAACACCAGAACAAATCTTGTCATTATGATAATAGACATTAACAATTCTACACAGATGAGTCTGACTTTACCAGATTTTAGATTCGCCCTAATACTACAAACTTTTGCCCAGGAAGTAAGCGTAGTTGTCTCTGGCTATGGAGGCTTTGTTTTCAAATATGAGGGAGATGCCGTTATTGTAATTTTTCCAGCAGAGTACGATCAAGTAAAAGCTTGTAAAAATGCGCTAAATTGTTCAACGGCCATACTAGAGATTCTAAAAAAAGCAATCAATCCTGTTTTTAAAGAAAATAATTTACCAGAAATTACAGTAAGAACAGGATTAGCTTATGGACCCACTTTGGTTGTACTTTATGGTAAAAGCTTAGAAAAAGCTCACGTAGATATAACAGGCTCCAGTATTAGCCTTGCGGCTAAGATCGCATCTATTGCAAAACCGAATCAGGTGTTAGTAGGTGAAATTATTTACAATATTATTGCAGACTCTAAAGATAAGGAATCAGACAAGATTAAGTTCGAGGAAGTACGCTTGGATCCTATAAAATGGAAGTACCTTTCTCAATCTGATCCTCAGAGTTTTTATCATGTTTATCAATATATAGTAAATTAGACTCTTAATAAAGAAAAAACGATACTTCATTAAATTTATCATCTTAATAAGATAACAATACCAGCAGAAGAAATTTAAGGGTTATTACGTTGCGTAGTGATATGAATAAGCAAATTTCTTTCCAAAAAATTGTTGTAATATTTCCCGCGAAAAATGAAGAAGATACCATTGAACATGTCATAACAACTGCTAAGAAGAGTCGATATAGTCCCGAAGTAATAGTTATCGATGCTTATTCGTCAGATGCAACAGTCGAAAAAGCCACTAAAGTTGGGGCGAGGGTGATTCAACAAGATGGTAGACTGTTTCCTGCAAAAGGGATCGCCATGAAAAAAGGACTAAATGAAGCTATAAGTATTAATGCGGATATTATATTATTTCTCGATGCTGATATAAAGAATCTAACTCCAGAGTGGATAGATAAATTAGTTGAGGGCTGTACTAATTGCGACATGGCAAGAGGTTATTACCAACGACATACTCGAGATGCCGCGGTAACAAAGCTTATTGCAAAACCAATGTTGCACATCTTTTTTCCTGAGCTTTCAAATATTGAACAACCGTTAAGTGGTGAGGTGTGTGCAAGAACAGAAGTGTGGAAAAATCTATTGGAAAAAAATCCTCCTGATGGATGGGGAATTGATATTTGGTTCCTCATCGAAGCTGTTATGTCAGGTTACCAAATTAAAGAAATATTTCTCGGTCAGAAGGAACATACATCTTTTGAGGACTACCGCGAAGACGTAGGAAAATTGGCTGATATGGCGCAACAAGTTGAATTCACCATCATAAAAGAAGCTTCTAAACATGGTAGAATTAATTTACATAAAGATGTCAAAATTTGATTATGACATATTGTCTAAATAATCCTGCTATTTTAAACTAAAATTTTCGCTAATAACTATCACATTAGTGTAAGAAAAATATATTATAGTAATAATACTAATGAACATTAATTGGCTATTCGAAGAATGCTTGTAGCGGTTGATGGTTCCAAGCCTTCCATGGATGCTAGCATTCAGGCTATTGACATAGCCAAAAGATATGATGCGGAATTGATCGCACTATATATTGTCTCTCCGGACTTCAGATACAAGTACCTGGAAGATGATATAACGCCGAAATTACCTAGAGCTCTGAAAGATGTAATGATGATTGCAATGCAAAAAGGTGAAAGACATGTGAACAAGGTGAAACAAAATGCATCAGAAAAAAATGTCAAGGTCAAAACCGATGTCGTTATTGGTATCTCATCCGTCACAAAAGAGATCATAGAATATGCTGAGAAAAATAGGGTTGACATGATAGTTATGGGGAGTAGAGGTCTTTCTGGGATTAAAAAAATGCTGTTAGGCAGCGTAGCCGATGGAGTACTGAGATATTCACATTGTCCTGTACTAGTAACCAAATGAGTTTATGTCAAATTAATCATTAACCTTAAACTAATCATTGGAGGCCTCATAACTATAAAATAATGGGAACTGTCCCAATTTTTAGGCTCAAAAAAGTGCTTCCCTTGATTAAGTCGTTATGAAACATGATTTCTTTTTAATGTCCGGAAAATGTTTGAATTTGAGATGGGTTCTTTTCGGTAAGACTAGGGAATCGTTCTAATTTGATGTAGTATTTCCATGTCTGACCAGCTTTAATGTCTCCTCTTGAATTAGTCCCACTCCAGGCGCGTAAAACTTTGACTCTTTTTCATCTGGATTTAGAGCGTTGGTTTCTTCAGTTTCTAAAACATTTTCAAACTTCCCTGCAGGAGTATCTATTACTTTATCAAGACCTACAATTTCGGCTCTATCTTCAGCCACCTTTGGAGCAACTTCCTGATAGTATTTTGAACCTAGTTCTGCCTTTCCAGGCATTATCATCCCGAGTCTGGCATCATTAACACCAGCCTCCCATGCTCCTTCATGATTTACAATTTTGCCGTCTTCATAAATGTCAACTTCCTCTCCTAGGTAGAATATATCATTAACAGGTTTACAAACTACAAACCAGTTCTTGGATATCTCCACTACTTCGCCATCTTCTGTTTCTTCCTCTTCTACAACCCTAGCTTCAGTTCCGTTAACTATTTTAGTCTCATTTAGAACCGAAATTTTTAGCTGAATTTGGGCACCATCTTCTTGGCCTTCTAGAACAAGCTGGTATCCAGGTTCCAATATGAAGTAACTGTTTGAACCATTAGGAGTCAAATTGCAATCCTCAAGATTAAAGGAACTCTTCCATTCTTGATTACTAGAAGGACTGGCGTGGATATTGCTACCAGGAAAAGTAACAGATACATTAATTACTATTAACAGTAACATAAGGAACATTGTAGCTAATGGCGTATCATATCTAACCAATAATTTACTTAAAGACTTTAAGCTCTTATATATATCGCAATAGTTAAATCAATTGATTCAAGGTTATTTTGGGTGTTTTCGCCACGATTTAACCGTCTATCTGCTTATTGAAATTAGCAAATCATCTCTAAATGGACTAAATTATGGTAAAATGCGAGCAATGTTCTTTCCCAGTTATCTTCGGATAAATTAAAAAATTAAGTCTCAAATTTAGAATAGAGACTTATTGAACAATAAGTATTCGTATGATAAGCAAATCTCATATTTAGGCAATAATCAAGTCAATTCTCCTTATCGAAAACAAAAAAATCTCGAAAATATCATTAGCTACCCAAATATATCCAGTTATGAATTATATTTTGTAAAATAGGTCAAAGTGGTGAATGTAGATTGGTACATGAAGTTGGAGATCGTATCACTAGAGATCGTGTTATAACACTCACAGATGGTGTTTTGGCAATAGTCATGACTTTGTTAGTATTGGAAATGGTGGTACCGCAGATATCTCAATCGGAAGTTGCAACTGAGCTTCCAAAGCGATTGCTTGAGCTGTTACCGGACGTATGGAGTTATGCAACTAGTTTCGTAATCTTGGGTTTTTTTTGGATTGCTCATAATGATCAATTTCACTATATCATGCGTGCCAATCGAATATTTCTATGGCTAACTATTTTTTATTTAATGTTCATTGCATTCGTACCATTTTCCACATCTCTGATTAGCGAGTATGGAGATCAGCCAATTTCAGAAGTCATCTACGGAATCAACATTACCATAGTTCTAATCTGGACTTATTTACAATGGAGGTACGCTACTAAAGAACATCAACTAGTGAGTACTGATCTCGATCCCAAATTTATAGCCAAAATGTCGAGAAGAATAATTCTTGGATTAATTCTATACCCGATGGCTATTGGTGTTTCATTTCTAAACACTCAATTTGGTCTCATATTATTTGTTCTGATACCAATATACTATCTCATACCTACCCACTACTACGGCTCCAAATGGATCGCATAAAATGATGGCTTGCAAATGATTACTTTGATAAAAAAATGAATCCGCTTGATCTAAGAGCTTGTCAATCTCTGGTAATTCGGATTGCGAATACGCAATTTGTTGTTCAAAAACCTAATTAATGATAAGCTTGAGAATGGTCCCAAATTATTACCATGGATGAAACTTGAATAAAGGTAATAGAACATATGGGAACTGAAGCGGATGGTAATAGAGTGGCTTCCTTTATTGTTGATATAGAGTGCAGACCAGATACCCGTCCTGGCTGAACCGCTGTTTAGTGGAATGGGTGCTGATGTACAGTTCCACCCAGTAATGAGCTTTGATGACCTAAAGAAGGGAATACCACAAGCCGTAGTTGAAGTAAACTCTTACCGTTACAAAAAAATTATTTTTTATGCTTCGACATTAGAAGAATCATTTAGTTATTTAAGTTAGATATCTTGTTCAAATCTTCAGAATTTACAACACAATACCTCTCTCTTTCGGTTTGAACGTATACCATGCCATAGTATAATCACAAATCTACTTTGAATATTTATAAGGACTATTATCACAATCTCTGAAACTCTAATTTTACTATATGTTAATAAGAGGAACATCATTATGAGCCCGTCGGTATCTGCGACGCTATTGTGCCAAATTAGGGTTTCCTGACTATGGATATAGTAACAACGTATTATGTCTTCCTTATAACAAAATGTATATTCATCGTTTTTATTATCTATAATTTAATAGGGATCAGGTGATTTTATTGGTGTTTGGAAGGTCATCAGATATTACCTTGTACTTGTTTACAGTTTTTGTTATTCTCTCATTGAACACTGGTGGAGTCAACTCAGAGAATAGGTTTTTTGAACCTGCTAGTGCGCAGGGCTTTAATGATACAAGAAATGGAATTCGGGATGGTACAGCAGAGTCCACTGTGCTAGCAGACAGAAGTTTAATAGTAAAACTTCTAGTAGATGATATAGAAAATAGAATCAATAAATCAGCTGCAATTCTTGAGATAACAGGCGAACTGCCGAAGGTAAAAAATGCATCTTATGCTAGTTCAATTAGTTCCGAGCTACATGGAATACCAAAGGATCTTGATATTGCAAAAAGAAAAGTAGCTCATGATATTTTGTCATATGATAAAGACCTTGAGGTAATATTTTTCCTAATGCCAAATGGTGACATGTATATGGAAGAACCATTTTCTCGTCAACAAAATCTTAGTGGAAACAATTTTGCTTTTAGAGATTACTACAAAGGAGCCATTAGTACAGGTGATATCTATCTCGGAAACGTAGTCATATCTGCCGCTTCAGGTCTTCCTCAATCTTATCTTGCAGTACCGCTATATTCCTCATCTGGTGTTAATAATGAGACCTTATTAGGTATATGGTCGGGGGGTTTAAATCTGCCAGTTTTCAGCGAGACATTAAAATCATTAAACCTCACAAATGGGGAACGAATTGTATACGTAGATCAAAATGGTCAAAAATTTGCCGATTCAAATGAGCAGTCGTTTAGAATAAATCAAAATGAATCATTTGCTAATCTACAGGCCTTCAACATTGCATTGCAGGAACAAAAAGCTGGTTCTGTTATGGAGATGTTAAATGGCACGAGGATGCTTGTCTTTTATGAACCTGTACAATTTTATTCTACTACTTGGGTGATTTTGCTACTAAAGCCATTATAATTTCATATTACCCATCAATTCTATTAAATGTGAAGCTACTAGTCAAAAATGTGTTTTGGAAGAATGCGCGACGATATAAGTGCTAAAAGAGGGTTGTTATTTTAAGAATAGAGAACTAGGGTATCAAAATTTTAAATTTTTCTTTGAAGTAACGAGAAACAATTACTTATGAATTAAAATCATTTTTAAAAAAGTGGAAGCAATTCTGATAACCTGCATGCTGTATTGTCATTAGCTGTGCAAAATATTAAATCTGGTTCAAACTCATACTAATCTAGTTGTGGAAGAACCGGACGGAATGAAGACTAATGCATCTGTGAATAATCTAGTTACCAAAACATAAGATTTGAATGTCTATTATGGGTTTCTACTTAGCTTGTTCTTATAACATATGTGACGCTAATAGATAATTTAACTTTTCTAATGTTTCAATTGTTAACAGCATATGTACTGCCTCTCGTGAATCCATAGCAGACAATTTTTCAACTAAGGTATTAGGATCAGCTGTTATCAATGCTTCTAATTCTTCTGCATTAGGATGATCCTTTTTTAAATCTTCAATTAATTTTTGGATTGATTCCGTAGCTTTTTCCTTTAGTGTTTCCGTTTGATTCTCTTGTGCAGTAACCAATTGCATTGGATTTAAAATTACTGTTGCCATCAAAAAAACAAATGACATAAAGATCACTTTGTTAGCAATTCGGATACCACTTTGGACCCAAACAGAGGCAGACTTCTTTTGTTTCTTAGTCTAATTTAATAATATGCAATACTTGTTTCAGGAAGGAGAAATTCTGCAAAAAAACTAATTACGCTACCAAAGACGATATGCAATTTACGAACCCCAAAATAGCATATTTGAAGTATCGACTAAGTTTCTTGCTATAGCATTATGGGAGAAGATTGGATCTGAATTAGCTAGAATATTTTCTAGAATCAACAATATGATTACATAATAGATCGGCAAGAAAAAACTCTAGATAATTATTACCAAAATATCATATGTTTGATCCGATGTCTACCAGACATTTAAAATGTAAGTGGTGGTCTGATTCCATCCAACGGGTCCCGCAAATTCGTATCCGTGAAATGTGGACAATGATTTTGTACTGTTGATGTCTCCCTTAACAATTAGTTCATGAGTACCTGGAGGTAATGGTTTCAGGAATAACCAATTTCCATCAGAAACAGACTGTGTAATCTGAGAGGTCAAGTTCAATATGTTGTTTTCAGGCAATGTAAAATTGAAGAGTCCAGATTGGACACGGTACAATTCTAGACTAGGGATATTATTACCATCTAATGTTGCATGCATTCCAATGACAATGTCCTGCATTGTCTTAGCACAGTCTCTAAGCTCTTGTTCGGATTTTAAAGATGGAAACTCAGCATATGAACACTCAGAATTTAAGAGCGTGATTAACAAGGCAGTACCTTGTGGTATCTCACACGTACGTGTAACCGGATGTTCGTAGGCTTGTGTTAGAAACCATACTGGGGATACTTGATTTTCATTGCAGTATTTTCCAGTATCATCATAAGATGGATTTCTGTCCAAAGGAATTGAATATGCCCACTGCCACCACTTAGCAGTCCAGTCAGAGTATGACGTGTTAAAAGGCCTTGAGTTTGCATCATAAACGAAATTCGAAACATTCATGTCAATATTATTCAAAGATTCTGTAGCCTCTGTACTGTTTTGGGAGAAGACAGCATTCACCGAGTACAATAAAACTAACATGACTATCAACAAAACTAATAATTTCTGCATGCGAGATACACATCAATATATCATATGAACTTTAAGATGTTATGTTAATTATAAGGATCATTATTTTTAATTTTAATTTATTTTCAAGTCTAGTAATGAAATAAAATTCTCAAGGATAAAATAAGTACATAGCAGGGACAAAATATTCTTTCCGAAATATTTATGTTTATATACCATACCAGCAACGTAAGTAAATTGGAGCTCAAGGTAAAGAGTTCTTAAGGCAAACGATCTTGCTGTTGTAACTACCGAATGGTCATTCAATGGAACTGACTCTGATGGCAAGCATGTTCATATGTCCGCTAAATCTGCACACGTTCTACGTCAGCAGCCTGATGGAACTTTGCGATTTGTTATCGATAATCCTTGGGAACGGACTAATCCTCAAGGAGGAATAAAAAAATATTATCTATCAATAAACAAATACTAAACAATTGTCAGGTCTTTGGACGTCGGGATTTGAACCTTGCATGTACTAAGGTTTTATGCTTGGTATTTAGCTTTTATTCTAATGTCGGTTCAAATACTTGGATATTGTCATTACTTCTGTCGGACACGTATACACGTCCCTCAGAATCTATTGCAAGGTGTTCCGGGTCTACAAATTCACCGTCACCTTTTCCGTGAGAACCCCATTTTGTAATGAAATTACCTTGAGCATCAAATTTAAGAACTCTAGGTTGTTGACTTCACCCAGGGTCAGACTGTGGGTCTGTTAGATAGACGTTGTCATACTTATCAATTGCAATATGTTCAATGTGACAAAACTCAGAATTTCCACTACCTTTAGAGCCCCACATCAAAATCGGGTTCCAATTACTATCAAATTTCGGGATACGTTCATTTCCTCTTTCATTCACAATAAAATTGCCCTTTGAATCTATTTCAATAGTAGAATTAGGCCGTATGTATTAGTTGGTCGAGGCACAGAGGTTTGTGAATCATTTTTGACTCAATTTTTGTGCCCAAAAACATGTTTTCCTATCCAGTAGCAGGAAATCGAATGTGCAAAGTTTGTTTTTAGGAAGATATATCTTTTGTATTTCATAGCAATGCACTGCGTATCCACTTTTACGTAATTTTGCACTTGCATCCTTTGCCCTTTAGTATCTCTAGCTGCTCGTCATATGAGTTTATGAACTCTTCCTGAACTGACAGGCCAGTAGCATATACCCTATTCAAGTCGCTTTTGTGTTGATAGTTTCTTTTCTTCATTTCTATGACAAGCTCTTCATGCCTAAGGAATAGTGCTGCCAATTTCCCCTTCCATCTGATGGTTTCAGGGTGTCTGGAATAACCAGATTTATTTTGTGTCAGAATATTCCACAACCCATGCAATTCACTATGCTCACCAAGAAGATGTTTCGTGCATAATTTATTTGCAGGAATGTCCCAGATTCTCATTTCTATTATTTCACCAATTTGAGAATTTAGTAGTATATCATTATTACAATACCTAATACTAATCCGTATATCAAATGTCCAATAAGACTGGCAATTGAAGGTAAATGACCTAACTGATGACTCCATACAGAATGCCCCGTTATTGGTTTGTGTATTGGTGCAAGTGTGGCAATCCAGAGGGCAAATCCATACGCCACTGATAACATCAAGGTGTGATTCCACGTTATGGGAATGTTTAAAATTGACAATATCAATGCAAACACAATACCTCCCAATGATCCATTTAGGAAATGCAGAAAGAAAATATATTTGAAACTTAGTTTATTTCTAGGAATATGGAAAAATCTAGTAGAAATCAATTGATTCTCATGCCATTCAAATACTCCCAGCAATCCCCATTTTCTCCATGATGGGATTTCGGTCATGGTCATTACCGCTGTAGCTACAATTCCTGAAACAAGACCAATAAAAATAGTATCTGCACCTGTGAAAATCATTTTTTAATTGTTTCATTAAGTTTTGGTCCGTCTTTTGTTGCTACTCTGACACTGGGAAGAATACCACTTAACGTTGTCCCTTTCAAAAATTTTACTTTTTTGAGTTTATCATTTTGGCTTTTTATTGTCATTGATTCAATTCCAATACCACCAACTAGTATAGGAGGAACACTTATCCTTGACTCTAGTATTTTATTTATCAATTTATTTGCAGCACCAATATTCTCGTCTAAAGTTATCGAGATCATAATCAAATCAGGATTATATTTACCTGCAAAAGTTATGATTGCATCAGAAGGAACAGAAGGTGCAATATTGAAGACGCAATAGCCTTTGCTTCTTAGAAAAGATTCGATTACCGTACATCCTAAACTATGATATTCACCTTCAGGTGTGCATATCAAGATCTTGTGAGCTTTTCTATTCGATACAGGATTGCTTGAGAACCTTTCATTTATTATTTTTACAAGTGTATGCGCAGCATTACTACAGACATGCTCTGTGGCGACATTCAGTTTACCTGCCTTCCACAACTCTCCTACCTTGTACATCACAGGAGCAAGCAATCTTTCGTAGAACTTAACAAGTCCAAAAAACTGAGAATATCTCTCAAATATATCAATCAGAGAATTGGTATCGTTTCTTATGAGAAGCTCTAACATTTTCTCTTTCATAATAGAATCCTTTTTTTCTGCATCCGAAGAATGACAAGCAATAAATGTAACTACATTTGGGTCCTTTTGATACTCTTTTGGGATATCCTCAAGTGCTACCTTCGAAGATTTACCCAGATATTTAACAATTTCTTGTCTTACTCTTCCATTCTTTTTATCCCATACATTTCTTACAAGATAAGCGTATGAATGACCTTTCACTTTTTTATCTCTGATAAATACCAAACTGATACACTGATCCCCTAATAAATAACATAGCAAATAATCGATTTAAGTGAAGTTGTCGGCGTTCGTAAGCAAATGACTTTTCCATCTTTAAACATTTTTAACACATACTAAAGACAGTGAACTCGTATCTTGTGAAACAGATTGTGAGATGAGGCTATAACCAAACCTGCTATCGCTGCTCCTATGCAATTTCGAATTGTCATGACATATCCTGGGGGTGATGCAAGAACTGATGTCCCAAATATCAGATAGTAATTATCAAGGAGCCAAAATGTCAATGTAATCCATCCAATAATCCCAGCTATTATCGACCCTAGTCTGGCACCTTTATGTATAAAAAATAACGAAAGAGCTATACCAAAATACCAAAGGCCTGCCAATACCACCCAAATGGGCTGAAAGATTTCTATTCTCGCATCCAAAAAGTAGTACGTATATCCTATGATTGCCATGGCGATAGTAGAGGCAAATAATATTCGTTTATTCAAACATGAAGAAGTCCTCTCTTTTTTGATAATACTCTCATTTTCGGTTTGCTCATTTCTTGCTATTTTGATTGAGTTTTCAAAGTTCTTTAGGTGAAGTGGAATGATGTCACTAATAGAATTATCTTTTACTATTGCCTCATGTCTGAGACTATCGATAAGGGGTCGTGCAAGCGATGCTTTCACAGGTGTTATGAGATCAACCCAATAAGAAGAAAGTCTTGGTGTTAAGAATGGAATGATAATGATTTTAATCGATTTTTTGAGAGTATTACTATATCGTCGCATCATATCCAAGTAAGAGAGGATCTCCGGTCCACCGATATCGAATGTTTTGGACTTTGTTTCATTCGTTTCTATAGATCCGACCAGATATTCGACTACGTCATCAACCGCAATTGGTTGACATTTTGTCAATACCCATTTTGGACATACCATCAAAGGTAACCTTTCTACAAGATATTGCAACATTTGAAAAGATCCGCCCCCTTGTCCTAAAATGACAGCTGCTCTAAATATTGTAACAGCAGCATTAGATTTTTTTAGAATTTCACCTACCTCTTTTCTACTTTGCATATGTTTGGATAATTCCTGTTCGGGGGCATATGTTAAGCCCCCAAGATAAACAACTCTCGATACTCCGGTTTCATTCACTGCGCGGGCAAAATTTTCTGCAGCAACTCTATCGCGCTCAGCAAATTTTTTCCATTCCTTTGACGAACCTTCCATCGAATGTATAAGATAAAAGGCAACATCAACACCAGTTAATGCCTTTACTAATTCAGTATAGTTTTGAACATCAGCTTGCACAAATTCCAAATTGTCTCTGTCATTCTGAAAATAGCTTGAAAGAGATTGTGCTTTTCTTGTCATACATCTTATACTCCAGTTCGTTGTGCGAGGTGAGTTCAATAACCTCCTAACAAGCCTGCGACCAATAAATCCACTTGCCCCAGTGACTAGGATCCTAATTTTCTTTTGCTTGTTGGTATCGATACTGTTGTCAGTACCCATATCGAGTCGATTTAGTTTCAAGTCATTTGAGTCCATCTCATTCATTAGAAGTTTCAACGTAGTCATTTTGCGCTCGTATTTTGAATTATAGTGAGAGAATTGGCTAATTCCCCTTAATTCTGACGTCCATAAGCTTAGACGCTGAGAGCTTTACTCCTGTCATTCTTCCTGCCAGTAATCCAAAGACAGCTCCATAGACTAGATGGAATAGTAGTGATGCTCCCAATACGAAATAATATAGTCCAGCAAAGTGATTTGCTATGGAGTGTGCATAGGTATTTGTCTCTGTGATCATGAATGTGTCTAGTTTAGGTTGAATTCCAAATGTTGCTAATGGAGCGAACAATATTGCCCATAAAGATATCCCGAGAAGTAACCCAAAAAATACTCCCCTTTTCATGTTGTATGGAATAAGTCTTCGCCAGAATAGTGCTATTTGTCCAAATATGTTACCAGCAACAGTACCAGTCAATGTATGTAATCCCAAACCAACGTATTGAGCGGAAACGGGGTCGTTAACACCCAGTGATAATCCTATTACTGCAAAAAAAGTTCCACTTGGTGTACCTGATGCAAAGTCTATGACTGCTAACAGTCCCGAAATTATCATAGCTGATATTAATCCCGCAAGTGTACAGTATACTATTATCATTTTTGGTGTGCTATCTACTTTTTGTAGTTCCATAGCTTTATCAAGTCATTCATTGTATTTAAATTAATGCTAACTTTTTGCTCTAGTGCTAACTTATTAAGTCTTCTTTGATTGAGTAGATAAACAAATATCCAAAACTGTAATCTTCAAGGTAGAATCTTGAAGGGCTAATCATTTTGATATAAATTCACGCCCGGAGGATGGGTGCTGATATCAGTGCTATAAGAAGGATTTTGATATAGTAACGAACTACTAATCTTAAACTTTATTCCTGACAAAATGAGTCATATTGGACTCATCGTTTGAGAGTCAAATTTAAAGTTGAATTATATGACTGATGGTTTCCATAGTGTTACAGTCCAAATAGCAGAAGATTGATTTAGAAAAATACTTAATATCCCTAATATCCTTTACACTAATAATGACATCAACTCAAACTTCTATTTCGAAGTGGAATATGAAGGCCGATTACGTAGAGACTTGCAACTGTGATTTTGGATGTCCCTGTAACTTTAATGGGTTTCCAACATATGGATTCTGCAGAGCCTTGACATTATATCATATCCAGGCAGGAAGCTATGATGATGTTAAACTAGATAATCTTGATGTAGTAACAGCATTCTCCTGGCCCAAGGCCATACACGAAGGTAACGGAACTGTACAGTTATTCATTACAAAGAACTCAAACGAGCAGCAACGTAATTCTGTCATCACTATCTTTTCTGGTCGAGCCAAGGGAGATGGTCCATTCGCAATATTTGCATCTACCTGTAAATATTTTCTTGAACCTCAATTTGTGGATATAAATGCAAAAATAGATGGTAAGAAGAGTAGTTTTTCCATTCCAGATATAATGGATGTTCAAGTAGAAAGTTTCAAAAATCCTGTTACTGGTGAAGAACAGGATACAAAGATACAGCTTCCAAAAGGGTTTATATGGAAACTTGCCGAGGCGGCCAAAACAAAGCTAATGCGTATATCCACTCCCAACTTGAATTTCGATGATTCGGGTAAAAATGCATTCTATTCAGTTGTAGAATTTAGTGGTCCTTGATTGGTTCTATCTTAATGAAGTGAAATAATTAGAGTTTCAACATGATGGTATCATAGTTTCAGTTAAAAAAACAAAAGGCAGGCAAACATAATATGTTTGGTAGAGGCATGGAGGTTTGTGAATCATTTTTGACATAAGTTTCGACCCCGGAGGGATATGATTGAATATCGTATCGGAACACTAACCAAATATTTGATTAAGATTATTCAAGGGGCAGTATGAGAAAGAAGAGACGTTCTTTTGATGATATGATAATTGTGGTTGATGAATTCCTCGACAATATACTCCGGGACTTACAGTTAGAATCCAAGATAAAGACTTACAAATATACTATGCCAAAGAGTAGGGACGCAATTATCCCTAGCGACAAGGTGTAAATGAAATTATTAGTGATCGCCTAACATGGAAAGTTAATATATCCAGGAAGACACATTCGTTCAGTGTTAAGTACTAACTCCATCAGGGTAACGATCTTTGGTCTATTAATTTTAATTATTATGAACATTGAACTCATCTCTTATCCGTTTGGGTTATATGTGGAGGCTACAACAGTAATAAAAAATAGCAAGGCTTTCGACACTGATGGTAATAAGACTGTCTCACCTCATGGCGCTAATATCTCGGCTACTTTGCCTTTGTTGGTGGTTTTTCCCCAGGGCAGTCAGATTTCACCTTTTGGTTTTAGTACAAACGCAGAGGGCAAACTACAAATCGAAGTTCTTTTCAATAAACCTGTAGACAAATCGACATTCATTCCAGGCACTAGCAATATCTTAGCGATGGAAACGAATTCAAACGCGACGGTTATTGTCAATTGGGATCTTTACAATAGGTTTTTGACTTTAGTGACCAATGATTCATTGAACTCTTTGTGTAATTTTGATCCTGATTGTAACTTTGCTTTAAGGCTTGATGGTACAGGGCCTAATCCGATTAGAGCCGCGGATGGAAGTTTACTAAATGGGGGATTTGACGATTATTGGGTGGGGTTCGTTATCGTAGGGTAGATTTTTGAAAGAATTGATTCGCCTTCTTGATACTTTTTGTCTCATTATCAACTTCGTAACCAATTCTTGTTAACATTTTGATTTTCTGGCATCCGTGCCTGTTTTAGTCGGACAGTTCCATATCGTATTCAAACTTTGCGCCTCTGGTCTTTTGTGCTGTTGCCATAAATTCATCATCCTTAGTATATTTTGTAATTATTACTTTGTGTACCTTTGATAGTCCATACTGTAACATCGCTTTTTCGTCAGCAAAATCCCTTATGCCCGTGTATTTGTCGTCATAATCGCTAGTTCTATGTATCTTTACTTTTATCTTGTTTTCAGCATTTTTCGTTTTCATTTTTTCTCCGGCTTAATTATTAGTACGCTTTCTCTCCTTAAGATGTTTTTGATTTTTTTCATCGCACTGACCGTTGTTATTTTAACTGGATCGGGACGGATATGACTGAATATTATAGAGGATCAATTTAGGGCCCGGAGGGATGAAGGACAAATTTGTCTCTAAAAAAGGATTCAGATTCGCACAATCATAGTCATGGGAGTTGCGGAGTCAGTGGGAATTGAACCTAGATAGTAAGTGGGGTCAGCCATTTCGAGACAAATCATGAGCCCGTCGGGATCCGATTGAATATTTAGTCGGAACCTGTCAATGGAAGGGTGGTGTGAATGGATCGACCACCTCAACGGTACCCATCATACCCGTGTCCTCATGTGGAAGAATGTGGCAATGATAAACGAATCTTCCAACGAAATCCTCAAATGGGATACGGACTACCACTTCACCATTCGCCGGAAGGATCACAGTGTCCTGCAAGCCATGTGCCTCATAAGGTTGACCATTCACCGACATTACCTGGAAGTCATTGATGTGAATGTGAAATGTATGATCATCGCCATCGATATTTTTAATGTGCCATTCCTCTAGATTTCCTAAGTTCACTGTTTGGTCGACCCGGTTATGATCAAAAACCTTGCCGTCGATCATGTTAGTTCCCTGTTCGCCAAAGCGGTTCATTGTTGTGTTGGACTCGGACGCAGAGTAGACTAACTCACGTATTTCGTGGACCCCTAGATCTCCTAGGTCTTGCCTTGGTACTAGACTCAATGCATTGACTTCTGCTGTCTCAGCTCCGGCATTGCCTTGCACGTTTACCGTTGCTAGGTTTACCTCAGGATATGGGTGCGTAGTACCACCCCTGTACGGCAGCATTTTAAGAGGATAAGTTCCATTTTCTCCGCCAGTAACCAGCACGGAGAATCGCTTGCCAGCGGCAATCACAAGGTAATTTGTATCCCAGGCCTCCCAGACAGGACTACCATCTTGTTCTATGACACGGAAGGTATGACCTGGTAACGTTAAATTGTAAAACGTTCCGGGATCAATATTCGCAAATCGCCATAGTTGAGTCTCGCCTGGTAAAATACTTACAACAGGATTGATCTCTCCATTTATAGTCTGATATGTTGGGGAAGTATAGTTAAGGTGCCAATAATGCCATGGAAAACCCCTCATGATAAACGTCTGCTGAGTAACATTGCGCAATACATCAGGTAGTAAGTCTTCTAAGCCTTCTATCACGAGCAAACCGGATAACCCACCACTCACTTGATCAGTAGCGAGCCCATGTAGGTGCGAATGATACCAAAAAGTTCCTCTTTCATGATCGATCGGAATATCCAGCACGTACTTTGTAGTTTCTCCTGGTCCAATTACACGGAAGATATTGTCTGAGATGCCTAATGGTGACACATGTAACCCGTGAAAGTGTATGTTAGTAGGTTGATCGAGCTTGTTGACATAGTTTAGGACCATCCGTTCGCCAGGGTTCACATGTAGCGTTGGTCCATTGACCGAGCCATTATAGGTTATCGCCTTGACAGATTCGGTTCCAACCATACCTTCATGCTCATCAATGATAACTGTGGTTTCCAAGATTCCTTCATGGCTGTACGCCTCGCTAGTCTCAGAGAAATTCATCCCTTTAAGGAGTGATGACTGTCCCTGACCGTCATTACCGGTCAGGTTCCGATCGAAAGCATTGGATACACTGCTGCCGAGAGCATCTTGGCCTGTAATAACGACTGTCACAGATAACATAGACAGAGTAATGAATACAAATTCAGGTGACAGTTGAACCATAATCGTAGAACTTACAAGATAGTACTTAAAGCTTTTGTATTTGTCGCGATGTGACTGAGCCAATTTTTCTTTCAGAAATTAAGTTTCTACCAGAGAAGAACATACTTAATTCAACAAAATATGGGGAGTAAGTTATCACCAAGAATATAACGTTCCTATTGCCAATAACCAATGCTTATAAATCGCGGTCTAAATTTAGGGATGTACTAAATGATATCAACTAAAAATCATAGTTTATTTGATATAATATATGTGAGTGAGCTCCTAATGACACATTCATTAGTATTAATATTCGGAATTTTTATTTTTTATTTCCTTATCAGGTTTCAATAAAGGCTCTTCATAGCCAATAAATGTTGAGGTTGTCTCGATAAACAACAAACCACTAGAGAATCCAATGAAGGTCTAATTTGAACTCAAGACTACTTAGTTATTTTGATAGGGATGATATTAATTGTTAATGGTATAATTTCCCTCATAGCTGGAACAATAATTTTTGTGTATGACTGAAGAAAAATTCTTCATAGGACCAAGGCGTAAAGGAGAAAATCCACCTCATCCGCTAAATATTTTTGTAGTATCATGTGCATATCTTAGGAAGGACACTTATGTCAGATGCTAATTACAATAAAATAAAACATCTAGTTGAAGTTGACGATGATATTCTTGCTGTTTTTACAGTCAGTTCAGGAAGGCAGAAGCAAATGGAAAATCTGTCTATAGCAGAGAATGCCAATATTACAAAAGAGTTTGTTGACTATATTTTTGCCAGATTACAATGCAACCATAGAAGTGCCAAAGAGGACACAGATAAGAAAGTAGGTAAGTTAAAGTGGACTATCAATGAAAATGAGCATATCAGAACACTGATAATTTATGAAAATGATAGGCTCGTGATAGTTCTAATAAAGAGTAACAAGAGTTTGTCCGAAACTGTAGATAATATATTAGGATACTATTATGAACTTGAGAGTCCTTCCTGAGACGTGCTCCAATCGGCTATGAATTACTGTATTCACATTAAAGTTGCTTGTAATTCGTCTTGATTTTATGTAATAAATCCTTCACCATTTGATTTCGCGATTATCATAGGCTGTTATATCACTGATGTATTTTGGTATCGGTTAATACAAAAATGTTAGTCATTTGACTGCTCATTTGCTTCAGTGATTTGTTCTTTACTATATGCCTTCTTCAACCACACCGGAGTAATTAATGTAGTTGCAGCAACCATTATGATTATTGCGGTGTAGATGTCCGATGATAAAGCACCAGAAGTTACGCCAATGCCGGCCACTATGAGTCCTACTTCGCCTCTTGAAATCATACCGATGCCTACTTTCATAGATTTTGATTTACTCCTCAAAAACATCAATGCTGGTAATCCACATCCCGCTAATTTACTGACAATAGCAACTACAATTATTAGTCCAGATAACAGTAGTATATCCAAGTTTATTCCCGTAAGGTTTACCTGGGCTCCAATGATTGCAAAAAATAAAGGCGCAAATATTATCTCTAACTTGTCAACATATTCTTCAACACGTTTAATTACCTTTGTGCTAGCTACCGCCATCCCCACAGAAAATGCTCCTACTATTGGAGATAGCCCTACCGCAGTAGCAATGGCAGATGCTCCAAAAAACGATCCAGTAACAATCCCCTCAATGCTGCCCCTGGCCTTCCATAACCTTTCTGCATGAACTATCTTTGGAATTATGATTATAGCTCCAAGGAGTAACACAGCAAATATACCTAATATTTTTAAAATGAGAAACATAATATCAATCAGGCTCGGCGCCATGTTACCAGTTTGAACCATTGATACTACGACTGATAGAACTGCAATGGCTAGAATATCGTCTACAATGGCTGCCCCCAAAATCATTTTTGCTTCTTTTGTTTGCATCCTCCCTAGTTCACTTAAAACGCTAACAGATATTGCTATGCTGGTTGCTGTAAGTGCCGTAGCTATAAGAACAGATTGTAATGCATCTAATCCATAAATGGTAAATACATAATAGCCCATGAAAAAAGGAACAATGACTCCCAGTGCTCCTATTATAAATGATGCTGCGCCTCCTCTTAGAAATTCTCTAGGTGTAATATGCAGACCAGCTATGAATAATATTACCAATCCAGATATTTGACCTATTTGAAGTACTGTCTCATTCAAGATAACAAGAGGTTTGCCATCAAATATGGGTATTGAACCCAACGCAAATGGTCCTATAATTATACCCGCTAGTAATTCCCCTAAAACAGAAGGTAGCTTGAATTTGTTAAAGAGCTCGGCAAATAATTTAGCAGAAAAAAGAAGAACCGTCAGTGAAATTAACACATGTGTTAAAGCTTCCTGTTCTGCTGCCATGCCTGGTTTTATGTTATAATACGTACATTATAAATCGAAAACAAATCAAAGCTTGTTTTATTAAAGAAATCTAATCATGACTACATTCCAAGAGGGTCGTAATATTCGATCAGTATTATTTTATTAACAGAACTGGACATGACGAATTGTGGAGAATCTTGCTTGATACACTACCTAGTATAATTTCCTTAATTTTTCCTCTTCCTCGACTTCCCAAAATGATAACGTCATATTTCCCATTCTTGCAAAAATCTAGAACTTTCGAGGCTGGATTACCTTTAAGAAGAATTGTATTAACCATCAATCCCTTATTCTTAGCAGTCTCAGAGCATTTTGAAAGTATATCTTGACCCTGCTGTTTGCAAGCAACTGATATTTCCAACATATCGTTTAATAGTTTTTGTGATTCAATATGAGTAATAGGTATATCTTCCATAACGTGAATTACAGTAATTTCTGAACCTAATTTTTCTGAAAAAAATAATGCTGCGTTTAACGCTCTATAAGAAATTTCCGACCCGTCAACAGGTACTAGTATTTTTGGATACAATTAATACTTTTAATTTGCTTCGAGTGAATTAAATGTGGCTTATTGTCCTTCCTCAGATGACTATACTCTGAATTTAAGTTACAATTTTTACAATTCCTTCCTTATGGGATTTTATATCCACAATTATTGTGATTAGCGGGCACGCTATTAGACTTCCTGAACGCTATCGCTTTATATATATTCTTTATTCCCATCAGTATATTTTACCTCACAATCATTACGGCGCACCTCACTTTATACTGTTCTTGAAACACTGCCCATTAAGAACTTGAAAATCTCTTTTAAACATCTGCTGTCCATTACAACAAGGTCTGCATGTTGATTATTGGCACATTTTATAATTTTGACCTCAGGTCTAACTATACAAACCAGTATTCTTATTTGAACTGAATTATCATATCTCCGTCTTAGCTCATCTAGTCTATTTGTCATTCTATATCGCATATCTGTTTGAAGCTCTTGGAAATAACTTTAATGTCGTAGCTTTTCCGGACTTATAATTGCGAACGTTTGGGTCAAACACTAGTGTAGGAGCTTTGATTTCTTCGATCACAGTTAATACAATTACTTCCGAACGTTTGATCAGTTTGGCTAAATATATGGCCCAACTAGATCAACAATATCCATTGATATTCCTTCCGAGATCGATACTGCTAGTTGAGATGTTCGTAGTAATGACTCCAACAAGCGTTCTACTGATATAATCTGCTTTGAGTAAATAAAAGTTCATTTTATTTGTAAAAGCGTCCCAGTAGTGCGATGGCAAGAAGTATTATGGCAATATAAAACAAAAGTACTTTTATTTTTGATTTTTTCATTTCTTCTATATCATCAGTTTCCTCTCACATTATACTATTTTTATTTCTTTAACACAAGATGAAATCATTCCATCACACCAAGATACAAGATGTTAATTTGATTTACATACGTAATTTAATATACTATTAATCCAGAAAAATTATTTATAGTAACGAGTATGAACAAGAAGTATATTGCCTTTTAGAAACAAGCTTAAAAAGTAAGACACTGTATGCATTTCCTTAATATAGTTAATTTGTTTGCGCATACACAAGGATGTCATATTATAAGGCTCCACGTTTTCCGACTACTAGTAAGGCAAAAATTGCTGCGGCAGTTATAACTGTAATTATAATTATAGTAATACTCGCTGAGTCAATTGTAATTGTTGAAGCAGGTCATAGAGGTGTTGTACTTTACCTGGGAGCTGTTGAAAATAGGGTATTAGGAGAGGGGGTACAATTCATTACGCCTTTTGCAGAACAAGTAGTTCAGATGGAGGTACGAACTACGCAGACCGTGTAATATCTCCGACTATACAGGAATCAGTCAAAGCCAGCGTAGCAAAATTTAATGCAGAAGAACTAATTACAAAGAGAGAAACTGCGAAAAGTGTAATTGCTGATGCAATAAGAAGTACTCTTGCTTCAAATGACGTTCAAGTACAGAATGTGTTTATCACGGACTTTAAATTTTCAGATGCTTTTTCTACTCAGATAGAACAAAAAGTAGTAGCATTTCAAAAATTTCTTACTGAACAAAATAATCTAAGAGCAATTGAGGTTGTTGCAAATCAAACTGTAGCACAGGCTGAAGGACAAGCAAGAGCAACTGCTGCGAAGGCAAGTGGTGAATCCATAGCAATAAATATTATCACTCAACAACTAAGAGAAAGTCCCGAATACCATCAATGGCAGGCCATTACAAAATGGAATGGACAAATGCCGTATGCACTTGGTAGCAGTGGAATTCCGTTCTTTCAACTACCTTTACAACAAACACAAAATCAAACTAGATAATTTTCAATGACATCATTCTTTAATCATCTATGGGCATAAGGACATTCGATGATTTGTAATTCAAACTTTGTATAGACCGTACGAATTTTCCAGAGATCGCACAATACAATTGCTGATCTTGGTTTTACGCTATTATATGACATAGCCTTAACAATTGAATAAGGTTGCTGATCATCATGTGAAACGTGATCATACTGAACATCGATCAACCGGTGTTAATCAGCGCCATGCGGGTGGCTAGTTGAGTTCAGCTTTACTTCGGAATAGTACCGCACTTTTTATTATCAAGGTAAACTTTAATTAAAGAATGTTAACAATTTAGAGCAGGTTTGTTACCAGCAGCAGCAGGATATGATAGAGCGATAACGTTATTTTCTCCTGACGGCAGACTCTACCAAGTAGAGTATGCTATCGAAACTGTACGAAGAGGAACCGTGGCAATTGGAATTAAATGTAAGGACGGTGTTGTCCTATCTGTTGAAGAAAAAGCTCGCAAGTTACAAGACACTAATTTAACTCAAAAAATATTTCAGATTGACGACCATATAGGTGTGGCAGCAGCAGGATATATTCCTGATGCTAGAGTGCAGGTTGATCAGGCACGATTCTTTGCGCAGAGTAATAGATTGATATATGATGAGCCAGTAGACATTGAAGGCGTCGCAAAAAATCTAGCAGATATGGCCCAACAATTTACTCAGTACGGTGGAGTCAGACCTTACGCCGTTTCCTTAATTCTTGCAGGAGTTGACAATAATGGAGCGTCTCTTTATCAAACTGATCCCAGTGGGACATATATTGCATATGAAGCGGTTGCGATTGGAAACAGGAGCGATCAGGTAAATGAATTCTTCGAAAAAAACTATCACGCAGAAATAAGCATGGAAGAAGCAAGTAGTCTTGCCCTCGAATCAATTTATCTCATAAGTGAAGATAAAATAGAAACAAGATACATAAAGATGGCACAAATAGATAACAAAATAAAGAAGATGAAATGGGTCGAAAATAATGACATTGAAATCTACGCTTCAAAATCTAAAGAAAAAGCCAACAAGAGAACACGACAATAGTTCATATTTTTTTGCTTATAAGTTAGCATAATATTTCCATTAATGAATTTATAATGATTTTACTATGGCTTTGTTGAAGTTCTATTTCATTTGCTTTGAATCATATTTCCCATAATTCTTAGTTCTAATTATATGAATGAACACATCCTGATTTCAAGCAGGATAAGCATAGATCGATGATAAGAGATCCCGAGAGAACCCATGAACCAATCGTAGTATGCAGCTATCCTATAGTAACTTGTGTTGGCGTTCTATGCAATGAGATACAAAACCAATACGTAGAAAATGATAATGAATGGTTCCAGTAATTAGGATATCCTTGGTAAAATTGTTGGTATGTTTGAGTATCTAAGGTGATAATAGGATTCTAGGTAATTTTCATACATGTCCTCTATACACAGTTCTGAATTCTATTTCTCATTATTATATTAAAATTGTGTAGAATAATATAGGTCAAAAGGATAGAAAACTGTAAAACAATTATTAAAAGGAGTATCAGCGTTTAAATATTGAAGATGAATTTTCAGTAAATGAAAACCGATCTACCTTACTACTCCCAAATAGTATCTATAATAGGAACAATAAGAAGGATGAGATGGAATTTAGATTTTACTTATTTCAGAAAGTGGATAGTGATTGGCTTTCTATTAGGAATTGTGGCTGGTCTAGGTTCAATAGGGCTTTTTCTTTCCGTTGAATTTTTTACAGGTTTATTTCTTCATTTAGGAACAGGATATTCTCCTCCTTTACCAGGGGGCTTTCAAGACAGCTACAGTTATGATGTATTTATCGAGAGGCCTTGGTTATTCCCACTGATAGCTGGTTTTGGAGGCTTGTTAGTTGGGTTGATTACAACTAGGTTTTCGCCGGAATCAGAAGGACATGGCACAGATGCTGTAATCGATGCATATCATCACAAAAGTGGCAATATAAGAGCCCGAGTTCCTCTTGTGAAGGCTGTTGCTTCCTCCATCACATTAGGAAGTGGCGGAAGCGGAGGAACTGAAGGACCCGCCGGACAGATTGCAGGAGGCTTTGGATCACTAATAGGCAAACTATTCAAACTTGATGAGGATGAACGAAGGATTGCAGTTGCCGCCGGCCTTGGAGCAGGCATAGGAAGTATATTTAAGATTCCACTGGGAGGTGCCGTCTTTAGTGCTGAAGTTTTATACAGAAGAGATTTCGAAATTAGAGCCTTAATACCTGGACTAGTAGCCTCTGTAACAGGTTACACTGTATTTGGATTCGTGTTTGGATGGGATCGTCTATTCTCAATTCCTTTTGATCTCGTGAAATACACAAATCCGGTTTCACTCATACTCTATGCCATTGTGGGACTTGTCTCGGCTCTGGTTAGTGTGGGATGGGTAAAGACTTTCTATTCAATATCAGATTATTTCAGCAAAATTCGATTCCCAAAATATTTGAAACCAGCTATAGGAGGCGTTCTAGTAGGGATAATTGGAATCGTATTTCCTCAAGTTTTAGGCACTTCATATGGATGGCTACAGATAGCTATTAACGAGGATTACACATTAATGCCTCTGTACATTCTAGGCGCTGTAATCGTGTTTAAGATCTTGGCAACATCACTGACAATAGGTTCTGGTGGAAGCGCGGGTGTCTTCGGACCTTCGATGGTGATCGGAGGGCTCCTCGGTGCATTCGTTGGTACAGCATTTCACTTATTGGGATTATTTACATGGATAGATGTTTCTTCGGTAACCATTGTGGGAATGGTATCATTCTTTGGGGCCACTGCAAAAACTCCAATCTCATCAATTATTATGGGAAGTGAACTAACAGGAGGTTATGCTCTTTTAGCGCCTATGATGTTGGCCACATTTGTTGCATACATTATGTCCGGACAGCATAATTCTATATTCCGAAGTCAAGTATTAAGTAGGTCTGAATCACCTGCTCACAGAAGGGAGTATCAAAGAGTGATTCTAGGTGATCATTATGTAAAAGATGTAATGAAAGATGCAGTCAACAAAATGTCCAAAAATGTGTCAATCGAAAGAGCTCTTCAAATAATGAATAGAAACAAGAGTAAAATGATCGTTGTAGTAAACGAAAAAGACAGACTTGAGGGAGTCATATACAAATACAATTTATATGAGTTTCCTGAAGAATATCGCAAGTCCATTGTATTAGAAAGCATAATGATAAAGGATCCTTTTTTTGCTTACATGTCTGATTCCCTGCACAATGCGCTAGTTAGACTATCGTCTAATGATCTTCAGGAAATGCCTGTCTTATCAGATGAAAATAATAGAGTCATAGGAATTATAACGATCTCCGATTTAGTAAAACTATATGACAATGAAGTTGATAAGATAATGAAAATAAGGAATCGTTCAAATCTAAATATTGATTTAAGTGATAATGAAATAAATAATAACAAGGAGAAGGATCATACACAAGATAAGGCCACAAAGTAACGAGTAGCTCGCAAAGGGTTCACATCTGCTTGGTCCCAATAACCAAGTGGGACCATTCTAAAAAAACCATTTTCTTCATGTTTGACATAATTTATAGTAACGATATATATATATGCTATAGTACATTCTAATGACTTATTTGTCCTTCAGCTTCATCGGGAATCGCATTGTTAACGATTCGAATCCAATCAAAATCTAGCCATGAGAAAGTACTTTTTGCTCTTCTAATAATAAATAAATCTAAAGTTACTAGAATTTTTCAACTATGACAGCTATAGATTGTTATCTTCTCTAGCATTACTAGTGTTTGAACATCAACTGTCCTAAAACAAATTAATCTTGAAGTTTCAGTCTAAACAATTCCGGGCCCAGAGGGATGCGTGACGATATCAGTGCAAAAGGTGGGTTCCCAATGTGGCAAGCTATGAGTTTTTCTTTTTAGCGAATTTGAATCATAACTTGTACTTATCCAAGTTAATTCGATCGGGTTCATCGGGATCGAACCCTCCGTCTAGGGTTCTACTAACTCATATTTTAGATGTATTTTTAGTAACGATTAGAGATTAATTGAATACTTGGCTCAGCTAAATTCATTCCTGAGGACGTCGGCAATGGTTCATCTATCACTGTGTTGGTAAAGAGTGGAAGAACGGTATAGAATCCGATTGATATTGCAGCCACGGCTATTATAATTAATATAATAATCTTTTTTTTATTCATAGATTTCGAATCCTTTCAAGTTATGCTAGTTTTGCACTGCCAAATAGAGTCGAAAAGGCCTTGCACCAAATGAGCACGGTATTATATTTCGCTAGATCGGTTCCAGAGGGAATTTCATAATTCTGGTTTCCAATGTTGCCTTTCAGTCTTCCAAGATTGACAATGTCTGAAGCATCCTTACCTGTGGAAAGATAAACATATAGATCTGGTCCGTTAGTAGCTTTTAGATTTTCCAATCTTAGGAAAGTTCTGCCATCCGCAAGATTGATTACTTTAGCTACACCCTCAGCCTTATGAAAACCATCTCCCGCATCTACAAAATTACCCATTAAAGGTTTTGTGTCCTTTTGCATGGAAGTCTCGGACATATTTTCATCAACAGTAGAATTTTGCTTTGAAAACTCTTTCATTACCATTTCTTTTTCTTTCTGAGTCATGTTATTAGCTGCTTGAATCCTTTGTTCCTCGGTCATATTCATAAAGTTCTGAACATCGGATGAAGAAGCAAAGGATAGTTGAGATTTGGTTGTTACTAACATCACTGAAGAAACTAAGCTGGCAATAATTATCATGCCAAGTATGGTTGTAATTCTTTTCATATTATTCATTTGAACCAACACACATTTGTTTTAAAAAGATTTATCCAAATTAAATCCAAATTTATACAAAAAATTGTAGGGACCTTTTTAAGTTAAATCAGTTTACTTACTGCGTATCGCCATTGACACCGCCGGTTCTTACTATATGTTTTCTTCAACCACACGGGGGTGATTAATGTAGTTACTTACCTCGAATAAGCCTACCTTAAACCTGTAGATGTAATCGCATGCTTAATTATGAGATCATGGCAATCCAAGAAACGATTCTCCAGCTCTTCAGGAAGTGATCTATAAAGACATAACACAGTCGTGGGGAATTCAGATTTTTGGATAGTTTCATGAAACTGTATTTCAATATTATGTGCCTCTTCATATTTGCCTTGTTCTATTAAGGTTTGTTCTAGGATTGGAGTACCAATCATGCTTAACCCAGATTTAGATCTGTCCTTAGCTATTTCTCTAATATCATCCAATCTCTTCAGGATCGGTTCTATCAAATAAGTTCCTTCAAGAAAATAATCGTCTGCCCTCAAAACCACTATATCTTGTAACCTGAAAAGTGAATCTATGTTTTTGATCTTGTTAAGAGTTCGTATGAATTCTGGCTCCTCTTTTTTACTGATCAAAAGTACGTTTATTTCATTGTTATCTATCCCTCTTTTAACGAAATTTAAAACAATCTGTTCAAATTCCCATTTATCATTAAAGGTAATGACAAGTTGATCTGACCCGTTTATTTCTGAGATAAATTCCTCGATAGATCCCAATCTATTGTAAATTGCTTCTTGTTTGTCGAGAAATTCGTTAATCATCCTCCTCAATAACTCAGGCTTACTGTACATGCCCATACTTTTGGCTTTGGGGCTTTCTAAAAAATTGTCGAGTCTCTTTATCAAAAGCTTCGGGAGATGGATATAGTACCAATCTTTACGTCCCATAAGTTTATTACAGTTGTAAGAATGTAATATGCATTTAATATTTTTTTTCTACACAAAGTATTGAGATTAACCTTGCAGGCACTAATATTACATGCTGGGTTTTTGCTATTGCCACTTTGATGGCTCAGATATTTTGTAATAACAACCTTAGAGTGAGGAATAAAAAATTTAAGAGCTTCCATTCTCTATTCACTCAGGCGTTTACAGAAAACGGAAGACTATTGGACAGTTTACAATTATTCCTGCTGAACCGTATGGCCCTCCACCTGGGGAAGTTATCCATCCATCCTGGACAAGTCCCAGTATCTGGAATTCTTCAGTTACGCGTGATCTATACCCATTATCGATCGCTTCCTTCGTCCATTCTCCTAGATTCACATCCCATAGGGGGCTATAGTCTGTTGCGATAGTAGGAATTCCACCTAAAACATTTAGTGGAGATCCTTCGCCCATTATGGCACTGTTAAGACCTTGTCTTTGTGGATTATCTACTCCCGTTGGACCATTCGCTGTCACAAATATTCGTTCAACTGCACTGAAAGCACTATCGTCATTACCGACAGCTATAACAGCCAACTTTGGAGCTAAGGTTGCTTTTTCAAGAGCGGCAGCAAGTGGCACACTGGCATCCAAACTTAGATATAATACTGGGCGAGCAAAGCTAAAGCCTGCTGTTAGAGATAGAGTAACTGTACCTTCTTTAGGACAAATTTTGACTACTTTGTCGTGCACTATAGAGTAATCTGGATTTCCATCACAGAAGGCGTCAAGCTCTGATTCTCCCACATTAGAGGCGACTATAGGAGCATTATAAACATGGTCTGCTGCGTTCCTTACTAGAACCAAGGGAGTATAGTCAGAGTCACCTCTTGAACCTGGATCCGCTTTAGCAGGCGGGAAGGGATTTTCTTCACCAGCTGTTACCTGATGCTCAGGGCCAAAATCTACTGTTCCGTTTTCAAATATCAATGTATTGTTTGTACCAACATTAGCAACACGAGTCCCCATGGCCGAATAAGTGAGCTTCGGTGACCAATTAAGGCCAAGGGCTTCGGCATTTCCTTTATCTGTTGTGTCCGTAATTACATACCATACTGTTTCCCCCGTTATTAACTGACCCTTGTACAGTGGTAAGGTAACAGTACTAGCGTTGATGTCAACTGGACCTGATCTCAGCAATTGTAGCGGACCTATAAATGATGGATTGACTTCTGATGGCGCAGGTCCAAAATATGTGAGGGGAATATCAACACCTATTGATGGTGGGGCTGGAGCTACATCTACATCCTGTTCTTCTTGGGCTGCTGCAATCAATGATGTATTTGTAATAAATCCTGACATGATTACCACAATTACAACAGTACCAATCATCAGTATCTTTTTTCGATTTGTTAGGTTGGACATTGAAAGTATGGACTTCAAATATAATATATAAGAATTAGGGCTTACCTGTTCCTTACTGTAAGCCAGGAAACTTACAGAATTGGTTTATCTGATATTCAGATCCTCAATTGTTATCTGAAATTAGTCAATTACTCCCCAATAATTTTTTGTTATGAATTCTACGAGGTTACCAGCAGGATCTCTAAAATAAATTGATCTAGATTTGATACTATTCATCCATTCTATTTCTTTTTCGATTTGAATGTTACCTTCTACTAGCAATTTCTTTGCATTCTCATATTCCTCCGATCCGATCTCAAAAGCTATGTGAACCATTGATGGTGGAGTGGGTGCTCCATGATTAGTATCCTTTTCAGTTGCTGTTCTCTCATAATTAAAAATTAGAAGCATATTCTTATCTGTCTTTAAAAATATGTGTCGTCCCTTTTGCTCAGAGACAAATTCTAAACCTAATTTCTCAACATAAAATTCCTTCATTTTTTCTAAATTAGATGAATAAATGGAAGTTTCAACAATCTTTCTAAATTTCATACCACACTATGGAAATAAGGTATAGTAAAGTGTTTGGCGATTATATTGGATTTTGTAATTTATAGGAACTAAATCTTTACTGTTAAGAAGCAAATTTAGTTCCGGCTAATTGCAAACGCGAATTTAATATGTTTTTGGCATAATCTCTAATCACCATACCAATTACGAAACTCCCATAAGAGCACTAATATAGGAATGGCCGTAGGTTTGTGAATCATTTTTGACATAATTTTCGGGCCCGGAGGGTTTAATGACAAATATGTCACTAATTGGGACTCGTCGGATGCCCATTGTTTACAGTATGAATCCATATTATTAGAAAGTTTTGCCACTTCTCTAGAAGGATCACCTGTGTTTTCAAAAAATAGTGGAATTTAGAGTTCGCCTAAGCAGAATTTTGGAGTGATTTGGTGATTGATTTACGGAAGGCAAATTATGGTGATACTAATTGGTAGTATTTTGATAATCAAGGATCTTAGACTAGTGCACAATCATAACAGGACACTTGGCTTCTTCGGCAATTTTTCTGGAAACACTTCCAAGTGTCTTTATTTTCTGAATTCCTTTTAAGGAGATAGCTCCAACCACAATCAGGTCCACTTTTTCACTGAAAGCAAAATCTTTTATCTGTTGATTTGGTTTGCCTACCAACACCTGTGTAACAATTGAAATTCCTTTTGTCTCAAGATTTTTCGTTCTCTCAGAGAGCAGTTGTATTGTTTTCATCTTCAGTTCATGATACATCTTTTTCAGGTGTTCTTTAGAGCTTATAGTTTCTATGCCTGGTGGAGTAATTTTCATTCCATAATCAAATGATGGAGGCAGGTGAATTTCTTCAAGCACATACAATATGAATACCTTTACTATTGAATTTTCACTTCTGCATAGTTTAGCGATTCTCATAGCCTGATCCAATGCATGACATGAAGGTAAGGAAAAGTCGTAGGGGACCAAGATCTTCTGATATGGTGAAGTCATTTGATAAGTAATGGACAATGGTCTATTATAAATGACATTTTTAGTAGCAATTAATTAAAGTTAGTGTCAAAAACATGTGAAATTAGCCAGAAACAAAATAATCCATAACATAAGGGTAACTACAATAGCAAAATACTGCCAATATTACTTCCCCCCCCCCGCTGCAGTAACAGTACTTGTTATTGTGTTAAAGAAACCAAAGCTACAATTGAGAATGTATCGTATTAGGTTTTCTAAAAATAAATAAATCTAGTGTTATTGGTACCAATAGTGATCCTATCGCCAAGGCTATTATCGGATATAATGGTTAAAATTTCTAATTCCATTGATATTTCGTTCAGTATTTTTCTAAAAGTATCTATAAACATCGCATCTACGGTATCATAATTTTCTATCTTTATTGATATGTATATTTTTCTTTACACTTGATAAAAAATACAACTTGCACGACATTGAAATGGAATCTTGTAAATGTCTAATTATTAAGAGGAGACAAAAACGCCAAAAATCAACTTTTATAATTTTGAATAGCTAATTGATTTACATATATTGATATTGCATAAGTTGAGTGCCGAGAATCTTAATTCTTTGCGCGGGAACCATAGTAGTTTCAACTTGACTACTTGCACGTTACTAGTTACTAGAAGTAATATGGGTTAAATCATACAAGCAGTAATGTACGAAAGCCCAATTCTACCGTCCGAACTTTTTAAGCAATTTTACAGTAGGTAAACTGTAACTTGATAAGACAGTATCCGAAGTGATAAAAATTATTCCAAACTACACTAATTCATAATCCAGATATCCTTGGCTTGGCTTCACCGATCAGATATCAGTATATAGAATATGACAAGTATATCTACAAACGGAACTTGATTTATATATTATGAAGGCTCATATTATTTTGTGTGGGGGTTTACGATATACCTTTTGCACTTGACCGATTATCTGCAAGGAAGAAAAAACAAAATGAAGTGCAGATTATGTGGAGCTGTGTTCAAAAGTGAGACCGAGTTAGATATTCATATTAGGACGGATCACAAGTAAATCTATGCCACATTAGAACTAGATTTTTCTTTTTTCAAACAAGGAGATATCAAATTTTAGCTATCTGAAAAGCAGCATTCATCTTTTTGGGTAGGTTGGGCGAGCTCATAGGATAAATCTTTATGACTTTAACATTCATAGTAATATCCTAAGATAATGTCTACTGTTTCAGATAAACTGGTGTTGCTTTTTATCAGGACTATAACAGCACAATCCGTTTCATAGATTATCAATATTCTAATTCGATCAGTTTCGTAAATAGTCCATTTTAATGGACCAGTTATAGTGCTCATGTCAGTTTTGCCTTTATTTTCGAGTTTGTCCTGCAGCTTATAGAAAATACTATCAACAAAATTTCTTGTTATGTTGGCATTCTTAGCTATACTCAGGTTCTCCATTTGATTCTCCTTATCTGGTGTAAATGTAAAAACAGCAAGTATATCGTCTTCGACTTCTACTAAATGTTTTATCTTGTGGTACTTGACGTCTAACATAACTTTCGACTGTAAAATCTGAGTCGGCGTTACTAAAAAATATTATTGATACTTACTTATCGCAATCGACTTATAGAGATAGTACAGTCAAGATAAAAGAGTAAAGATTGAGAGTAATGCCATTCCGATGAAAACAGTCAAGATAGTGTAAGGTAATCCAACTTTGAACCACTGGTTGAAGGTTATCCGGAAACCATACTTTGCACTTATTCCGACAGCAACAACACCTGCACTAGAACCTATAAGTGTCAGATTGCCACCCAAGTCTGCACCAAGAGCAAGCGCCCACCACAGGGGACTAATGGGTAGATGGCCAAATCCACTAATTATTTCAGGGTTCTTAGTCAATGTTTCTAAAAGGGGAGCCATTGTTACTGTAAAAGGGATGTTGTCTACAAAACCGCTAGCTATTGCAGATAACCAAATGATGGAAAAGAATGTTGACCACGGGTCTCCTCCTGTGATCCCAATCACAGCAGACGAAAGAATTTGTATTCCACCTGATTCAGAAAATATCCCGACGACTATAAACAATCCTGTAAAAAACAGTAACGTAGCCCAGTCTACTTCATGCAGCACCTTTTCTACGTTCATCTTAGTTATTACAAGAAGTACTGCTGCGCCGGCAAAAGCAATTAGAGAAACTTCAATTCCGATGAGGCCTTGTATTGTGAAGAGAAATATTACTGCTGAGAGTATCGCTAGACACTTTTTTAAGAGATTTTTATCTTTTATCAGATGTTCCTGCTCAAATTTTTCAATTGCCTTGACATCAAATCTTACTTTCAGGTCTTTGGCAAATAACAATCGTAATATTAATAATGAAGAGACAAAGGTAATGGCGATAGTCGGTCCCATTCCCATGACGAATGAATTAAAGTCTATATTTGCTGCAGATCCAATTATAATATTTGGTGGATCACCTATTAAAGTGGCAGCACCACCAATATTAGAAGACATTGTTTGCCCTATAACATAAGGAAATGGAGATCTGTTCAGAAATCGGAAAATTGTTAGAGTAACAGGAACCATCAACAATATCACAGTAACGTTATCAACAAATGCAGAGGCTGCAGCAGTAAATGTACATAGGATAACCAAAAGTCTCCATGGATTTCCTCTGCTTAACTCGGTCGCCTTAACAGCAACCCAGTTGAATACTCCTGTTTCTCCCAAGATTGCGACTATTATCATCATGCCAAGCAACAGACCTATCGTATTGAAGTCAATTAATTCAATTATGAAATCAAGACTCTCGTGGGGTACAACCACTTGAAGTGCTATTGCCACTCCAATAAGGATGGCTGCTCCTAAAATGGCAATTGCAGTTCTATTGATTAGCTCAAATGATAAGACAACGTAGATAGAAATCATTACGCTAGTAGAGAGCGAGAGTATAGGGCTAATCTCCTTATCAAAAAACGGTGGTAAAGCAAATATCAGAACAGAAAATATGATAATTATTAATAAACCAATAACATTTTTTCTGATCACATCGCTAGGTATATTCACATGATATAATATTTAATCGGTTTTACCTAACAACCTTGCGAATGCAATTAAAACATAAGGTAGTAAAATCATATACATTTTCAACAGTACTGTCTATTAGTCCAAGCATTTTTCCGCATGAATTACAATGAATCTCTATCCAGCCGATATATTTGTCTGAAACAATTGTATTGTAATATTGTGCGTCCTTACACCCACAAATATTATCATCATTATCCTCAGATTTGAATAAACAATTTGGATTGTGTAATGATATAGCATGAGAACAGTTTTTGCATGAACTTTCAAGTGATTTTTGTATGTCATTATTCATATACTAAATTATTATGCAACTGATCCAAATATCTATTTGGCCATGACTTTCAAACGTGGATCCTGCAAGAACGATAAAATCGAAAAATCTTCTTAATCTTCTAAAATATGTCTCGTTGGTGTATGGGGATCTTATTGAATATACAAATATAGTATAAGGATCTACTTCCGTTTCCCATTGTGGTTCTAATTGTTTCAATCTACCAGTCTTTCCTGCCGAGTCATATCAGAGAAATACTAGAAGTTCGGGCCCGGAGGGACTGATCTGGAATTTCAGATGGATCCAAATTAGAAATTCTAGTTCTTAGCAATATAGCACAAATGGTCCAGGCACGGAGGCTTGTGAATCATTTTTTACATAATTTTTGCGCCCGGAGGGATGCGTGACGATATCGGTGCCTTAAATGGAGTTCCAGCTTATTATACCTAAAACTAAACTTTAGGGTCTTCTTTTTCTTGTTCTTGCTTCTAAGATATTCATGCTAGTCATCTAAGTTGGTCATTAAGTGTTTCTAGTTTAGAAAAGCTCCTTTTTAATTATCTTGATTCCTTTCCGGGCTAGACGGATGGCATCCATTACTTTGTGGTAGGAAGGATAATAAAAAATTTGGAATTTCGTTAACTGCAAGGTAGTTTTGTAATAAAAAAGGAAATAAGGTAAGTTACTTGTTGTTGTTGTGACACTGTAGAATAAGTTTTCCATTTGGTGTTTGTATTACTTGTGAATCAGTAGTAGAGCCTCCGGCAAAACAATTAAAATCTCTATCTATTTCTGCATGACCAGATTCTGTTTCCTGTCCTTCGAAGATACATCTAAGGTTTGTATTTCTATTTTTACTCTGAGTGTCCTCAGCTTGTGAGTCTGTGGTAATTCGCTGTTCTCCTCCATCCGGTTCTCTTATAAAACAAGGGAAATCTTTGTTCACGTCTGCACGATCTCCTCTGGCTACTGAAAGAGATGTTGTAGTCAAGGTTGTGGTTATTAAAATTGATGCCAGTATGGTAAGGATTGCAACCGTTCCTTTTTGATTCATTATCAATTTTTATAGGAGATTAAGTTTCAGTATTTCAGTAAATGACAAGCAAATTTATCCGTAGTAACTACCGCGACAAACATTGGGTATTCAACCATTTGACGATTACATACTGAATCTAGCTTACCTTTATATTATCATAAGGGATTATTGAATTTCTGATTTTTGATGGACAATCAGAAAATGAGTTTAGTTCACCTGCACTTCTGTGTTCTATCCATCGTAATCGCTCTTCTACCCATAGGCATTACACATGCACAATCCTTGTCAGAAAATATCACAAATGACAAAGCAGTGATTTTAAATTTTGATGATGGTCGTAAATCACAGTTTACATATGCAAAACCAATACTTGATAAATATGACTTCAAGGCTACATTCTACATAGTCTGTAATTATATCGAAAATAAACCTGGTTTTATGGATTGGAAAGAGGTAAAACAACTGTATGATGAAGGACACGACATTGGATCTCATGGAATGAACCATAGAGACTTAAGCAATCTTACAAAGAAAGAAATCAAATTCGAGCTAGCCAATTCTAAGGAATGTCTTAAAGACCATGGTATTGACGTTACCAGCTTTGCCTATCCATTTAACAAGGGCTCTAATGATAAGGGAGTTATTAAAATTCTATCAAAATACTATGACTTAGGCAGAACTGCGAGTGATCCTCTTGCCTTTTTGCATTGCGACGGTAATTCGAGACAAACAGATTGCAGCACGTATTCCAAAGATGGTAAAGTCAACTACGCCAACAAATACTCGATTTGGGGTTGGAGTCACGATTTGAAAAGAAAAACAAACTCCTATAATGACGAAGCGTTATTTGATAAATTCGTTGAAGTGGTAAATAGCCAATCTGATTACAATCGTAAGGGATCGATAGAAGCAATTCCCATAATCATATATCACAGAGCAGGGGATACAGATCCTCAGGCTGTCAATTACAATACAGGCTTAGAACTTTTAGAAAAAGAAATGAGGTATCTTCATGATAATAATTTTCAAGTCATAACTATGCGGGACTTGGGCTATGAAGAAAAATCAAATTATATATACATAAAACAATCTGGAGCAGAGATAAATTCTGGGAAGATTGCTAGTATTGATCCCAATTACCCTTGAAGAACTCAAGCCCTCTCGAAATAACGACGGTGGTATACTCTCATAGGTCCTAAAGAAAACAGAGTTCTCATCGGAACTAACATTAACCCCAACACAACCCAGCAACTAATACAAGAAGTCCTATTAGGTCAAGGGTTTACGTACACAGAACAAATGTTGTGGCGAGATGCAGCTTCAGGCAAGGTACTGGCCGCCTCAGACTACTTTCCCTCTATGTCACCAGGCATACTCGTGACACCAAGCTACGGCGGCGTCATACATGAATTACTTTATAATGGTCGCATTATGGCACTGCAGGTCGCACCAGCACTTAAACCCACAGGTAATACCACGTCTGCACAGAACGATACTTAGTAGGTAAACTAGTTACTGAGTAAGGAGCAAGAAAATACATTTAACTAGTAAGGAACTTTATAGTGTATTTTTTACAATATATACAATAAGTTTTCTAAAAAGTGGTAAATTTTAAATTGAGTTCGGTGGAACTGATAACGCTAGAGTTCTAAAATTTGAACCCGCCGCTTTTAGTTTTATTGTATTCTTGATTCTCTCATTGGAGTTTGCAATAGCTCTCCAATTTCATTGTGCATCTTTAAGAAGTTGAATCCTTTTTCACTCGTTTTGTAGATTTGTGAACCTTCTAAATATTCTATTAAATTATTTTCAATAAGTACAGAAAGATATTCTTTTAATTGAGCATAGCTAAGGAAGGCTTTGTACATGATTTTTGTTTTTGTTGCACCACCATTTGCAGCTTCTAGGATCATTGAGACTATTTCTGTTCTACTTCTGTATTTCATATTTATGATGCAGTAAAATCTAATATTTGAACATATTGATACAATAATCTATAACAAAATGAACTTCCACTTTACTCTAAATGAGATTAAAGATGGTCCTGCGTATTCAAATTGGTAACAAACTTCACGTATAAGACACTTTATAAAATTTACAATAAATGTATTGAAAAGATGTAAATTTTATTCGGGCCCGGAGGGTTTAATGACGGATCTGTCACTATATGAGAATTCTTATTCAATAACTAAAGCCTGATAGGAGGTTTAATTGGGGTAAAAAAACAATCTATTCCTCCCATAGGCCATATTCTGCTCTAGAACTGATCCGGTGTAGGTGATCTGGCTGACAGACCATTTGAAGAACCGTACAGGACATTAAAGGCACCTGCACCATTAATAATTAAGATGCTTACCGTATCATCCTCGTCGAGTACTCCAATAGCAAGATCATCTTTTCCGTCACCGTTAAAGTCGCCTGCTGAGAGAGAGGAACCGAATAGGTCTCCCTCTTCTGGAACATCATTTACCTCCGAACTGTCCTGCGTCCAGAACTGATCCGATTTTGGTGATGTGGCTGACAGGCCATTTGAAGAACCGTATAATATGTTAACGGCACCGGCATTGACAATATTTTGTCCTCCTGTATCTACGTCCTCAAATTGCACCCCGATGGCAAGATCATCTTTTCCGTCACCGTTAAAGTCGCCTGCTGAGACAGAGGAACCGAATAGGTCTCCCTCTTCTGGAACATCATTTACCTCCGAACTGTCCTGCGTCCAGAACTGATCCGATTTTGGTGATGTCGCTGACAGGCCATTTGAAGAACCGTAAAGGACGTTGACTGCACCTGCATCACCTATAGTTCCTCTTCCTGTATCCACATCCTCATGTGTTACTCCGATAGCAAGATCATCAAATCCGTCACCGTTAAAGTCGCCTGCTGAGACAGAGGAACCGAATAGGTCTCCCTCTTCTGGAACATCACTTACATCTGTAGTGCTTTGTGTCCAGAACTGATCTGATTTTGGTGTTGTGGCTGACAGGCCATTTGAAGAACCGTATAGGACGTTGACTGCACCCGCATCGATAATAGTTGTTCCTCCTATATCTACATCTTCTAGTGGAACTCCAATAGCAACATCATCTTTGCCATCACCGTTAAAGTCACCATAAACTTTCTCATTCGGTTGTGCCCTTATTTCAGAAGTTGAAGTTTCTAAACTCGATTGAGTGTTTGACTGAATAGCCGGATCAATAATTGTCACATCATTTTTGGTATTTAAATTTAATTTGATATTACTATTAGTAGTAATCATCTGAGAATCTGCGTAGCTTAGCTCATCGTTTTGCGGTTTCTCTGTTAAATCATCACTTTCCTGACCGGAAGAGTTACTATTATTATCCATAAAATCTCGATAGGACTTGTACCTTGGTTGATCGCTTGACTGGGATTGAGAAGTTGGATTAGAAGTTGACTCAGTGTTTGAATTATCATTTAGTTGTGTTACTATGGGATTTTCATTTACATTATTATTAGTATTACTATTAAGAGTATCTATCTGAGTATCTGTTGAATCTATCTGAGTATCCGTTGAATCTATCTGCGTATCTGTTGAATCTATCTGCGTATCGGCATGAATCATTTCAGCACTTGGCTTATCGTCTTGTGCAATAATGTTGCCATTAGCGTTCTCATTTATGTTACTATCAATAGTAGCATCATTAATGCTTGACTGGCCGCTCTTAGAGTCCAATTCATCATTTGATTTATCATTTGATAAAATTTTAGTATCAGCATTGACCGAATGAGGTCTTGTCTGATGGATTGCAGTAGAATCAGAAGTTAAATCTGTATTTGCAGGATCAGATATTATGACCTTATCGCTCTTATTATCACTATTACCATTACCATTGTTGGCATCTTCTTTTTCACTAATATTATCGTTAATAATGGAATCATCAAATGCTTCGGTAGTCTGTAACTGAGGTTGTATCCCAGTTGCTAAAGCAATACTAAAAAAGGTAAATAGCAATATGAACTTGTTTTTTAGATTGATATTACAGTTATAATAATGGAAAGATTTCCTTCTTGCTTTATAATTTTTTTTCCAATTGGAATTTTTTGTGATATTTTGGCTGGTATTAATTCTATCAATCCTAGATACTCTGTTCAATTAACTTAAGCATTTTAATTTTATCAGATATAATATTTGGCAACAAATGATATAGAAAAGTTACTAGAATCTTTTAACTATGACAGCAATAGATTGTTATCTTATATCTTCTCTACCATTACTAGTGTTTGTACATCAACCGTCCTAAAACAAATTAATCTTGAAATTTCAGTCTAAACAAATCCGGGCCCGGAGGGATATGACTGAATATTGTATCGGAACCTCAAGATAGTCATATATTCTGATCTTGAGGTAAAGCAACCCAGATATTTACCGATTGGATTCTGATGCTCTTGTTGGTTACAACTGGTTTTGTCTCTCAAAATGTTATCCGACAAGAAGGATAAAATTGAAAAAGAGACTGGAGTATTGGTTGAAATAAAAGCAGTGATAGGATATCCAAGCGATAAAATAGTTGAATAGGCTAGAGATCATGGAATTGACTTGATAGTTATTGGTACAACGAGTTTGAAAGGGATCTCTAGAATCAAGTCTCTGGGAAGTGTAGCAAGCAATGTCTCCGAACGATCAGGATGTCCAGTAATGCTCGTTCATTGAAAGCTTGTATTTATTTTATTTAATATGGATTTTTTTGTTTTCGCGATGTGAACGAGATGTGTGTCATGTCAGAAATAGATGTTACCTTGTTTTCCATACAATCCGATAATTTCCAATTGGCTGTAGAAATATCGAATCACAAGGACAAGTATTAGAAGCTTACAAAATAGAGGGGCAAGGCGCACTCTCTAAATGCTTAGAGATTGTCACAGAATAAGCATTAACTATCAATATCGTTCTTCTCGCTTAGTTTAGGAATTACATTTGGGAAAAATGGAAAATTAAAGCCACATGAAACAACTCAATTTTAAAGCTGTTTTATTGTTTTTAAAGATTAAAATTGAAAGTACTAATTGATTGAATGTTTAACAATTTTTTCGTCTTTTTGTAAATTAAAATTTATGTTATAAAAAGAGAGAGGACACAAGTCGTTTATTCCATAAATTAATTATTGACTTTCTATTAGCTAATTAAATAATATAAGATGCCTTTAAAATATTCCATATTTCATTTATTGTAAACAGATAAAGATTGTATAAAATGAAAAGGAAATTACTATACAAGATCAATATCACTTTTGTTCTCAGAAATATTGATATTATCAAGCATCTAATTACTGCAAATAGTGTGAGTAGAGATGATTGCAAAATCAATATTGTTTTCAAACATGATTAGTACTATTCCCACTATCAGGATAAGACTGGTAACAGATGAACCTGTAATATTTCCCAAAGTAAGACCAAGATATTTTCTACATACTGCAACAATACCAATACTTTATTCTGGTAGAGAGGTACCTAGAGCAATAATAGTTGAACCAAGAACAGATTGTCCTATACCAGTTGAATCTGCTATAATAACGTCAGAATCTACAATGAACTTTGCACTTATTATCACAATTATCGTTCCTATGAGAGTTATACTGGCGGTCTTTGACAACAATCTGAATTACTTGATTTTATGGATTGATCATTTTCTAATTTCTCATGTTGAGTGTTCTGTGAGCCACATTCCAACTTCTGGCCATAGTTTTTTGTGTACGGCACCGCTAATACACAACCCCACATGTCCAGTTGGAAACTCTAATGTTTTCTTATCGGTACTGGAAATCGCAGCAGTGATTGTTCTGCTAGATTCTGCCGAAACCAGATCATCTCTTGTTCCCACTATGTTCAGAACAGGCATGTTAATTTTTTTTAGATCAATAACATCTTTCCCGACTGTCATTTTATTTTGGATTAGCAAATTATTTTTGTAAATATCGTTGATGATTTGTTCGAATGCCTTGCCAATTATTGGAACACTGTCATACAGCCATGATTCTACCGCCATAAACTGTATGATTTCTCTTGGGCTTCTAGGTTGACTAAAATATATTTGATGCTTTAATACAGCCTCCAATGGATTGCGCATAAAGAAAGCAATATTAAGAAACGAAGATGGTACATTTCCAAAAACCTGTACAAATCTTTCTATATCCAGACTTTTTATCCATGATTCTAAGACTGTGGGTAATTTACCAAAATCAACTGGAGTTGCATGTAAGATCAAATTTTTTACGTTTTCAGGATGTAATGCAGAATAAATCAACGAGAGAATCCCTCCCCAGCAGTACCCAAATAGAGTAACGTTTCTCGAACCCGTAATCTCTTCTACTTTGTCAACTGCATTTTCAAGATACTCGTGTGCATAGCTTTCAAGAGTCATATTTTCATCTTTAACTGTGGGCATTCTCCAATCCGTAGCGTATACATCAAAGCCCAGTTGTTGGAAATATCTAATTACACTTGTCTGTGGGAGCAAATCCAAAATATAATGTCTGTTGATTAAGGAACCTACCACTAGTATTGGAGTCTTGAACTTTTGTTGTGAATATGTCTTGTAATGATGCACCTCAAATCTGCCCTGCATTGGAATTACTTCAGATGGCGTCCTATTAACAACATCACGAATTGGTTCCAGCATCGAATCTAAAAAATTCGTAACAGTTTCAAGATATCTGTATGATTTGTCATGGAGAAGTAGAGGTGCCAATTCAGTATAAGAACTTATAAAGTCTGATAATGATTTGCAAAATTCTAGTCTCTTTAACCTGTTTTTTAATTCACTGTCGAAAGTATATCGAAATTTATCTTGGATGTTTTTACCATTTTCTTCAAAACCAGAAATAGATTCCATTGCTTTAGACCATGAGTCAAATAAGGATAATCCATATTGTATTTGAAAATTAAACGACTTTATTGTGAAATCATGATAAATTGAAAATAAATTAAAATGTGCTAGTGCTGAATTTGACAATGTAGTTATTTCTAAGAATTGATATAATATTACTATACCTCAATCCCATATCGATTTTTGATTAATATTTTAATTGCTGTTAATTATAACCGAGTCTGAATTGCAAGAGTTATTGGATGGGGAATGGCATTCACTTTCTTCAGATAAAGTTATAGAGATACTTCAAACCGATATCGAAAAAGGGTTGACCTCCATTGAGATAAAAAGAAGACTTGTAGAGTTTGGAGAAAATGTCATATCAATAAAACGAGGAAAGAATCCATTATCTTCATTTCTCTTGCAATTCAAACAGCCATTGGTTTTGATGCTCATAATAGCTGGATCCATCACTTCATTATTACAAGAATGGGTAGATACTGGAGTAATCTTCGGGGTAGTAATAGTCAATGCTATTATTGGTTTTATTCAGGAACATAAGGCAAGCAAGGCGATACAGGCTCTTGTAAAAATTGTAACCAGTGAGAATATAGTCATTAGAAATGGTGGAAAAGCCAGAATAATCTCCCGAGATGTCGTTCCAGGAGACATAATACAAATAAGATCTGGAGATAAGATCCCTGCTGATATGCGTCTATATCATGTAAGAGATCTAAAAATTGATGAGTCTATACTAACAGGAGAATCCGTATCAGTCCAAAAACAAACTCGTATTCTTCCACCTCTTACTAATCTTGCCGAACGTAAGAACATGGCATATGCAGGTACTTTGGTTGTTAATGGATATGGGATTGGCATGGTTGTTTCTACAGGAGATAATACTGAAACAGGAAAGATATCCCAGACAATGTACCAAGCTGAAGAAATTGAAACTCCTCTTACCAAGAAAATTTCATATTTTAGCAAAAACCTTCTACTGGTTATTCTGGCGCTATCTGTTTTGACATTTATTTTTGGAATTTTAGTCACACAAAGAACTATAACTGAATTATTCATGGAGGTGGTTGCGATTTCTGTATCTGTAATCCCAGAAGGATTACCAGCTGCGATGACAATCATTTTAGCAGTAGGAGTAGGATACATGGCTGAAAGAAAAGCCATAATAAGAAATCTTCCTGCAGTAGAAACTCTGGGAAGTACAACCATAATTTGCTCAGATAAGACTGGAACTATTACCGAGAACCAAATGACTGTAACAGAGATTTATTCAGATGGAAAATCATTTGACGTAACAGGTACCGGACTTCAACCAATAGGTGAAATTAAATTCAATCAATTAAGTGTAGATATCAATAGACATAATGCCTTGAAGGAATGTTTGACAGCTGGATTGGTGTGTAATGATTCGGATCTGATTCGAACAGAAGATAATTGGGAGGCAAAAGGTGATCCTACAGAAGTTGCATTAATAGTGTCAGCGCATAAAGTAAATCTAAAACAGACAATAGCGGAATCACTTTATAGAATAGATGCAATTCCCTTCCAACCACATCTTCAATTTATGGCCACACTTCATGAGAATGCTCGAGGAGAGCGGGTAATTTATGTAAAAGGCTCCGTCGAAAAAATCATTGCAATGTGTTCTTACCAATTAAAAGACATTCCGACAAGTAAAGAAAACCTTACAGAAAGTACCATTTCAGAGTTACATGAAATTGCAGACCAAATGGCATCAAGGGGTTTAAGAGTTCTTGCTTTTGCTAAAAAAAACATCTCAAATAACAAGAATAAGAAACTTGAAATTTCTGATGTTGAAACCAATCTTGATTTTTTGGGCTTTCAGGCAATGTTGGATCCTCCAAGACCACAAGTCATCGATTCCATAAGAGAATGTCAAAGCGCAGGAATACGCGTTAAAATGATAACTGGAGATCATCTAAAAACAGCAATCAGTATAGGAGAACAGGTTGGTCTAAATGGAGCATTGTACGGGGATAAGAAACATAATAAGATAGTAGCTATCACAGGTAAAGAATTACAACAATATTCAAATGATAAATTAATAGAGATCGTCGATAAAACAGATGTATTTGCAAGAGTATTATCGGAACAGAAATTCGCGATAGTAAAGGCTCTACAAACCAAGGGAAATATTGTTGCAATGACAGGAGATGGTGTCAATGATGCTCCTGCACTTAAACAAGCAGACGTTGGCATTGCAATGGGCATAACTGGTACGGAGGTTTCCAAAGAAGCAGCAGATATCATTTTGATAGATGACAACTTTGCATCAATCAAGGCTGCAGTGGAGGAAGGAAGAAGAATCCTAGATACTCTAATCAAATTCATTACTTGGACTCTTCCTACGAATTTTGGGGAAGGGTTGGTAATATTGGCATCAATTTTTACAGGTCTTATTCTACCGATACTTCCGGTTCAAATACTTTGGATAAACATGACCACGTCTGTAGCGTTGGGAATGATGCTTATTTTTGAACCTAAAGAGTCGGATACTATGAAACGTCCTCCTAGAAAACCTGATGCGTCAATTCTTACAAGAGATTTGATAATCCAAATAGCTCTAGTAAGTACAAGTATTCTGCTTTCAGTATATGGATTATTTTGGTGGGAATTACAGGAAGGCCATTCTATTGAAGAGGCAAGAACTGTTGCAATAAACACTATTGTAATGATTGAGACATTTTATCTTCTTAATTGCAGGTCTCTTACAAAGTCAATCTTAAAAATGGGCTTTTTTTCAAACAGATTAATTTTTCTCGGTATTGGAATAATGATTTTGCTTCAGATTATTTTTACACATTTATCGACTATGAATGAAATTTTCCAAAGCCAGCCAATTGATTTTGATTCGTGGTTGAAAATAATTGGGGTATCGTTTGTTACTTTTATAATAATCGAAATCAAAAAATCTCTTCGTAGATAAACAGATCATTACGAGAATCAGAAATACTTCAGGTATAGTATGCCTCCGGAGTAATGAAGGAGTAATAGATTCTGCTATTAATTTTAGTATTTTTTACAATCAATTCAGTTGCAACCAGAATACCATTCCTCATTATTGGAATCACATACTTCCAATTTAAGCGGTCCCACGATCCAACTCTAATTCCTGAATTCATCATTATCAATGCTACAACGCTTACTCTTCTATCAGGATGTTCCAGTAACTTATGAATTTCATCTGAAGTCGGAGTCCTGTCGTTGGCACTACATTTTTCGGGAGGCATTCCTTTGGTTAGCTTTTTCCAATTTAGAACGGTATCATTCATTGAACAAAATAATTTCAAAGCCTTTATGTAATTGCAAAGTGTTCCTTCCGATATCATGTTTTTCAATTCTCTCTTTTTGTATTATAAATCGTATAAAATGGGATTCTAGAATTTCAACTCTATTTCCATATTCGTACAGCTTGTTACACTTTTAAGGAATAGTACCTTCAAATCCAAGGAACGTCAAAAATTTGTCTAGTCTATGCGGATATTGTCTTTTTGTTTCCTTGGCGTTCAACGCAAACATGAAATTTTCGAAGGGCGTTAAGGCACTATACTGTGTGTCCACGACAAATTTGTAATCTGCTCAAATTAAAAAGATGTAAATTTTATTTCGGGCCCGGAGGGATTAATCTGATTTTTCAGTTGGGTCGAATTAGAATATTTAAGTAATGCCGGTTCGTCAAATAGGCTCTAATGGCTAAAAGCATGAGATGATATTAATTCTTTCTGACTAGAGCTTAGCCAGAGATCACGTTTCTTGGCCCCCAAATTCCTAGGCTTGGTACGTAGTCTCTGACCGCAACAAGGGCAACGCAAACCATTCCATTCTAGAAATACTTCACATTCGTGACACCTTTTTTGGCCCTTGAGATAGCGATGTTTACCCCCGGAACTAGATGCTCTATACTGGAAGCAAATTTCCTTACACCGTATGTCAATCACCTCTTGTTAATCAATAAAAATAAAAATGTCAACATAGCTCATATTCTTTTTTGATCTACTTTTTTTGATCTATGCCACGGCCTTGTTCTTACTTTCTGGTTACAATCAGTGCATCGTAAAATTTCCTTTGGATACTTCAATTCGCAGGTTGAACAATAGTTGAAAAAATCATAGTCAATCCTGCTAGCTACAGGCGTTTGCCGTTGATCTTCATTTACTTGTTTGGCCAGAGAGGCTTTTAGCATTTGGAATGTACTCCTCCAGATTACTGGTATTTTCTAGAGCAACATTTCTTCTTACCTTCTTCAAAGCATCTTCAAAATCTTTCATTGAAATTATTAAAGGAATTTTTCTATTTTCATTTTTATTAGCGTCATTTTTCAACATGCTAGTGTAGGTTCTATTATTTGTAATATGTTCCCTTATTGCTGATATTGCTGCTGCGTTAACCAGTGATGCGATGTCGGCTCCAGAGTATCCTTTTAAAAGTTCTACGAGTTTGTCGATATCTACAGTGCTGTCAATAGGTTTTTTCGCCATATGAATTTTTAATATCTCTTTTATTGAATCGTTATCAGGAAGAGGAATTTCAAGTAGCCTATCAAATCTACCCGGTCTCAATAATGCCTCGTCAATGATATCAGGCCTATTCGTTGCTCCTATGACTATGACCCCTTTTAGATCTTCTAGTCCATCCATTTCGGTTAAAAGTTGACTTACTATTCTTTCTCCGACATGAGAATCACCCGCTCCCGTTGATGACCTCCTAGGTGCAACTGAATCAAGCTCATCAAAAAATACCACACAAGGACTTGCTTGCCTTGCTTTTCTAAATATCTCTCTTATTCCCTTTTCTGATTCGCCAACCCACTTTGATAGCAGCTCAGGTCCTTTGATGCTAATAAAATTCGCCTCAGAATTTGTAGCAACGGCTTTTGCTATCATTGTTTTGCCTGTGCCCGGAGGTCCAAATAGAAGTAACCCTTTTGGAGGAACAATATCGGCCTCCGAAAAGAGATCAGCATGCGTGAGGGGCCATTCAATTGCCTCTTTAAGTTCTTCCTTCACTGCTGGAAGACCGCCTATATCTGTCCACAATACATTTGGCCTTTGTACATATACTTCTCTTAAAGCACTTGGCTGTACGTCTTTTAACGCGTCTTCCAGATCCTTTGGTGTTATTTTGATTTTGTTCAAGGTTTCTATAGGTATCTTGGATTCTTCAAGATTAATTTCTGGTAGAACATTTCTTAACGATCTCATGGCAGCCTCTCTACAAACGGCCTCGAGGTCAGCTCCTACGAAACCATGTGTTCTCTTAGCTATATGGTCCAAATGCACATCTTGCGTAAGAGGCATGCCCCTCGTATGAATTTCAAGTATTTCCAATCGTCCACCCTGATCCGGAATTCCAATTTCAATTTCTCTGTCAAAACGTCCAGGACGTCTAAGAGCAGGGTCCAGAGCATCAGGTCGGTTTGTGGCGCCAATTACTACAACTTTGCCTCTCGATTCCAGACCGTCCATAAGAGTTAGTAATTGTGAGACTACTCTCTTTTCTACATCACCAGATACTTCTTCACGTTTGGGTGCAATAGAATCGATTTCATCGATAAAAATTATGCTGGGGGCATTTTCTTGCGCTTGTTTAAATGTTTCTCTTAATCGTTCCTCACTTTCTCCGTAAAACTTGCTCATTATTTCTGGTCCTCCAATAGAGTAAAAATTGGCATTGGTTTCATTTGCAACTGCTTTTGCCAGCAAAGTTTTACCTGTGCCTGGGGGACCGAAAAGCAGTACGCCTCTGGGAGCTTCTATTCCAATTCTATCAAATATTTCTGGATGTCTCATTGGAAGCTCTATCATTTCTCGTACTTTTTGAATTTCGTTTCTTAGCCCACCAATGTCTTCGTAGTTGACCCTAGGAATAAGTTTTGTGCCTGGTTTTGGGACAGATCCTATAACAAAATCCGTATTAGATGTAATTATCCCCGGACCGTCCGTTAGACTAATAGTAGTAACAACGAATCCTATCTTATGGCCCATCATGTTAATAGGTATGGTATCTCCTTTGGTTATAACATGGCCTTCTAGTAGCTCGGGCAGGTATTCTTCTAAGCCAACTACATTCAGGTCCTCTGTGGGAGACAGCACTACCTGCTGTACTTTTCCTGCATTCACTCTACGAACAGAAACGTTATCATCTATTCCAACGCTTAGATTATTGCGTGTATATCCGTCTATCCGAATTAACTTTTTTCCAAAATCAGTGTGTTGAGCAGACCATAATATGGTATGTGTTTTCCTTCTACTTCCTGAAATTTCCAGTATATCCCCGGTACCCAACTCTAGATCGTTCATTATCTCGGGATCAATAATTGCTATTCCTTTACCTACAAATTTTGGATCCGTCTCTGCAACTCTAAGCGATGTTTTTTCTACATTATCCTTATTATTATTCAACTTTTTTTCACCTCAAAAATAAAAAATGGAGTGTTTTTGGAGGCCTATTCGACCTTTATTTCCTTGGGTTTAGCTTTTGGAGATCTTTTTGACTTTAGCTTTAGCTCCAGTATGCCATTGGTATAAGTTGCCTTTGCAGCATCAGAGTCAATTTCGTTCTCAACAGGAATTTCTGTATGATACTTCTTATCGCCTTTTTCAGCGTGGATTGTTACTAGTCCCTCAGCTATCTCGAGTTTGATATCTTGTTTAGTTATTCCCGGTAGCTCGGCAGTTATAGTTAATGAGTTGTCCTTTTCATCAAAGGCCGTATCTACCAACGGTTCACGTACAGAGCTCTGCTGCATTAATCCTCTGGAAGCTGGTTTTGCATTTCCAAATTCTCTGATGCGTGGTCTACCGTCTGGCCCAACAGTTATTTGGTATCCGTAATAGTAAGGAAATTTATCAACTGTTGGATTTGGTTCTCTTGCCGTGCGGAATAGACGACCAAGCATTTGCTCAGCCTCCGAAAACTCCTTGTCTATTTCTTCAAAGATCCTGTTTGTATAATCCCATGGATTTCTCCACATTACACATTCACCTGACATTTTGTAATGCTTATTACGATATTTATTTTTTTCGCATTAGATAGATGTTTTGTGACATAGTGTCCATATTAATGGTATTTTTACAGTAATTTTTTATACCTATTCCGTTCAGACAACTAAAATAGAGATAGGGTCAGGCCGATTCGATTTGGGAGATCTGTTTTGTCTGTTCTTTTCTAGCAAATTTAACTTCGATGCCTCTCTTTTCTGAATAAGAATACGTAAAGGGATTATTAGACATGAGGGGAAAACTTGACAGTTGATCTTGATGGCACATTGGACATACGCCATTGTCTTCAATGACTTTAAAAAACTGAGACTTGTCCAAGCATGTGATGCTCCACATACAATCTTCACATAAGAAAAATATCCTCTCGTTATTTTTGGGGTTTTGCTTAGAATTCATTTCTGCATTGGAGCTCATATACATCACCCGATTTTTACAGATATAGGTTTTATTTATTTTTCGGTCTTAAAAAGGGACTAACGATTGATCTGTTAGGAGAATACTTGGTTCGAATATATTCTATAATTTCAGAGAGAGGAGTACCTGGGCCAAAGTTTCCATAGATGCCGCGTTTCTCCAGTAATTTCTTGTCCTTCTGAGGCATTATTCCACCGCCAATTACTAGAATTTCTTGTCCTCCTCTTTTATTTAGTAAAGACCTGACTCTTGGAAAAAGCGTCATATGTGCTCCATTCAGTAAGCTCAAAGCGATAACATCGACATCTTCCTGAATTGCAATATTTGCAACTTTCTCCGGCGTACAGAAAAGTCCCGAATAAATTACTTCCATTCCAGCATCCCTGAGGGCCCTACAAATGACAAGAGCACCCCTGTCGTGTCCGTCCAGGCCCAATTTAGAAACCAACACCCTTATTGGTCCTTTCTTGCGACTCTTCAAGACATCGTCCTAATAGGTTAATTGTGTGGTTTATATTTTTTGGAGTCAATAAAGATTTACTAATCAAAGATTTAATACCCTTACATGACTATGATTAAAAGACCTACTGGTAAACTCTGCGGTTCGATCCCAAAAAGAGGAGGTTATGATGGGCGAAAGAAGGGAATTTCAGAGCTGTTGAATATAGATACTACTTCCGGAGGGACTAGTCTGGAATTTCAGATGGGCCCGATTTAGAATTTCTAGTTTCTCGGCAAGAATAAATAAGTGGAAAAGATTCTGTTCCTTTGATTTTTAGGGTTCTGCTCACTCGGTATTTAGCTTTTGGTTTTTGATAAGCCTAAATACAATAGATAATCATTTTACTCATGCGAATTTCAATAGTAGAATTAGCTGTATGTGTGTATTAACTTCAGTTGACATGTTATCAAAGTGACTCAATCATGTATAACACTGACTTCAGCTATGGCTAGTCTTGCACAAAATCCCATTACACCACCAAACACTATATGTAGCGATAGTGAACCCCAAAAGATGTTACTTGAAAGCTCGATAAGGTTTTTTGCCATTGCATATTCTGAAGAAGAAGGATCTGATTCTACTAGCAACTTTTGTAAAGTTGGTTCCATAATTAAATAGTTTATTGGCAAGAATAGAACTCCCCAAACTATTATTCCTGCTAAGATACCAGTGCCTACAGCCTTTAATACAGAATTATTATACAATATTTTAATTCTCATTGTTACAGCACTGTAAATAATTCCTATAATAACAGCGGTTATCATATACAAAAGAAATCCAACATATACTGCGTAAGATGAATCTATTCCAAACGCTAATCCAACCATTTGAAATAACGCACCTGGTTCCCCTCCCGTTTCATGACCTAATGCCAAGAATAATCCGAAAATTGCCCAAGCCGCAGTCAAACCTGCTATTATACCTGGAGGTCTTTTTATTGCAATCCCAGTTGGTGATTCCATATTACTATATCATCCAAATCATATTTAGGGATGTTGTTTTGCACCTGAACACTTTAGTGATATTTATTCAAAAATTCCGCCACGATTGTGACAATTGCTTGTTACTACGCGATTTACGTTTCTAAAGCGTTTCTAACTTGAAGTATCTTCGTTGGTTAATGCACGGAGGTTTGTGAATCATTTTTGACGTAAATTTTGGCTCTCAGTAACACGATATCCTCCTGCTCCTTCTGGCACACAGTCTGATCCAGAGAAATAGTTAAACCTTAGGAAGGAAATTTTTTTTGCATTTCGTAAGCATCTAACTGGGTATCGACCTCTTTAACAAGATCATGTATACCTATTGGTTTTTGAAGAAATGCGTTTATAATTTTCTTTTTGGTATTTTCATTAAAAACCTTATCTTCTATTTGAAATGCAGTCATCAATATTGTTCTCACAAAGCGATTAGCATCTTTTATCTTTTTTAAGAATTCCATACCATTCAACCCAGGCATTTTATAATCAGATATTACAAGTACGTAAGCATACTCGTTAACTTGAAAATGCTCCAGTGCCAATATAGGATCTGTAAAAGTAAATATTGTAATTCCTGAAATACTCTTCAAAACCTCATCAAATAGCAAGGTTATATCTGGATCGTCGTCTACGATACTAACCATCCTATTCTCGACATTACTGACAATCATGGTGGCCTCTTCATATAATTCTCTTGCTTCTTTACCATATGCTTGTACTAAGTAATTACTCCCTTCGTTGGATTTTAATCCCACGCAACAGTAATCTAACCCGTTACTTAGTGCATAACCTTTTGGGGAAATTTTTACTATATCATTATCTTTAGTTAGTGTTAGTTGTCTCAGTGCCTCAATACTGTTAGTATAGGTCAATACGGAATACTCCTTTCTTTTGAACCATGTTTTGATGAAAACCAGGAAGATATGTATTAAAATTTGCTCATGATTTGATCAATTACTATCTGATCAGTACTCAACCTGAAAAAGGGTCTGAATGTTGGATAAGATTCTAATCATGGGTATGGAAATTTCTTTTGCATTTCATAAGCCTGCAACTGAGTATCTACTTGAATAAAATCGTGCAAGCCTATTGGCTTCTGAACGAATCCATCTATGATTTTCTTTTTAGTATATGATTGAATATTATAGCGGAACAATTTCGGGCCCGGAGGTTTGTGAATCATTTTTGACACAATTTTCGGGCCCGGAGGGATACGACTGAATATTCAATCGGAACCTATTTAGAGAAAAGATCTTTTATTTCTAAAAGTTTTTTTAATTCTGCATATAATTAAAACTTTTAACTCCTAGTATAGACCAATTAGAGGTCTGTCCTTCGTCTTGTAGAAAATTAAAAAATAAGATTTCGAGAATTAGATTTTTTTTGTCGTTTCAAATCTTCAATAGAGCTTCATCTGCAGCCGTTAGATGCATAATTGCTCCATTCAAGTCACCATTTTCTAGTGCCTTCATTCCTTGTTCAAAATGATTCATTGCTTCTCCTGGAACCATGGCTTGTTTTGCTGCATCCAGGTTAGTCATAGCTGCCGGACTGTCGCCATTCTTTAATGCTTTAATTCCTTCTTGCAGAAGCATTCTTGCCGTGCTGCCAGAGGTATCCGACGCGGTCATGTTCGAGTCAGTCATATTTGCTGAATTTGTCATGTTATTTGGTGCACTCACATTCTGTGCTTCGATCGAAGTGAATCCTGTGAACGCATACCCAAAAAGGGCTGTAGCAACTAGTGCAACTACTGTCATAGTGGCAGTTGAGAATTTCATTTAGGTTAATATGGTTATGAGGCTTCTTAAGTCTTCAGTCAATAATCTCCAAGATAAGTCAGCCACTCAATTGACGGTTGTAGATATGGCCTATATTTGGTATCGTTAAAGAAAATGGCTGAACTAATAAATAGAATTTTATCAGATATAAATGAAGGAAACCTTATCTTATGAGCCCACCTGCAACAATGTTGTTTACAATTCGGATCCAGATCTCTTGACTGAAGAAACTGTTTTTTTTCTATCTTGCCAAAGAGTTGTAACTTATCTTCAATTCTTAGTCAAAGGTCAAAGAATCTTTTAAAATGTCTTTCAATGCTTTTCGTTCTTCGTCAGTTAAATCAGCATCTTTATCTGCCCGGATGTTTTTTAATACCTGTTCGGCTTTGCTGGGACCTAAGATTTCCTTCAATTTTTGAAGTGAGGTTGTATCTTGCCAGGAATCGAAAAGCTCAATCACATTATCTCTAGTTTCAGGACTGAGATCCTTTATCGCATTTTCTATTAACTTCTTGTAACCCTTGCCCAAATCTTTTGGTCCAAATACAGCTCCCATCAGTTACAATATGTAGTTTGTCAGTATTAAGCCTATTTGGAAACTGTTCAGACAAATTTATTGAATCGGTTGGACCGCATTACTAACATTTTGGATCTGTCTACATTTTTCAAATTAGGTTTGTATTTCGAGTTGACTATGGTTTCATTTCGAATTGAAATACTTGGGCATTCTTAACAAGGTTTTAAAGTCTTTATATTTCACTACAAGGTTTCTTAGTATGAATGGCTAAGATAGACGTGAAGAGAACCCACGCTTACAGTGCAAAGAGAGCAGAAAGTAAAAAATACGATAAAATCAGGAGGCGGAAGCGAACAAAACCGAGGACTTGACATATCTAAAAACTTAAATCACAAAAATGGGCTATTGAATAAATGCGCATATTGGATGGCAGCAGCGGTTTTAGTGGGCCGTTAACAGAACAGGAAACAAAGGAATTTCTGAGCAAGAATAAATTAAATATCCATATTGCAACGCTGGATGAAAATGGAGAGCCCATTATACATCCAACACGGTACTATTTTGATTCCAGTAAGGACAAAATCTATATTGAAACTTCAAAGGACTCAAAAAAGGCGTCTAATCTAAGGAAAAACAATACTGTCTACTTCTGTGTGGACGCTCCAAATATGCCTTATAAAGGAGTACGTGGAAAAGGAACGGTCAGGATTCATGAAGACATACAACATAACGTTACAATTTCAGAAAAAATCATGGTAAGATATCTGGGCAGTACTGAACACCCGATGTCAAAGACTCTGATGGGGTATGTTAAAAAAGGGGGTGCCATTATTCTTGAGATTATTCCAAGTTACTTTTCAACATGGGATGACAGTAAAATTTTTCACGAATAAATTTACCATGAGCTTGAATCGTTACGGATATCAGATATCTGTTTATCTAGTTCCCGTACAAAGTTCACTTCGCTAATACTTGACGAACTACTGACTTAGCAAATTGCCAAGCTGAAAATCTGCTAAGAATTCAGTCAGATGATTAAAGAACCAAGCTTGTCAACATAACGATAACCAACCTTACCGTAGTAGATCTAATTTTCGGGCCCGGAGGGATGAAACTGAAATTTCAGATGCATCCGAATTAGAATTTCTAGTTCTTTGCTGATAATCGACATGCTAACATTATTTAACTTTTCTGGCGCGGTTCCCGGGATTCGAACCGTGTATGCATTAGGATTTTGCTAGCTTCTATTTTAGCTTAATTTTTAGTAACGATTAGGAATTGAATGATAAAAAATGCTCATTTTTAGTCACGATATGAGTTCACTTCCACTACGGCTTTAGGTATTCCCTTCTTTAAGTCATCGAGGCTCATTACCGGATGGAGCTCCACATGAGCACCCATTCCACTAAACAGTGGTTCCACCAAAACTGGTATCTGGTCTGCGCTCTGTATATCAACGATGAAAGCAGCTACCCTATTGCCATCAGCCTCAAAGAAATATGTTGCTTCAGCTTTTACTTTGTTCATATATGTCTCAAGTTTGCTCAAAAGTTTTGGATCTTGCACCATTAGGTTTCCGGCTTCTGTTGGTATCTTTGCACTTAATATAAATCTCATATTTTCAGGCCTCAATCCAAGGAGCAGCCTTACGATTGGTCAAAAGGAAACGCGATATCAATTCAACAATTAGTTCGCCTTCTTCTTCTAATGCAAAATGTCCAGTATTCAACAAATGAATTTGCACGTCCTTTAGGTCACGTTGATAAGGGATAGCCCCTTCCTTACTGAATATGATATCGTTTCTGCCCCAAACAACAAGTGCTGGGGGTTGATATTTTCTAAAGTAATCCTGCCATTGAGGATATAGAGGAGGATTAGATTTGTAGTCATAAAATAGTTGAAGCTGAATTTCTTTGTTGCCTGGACGATCAAGTAGTGATTGGTCATGAATCCAGTTGTCAGGACTTATTGCATTCTCATTTTTCACACCGTGCGTATACTGCCATCTAGTAGCTTCGAGGGTAAGAAATTTCTTGAGAGCATTCTTGTTGCTCTCATTTGGCTCGCTCCAATAGGCTCTCAGTGGTTCCCAGAACTCTCCTAAACCTTCTTCATATGCGTTTCCATTCTGCACTATCAATGCTTCTATTTTCTCAGGATGCTTGACAGCAAGACGGTAGCCCACTGGCGCACCGTAGTCCATAACATATAGGCTATATTCTTCTAATCCTATCTGGTGGACGAATTTGTCTACTATCTCGGCAAGGTGATCAAATGTGTATTCGAATCTGTCAACAGGAGGCATGGAGCTATATCCAAATCCGGGATAATCCGGCGCAACTAGATGGAATTTGTCCGCCAAGGCTGGGATTGCGTTCCTGAACATGTGTGACGATGTTGGGAATCCATGAAGTAATAGGATGGTGGGTGTCTTGTCTTTGTCTCCAGCCTCTCGATAAAATATTGTCTGACCGTCAACAGTGATGGTTTGATTTTTGATATTTATCATATATAGGATATCTAGATATCTATTATTTAATTGTATCGCAATTAGATATCTAGATATCTTTAATAATGGAAGGTGAATAGTAAAACGCATGGTAAAGGACCTATTCGTTAGAGATTTCGATGAAAAACTTCATGCAAAAGCGACCCAAATTGCTACAAATGATGGCATAACTTTGGCATCAATCGTAGCAGATGCTGTTGATAAATGGATTAAAAATCATGAAAAAAACCGACACCGACACAATTTGATATTGTATGATAATGAGACAACTTTGAATAGATTACTTGATGAAATCGATAAACTGGCGTCAGGCAATTGGTTCAAATCCTCTTGCGGTTCAGCAAAACACTATGGCATGCAATATCTCAACAAAAGACGGTGGTTTGATGCAACTGTCGGTAATTATGACAAGCTATTAGAAAATCCGCAAGAAACGGGAAATAAGGTCTTGGAGATAATTGGAAATAAACTAGGGAACAAATTTCCTCTAACAGTTGCCTTTTTAGTTGAAGATCTTGCGCGGGAAGAATCAGTAAAAAAAGCAGTAAAGTTTTGTGAATGGTATGAACGAAAATCTCTCCCCGGAATTACCTATTGTATTGCAAACACAGGTAATGTTATTAGCGGATCATTTGATGATCTGTTTGACTTGTTTAATGCCCATAATGCTGTGTTCCTAACAAAAGGCAACAAGTTATATAAACTAAGATTAGATGAAGAAAGATTTTATTCGCTCCTTATTTGAATATTCCAGTCCGTCGGGATTGGAACCCTGCATGTACTAGGGTTCTACTACCTGGTATTTAGCTTTTTCAAGCGTAATCAAATTAGGTTTGAAAGATAAAAGAAACTAAATTTAATATTTGAAGTATTGTACGTATTATTATGGGCAATATTTGGGACAAAATTTATTCTGATGATTCAGCGTTTTTTGGAGAAGACCCCAGTGATTTTGCTCAAAAGTGTTATAGTTATTTTAAGAAATATGGCGTTAAAAGAATATTAGAATTAGGATGTGGTCAAGGAAGAGATACAATATTTTTTGCATCAAATGGTTTTGATGTTCATGCTATAGATGCATCCAAAGTAGCTATAGAAAATATAAATCAAAAAATAAAACAAAAAAATATTTCTTTAGATTTACGACATTTTAAAGCAAGAGAAACTTTACCATATGATGGCAGCTATTTTGACGCAGTTTATTCACGTATGTTTTATAGTATGCGTTTCACAGATGAGGAACTAGGGTTTCTATTCAAAGAATCGAACAGAGTATTAAAAAACAATGGCTTACTGTATTTTTCGGTCAGAAGTGATAAGGATGTTTTGTATAACAAAGGCAAGAAGATTGATAACAATATTTATGAAATAAATGGATTTCAAATTAGATTTTTTACCAAGAGATAAATACAGTCATTTTTAGAGAATTATTTTGAAATTAATAACATTGAGGAAAGATATGAAGAACCAGTAAATCTTTATTTTGTTTTTTGTAGTAAGAAATAATAGATTAAAATAGGTCCTCGGACGTCGGGAATCGCATTGTTAACAATTTGGGTCCAGAACAGCAATTTCTAGTTTCAAATGTCATATTTACAACCATTTCACAATACACATAGAGTTTTGTTATACTGGTTCTTCATATTCAAGCAACGAAGTGTCAAATGCCACTGCCTTGTCAGGTCTGGAGGCGTATATTACATAATGATGGTTTTTTAAGAGTTCACTGATCCATTTCTGTCTTGTGGTAAATTCAATTTTAGAAATATCATAGTAACACATCTGTGAACAATCAAATTCATGAAAATGATCATGTCCTGTTTTTTCTAGCGCAAGGCCAAATTCCATTCCGCCAATTGTCTCTGTATCAGTTATAGTTCTCCCAACAAATCTATACGGTGGTTCCATCCCCTTTGTAGCTTCTTCTCTTATTCTCCTAAGTGTAGCAAGCATATCACGTTTATTATCGTCGGATTTTTCAATCTGATAAATGCGTAAGGATTGGTTTTTCTTGTGCAAATTAATATCAAGTCCTTCCTTAGCCAGATCCCCTTCAGTTATTTCAGGGTTTTCAGAAGTGAAGAAAATACAAGATTCACCATTTTTGAGACCATTTAGAAAATATCGCCATATTATCCAATATGCATATTCCTTACTATCATATAGTAAAACCATGTGCCTATTTTTCTCCATTTGGTCAATAAATTTCATCGGATAATAATTTGCTTTACTATTTCTTGTTGAATCTGTAACCATTATTATTTAATTCCCTCCTCTGAAAAATCCATGTATTTTACTCCCATCTCACGAACAAAATCGGCAATTCTTTGATAATCTTGCAAAAAATCATTTCCTCTCTGTGATAACAAAAGTGGATCCTGTGTTATCATTTTTTTGTTTTCTAATTCGTTCAAATATTTTACAAGTTTATCATATGAAAGATTACAATGCAGTTGTACCCTTGTAGGTTTAGCCTCATTATTATTAGCTAACACGTTTGCTATAGCGTTGAGTATGTCATTATATATCTCCAATTTGTTCCTTTTTGGCTTCGGCAGATATTTCACATTATTATTTCTTATTAATAAACCTCCCCTTGGAGAGCAATTTTTTTTATATTGACCATACTAAGTGTCAGGAATGAATAAAATTGAAAACAATGGAAAGTATGTTGAATTCATGATCAGTCGATCACCAAAAAAGAATCATGAGGCCCTATTGCAGTTGGAAAAGAAATCTGCAGACATGTTTAGAAGAATGGGTGTCTCTTACGATCTCTTTGTGCTTAGTAATACTTCAAGTTGGGAAGGATTTACCAACATTTCCAAGATAGTATCTGCAAGTGAAGACGAGGAAGTATGGGTAAGTATGTTATCATACAAAGATAAAAAGGATAGAGATGACTTTGTGACTAAAATGTCAGATAATAAAGAATGCCAGGAAGGATATGAAGAGTATACCAAGCTTATAACTCCTGGGTCTCAGATTATCTCTGGAGAATTTAGCAGGCTTTAGATTACATGAATGGATAGAGGGAAGAAACAATGACCACTGGATACAAATCGGAGATTGGAAGACATGTTCGGCTTTACCTCTACCGACTTCCTAGGAAGAATCATGATGCTATGGTAAACCTGGGTAACCAATTTGCAGACATATTTAAGAACTATGGATGTTACGCCCGGAGTTTTAAATTGGAAAGTACCGAGACATCCAAAGAATTTACCGATGTAGCTAAGATTCTTCTGTGCGACCAAAGCGAGGAGATTTGGTTAGACTTGGAATTCACCGAAGATCCCAGACACCGTGACCAAGTTGACTCAGAGATTCAAAATGATAAAACTGCAGCTCTTCTTATGAAAGAGTTTCTGGAACTCATAGTGCAAGGAGCCAGATCAATCAAGAGTGATTTCATTTACTCAGGTAATATGGATGGAAGAAGTCAATAGCATTAATGGAGTTTGAATAGTGAATTTAGAAAATGATTACAAATTGTCCTTGGTTGAGTAAAGCATTAAACCTAATCGGGTGAAAGGAGAATGAGAAGAAAAACCAAAATTGTGATTTGTGTGATAATTGCGTCACTTGCAATACCTCTAGCGATTTACACAATTTCACCGTTGCTCTTTAATACCGTAGTAAACGAGCCCGACCCTACTTTGGCATTATCGGAATTCCGGAAATATATGAACTTGACGGAAGAACAAAGAATACAGGCTGCAAAAAATATGACTAGGGAACAAGCCATGATGATTGGTATTATGGCAGCCAAACAAAACACTACTGTCAATGAGAACGTTACTTACCCTATAGGACAACAATCTGCAAACAACATTTTAACAGGTCCATTCGTTGGTATAGGAGATGGTTTTCATAAGGTAGAAGGCATGGCAAAGGTGATTAAACTTGGAAATCAAGACCAAATTTTACGGCTAGAAAATTTTAAAGCTACCAATGGACCTGATCTTTATGTCTACCTATCAAAAGACAAATCAGCATCAGATTTCATTAATGTTGGTAGACTTAAGGGAAATGTAGGTCACCAAAACTATGAAATACCGGCAGGAGCCGATCTTTCAAAATATAATACGGTCCTCATATGGTGTCGTGCTTTTTCATTTCTGTTCGGTAGTGCTCAAATGTCATAGCGCATCGTGTAATCCAAAAATACCTGCGTTTTAAAGTTGCAGTTCCCTGGCCGTCGGGGCCAATCTGATTTTTCAGATCAGTCAAAATTAGAATTTCTAGGTGCTTTATAAAGGAACATTTCCTACACGAGTCTATTAGTCACGTTTCGTGTCCTTGCTGATATCTGTATCGTTCTAACGTGTTTTGAATTGCATTAGCAAATTCTTTCGGCATCCAGAGTGATAGATCATGATGACCTGGAAACTCTAAGATCTCACATCCGAGCTTTCCTGCTAGTGCTCTAGTTGCCTGGACATAATACGCATCATCGCTTTCTCGTCCTACGGCTGTTACCATATTAATATTATTTTTTCTAATTATCTCAATATTGGGCATATATTCAAAGAAACTTCTGAATTCATGGTCGAAGAAAAAAGCGACGTTACCAGAGATCCGATCATTGAGATCTGGCGGAAGTGGAGAATTAGGCACATTTATTAGAGATTCCATGAATTCTGTTTGCGCAGAATGCGATCCTTCGTGCTGACTTTTTCTATAGATGTTATTGACAAAAGAACGCCATTTTTTGGCATCAGTTTTAGATAGAATTTTGATTACTGGAGCTTCATAAACTATTAGAAAGTCAATTATCTCTGGCACAGTCGCTGCAAGCTCGAGACCTATAATGGCACCTCCACTCCTTCCGACCACGACAGCCTTACCATCTCCCATATGTTTGATAATAGAGGCAGCATCACGAGCCTGTTGAGCTATCGACATGTCGACGCTTCGATCCCCAGAGCTGCGAGAATTACATCGTCTATCATATGACACAACAGTAAATCTGTCAGCAAGAATATCCGCTGCAGAAGAGTAGTAACCTGAATCTTCCATGGCGCCATGAATCATTAGAACCAATCGACCATCGCCTCTACGTTCGCAATATATCTCGGCACCTTCGTTTGATATTTTCTCTATAGATAATGTCATATTTCCTTATGTAGTCCTTTGCGTCAGTTATAATTGAATACCAAATGGTATTAGGAATTAACAGTTGAAGATAGAGGCAAGATGAAATTTCCGTAGATTCGTAATTCATATACGAATGTCTGAAGCTAAAAATCACATCTAACATGATTCATAAAGCATCACTTCTGTTACTAATAACAAAAGTTCTAAATAACAAAATCTACAGAACCTGAATACATGGAGGGACTAATTCCGACGTCCGAAGTATGTATTTCTACAAATTTTCCTTTTCTATATCAATTTTAGTATCGTTATTTGATCCTTCTGTTTTTGGATCCTTCCCTTGTTCCTCTATCTCAATTCGAAATTCAACATCTGATTCAGGCATCCACTTATAATTCCCTGTTAGAGTTATTGATCGGACATTAACTGTGTGAGGATAATCCAGACTCCACCCCTTGCCTTTACAGAATGCAGTTTTCCATTTATCGTATTCTTCTTGAGTCAATATTATTTTAGTCGTGCTTTGTAATTCTACGGGTGGTTCATACTTTTCTTCATGTATTTGTATTTTCATATTTAATAATGAGTTAAGTATTATTATAATTCTTACTACTATTATTTATAGTGACACTTAACTATTATGATTACGAAATATTCGTGAATTAGAGAATTCTGTTCCAGTAGCAGCTGCCACACATCGAAATTCATGGACCATATGTGCTTTAACCCGATACGGGAAGGGTTCTACTAATAACTAATTATGGTTTATTAAAATATCGTTACTTTATGTAATATCAAAATAATCATGCTATAATCAAGTAAAGTTGTGAATCCGTCGGAAAAAGTATTTTATTCTTCCAAGATAATCGTTCCAAGTTGTTATCCAGCGCTTATCTGGATCTTGTTCAATCGATTTTATCTTTGTGTCCAAAAAAGAAATTATTTGATTTTTACTTCTTATTTGATCTAATGAAATTGATGGACCAAGGAACTTTGTGTAAGCTGTTATTGCTTTGAGGTTATTGTTTTGATATCTTTCAGACGTTCCAATTTTTTTCATAAATTCAAAGAACCGCAATATTGTTTCGACGTTTTCTTCATTGGATACGACCTTCTCAATGTTGTTTACAGTAGTAGTTAGTCTAATCGTCATCTTTGTGATTTCAGCCTCCTCTCTATGCCTGTTGTATTCCGAACACAAGTATATGAACCCGAGTAGTTAGCGGGCCCGTCGGCACGAGCAATAAAATTAGTCCTGTTACTGGATTCCGTTACATATTGCAAGTGACATGATTTTAAAGTTTTCTACTACTAAAGAACTGATTCGAATTCATCGGGGTGAATTTGATTTTTCAGATTGAGCAAATTTAGAAATTTCTAGTTTCTTAATAATGAGAGCTTTATTACAACAATATAGAGCTAGAAACTAATAATATTTTTGGTCTTCAGGATATAATTGTCGTTAAGGATTCATCGGGATTAGAACTCTGTATGTACTAGGGTTCTACTACTTAGTATTTAGCTTTTTGTTATGATAGAATTAAAATCCAAACCTATTACTACTATTTATAGAGTATGCAATCCATTTGATAAGTATATGATTTTACTAAAATTAGGAACAATCAGTAATTTATAGCAAAGCTTAAATACTCGGGCCCGGAGGGATTTGAACCCTCGACCTGACGCTTAGGGGGCGTCCGCGCTATCCATTTTGCGCTCATCTCAAAATTTGAAATGACCTGCGCTACGAGCCCTTGAAATTTGAATAGCGATGTTAATATAAAGATTCAAC